>NZ_JBFTNK010000007.1:0-250683 GCF_056397445.1 Neorhizobium sp. 05N33 | reverse complement strand
GAGCCGCGTCGATCTGGTCATAGGCCTTGTACTCGCCGAAGTACTTCGTGATCGCGGCCGTCAGCGACGTCTTGCCATGGTCAACGTGACCGATCGTGCCAATGTTGACGTGCGGCTTGTTGCGCTCAAACTTGCTCTTTGCCATTGAATGCTTCCTGTGAACATAAGGGTGGACCCGGCGACCGGGTTTGGTGTCGCCGTTTAAGGCTTTCCACTAGAATGCGCAAGACATAATTACGACGCGCGCCCGGACAAGGGGAGCCGGGCAAATCGGCTTGAAAATGCCCGGGGACGGTCGGTTCAGCACGCCCTCAGTTCAAGATCCGGACCGGCTCTGACTTCGGGCTTCGGCGAATTGACGTGCGCCAGAAGCGCAAAAAAGCCCCGCGGCCGGGTAAGGCCGCAGGGCTCCAGGTCCGCCTTTATCATGTTAGTATAGCACAGAAGTTTGTTCCGGGATCGTTTGTCAGCTGCCGTACCTACCGGCGGCCCCTCGGCACCGGATGCGCGGCTCAAAACGATGCGGGGAAACATGCCTCGTTCCGGCTGAGGCAGTGTCTAGTGTCCCACAGCATGGCGCAAGTCGCGCGATCGCCGGACCCGCTTCGACGGAGACGCAGGAAAGCGTTGCACCAACTGGCACGCCGTCATTGTAAATGGTTGAGATTATGGAGCGGGTAGCGGGAATCGAACCCGCGTATTCAGCTTGGAAGGCTGCTGCTCTACCATTGAGCTATACCCGCGGTGTGGTGTCCGATCAGAGACGAATGGTGGAGAGAGTTGGATTTGAACCAACGTAGGCTGAGCCAACGGATTTACAGTCCGTCCCCTTTAACCACTCGGGCATCTCTCCAGTTTTTCGTCCGGATCGTGAGACCAAGTTCGTCAGACCTTGAAGCTTGCCGCCCCTCGATCTGCGCCGCGTATATGACCGCCTCGTTCTCGTCTGTCAACACGAGGAAGAAGCAAAAATGACGAAAATAAATCAGCCGCTCTTTCGATCCGCCTCCCCGTCGAGGGCTTTGCCCGGAGAGCGAGGATGGCTATAAGGCCTGATGAGCAAGGACGACAAACAAGACAAATCCACCCGCGACACCCATTACGCAACGCTTCGGCGCGCCGTGCGCGACTCCAAGCGCGAGCGCGGAGAAATTCCGACGCCGCCCTTGAAGCGGCCGAAATCCAACAAGGACTGGAAACCGCCGCAGCTTCAGCCGGAACAGGTCTTCCTTTATGGCCTGCACACGGTGCGCGCCGCCCTCGACAATCCCGAGCGCAAGCTCATCAAGCTGTCGGTGACCCAGAACGCCTTCGCGCGGCTCGATATCGGCGAGCCGGAGACATTGTCCTTTCCGATCGAATTCGTTTCGCCCCAGGATATCGACAAGGTGCTCGGCCCCGAGGCCATTCATCAGGGCGTGATGCTGGAAACGCGGCCCCTCCCCATGCGCCGGCTGGAAGCGCTGAAGGCGAGTCCGCTTCTGCTGGTTCTCGACCAGGTGACCGACCCGCACAATGTCGGCGCGATCATGCGCTCAGCGGTCGCTTTCGGCGCCGGCGCGGTCATCACCACCCAGAGACATAGCCCGACCGAATCCGGCGTACTTGCCAAATCGGCCTCCGGCGCGCTGGAACTGATACCTTATATACAGATCACCAATCTCGCCGACGCGATCGAGGAACTGCACCGGCTCGGCTTCCAGACGATTGGGCTCGATTCGGAAGGCCCCGCCCCGCTCGAAGGCACGTTTGCCGGCGGCCGGATCGCTTTGGTGCTGGGTTCCGAGGGCAAGGGCCTGCGTCAGAAGACCCGCGAGACGGTCAACGCGCTTGCCCGTCTCGACATGCCGGGCGCTATCAAATCGCTCAATGTCTCGAACGCCGCCGCGATCGCGCTCTACGCGACACAGCAGCATCTCGCCAAGGCCGGTTGAGCCGAGCCGTTTTAGACTCCCATGCACGGGGCAAACGTGTCATTGGAAGTCTACCCAACCGACGTGACCAGCCGCCATGGAATTCATGCTCGCCACATTCGAAAAAGCCGCGCTGCTTGCGGGCAAAGCCATCCTGGATATCTACAGGGCCGGACCCAGCACCAGCTACAAGGCTGATAAATCCCCGGTCACGGAGGCGGACGAACGGGCCGAAGAGATCATTCTCGCCGAGCTTGCCCAAGCCTTTCCCGACATCCCCGTCATCGCGGAAGAATCGGTTGCGATGGGACGCATCCCGTCGATCGAGGGACGCTCCTTCATTCTGGTCGATCCGCTCGACGGTACCAAGGAGTTCATCAACGATCGCGAGGATTTCACGGTCAACATCGCCCTGATCGAGAATGGCATGCCGATCCTCGGTGTCGTTTATGCGCCCGCCCTCAAGGTCGCCTATCTCGGCGGCGGCGGACGGGCGGAAAAACTTGTGATCGACGACGAATTCGCGGTGACGAACCGGGTGCCGGTCGTCGCAAGGCCCGTCGAGGCCCGCCCGATCTGCGTTGCGAGCCGCTCGCATAATTCCGCCGAGACCGAGGCCTTCCTCGAGAAATCAGGCGCCGCCGATATCCGCAGCATTGGTTCCTCGCTGAAATTCTGCCTGCTGGCGGAGGGTGTCGCCGACCTCTACCCCCGCTTCGGCCGAACCATGGAATGGGACACGGCCGCCGGAGACGCCGTGCTCCGTGCCGCCGGCGGCAGCACGGTCACGCTCGACGGGGCACCGCTTACCTATGGCAAGACCGGCCGGGCAGACATGCTGGATTTCGCCAATCCCGATTTCATCGCCTGGGGATCGCGCCCTGGAAAGCCGTAGCAGCAATCCTATCGTCATTCCCCGTAATGTTGGCCAGTCAGGCCGCTCCGGTAACGCCTGACCAAAGCTGCCACAGGCAACCAAACCGACGCGTTGCATTCCCTTTCGGATGCGCTTAGGAAACCGCTGCGCGTGAGATTACCGGATAAAGATGAGGATCATTGATGCGTATTGTGATGGTTGGATCGGGTTATGTCGGCCTCGTGTCGGGAGCCTGCTTTGCGGATTTCGGACATGACGTGATCTGCGTCGACAAGGCTGCCGAAAAGATCGAAGCGCTGAAACAAGGCGTCATCCCGATCTTCGAGCCGGGCCTCGAGGCGCTGGTCGAATCGAACGTCAAATCCCGTCGCCTTTCCTTCACCACGGAACTCGGCCCCGCAGTCGCCGACGCGGATGTCGTGTTCATCGCGGTCGGCACGCCGTCGCGCCGCGGCGACGGCCATGCCGATCTCGGCTATGTCCATGCCGCAGCACGCGAAATCGCTGAGGCGTTGACCGGCTTCACCGTCATCGTCACCAAGTCGACGGTTCCGGTCGGCACCGGCGACGAGGTGGAGCGGATCATCCGCGAAACCAATCCGGACGCGGATTTCGCCGTCGTCTCCAACCCCGAATTCCTGCGCGAAGGCGCTGCGATCGAGGACTTCAAGCGCCCTGACCGCATCGTCGTCGGCCTTTCCGACGAACGCGCCCGCGGAGTGATGACGGAAGTCTATCGCCCGCTCTATCTCAACCAGTCGCCGCTCCTCTTCACCAGCCGCCGGACCTCCGAGTTGATCAAATATGCCGCCAATGCCTTCCTGGCGATGAAGATCACCTTCATCAACGAAATGGCCGATCTCTGCGAGCGCGTCGGCGCCGACGTCCAGGACGTTTCACGCGGCATCGGTCTCGACGGCCGCATCGGCTCGAAATTCCTGCATGCCGGCCCCGGCTACGGCGGCTCCTGCTTCCCGAAGGACACGCTGGCGCTCGCCAAAACCGCCCAGGATTATGAAAGCCCGGTGCGCCTGATCGAAACCACCATCGCCGTCAACGACACCCGCAAGCGGGCGATGGGCCGCAAGGTGATCGCGGCTGCCGGCGGCGACGTGCGCGGCAAGAAAGTTGCCGTCTTCGGGCTGACCTTCAAGCCGAACACCGACGACATGCGCGACAGCCCGGCGATCGCCGTCGTCCAGACGCTGCAGGATGCCGGCGCGATCGTTTCCGGCTACGATCCAGAAGGCATGGAAAACGCCCGGCAGCTGATGGCTATCGAATTCGCCGACGGCCCCTATCAGGCCGCCGAAGGCGCCGATGTCGCGGTTCTCGTCACCGAATGGAACGAATTTCGCGCACTCGATCTCGAGCGCCTGAAATCCGTCATGAAGAGCCCGGTTCTCGTCGACCTGCGCAATGTCTATCGCGCGCGGGAGGTGGAAGCCCATGGCTTTACCTATACCGGCGTCGGAAAAATGCACTAGGGCAGTCCTAAAGGCGGCGGGCCTGGAGTTTTGGGCTCTCCGCACGAGTTGCCCCGCAGATAGGGCAAGCGAAAATCACCCGGGCCGTGACCTGGTGCCGGACATCCGTGCCAGTCGCTTTTGGAGCAATCCTGCCGCGGAAGGCTTTAAAGCTGCATCCTGGTTGGGCATATTGCCTATCGATGATGTTTCGCCGCCTCATGCAAATAGGCTTGGGCCTGTCCTTGGCTGTCCCGCCCTCCGGTGGGAGCGTCGGTGCTGCCGAAGACTCCGCCGCTCCCGAATGCCGATACGAGCGTGCGGCATCGGACAAGATTGGTCGATTGTGCATCCGCGCCGAGACCTATAATCAGGATCTCTGCCGGGTGATGCAGCGGCTGGCCGTGACGAACGGGCTGCCGCCGGAATTTTTCGCGCGGCTGATCTGGCGGGAAAGCCTGTTCCGGGCCAATGCGGTGAGCCCGAAAGGGGCCGAGGGCATCGCCCAGTTCATGCCGGAAACCGCAAGAATCCGCGGCCTGAGGAATAGCTTCGATGTCATCGAAGCGCTTGCGGCATCCGCTCTCTATCTCAGGGATCTGCGCGACCGTTTTGGCAATTTCGGCCTTGCCGCCGCAGCCTATAATGCGGGCGAAGCAGGTCTCGAAACATTCCTGACGACCGGGCGGCTGCCGATCGAGACGCGCGACTACGTGTTTGCGATTACCGGCCATTCCGCAGAAACGTGGAAGGGCGATCCGCCGAAGACGGCGGCCCAGGCTCTCGATCCCGGAAAACCCTTCCTCGACGGCTGCCTACGGCTCGCCAATACGAGGCGGCTCAACGAGGCCGTCTTGATCGCGTCGGCGGATTGGGCGCCTTGGGGCGTGCAGCTTTCCGCGCACTACAATCCGAATATCGCCAGCCAGCTGTTTGCCACCACGATCAGCCGTCTGCCGGCGCCGCTCAACTCGGAACGGGCGCTCGTCGTGCGGCAGAAACGCGGCAATTTCGGCTATCGCCCGCGCTATGCAGCGCGGATCGGCCGCGCCACCAGAGCTGAAGCTATCGACTTGTGTGCCAGGATCAGGGCACACGCCGTGCCCTGCACGGTTTTCAGAAACTGAAGCGGTAAGCAGAAGAAGGCCTTCCGCTTGCCGCACATAGGTCTCGATCAGCAGTTTTGTGCCTGCCCAGGCGCGAGAGTTCCGTCCGCATTGGGCGTCGCGGAGCCGGAACCCTGTGGCAGGTTATTGGTCGTGGCGGAGCCAGAACCCTGCGGCAGGTTGTTGGGCGCGCATTTGGAGCCGCCGGAATTGCCGATCGTGCTGCCTGTCGAATTGGAATCAAGCGCGCCGCGTCCTGCTCCATTCAGCGGGGTGGTCGTATTGCCATTGAGCGTGCCGGAGCCAGTGGTTCCCGATCCCGGTACGGATCCGCTGGTTCCCGCAGAACCTGAGCCCGAAACGCCGCCGGATACTGATCCGGATCCCGAACTCGACTGGGCGACCGCGGCAGTGGCGAGACCAAGCGACAATGCGCCAACGGTGAGTATCTTTGCAAACATTGGATTTCCTCTCGTGGGATTTTCCAGACATGCCCTACGGCCGCCTAACCCTGCCGATCGCATAAGGTTTCCGACGTTCCAATCGCTTCCACCGAATAACGGCGGCGGGGTCAGGCGGCCATGTCGTGAATCTCCAAGGCGCCAGCCGTTCCAGCAAAAATGGAGCGGGAACAGGCGAGTAGGAACGCTGTCGGAATGCGTTGGAACGCCTACCTGATTAAGTATTTGATTTTAATGGTGCCCCCGCCAGGGTTCGAACCCGGGACCCCCTGATTACAAATCAGGTGCTCTACCAACTGAGCTACAAGGGCACTTTCGAGTGGGGAGTTACCAGATTTTCCCCTCCTGTAAAGAGAAAATCGCCGTAACATCACATACCGCGCATTCGAGTTGCGTTGTTTCATGCACGGGCGATGGCGCAAGGCGCTTGTTCAAAACCCTGTTTTTACTGTACTTAGTGCCGTCCCGCCGGCATGGTCCTGTCACAGGATCGTGTTAGCTCACCTGTTTACAGCGTCCCTTGCGCGCCCCGTCGGGCGGCGGCACCCTCAAAGGCCCGTTCATGTCGTCTGAGACGAACAAGTTCTCCATCATCGCCTCGACAGCCCCGGAAGCACAATCCGCGCTGGAAGAACTCGTACGGCTCTATGGCAATGTGCCGACCGAGGAAGCCGACGTGATCATCGCGCTCGGCGGCGACGGTTTCATGCTGCAGACGCTCCACGATACGATCAATACGGGTAAAAGCGTCTATGGAATGAACTGCGGCTCGGTCGGCTTCCTGATGAACGATTATCGCGCCCAGAAACTCCACGAGCGGGTGGCCGAATCGGTTGAAAACGAGTTTCACCCGCTGAAGATGACGACGGAAAACGAGGACGGCTCGACGTCGGTGGCACTCGCCATCAACGAGGTCTATCTTTTCCGGCAATCCTATCAGGCGGCCAAGCTCAGGGTAGAGATCGACGGCCATGTGCGGCTGGAGGAACTGATCTGCGACGGCCTGATGATCGCGACGCCCGCCGGTTCGACCGCCTACAATCTCTCGGCCCACGGCCCGATCCTGCCGCTGGAAGCGCCGTTGCTCGCCATGACGCCGGTCTCGGCCTTCCGTCCGCGGCGCTGGCGCGGGGCGCTGCTGCCGAACCACGTCTGCGTCGACATCCATATCCTCGAACCGGACAAGCGGCCGGTCAACGCGGTTGCCGACAATACCGAGGTGAAGTCGGTGCTGAAGGTGCGGGTGGCGCAGTCGACGGAAATCACCGCGCGTATCCTCTCCGATCCGAACCATTCCTGGTCCGACCGGATTCTCGCCGAACAGTTCAACAACTGACTCAGCGTCAGCTCACGCGGATGGAACCTGTTGCCCTCGCGTGAAGCTCAGCGCTTCGGGGAAAAGGCACGCAAAAAAGTGCGGGTAGCGTTTGCCGCCATCTGGTCGATCTCCGATTCGGGCGTCTGGCGACCGAGCTGCTGATCATAACGAAGGTCGGTCGCCAGAAGCGCCATGTACTGGCGGGCGGCGAGCGCCGGATCGTCGACCTCGAGATAACCGCCATGGGCGAGCTGCGCCAGGCGGGCTGCGATCGCCGGGTATTTCTTGCCCGGCCCGTATTCCTTCCAGGTCTCGAAAAGCTCAGGGAAGCGAGCGCCTTCGGTCTCGACCACCTTGCGAAGCCAGCGGCCGTTCGGGTCGCAGATCGCCTTGCGCAGGAGCTGGGCCGAAAACTGCGTCAGCTCCGTCTCGATGTCCTGCGGTGCCACGGGGAAGGTATCGAGCACGCGAAAGAAACCGGCGCTGGAGCGGTCGGTGATTTCAGCGACCACCACCTTGAAAAGATTATCCTTGTCGCCCAGCTGATTATAGATCGTCTGGCGCGACACCCCTGCCCTCGCCGCGATCGCATCAATGCTGGCGCCGCCAAAGCCTTCCTGGGCGAAAACATCGGCTGCAGCATTGAGGATCGCCTGGCGCTTGTTCTGCGCCGGCGGCCAGGTGTCGTAATCGCGCGGAAGTTCGGCAGACGAATTTTTCATGACATCACTATAGCGGGGCTTGACGGATTGGACAATTGTGTCCAAAATAATTTACATGATTGTTTAGGCCCACTCTCCCGTATCTGGCCGGCTCTCATATTCATCTCCCATAATCGTCCTCGCCTGCCGTTACCACGGCAGATGTGGTGACGGGAAAGGTTTTTTCCAAATGCAAAGCAGAGCTCCTTCGCATGCCCTGTCGCTCGGGCTGCTCTCGGCTATCGGGCTTTTCGCCCTCGACATGTATCTCCCGGCGCTGCCGACCATCCGCGCCAGCCTCAATGCCAACAGCCATGAGGTACAGGCGAGCCTGATCTCCTTCTTCGCCGCCATGGCGGTGTCGCAGATCGCCTACGGCCCGCTCTCCGACATGTTCGGCCGCAAGCGGCCGCTCTATGTCGGCCTCGCGCTTTATGCCATCGGCGCGATCGGCTGCGCGCTGTCGCCGTCGATCGAATGGCTGATCGCCTTCCGGTTCCTGCAGGGCATGGGCGCCTGCGCCGGCGTCGTCATCTCCCGCGCCATCGTCCGCGACCTCCATACCGGTCCGGCCGCAGCCGAGCTGATGTCGCGGCTGATGCTGGTGTTCAGCGTCTCGCCGATCCTCGCCCCGCTTGCCGGCAGCATCGTCACCGTGTTCGGCGACTGGCGGCTGATCTTCTGGGTGATGGTCGGTGCCGGCGCGGTCGGCGCCGTCGTTGCCGTGTTTTTCCTTGAGGAAACCCGCCTGCCGGCTGCGCGCAGCGAAAGCAGCCTCGCCGGCGCGCTCAACTCCTATGGCACGCTGCTCCGGGACCCCTATTATCTCGGGCTTGTGCTGATCGCCTCCTTCGGCATGTCGAGCTACATGATCTATGTGGCAAACTCGTCCTTCGTGCTGATCGAGCATTACGGCCTCTCACCGACCTTCTACAGCATCGTCTTCTCGTGCAATGCGGTCGCCTTCATCGGCATGTCGCAGCTGAACGGCTGGCTCTCACGCAAGATCGGGCTCCGCAAAGTGATCCGCAGCGCGGTGTTCGGTTATTCGACGATGATGGTCCTTCTTGCACTCGTCACCTCGCTCGGCATCGACCGTCTCGATGTGATGGCGGCCTTCCTGTTCGGCGGCTACGGCTTCCTCGGCCTGATCATCCCGACGGCGGCGGTGCTGGCGCTCGAACATCACGGCCGGATTGCCGGCACGGCGTCGGCGATGATGGGCACGATCCAGTTCGTGACGTCAGCGGTCGTGGTTGGCCTCGGCGGCATGTTTGTCGACGGCACCTCGCGGCCGATGGTCACGGTCATCGCGACATGCTCGGTGGTGGTCCTCCTGCTGTCGCTTGTCGTGCTGCGCAGCCGCCAGGGGGCCATGACGGCTGCGGCGGAATAAACCTCGCTTTCGCCCAACAAGAAAAGCGGCCGGACCTTGCAAGGTCCGGCCGCTTTCGTTTGTGATTGTTGCATGGATCGTCAGTCGACGTCGGCGACATCCACATCCGGCTTACCGCTGATGCGGTGCGCCAGGGCCGCTTCCATGAACGGATTGATATCTCCGTCCAGCACGTCGTCCGGCGCGGTGCTGGTCACGCCCGTCCGAAGGTCCTTGACCATCTGGTAGGGCTGCAGGACGTAGGAGCGGATCTGGTGACCCCAGCCGATATCGGACTTCGAAGCCGCCTCGGCATTCGCCGCGTCCTCGCGCTTCTTCAACTCCGCTTCGTAGAGCCGCGCACGCAGCATATCCCAGGCTTTGGCCTTGTTCTTGTGCTGCGAGCGTTCCTGCTGGCACTGCACCACGATGCCCGACGGGATATGGGTGATGCGCACCGCCGAGTCGGTGGTGTTGACGTGCTGGCCGCCGGCGCCCGACGAACGATAGGTGTCGATGCGGCAGTCGCTTTCATTGATCTCGATGTTGATCGAGTCGTCGATGACCGGATAGACCCAGATGGACGAGAACGAGGTGTGGCGGCGGGCGTTGCTGTCATAAGGCGAAATGCGGACCAGGCGGTGGACGCCCGATTCGGTCTTCAGCCAACCATAGGCATTGTGGCCCTTGACGAGGATGGTCGCGGACTTGATGCCCGCTTCTTCGCCGTCATGCACTTCCAGCAACTCGACCTTGAAACGCTGGCGTTCCGCCCAGCGGGTGTACATGCGCAGAAGCATGTTTGCCCAATCCTGGCTTTCCGTGCCGCCGGCGCCGGAATGGACTTCGACATAAGTGTCGTTGCCATCGGCTTCGCCCGACAGCATGGCCTCGACCTGGCGCCGGCCGGATTCCGCCTTCAGCGCCTTCAGCGCCTCCTCGGCTTCCTTGACGATCGCTTCGTCGCCTTCTTCCTCGCCGAGTTCGATAAGCTCGATATTGTCGTTGAGCTGTTGCTCCATGGCCTTGACGCCATTGATGCCGTCGTCGAGCTGCTGGCGCTCGCGCATCAGCTTCTGCGCTTCCGCAGCATCGTTCCAGAGGTTCGGGTCCTCTGACTTGTTGTTCAACCAGTCCAGTCGTCTTACCGCCTGATCCCAGTCAAAGATGCCTCCTCAGCAGGCTTATGGCCTGCTTGATTTCGTCGACTACATTGATGATTTCCGCACGCATGGCGCTTGTTCTTCGCTCTTTGTGTTGGGGTTTTAAGTGCCGTGGACATAGTTGCAGCGAGCCCGGATGTAAAGCCCCGGCCCGCCGACAAGGCTGCCGCTTCGGATAGCGATCAGAACAGACCCGGCATACCCGAGGTGACAGCCTGCTGCGCCTGGGGCGAATTGGTGAAGATCTGATCCTGGGTCATGTATTCGCCGTCGCCGATGACCTGGAAGACGTCGGCCGGGCCGGTGCCTGGCTTGAAGGCTTCGACGATCGTGTCCGGCTGGCCTTCCATGGCCGCCATGCCGGTCTTGCGATTGACCGCGACGAGCTGCATGCCGTCCGGCACGTGGAATTTTTC
Organism: Neorhizobium sp. 05N33; assembly: GCF_056397445.1. Lineage (NCBI taxonomy): Bacteria > Pseudomonadati > Pseudomonadota > Alphaproteobacteria > Hyphomicrobiales > Rhizobiaceae > Neorhizobium > Neorhizobium sp. 05N33. The sequence goes on along the minus strand of NZ_JBFTNK010000007.1, from coordinate 239,887 downwards.
GGCAGGCGTCAGCTTGGCGGCCTGGGCAAGGAACTCGCCAAAAATAGGCGCTGCAAGACCACCGCCGGTGCCGGCACGGCCGAGCGGCGTCGGCGTATCGAAGCCGATATAAAGGCCGGCGACGAGGTTCGGGGTGAAACCGACAAACCAGGCATCCTTTTCATCATTGGTGGTGCCGGTCTTGCCGGCGACGTCGCGGTCCTTGACCGGAATCTTGCCGGCGGCCGTGCCGCGCAGCACCACGCCCTGCATCATCGAGGTGATCTGGTACGCGGTCATCGGGTCGAGAACCTGCTCGCGGTTATCGACGATACTCGGTTCTTCCTGATGGGCCCAGTCGTTGGAGTTGCAGCCGTCGCAGGCGCGCTCCTCATGGCGGAAGATCGTCTTACCGTAGCGGTCCTGGATGCGGTCGATGACGGTCGGCTTGATCTGCTTGCCGCCGTTGGCGATGACGGCATAGGCCGAGACCATGCGCATGACCGTCGTCTCGCCGGAACCGAGCGACATGGCAAGCACCGGCAGCATCTTGTCGTAGATTCCGAAACGCTCGGCATATTCGGCAACCAGTTCCATGCCCATGTCCTGTGCCAGACGCACCGTCATCTGGTTGCGGGATTTTTCGATGCCGGTGCGCAACGTCGACGGGCCGCCGGCCTCGCCGCCGTAGTTCTCCGGCTTCCAGACCTGGCCGCCGGAGACGATCTCGATCGGGGCGTCGAGGATGACCGACGCGGGCGTATAGCCGTTATCGAGCGCTGCCGAATAGACGAACGGCTTGAACGACGAACCTGGCTGACGCATCGCCTGGGTGGCGCGGTTGAATTCGGACTGCGAATAGGAGAAGCCGCCTGCCATCGCGAGAACGCGTCCCGTATTCGGGTCCATGGCGACGAAGCCGCCCTGGACTTTCGGTGGCTGGCGCAGCCGATAGGTCTTGGCCTGCGGATTGATCGGCTCCACGTAGACGACATCGCCGGGCTTCAGCACGCCGTCCGGCGATTTCGCCGGCTTGCGGGTATTGGTCGAGTCCCGATAGGCCCATTTCATGTCGTCGCCGTTGATCGTGCCCGTCTCGCGAGCCGCATCGACCTTGCCGGCCGCGTCGGCCGAAGGCTGCAGGCCGATCGTGGCGGATTTTGCCGATACTTCGGTCACGACCGCCAACTTCCATTCCGGCACGTCCGCAAGCGACTTCTGCTTGGCAAGTTCCGGGCCCCAATCCCAGGTTCCAGGCGTGCCGGTGGGGATCTGCGCTACCGGACCATGAAAGCCACGGCGCTCGTCATATTCCACAAGGCCATTCTGAAGGGCGCGGCGGGCAATCACCTGAAGATCGGGGTCGAGCGACGTGCGGACCGAAAGCCCGCCTTCGTAAAGCGCCTTGTCACCGTAGCGGTCGATGATCTGACGGCGGACTTCCTCGGAGAAATAATCCGATGCGAAGACATGGGCGCCGGTGCGGCGCTGCTTGACGCCGAGCGGCTGCTTCTTGGCGTCGTCGGCATCGCCTTGCGTGATGTAGCCGTTCTCGGCCATGCGGTCGATGACCCAGTTGCGGCGCTCGAGTGCCGCCTTTTCGCGGCGGAAGGGATGGTAATTGGCCGGCCCCTTGGGAAGCGCCGCAAGATAGGCAGCCTCGGCCGTCGTCAGCTCGGTCACCGACTTGTCGAAATAGGTGAGAGCTGCGCCTGCGATGCCGTAGGAGTTGAGGCCGAAGAAGATCTCGTTCAGGTAGAGTTCGAGGATCTTGTCCTTGGAATAAGTCTGCTCGATACGGAAGGAAAGGATCGCTTCCTTGACCTTGCGGTCGATCGTCTGGTCGCCGGTGAGAAGGAAGTTCTTCGCCACCTGCTGTGTGATGGTCGAGGCACCTTCGGGGCGACGGCCGGAACCGAGGTTCTGAAGGTTCGAGAGGACCGCGCGCCCAAGCCCCGTGATGTCGATGCCGGGATGGCTGTAGAAGTTCTTGTCTTCAGCCGACAGGAAAGCGGCCTTGACGCGATCGGGCACCGCCTGGATCGGCAGGAAGAGGCGCCGTTCGCGGGCATATTCTGCCATCAGCGCGCCGTTGCCGGCGTGAACGCGGGTGGCGACCGGCGGCTCGTAGGAGGCAAGAACCTCGTAGTTCGGCAGGTCCTTGGTCATCCCGGTGAGATAAATACCCACGCCGGCAGCCACGACCAGAAACAGGACGCAGGCCAATCCAAAGAGATAACCAATCAATCTTACCATATTGGAGCTACCGTTCAGCTTTCATTCGGCGCGTGAAACACACCATCGCATGGTTAGAGGCGTTTTGCACGGTGATCGAACCAGCGCAAGCCGGAAGAGGATCAATCGTCCGTCATCCATTGCGTCGGGGAACCACCGAGTAATCGCCCGAATGTGAGTAAAATAGGGCTCTTAGCTGCAATTTCCGGTGACTGGCCTCCCCTTGCATCATATTCGCCGGCGCCTGTGGCACCCGCGCCACGCGCATCTGGGAAAATCAGCCACCATTTGCCATCGCCCGGTCACGATAGCGCCTGATCGCGTCGATCATGCGGTCGATCACCTTCGAGCGCCACGACTCATCCAGAAGCAGCTTTTCATCTTCGGCATTGGACAGAAAGCCGAGTTCGAGGAGCACGGACGGAATGTCCGGTGCGCGCAGCACCTGGAAACCCGCGTAACGGTGGGGATTGTTGATGAGCCCGATCTGTCCCTCGAAGGATTCGACGACATTGCTGGCGAGCGCGATCGAAAACGCCTGGGTCTCGCGGCGGGTGAGGTCGAGCAGGATATCGGCGACTTCGGGCGGCCCGCTCTGGAGGGTATAGCCCGCAAGCTCGTCGGACAGGTTTTCGCGCGTGGCGAGGTTTTCGGCCATGCGGTCGGAGGCCTTGTCAGAGAGCGTATAGACGGTCGCGCCGCGGATATCCTTCTGGCCGAGCGTGTCGGCGTGCAAGGATACGAAGAGATCGGCATGGCCCTGGCGGGCGAGCGTCACGCGCTCGGAGAGCGACAGGAACGTGTCGTCGTCGCGGGTGAGGAAAACCTTGATACCCTCGACCTTGCTCAATCGTTCGGTAAGCGTCTTGGCGAATGCCAGCGTGATGGTCTTTTCCGGGGTCTTGGTGCCCGCCCCGGTGGCGCCGGCATCGATCCCGCCATGCCCGGCATCGACGGCAACGGTGAAGACATTATCCTTCTCGGCCATCGCCAACGGGTCCGGAGTGGCTGCCGCCGACGTCGCCCAGTTCTGGGTTTTCACCAGATCGGCAAAAACCTCCTTTGAGGCCATTTCCGCATCCAGGACCAAACGGTAGCTGCCGTTGTCGTTAGACTGCACCTCGGCGATCGACAGTTTTACCGGCCGCTTGGCAGTCAGCACGATACGAGCGCTCGACTCACCCATCGTGCCGTAGCGGATATCCTTGAAGAGGCCGCGCGCGGATAAATCCTCGGCAGGGAAGCCGAAGGCCGTTGCCGGCAGATCGACGATCACCCGTTCAGGCGCGGCGACGTAATGGACGGAGAATTCCGGTTTCTTCTCGAAATCGATGACGATCCGGGTGCGCGCCTCGTCACCGGCGACCCGCGCGCTGAAGGCGAGAAGCGGCGGCGGCGCGGCACCGGCGGAGCTCAAGGGGAGGGTCGCGCCGAAGCCTACCAAAAGGAGAAGAGCGCAACCGATTCGCGCAAAAAACCGTCCGCGGCCCCCGCCGCCGGCCGTCGCCGCGCCTGCCTTCACATCCGCCCTCAAAACGCCACTCGCATTCAAAGCCCCGCCGCCTATCAGGCAACCCGCATCAAAGTGCCCATTTTAGAAGGCATTTGCCCGTTAAAAGATGCGAATCATCCGCCCGTTCCTTGCCATTCATAAGAGGTCTAATTCCATCGAGAATATGGCAAACTTGGCTTTTCCCTTGCTATTGTGACAGATAAACCATACAACGCCCACGAGGGTTAAAGTGTTGACGGGATAGTCTGCCGATAGGCTGGCCAGCCTCTTCAGGACCTGGCGCCGAAGACCGACAGTCATCCGCCGTCGCTACACTTTTTCCTGATACACGATCCAACCGGCGGTGGCCGGAATAATACCGGGTGGCATGCCACCCACCGCTCATACGGAGCACATTCATCGGGCCCCTGCGGGCCTATGGTATCGTCATTCTCGTTTGGTTTTTGATGTCGCGGCACAATTTTCAGAACCTGGAGGGACCGAGGGAGCAACGCTCCCCGTCATCTTTCCGGTTGCCGTCACAACCGCGCCCGACGGGAACATCTTTATCCGGCGCAACGACCGCATTGCATGACGGGCCTGTCCTTGTGGCAGCCTTTTCTGCATTCCCCCGGCGGCGCCGAGGAGCAGAATTTCAATGGCAGACAAAATGCTTATCGACGCGTCTCACGAAGAGGAGACGCGCGTAGTTGTCGTTCGCGGTAACCGGATCGAGGAATTCGATTTCGAATCGCAGCATAAGAAACAGATACGCGGCAATATCTATCTGGCGAAGGTGACGAGGGTCGAACCCTCACTACAGGCCGCTTTCGTCGACTACGGCGGGAACCGTCACGGCTTCCTCGCCTTCGCCGAAATCCATCCCGACTATTATCAGATCCCGCTTGCCGACCGCCAGGCGCTGATGCAGCAGGAAGCCGAGGATCAGCGCAAGATCGCCGAGGCGGAAGCCGCTGATCCGGTGGTCGATCCAGCCCACCAGGAACAGCCGGATATCGGCATCTCCATCCCGGCACCCGCCGCCGAGCCCGAAAGCGAAGCCGGTGGCCAAGCAACGGAAGCAAGCCCGGCCGAGGTCGTCGCTGCTGAAGAGGCCGAAAAGCCGAAGGCCAAGCCGCGCCGCAGCCGCGCCCGCAAGAAGCCGGCAGACGAAGCGCCCACCGCAGAAGCCGCAGCATCCGAGGGCGAAAGCGCCCCCTCCTCCGACAACAATGACGACGACGGTTCGACGCCCGCCGAAATGGCCGCGATGGTCGAGACCGATTCGATTTCGGAAGACGTCGACGCCCGCCGGGGCGGCGGCCGCAACGACGATTTCGATGACGACGACGATGACGACCACGGCGAGAAGGAAGTGATCGAATCAGTCGGCGCCGAAGACGCGATGGAAGAAGTTCCGGACCGCGTCGTGCGCAAGCCGCGCAAGCAGTATCGCATCCAGGAAGTCATCAAGCGCCGCCAGATCCTGCTCGTGCAGGTCGCCAAGGAAGAGCGCGGCAACAAGGGCGCTGCTCTTACCACGTACCTTTCGCTCGCCGGCCGTTATTCGGTCCTGATGCCGAACACGGCGCGCGGTGGCGGCATCTCCCGCAAGATCACCCAGCCGCAGGACCGCAAGCGTCTCAAGGAAATCGCCCGCGAGCTCGACGTGCCGCAGGGCATGGGCGTGATCCTGCGCACCGCCGGCGCCAACCGCACCCGCGTCGAAGTCAAGCGCGACTTCGAATACCTGATGCGCCTGTGGGAGAACGTCCGCACGCTGACACTGAGCTCAACCGCCCCTACCCTCGTCTATGAAGAAGGCTCGTTGATCAAGCGCTCGATCCGCGACCTCTACAACAAGGACATTTCCGAGATCATCGTGTCCGGCGAAGAAGGCTATCGTGAAGCGAAAGACTTCATGAAGATGCTGATGCCGAGCCATGCCAAGGTGGTCCAGCCCTATCGCGACCTGCATCCGATCTTTGCCCGTTCCGGCATCGAGGCGCAGCTCGACCGCATGCTGCAGCCGCAGGTGACGCTGAAGTCCGGCGGCTACCTGATCATGAACCAGACGGAAGCGCTCGTCGCCATCGACGTCAACTCCGGCCGTTCGACCCGCGAACATTCGATCGAGGAAACGGCGCTCCAGACCAATCTGGAAGCGGCGGAAGAAGTCGCCCGCCAGCTTCGCCTGCGCGACCTTGCCGGCCTGATCGTCATCGACTTCATCGACATGGAAGAAAAGCGCAACAACCGCGCCGTCGAGAAGCGGCTGAAGGATTGCCTGAAGAACGACCGCGCCCGCATCCAGGTCGGCCGTATCTCGCATTTCGGCCTGCTCGAAATGTCGCGCCAGCGCATTCGCGCTTCGGTTCTCGAATCGACGACTCAGATCTGCACCCATTGCGGCGGTACCGGTCATGTGCGCTCGCAGTCGTCGGTCGCCCTGCATGTGCTGCGCGGCGTCGAGGAATACCTGCTCAAGAACACCACGCATGACATCACCGTGCGCACCACGCCGGAAATCGCGCTCTATCTCCTCAACCACAAGCGCGCCAGCATCGTCGATTACGAGAACCGCTTCGGCGTCTCGATCTTCATCGAATCGGATGTCAGCATCGGCTCCAGCCACTTCGCGATCGATCGCGGCGAGCCGGTCGAAAACCCGGTCAAGATCGAAAGCCTGATGCAGTTCGCGGCCATCCCCGTCGAAGAAGACGATGACGATATCATCGTCGAGACCGACGAGGAGGAAGAGGAAGAGGTCGTTGCTTCGTCGCAGCCGGCAGCTGCTGCTGTTGCCGAGCGCGCCCAGACGCAGGGCGACGATCCCAACGGCCGCAAGCGCAAGCGCCGCCGGCGTCGGCGCAACCGTGGCGGCGAAAAGGGCGCAGATGCCCAGACCGCGCAGGGCGGCAGCGACGACATGGCTGATGGCGACGAGGACGGCGACGAAGGCGAGGACGATGTTTCCGAAGCCGGCGAAGCATCCGACGCAACGGTAGCCGCCGATTCGGACTCGGAAGAAAATCGCCGAAAGCGCCGCCGCCGCGGCAAGCGCGGTGGTCGCCGCAATCGCAACGGCGAGGACGGACAGGAACTGAACGCTTCGGATGACGGCGAAGCGGTCGACGAAGATGCATCCAGCGAAGACGTCGAGGTAGTGCCGGCAGCAGCCGCAGCCGAGACCGCTGAAGAGGCCGCCGTCGAGGCAGTCGCGGCACCCGCCGAGGCGGAAGCTGCACCTGTCGGCAAGGCAGAAGCCAAGCCCCGCCGTTCGCGTCGTGGCAAGGCAACGACCGTCGCCGATGCCCCGGCTGCCGAAGAGGTCCCTGTGGCTGCCGCAGCTCCGGCTCCGGTGGAAACCGTCGTCGAGCAGGTCGAAGCTGCACTCGGCGAAGAGCCGCGGGCTGCCGAAATTGCTCCGGCTGCCGAAGCTCCCATCGAAGAAGCGCCGGCGGCTGAGCAGGTCGATGCCGGCGACGCGAAACCGGCTCGTGCCAATCGCGCCTCGAACATCTCCTCCTCCGCTGAGGCGGTGGTGAAGAGTTCCGATCCGGCGGCAACGCCCGAGACCGACGCCGATCCGTCGAAGCCCAAGAAGGCCGGCTGGTGGCAGCGCCGCGGCTTCTTCTGAGCCTGACGAGAACAGATGAAACGGCCGCGCAAAACGCGGCCGTKTTTGTTTTTGCTCTGCCTTGAACCTTAGAAACCGGATCAACGGCCTGCCGAAACGATTCCGGAAAGGCAGCCAACGTGTTGGAATCCGACTCCATTTCGTCATCCCGCCAGGCGTCATACGCAGTTGTGAACCGGTGAAAACGGCCTGGACATGATTTTGAGGTTTTTTGGAAAGCCCGACTGGCTTACTTTGGGCACAAACCACAACAATGGTGCGCGGGATTCGTGTGCCCGATCCAAGAGGATATGGATGACTCGCCTGTTCAAGACGCCCGTTTTCAAGACATTGGCCGCCAGCTCGATGCTGGCCTTGGCACTTTCCGCGGCCGCTCCGGCTGCCGCCCTGGACGACCAGCAGAAGAAGGAGATGGGCGAGTTCATCCGCCAATATCTGATCGAGAACCCGGAAGTGCTGGTCGAGGTTCAAAACGCATTGGAAGCCAAGCAGCAGACCCAGCGCGTCGAACAATCGACCAAGGCGATCGCGGACAACAAGCAGGAGATCTTCTCCTCGCCGACCGACATCACGCTCGGCAATCCGAAGGGCGACGTGACCATCGTCGAGTTTTTCGATTACAATTGCGGCTACTGCAAGCGGGCGCTCTCCGACATGGACGACATCCTTTCCAAGGACAAGAACGTCCGTTTCATCCTGAAGGAATTCCCGATCCTCGGGCCGGACTCGCTTGCAGCCCATCGGGTGGCCAACGCCGTGCGTCTGCTGGCGCCTGAGAAATATGCAAAATTCCATCGCGAACTGCTTGGCGGCAAGCCGCACGCCTCGGAAGCGACGGCCATTGCGGTCGCGGGTGCGCTTGGCGTCAAGGAAGCGGCGATCCGCAAGTCCATGGCCGATGAGCCGAACGACGATCTGGTGCGCGACGCCTATCGGATCGCCAACGCGATCGGCATCACCGGCACGCCGACCTATGTGGTCGCCGACGAAGCCGTCTTCGGCGCCGTCGGCCTCGATACGATCGAGCAGAAGGTCGCTAACGTGCGCGCCTGCGGCAAGGCGACCTGCTGACGGGGCAGGTGCCAACCAATAGATGTTCCATCGCAGTGGACTCACGGGCTTTCGGCGCGGCGGGGGCTTTCCCTTGCCGCCTCGCCGGTCTATAGGTGGCCCCTGAATTTCTGCAGGGAACCAATAGATCAGTGATGAGCAAGACGGTCTTCGTCCTCAACGGCCCCAATCTCAACATGCTGGGCAAGCGCGAGCCGGGCATTTACGGCGCTGCCACGCTGAAGGACGTCGAGAACGACTGTATTACAGCCGGCAGGGAACTTGGTTTCGACGTCGATTTCCGCCAGAGCAATCACGAGGGCGTGCTGATCGACTGGATGCACGAGGCCAACGAAAAGACCGTCGGCGTCGCCATCAATGCGGGCGCCTATACCCATACCTCGATTGCATTGCACGACGCCATCAAGGCGATCTCCGTGCCGGTGATCGAGCTTCATATCTCGAATGTCCACGCGCGGGAGGAATTCCGCCATCATTCGATGATCGCACCGGCGGTAAAGGGCGTGATCTGCGGTTTTGGCACCGCAAGCTACATTCTGGCGCTGCACGCCTTAAAATCCATTACCGCTTGACAAGATAAACAGAACAATAGGGTTTGCCATGTCTGACAAGAAGAACGGTATCGACAAGGGACTGATCCGCGACCTCGCGAACATCCTCAACGAGACCGACCTCACCGAGATCGAAGTCGAACAGGACGATCTGCGTATCCGCGTATCCCGCGCCGGCACGATGCAGTATGTCCAGGCCCCGATCGCAGCGCCCGGCTATGCTCCGGCTGCTGCAGCCGCTCCCGTTGCTGCAGCGCCCGCCGTGCAGGACAACAAGAACGCCGTGACCGCGCCGATGGTCGGCACCATCTACCTCTCCCCGGCCCCGGGTTCGCGCGCCTTCGTTGAAGTCGGCGCCACCGTCAAGGAAGGCCAGACGCTGCTGATCATCGAAGCCATGAAGACGATGAACCAGATCCCGGCGCCGCGCTCCGGCAAGGTCACGGAAATCCTGGTCAACGACGCTCAGCCCGTCGAGTATGGCCAGCCGCTCGTCGTCATCGAGTAGGCGCATCCATGATTTCCAAGATCCTCATAGCCAACCGCGGTGAAATCGCGCTTCGCGTGCTTCGCGCCTGCAAGGAACTCGGCATCGCGACCGTCGCGGTCCATTCCACCGCCGACGCCGACGCCATGCATGTGCGGCTTGCCGACGAAAGTGTGTGCATCGGCCCGCCGCCGTCGCGCGACAGCTATCTGAACATTCACCAGATCGTCGCCGCCTGCGAAATCACCGGCGCCGACGCGGTGCATCCGGGCTACGGCTTCCTGTCGGAAAACGCCAAGTTCGCGGATATCCTCGACGCGCACGGCATCACCTTCATCGGCCCGACCGCCGACCATATCCGTATCATGGGCGACAAGATCACCGCCAAGCAGACCGCGCAGGAACTCGGCATCCCCGTCGTTCCCGGTTCCGACGGCGAAGTGAAGCCCGAGAATGCGATGGAAATCGCCCGCCAGATCGGCTTCCCTGTGCTGATCAAGGCAACCGCCGGCGGCGGCGGACGCGGCATGAAGGTCGCCAAGACCGAGGCCGATCTCGACGAAGCCGTGTCGACTGCCCGTTCCGAAGCGCTCGCCGCTTTCGGCAACGATGCCGTCTACATGGAAAAATATCTCGAGAAGCCGCGCCACATCGAAATCCAGGTTGTCGGTGACGGCGAAGGCAACGCCATCCATCTCGGTGAACGCGACTGCTCGCTGCAGCGCCGCCACCAGAAGGTCTGGGAAGAAGCTAATTCCCCTGCCCTCAACGTCGAGCAGCGCATGAAGATCGGCGAAGTCTGCGCCGACGCGATGCGCAAGCTGAAATACCGCGGCGCCGGCACGATCGAGTTCCTCTACGAAAATGGCGAGTTCTATTTCATCGAAATGAACACCCGTCTTCAGGTCGAGCATCCGGTCACCGAAGCGATCACCGGCATCGACCTCGTGCACGAACAGATCCGTGTCGCCTCTGGCGGCGGCCTGTCCGTCCGCCAGGAAGATATCGTATTCTTCGGCCATGCCATCGAATGCCGCATCAATGCCGAGGATCCGCGCACCTTCGTGCCGTCGCCCGGCACGATCACGCATTTCCATGCGCCCGGCGGGCTTGGCGTGCGTGTCGATTCCGGCGCCTATGCGGGCTACAAGATCCCGCCCTACTACGACAGCCTGATCGGCAAGCTGATCGTGCATGGACGCACCCGCGTCGAATGCATGATGCGCCTGCGCCGCGTACTGGACGAGTTCGTCGTGGACGGCATCAAGACGACCCTGCCGCTGTTTCAGGACCTCGTCGACAATCCGGATATCGCCAATGGCGATTATGACATTCACTGGCTGGAAAACTACCTCGCCGGCGACAAGACGCATTAGGGAGATCGATGGCAGGGCGGCGTGGCAGATATTACCCGGCGATAACCCCGGAAATCCTGCTGCGCGCCTATTCCATCGGCCTCTTTCCGATGGCCGAATCCGCCGACGACCCGGAAATCTTCTGGGTCGAACCGGAAATGCGCGGCATCCTGCCGCTCGACGGCTTCCACGTTTCGAAAAGCCTGGCCAAGGCGGCCCGCAAGACGCCGCTCGACATCCGCTTCGACACGGCATTCGAGCGGGTGATCGCCTTCTGCGCCGAGCCGGCCGGCGACCGGCCGAGCACCTGGATCAACTCCACAATCCGCAAGCTCTACAACGAATTGCACCGCATGGGCCACGCGCACAGCGTCGAGGCCTTCGAGGGCGATGAACTGGTCGGCGGTCTCTATGGCGTTTCGCTCGGCTCGGCCTTCTTCGGGGAGAGCATGTTTTCGAGGCGCACGAACGCTTCCAAGATCTGCCTCGTACATCTTGTCGAGCGGCTTCGGAAAAATGGCTTCACGCTGCTCGACACCCAGTTCACCACCGAACATCTGAAAACGTTCGGCGCGATCGACATCCCCAAGGACGACTATCTCAAGCTTTTGAGAAAAGCGGTCGATTCCCCGCATCTGAAATTCTGACGGGGAATCAGTTGGTCGCCTTCGGCGGCGGCACGTCGGACTTCTGTTTGCAGCCGGTCAGCCAGACGTCGTAGATCGGATGCTCGACGGCATTGAGGCCGGGGCTGTCGGCGAACATCCAGCCGGTGAAGATCCGGCGGATCTTGCGGTCAAGGGTGATCTCGTCGACTTCCACAAAACCATCGATTTTCTGGGCTTCCGTCTCGTCGCGGGAATAACAAACTTTTGGCGTCACCTGCAGCGCGCCGTATTGAACGGTCTCGTTGACATAAACGTCGAATGTAGTGATGCGGCCGGTGATCTTGTCGATGCCGGCAAAGACCGCGACCGGATTATTCAGCCGCGCTGCAGACACACCATCCGCCGCAAGCACGGATGCAAGCGCGATCAATGCGCCGACCATTGGCTTGCGTGGAAAAACCGTCATCAATCCCATTATGCTTCCCGTCCCGGCGATCCCGTCGGCGTCGAGACCTAGAGTGCGATTGTGGCCAAAACAGGTGTCAGTTGCCGGGCGTCCAGGCATCGTAATCGCCTGTGACGCGGGGGCGTTCGCCGGTGGCGGCAAGCGAGCCCTGCGGGTGATAGGCAAGCGGCGTGCCGGTGGCATTCAGCTTGTGCGCCTTTTCCCATTCCCGAGCCTTGTAATCTTCCTGCGACGGAGCAACGTCGGTGCGATAATGCATCCAGCCATGCCAGCCCGGCCCGATTGCGGAAGCTTCTGCGTAATTCTTGTAGATCACCCAACGCTTCGGCTTGCCCCAGGAGGTCATCGGGCCTTCGTAATAGATGTTGCCAAGCTCGTCTTCGCCGACCTTCTTGCCGAAGCGCCAGGTGAAGAACCGGGTGCCCATGGTCTGTCCGTTCCACCAGGTGAAGATCTGCAGCAGGAGGTTTTTCATGGATGTTCCGTCGGCTTGGCAAACAGGATGACGATCGAAGTGGTTGATCCGCTTATGCCGCTTGGCGCCTTCGATGTCCAGTGATTCCAAATGTCGCGCACGGTCATTTGAGCTTCATCTTGAAGCCGAAATGGCTTTTGGCGAAGCCGAGCCGTTCATAGAAGCGATGCGCGTCCGTGCGGGCCATGTTGGAGGTGAGCGCGACCTGGCGGCAGCCGCGGCGCCTGGCTTCCTCGATCGCATGATGGATCATCTGACCGCCGATGCCCTTGCCGCGCATGTCGCCGCGCGTCTGCACCGCCTCGATGATCATCGACAGCGATCCCCGACCCGTCAGCGTGCGATTGAAGAGGATCTGGAACGTGCCGACCACTTCGCCTTCCAGTTCGGCAACGAAAAGCTGTTCGTTCTGCGAGGCATCGATGACGTTGAAGGCGCGCAGGTAGTCGTCGAAGGCGGCCTCGTCCGTCGTGTCGCCATGGCCTCCGACGTCATCTGCGGCAAACAGGTCGATGAGCTCGGGAAGATCTGCTTGCCGCGCTCTGCGGATGACGATGTCGGCCATGCAAAAAGTCCTCCTCGGGTGGGTCAGCGCAACTCCAGCCGCTTCTCCATGATGATCGCCGGCAGGCCGGAATTGGGGGCACCCCACTCCTCCATCCTGTCGACCTCGGAAAACCCGAGCCTCTCGTAGAAGGACATCGCGCGCACGTTCGGCAGCGCCACCTCGACCCGCATGATCTCGGCATCCGGAAAACAGGTTTCGAGTTCGGCGAAGATGTCGCGGCCGATGCCCTCGTTCTGGCAGGACGGCTTGACGTAGAGCTGGTGCAGCATCGCCGTCTTCACCATCTTCGGATACATGGCGGCATAACCGATGCCGCCGATATCCTTGCCGTTGTCGGCGACCAGGAACTCGCCGCCGCGCTTCTGGATGCGCGCCTTGACGGCGCCCGGAGAATGCCAGCCGTCGACCATCCTCCTGACCTTGTCGGCCCCGTAGAACGGATCATAGGTATCGTGAAAAGTCGCCGCCAACAGGGCGCGGATCTGCTCGACGTCAGCTTCACCGGCGGTGCGGACGAAGTAGACCATCGGGCCTACTCCTCTTCGATCCCGAGCTTCGCCTTGACGAGTGCCTGGACGGCCTGCGGATTGGCCTTGCCGCCGGTCGACTTCATGACCTGGCCGACGAACCAGCCGGCGAGCGTGGGCTTGGCCTTGACCTTGGCGACCTGGTCCGGATTGGCGGCGATGATCTCGTCGACAGCCGCCTCGATCGCTCCGGTATCGGTGACCTGCTTCATGCCGCGGCTCTCGACCAGTTCGGCCGGGTCACCGCCTTCGTTGAGCACGATCTCGAACAGGTCCTTGGCGATCTTGCCGGAAATCGTCTCAGCCTTGATGAGGTCGATGATGCTGCCGAGCTGGGCAGGCGAAACCGGAGTCTCTTCAATGTCTTTGCCGGTTCTGTTCAAGGCGCCGAGCAGGTCGTTGATCACCCAGTTTGCGGCCGTCTTGCCGTCACGACCTTCGGCAACTGCCTCGAAATAATCGGCGATCGCCTTTTCGGAGACCAGCACCGAGGCATCGTAGATCGACAGGCCGAGTTCGCGCACGAAACGGGCCTTCTTGTCGTCCGGCAGTTCCGGCAGGTGCTTCTCCAGCTCGGCAATGAAGGCATCGTCGAATTCGAGCGGCAGCAGGTCCGGATCCGGGAAATAACGATAGTCGTGCGCGTCTTCCTTCGAGCGCATCGAACGGGTTTCGCCCTTGTTCGGGTCGAAGAGGCGGGTCTCCTGGTCGATCGAACCGCCGTCTTCGAGAATGCCGATCTGGCGGCGTGCTTCGTATTCGATCGCCTGGCCGATGAAGCGGATCGAGTTGACGTTCTTGATCTCGCAACGGGTGCCGAATTCACCGCCGGGCTTGCGCACCGAGACGTTGACGTCGGCGCGCATCGAGCCTTCGTCCATGTTGCCGTCGCAGGTGCCGAGGTAGCGCACGATCGAGCGAAGCTTGGTCATGTAGGCCTTCGCTTCGTCGGAAGAGCGCATATCGGGCTTGGAGACGATCTCCATCAGAGCCACGCCGGAGCGGTTCAGGTCCACATAGGACATGGTCGGATGCTGGTCGTGCATCGACTTGCCGGCATCCTGTTCGAGATGCAGGCGCTCGATGCCGATCTCGATATCCTCGAACTGACCCTGGCGGTCCGGGCCGAGCGAGATGACGATCTTGCCTTCGCCGACGATCGGATCCTTGAACTGGGAGATCTGATAGCCCTGCGGCAGGTCCGGGTAGAAATAGTTCTTGCGGTCGAACAACGAACGTTTGTTGATCGCAGCCTTCAGGCCAAGCCCGGTGCGCACCGCCTGCTTGATGCATTCCTCGTTGATCACGGGAAGCATGCCGGGCATGGCCGCATCGACGAGCGAGACGTTGGAATTGGCCGGCTTGCCGAACTCGGTCGAGGCGCCGGAGAAAAGCTTGGAATTGGAAAGGACCTGAGCGTGCACCTCCAAACCGATGATGACTTCCCAATCGCCGGTGGCACCGGGAATGAAGCGTTTCGGATCGGGCGTGCGGACGTCGACAAGGGTCATCTGATGCTCGTGAAATGGTCTCGATTGCGTTTTCTGGAGGTAGAGCAAATGGCGCGGACGTGCAAGCTTAACCGACGTCTTGAAGCTGGCAGGGCGATCTAGAAGCTCGGCCCGTAAGTATCCGGCGCTTCGAGAACGAGGCGCTTCGACAGGCCGACCGATTGCACGTCGCGGTCGATCTTCGGGGAATAGCTTGTGGAGAGCCAATTGATGGAATAGCCCTGCTTTTCGAAAAAGCCGATGGCTTCGGTATTGCGGGCATGGGTCTCGACGCGAGCGACTTCAAAACCCTGGTGGACGATCTCGGCCTCGATCTCGACGAGTAGCGCGCGGCCCAGCCCCTGTCCCTTGAAGGACGGATCGATCCAGAAATCGGAGATCAGTTCGTCGAGTTTTTCACGCGCCGCCCAGCCGGCGACATTGCCGCCCTGCTCGATGACGGTGATGGTCAGCCAGGAGGAGCGCGTGAAATTCTGGAAGGCGGTGCGGGCGCCGGAGCGCATGTCGGTCATCTCGCCGATCGACATCATGGCCTTTTCCCAGGAGCGGAAGCCGATTTCCGCCAGGATATCCACCTCGTCCTCACGCGCATTGCGAATATGGGCCATAGCTTCCCCTGTTGCAGCCTCAGTAGACCACTGAGTCTGCGCTTTGACCAGTGCAACATATAGGGCGTTTCCGTCAGGTGCTTGACGACCACGGAAAACCCGCCTAGTGCGGATTTCGTATCGATGGAGTTTTGATGTTCTCTTCCGTAGAGACCCGGTAAGGGGCCGGCCCCGCTCTTATAGCCGCGCCGGCCCAGACAAAAACGAGAACCCCGACGTCACGCGACGCCGGCAACGTTTTTGTGCGCTCGTTCACGAGCGCTTCTCCGGACATCAAGACAATGGATATTTCCCGCGCCGAACAGCGCATCCTCCACCTGCTCGCCCAGGGCGGCAGGATCGAGATCACCCGCGACGACAACAGGAAGATCGAAAAGCTGCAACTCGTGACCCGCGAGGGCTGGGCCTTTTCAGGCCTCGACCTCGTCACGTTTCGAAAGCTCAAGCAGAAGAAGGCGATCAAATCCCAGGGCGGCAGGCCTTACCGCATCACCGAAAGGGGACTGGTGCTGGTGAGGGCCGAGCAGGATAATCGGTGACACGGATGAAAGGCCGCGCGTCGTCCCCGGCGCGCGGCCTTGACCCCGCAATCAGGATAATGCCGAAAGCTCGGCGCGCATCGCCGCCCATTCGTCGCCGACCGAGCCCGTGCGTCGCTTGCCGGCGCGGCGGTACCAGTAGTTGGCGTTCGAGTCGTCGCCTTCGATGCGGTGGCAGAGCGCGTGGCCCCAGTCGAACGGCTGTTCGCCCTCATGGGCCTGGCAGATTTCGTGCACCGCCTGCCAGTCCGCACCCATGGTGAAACCATTGGCCGCGAGGCGATCAAAAGCCTCGATTAATCCTGCCAGATCTGTCTTAGCCATGAACCACCTCCCCGGCGCCCGCCCGATGATCGGCGGCCGTCATCTTTAGGATGATCAGTCCGCTTACCACCACTTCGTCGGCGTGAACCGGCCGGCGGCCTGTTCGATGACATGAGCGGTGCGGAACAGGGTTTCTTCCTCGAATGGCTTGCCGATCAGTTGCAGGCCGAGCGGCAGGCCCTTGGCGTCGATGCCGGCGGGAACGGCGATGCCCGGCAGGCCGGCCATGTTGACCGTTACCGTAAAAATGTCGTTGAGGTACATCTTGACCGGATCGGACGCGAGGTCCTCGTCGGCGATGCCGAAGGCGGACGACGGCGTGGCGGGCGTCAAGATTGCGTCGACGCCGGCGTTGAAGACGATCTCGAAGTCGCGCTTGATCAGCGTGCGAACTTTTTGCGCCTGCAGATAATAGGCGTCGTAATAACCGGCCGACAGAACGTAGGTGCCGATCATGATGCGGCGCTTGACCTCGGTGCCGAAGCCGGCCGCGCGGGTCTTTTCGTACATGTCGACGATGTCCTTGCCGTCGACGCGCAGGCCGTAACGCACGCCGTCGTAACGGGCAAGGTTCGACGAGGCCTCGGCGGGTGCGACGATGTAATAGGCCGGCAGCGCGTATTTGGTGTGCGGCAGGGTGATGTCGACGATCTCGGCACCGGCATCCTTGAGCCAGGCGATGCCCTGAGCCCAAAGTTTCTCGATCTCCTCCGGCATGCCCTCGACGCGGTATTCCTTCGGAATGCCGATCTTCATGCCTTTGAGCGACTGGCCGAGCGAGGCTTCGTAATCCGGCACCGGCAGGTCGACCGAGGTGGTGTCCTTGGCATCGACCGACGCCATCGATCTCAGCATGATCGCCGCATCGCGCACGTCGCGGGCGATCGGACCGGCCTGGTCGAGCGAGGATGCGAAGGCGACGGTGCCCCAGCGCGAGCAGCGTCCATAGGTCGGCTTGATGCCGACGGTGCCGGTGAAGGCGGCCGGCTGGCGGATCGAGCCGCCGGTATCGGTGGCGGTCGCACCGGCGCAGAGGAATGCGGACACCGCAGCGGCAGAACCGCCGGAAGAACCGCCCGGCACGAGCTGCTGGTTGGAACCGTTGGCCCTCCACGGGTTGACTACGGCGCCATAGTGAGAGGTCTCGTTGGAGGAGCCCATCGCGAACTCGTCCATGTTGAGCTTGCCGAGCATGACCGCGCCGTCGTCCCAGAGGTTCTGGGTGACGGTCGATTCGTATTTCGGCAGGAAGCCATCGAGGATATGGCTGCAGGCCTGGGTGTGGACGTCGCGGGTGGCGAACAGGTCCTTGATGCCGAGCGGAATGCCTTCGAGCGCGCCGACCTGGCCGCTCGCACGGCGCTCGTCGGAAGCCTTCGCCATCCCGAGCGCCTTTTCTGGCGTCACCGCCACATAAGCGTTGAACACCGAGTTGGCGGCATCGATCGCGGAAAGATAGGCCTCGGTCAGCTCGACCGAGGTGAATTCCCTGGCTTTGAGCTTTTCGCGGGCTTCGGCAATGGTGAGGCTGGTGAGTTCGGTCATGGGCTCTTCAAACGGTTCGAATGCGAGGCGGAGGTTCGGCGGCGCGCTATCCAGCGCTCACTCGACGACCTTCGGCACCAGGAAAAAATTGTGGTCGGTAGACGGCGCATTGGCGACGATATCGTCTGCCTTGTCGCCGTCGGTGACGGCGTCGGCGCGCTTGCGCATGTTCATCGGGGTCACCGATGTCATCGGCTCGACGCCCGTGACATCGACTTCGGAAAGCTGCTCAACGAAATTGATGATGCCGTTCAGTTCGCCGACCATCCGATTGGCATCTTCCTCGGTGACCGCAATGCGGGCAAGGCGCGCGACGCGCTTGACGGTGGCGAGATCGACGGACATGGCATAACTCCGATGGGAAATTTCCCCTTCGCTATAATGGCCATGTCCGCCCTTCGCAACAGGGAGCGCACCTCAATTTGCGAAGGGCGGGCAGCCTGAAAGGATGCTGTTCAGAAGGTCAGGCTGCCGCCCGGAGCCGGCGTCTCGACCCGGGTGCGCGAACCTTCCATGCCCTTGACGAACTTTTCCGGCGTCTGATCGACGCCCGGCAGGCCATAATGGCAGGGCAGCGCATGCTTGAAATCGAAGAAACGCTGGCAGGAAAGCGCCGCCACCGCGCCGCCCATGGTGAAGCGGTCGCCGATCGGCACGATGCCGATATCCGGCTGGTGCAGTTCATTGATCAGGGCCATGTCTGAGAAGATGTCGGTATCGCCCATGTGGAGGACGGAGGGCTCGTCGTCGAAATGCAGCATCAGGCCGTTGGCATTGCCGAGGCAGTGCGAAACGCCGTCTTCGGTCAGCGAGGCAGACGAGTGCAGCGCATTGGTGAAGGTGGCGGTAAACCCTTCGAAACCGACCGTGCCGCCGGTATTGCCCATTTCGAGCTTCTCGACGCCCTTTTTTGCCAGCCAGACGCCGAGGTCATAGTTGGCGAGAACGACGGCACCGGTTTCCTTGGCGATCTGGACCGTATCGCCGACATGGTCGCCATGGCCGTGGGTCAGCAGGATATGTGTCAGCCCTTCGGCGGCAGCCTTGATATCCTGGCCGGCAAAGGCGGGGTTATAGGTCAGGAACGGGTCGACCAGGATCTTGGCCTTGGCGGTCTCGATGCGGAAGGCGGCATGGCCGAGCCAGGTGATCTTCATGGAAAACTCTCCTTCAATATAGTGTGGATAATAACGACACATAGCCGATATGAGGCTAAAGGGAAGTGGGACAGAGGGTGGGACAAACCCGCTCTGGACACCCTATTTGGATCCCCGGGGATGAAGAACGCATGACAGTGATGACGATCGAGGAACTGGCCGAAGCCTTGCAGCCTGCACAGGCGATTGCCGGGCTCGACCTCGGCACCAAGACGATCGGGCTTGCCATGTCGGATCTCGGCCGGCGCTTTGCCACGCCACGTCCCGTCATCAAACGGGTGAAGTTCACCAAGGATGCCGAAGTGCTGCTCGCCTTTGCCGAAAAGGAGAAGGTGGCGGGCTTCGTCATCGGCTTGCCGACCAACATGGACGGCTCGGCCGGTCCGAGGGTTCAGGCGACACGCGCCTTCGTGCGCTCGATGTCGGAAAAGACCGCCCTGCCCTTCGTGTTCTGGGACGAGCGTCTCTCGACGGTGGCCGCCGAGCGGGCGCTTCTGGAAATGGACGTGTCGCGGGCCAAACGTGCCGAGCGGATCGATTCCGCCGCGGCAAGCTTCATTCTTCAGGGCGCTCTCGACAGGCTCTCTTCGCTGGGCAGGGAGACCGATTTCGCAAGCTGACGCTTCTGCCACCAGGCGGCGATCTCGCGGCGCTTGCGGAAGGCGACGATGGCGAACACGACCAGGCTGTCGAAAACCATGGCACGTGCCACCAAAGGCGGAATGGTTTCCGGCGGAATGCCGAGGATATTGCCGTAGATCTGGAAGACCAGGTCATGGGTCTGGCGGGTTAGCATGAAGAAGCCAAAGCTCATGTCGTAGTAGGAAAGCCCGTACCAGCTGGACAGCAGCAGGACTGGGCCGGCCCACAAAATCAGGAACCACTTCATGCGGTTCTCCCCCTTAGCTCGACGGGATAAACATCCAGGGACACGAGCCATCTCGATAGAGCCATAAGGCTCAGGACCAGTGCGGGAACGGCAATATCAAGTGCCAGCGCCGCGAAGATCGTCGTCATGACAAGCAGCAATGCCCTGCCCCTGATTGTGGTTCCCATACGCGGATACTCGGCAAACGTTGTAGTTAACAGTGCGTTAACGTGGAACTTAAGCCCGCAGGGATTTGCCGCAACGGAAACCGGGGGAGATGGTTAATTTCGCAAGCGTGCCTGTGGATAGAGCAGGTCAGGCTGCCGGCGATTTCGGCTTCTTCGGGATATACGGACCACCGGTTTCGCCCCACCCCCATTCGGGCATCGGCGCATGCTCGTAAACCTTGGCTCCAGGCTGCGAATTGGCAACGGCAAGCCGCGTTCCCCATTCGAGATAGCCGACCAGAGCGGACGTGAACTCCGGATCTGCCGGAAGCTCGAGATCCGTATAGGTGTCGAGCAGAATATTGATCCATCGCCGGCGCATCGGCTCGGTCAGATGTCTTTCAAGATGATGGCGTACCATCGCCGGATGACCGCCGCGTTGTTCCGAATAGAGTTTCGGTCCGCCAATGACCTCGGCAATGAACATTGCAACATGCTCGGGATGGTTCTTGTCCATGCCGGCAAAGACGGGCCCGAGCAGGTCATCCGCCGGGACGCGACGATAGAACTCCGTCGTTAGCCGCAGCAGCGCATCGAAGCCGCCGATCCATTCATATAGCGTCGGTACGGTCATGGTCGTTCCCTCGTCTTCCGAAGAGATATGAGGCGGACGTCATGGCTTCAAGACTTGGGCGCCGATCAGCCGTAGATCGCGCGAACCAGGCGGCGGAGCGCGTTGCCGACCTTGTCCCAGTCCTTCTCGGTTTTCAGCGCCAGACCGGCGAACTGGCCGCTGACGGCGGCCGATATCACCAGGTGCTGGATCGCCGCAAACAGCAGCGCATTGGTGGTCGCGGCATCGACGCCCTTCGGCGGCGTCAGCGAGCCCCGCATCTTCTCGAGCCATTTGCCGAGCGCCTTGGTGCGCGCCTCCGACAGCCGGCGGACCTGCGGCGTGTCCTGCGAGACCTCCCAGGCGACGATCTTGCAGACCAGCGGATCGTCGCGCAGCGCTTCCATGAAATAGATGGAGAGCTTCTCCATCAGGTCGCCATAGGTCAGCAGGAACATGCCGCCGGTATCTTCCGGGATGCGATCCTTGACCCAGGTGCCGAGATCGGCGCCGATCGCCTCGATCAGCCCGTCGAGACCGCCATAATATCGATAGATGAGTTGTTTGTCGCAGCCGGCGCGGCGCGCCACGGCGTTGATGCCGAAACCCTGGAACCCCTGTTCGGCGAGCAGCGCGCGGGCGGCCAGGAAGATCGCCCGCTCGGTGCCGGCGCGGCTGCGCACTTTCGCGACCGAACCTTCTTGCGCTGTGACTTCAGGGATCTGGAGCATTTTCCGCCTGTTTCGGTTTCGTCTTGACCCACCGCGATAGTCGGTGGCTTCCGCTGCCGCAAGCTGTCTCCGTCGCCATGCACAGGATTGCGCGCGCCGCACTTGAATTCGCGGGGCTCTTACATTGCACTATCGGCGTGGGAGGACTAACGAGATCGTAGTCTCCCACCGACGTGCTCTCCTCCATGCTCATCGTCTTCCAAAGCGTTCTGCCGATTTTCCTGCTGGTTCTCCTCGGCATGGGATTAAAACGCGCGCCGATCATCAATCCCGATTTTTGGGACGGGCTCGAACAGTGCAGTTACTGGGTGCTGTTTCCGGCCCTGTTGTTCTCGACCATGGCCAAGGCGGATTTTTCGAATACCGAAAACCTGACGGTCAGTTTCGCGGCGATCGTTTCTGTTCTGGTGATGTCGGGCGGCTTGCTGTTGGCATGGCCGCTGCTGCGGAACCTGCGCGTCGGCGGACCGGCCTATACCTCGCTGTTCCAGACCGCGACGCGCTGGAACGCCTTCATGGCGCTGGCGATCGCCGCAAAGACCTACGGCCAGCAGGGCCTGACCATGGTTGGCCTGGTGATGGCGGCGATCATCATCCCGCTCAATTTCATCAACGTGACGGTGCTGCTGTGGTTCTCCGGCCACGACCGGAACTACAGGGCAATTCTCTACAGGATCTGTACCAATCCGCTGATCCTCTCGACGGCGCTCGGCATCATCGTCAATCTCATCGGTATCCCGATCTATGAGCCGGTGATGGTGACGGTCGATCTCCTGTCGCAGGCGTCGCTGAGCCTCGGCCTGATCACTGTCGGCGCGGGCTTGAGGGTCATGGATGCGCTCAAACCGCGGCCGATCACGTTGCTTGCCGTCTTCCTGAAGCTGATCGGCTTCCCAGTCGTCGCCGTCGGTGTCGGTGCGCTGTGCGGAGTCCAGGGCAACGGCCTCGTCCTCCTGGCGCTGAGTGCCGCGGTGCCGACCGCGATGAACGGTTATCTGCTTGCAAAGCAGTTGAACGGCGACGCGGACATGTACGCCGCGGCGGCAACCCTGCAGGTCGTCGCCTCGTTCCTCACCATTCCGGTCGTGATGACAGTCGTCGCCTACGTCGCGGCTGGATAAAGCAGGTCGACGATATAACGGGCGTCGAACCGGGCATCGAGCATGCCGTAGGTCGAGCGCCAGCCGCCGGCGAGCCGGGTTTCCAGGAAGGCATCGGCGATCTTGCCGGCGCCGAGCCGCACCAGTTCGGCTGCCGCAGCCGCCAGTGCCAGCTGTTCCACCAGAAGCCGGGCAGCACCCTCGTCGGTTTCGCAGAGCGCCATGGCGGCGCGCAGCACTTCGACCGTCTTTTTGCCCGCAGGACCAAGATCCCGTTCGAAACCGGCAAGCACCGTGTTGAACAGGTCCCGCCCCCGCGACAGGACCCGGAGCACGTCGAGCGCCATCACGTTGCCGGAACCTTCCCAGATCGCGTTGACCGGAGCCTCGCGATAGTGCCGGGCGATCGGCCGTTCCTCGATATAGCCGTTGCCGCCGATGCATTCCATCGCTTCGTAGATCAGCGACGGCGCAATCTTGCAGTTCCAGTATTTGATGACCGGCGTCATGACCCGGGCAAAAGCCGCGTCGGCCGGGTTGCTGGCGGCGCGATCGAAGGAATCGGCGAGCCTGAAAGCGAGCGCTGTCGCGGCAGCCACATCAAGCGCCATGTCGGCGAGCACCCGCGTCATCAGCGGCTGGTCTACCAGCTTCTTACCGAAGACGCTGCGGCCACGGGTGTGGTGGACGGCTTCGGCAAGCGACGCACGCATGATGCCGGCGGATGCCAGCGCGCAATCGAGCCGCGTCAGGGTCACCATGTCGAGAATGGTACGGATGCCGCCGCCCGGTTCGCCAAGCAGATAACCGAAGGCATCGGTGAATTCGACTTCGGAGGACGCGTTCGAGCGGTTGCCGATCTTGTCCTTCAGGCGCTGGAACTGCAGGCCGTTCGCCGACCCGTCCTCGAGCAGCCGCGGCACCAGGAAACACCCGATGCCGTCGCCGGTCTTTGCCAGCATGACGAAACCGTCGCTCATCGGCGCCGACATGAACCACTTGTGGCCGGAGAGCCGGTAGATGCCCTCGCCCACGCGTTCGGCGGTCGAGCGGTTGGCGCGCACGTCGGTTCCGCCCTGCTTCTCGGTCATGCCCATGCCGAGCGTCACCGCGCTCTTCTGCAAGGCAGGGCGATTCGTCGAATCGTATTTGCGCGACAGGATTTTTGGCGCCCATTCCTTCTGGACGCGCGGCGAGGCCATCAGCGCGGCGATCGAGGCGCTGGTCATGGTCAGCGGGCACAAATGGCCGCATTCGAGCTGCGCCGACAGATAGAATCGCGTCGCCCGCGCCTTGTGCTCGTGGCCCTTGGCTTCCGGGATGTTTTCCCAGACGGAGGAATGCAGGCCGGTCTGCATCGAACGGCGCATCAGCGCATGCCAGGCCGGGTGGAACTCGACGACGTCAAGCCGCTCGCCGCGCGGGCCGTGGGTCTTCAGCTTCGGCGGGTTCTCGTTCGCCATGCGCGCCAGTTCCTGCGCCTCCGGCGAGGTGACGTAACGGCCGAGCTGGTCGTATTCCTCGCGGATGGTGCGGTTCAGCGTGCTCGTCAGGTCGACGACCAGCGGATCGGATCGGTAGGCATTGATGCCGGACCAGGGTTTTGGCTGGTTCAGTTCGGCAAATTTTTCTTCGGCGCGCGACATCTGGTTCATGAAACGGGTTCTAGCGGAAGTTACCGGGCCTGGGAACGGCGCCCGTTCAGGATTTCTGGCGTTCTCAACAAAAGGCCGCACCCGCGTCGAGAAACCGCTGTGAGCGACAATGGACAAACAAGCAGTGAGATAAGTCCCGCGCCCGCTTGCAGCGGTTGTCGGCAGTCATTATAGACCGCCGAACGCAAGCGGAGACGTGTCCATGGTCTTCTTCCCTCATCGCCATCTGATTGGCATCAAGGGCCTTACCGAACAAGACATCACCTTTCTTCTCGACAAGGCCGACGAGGCCGTGAAGATTTCCAGGCAGCGGGAGAAAAAGACCTCCACGCTGCGCGGGCTGACCCAGATCAATCTGTTCTTCGAAGCATCCACCCGTACGCAATCGTCCTTCGAGCTCGCCGGCAAACGCCTGGGCGCCGACGTGATGAACATGTCGGTCGGCAATTCCTCGGTCAAAAAGGGCGAGACGCTGATCGATACGGCGATGACGCTCAATGCCATGCGCCCGGACGTGCTCGTGCTGCGCCATTCCTCGGCCGGTGCCGCCGCGCTTCTGGCGCAAAAGGTCGCCTGCTCGGTGATCAATGCCGGCGACGGCCAGCACGAACATCCCACCCAGGCGCTGCTCGACGCGCTGACCATCCGCCGCGCCAGGGGCAAGCTGTCGCGCATCATCGTCGCCATCTGCGGCGACGTGCTGCATTCGCGCGTCGCTCGCTCCAATATCCTCCTGCTCAACGCCATGGGCGCGCGGGTTCGCGTGGTGGCGCCTTCGACGCTGCTTCCCTCCGGCATCAGGGACATGGGCGTCGAGGTCTTCCACTCCATGGAGGAAGGTCTCAAGGATGCCGATGTGGTGATGATGCTGCGCCTGCAGCGCGAGCGCATGGCCGGCGCCTTCGTGCCGTCGGTGCGCGAATATTTCCGCTTCTACGGGCTCGACGCCGAAAAGCTAAAGGCCGCCAAGCCGGATGCGCTCGTCATGCATCCCGGGCCGATGAACCGCGGCGTCGAGATCGCCTCCGAAGTGGCTGATGGCCCGCAGAGCGTCATCGAGCAACAGGTGGAAATGGGGGTCGCGGTCCGCATGGCCGTGATGGAGGCCCTGCTCGTCTCCCAGAACCAGGGAGAGCGCGCATGACCCCGACCGTCCTCAAGAACCTCCGCATCATCGATCCGTCGCGCAATCTCGACGAGACCGGCACGATCATCATCGGCGCCGACGGCCGCATCCTTGTATCGGGCAAGCAAGCCCAGAACCAGGGCGCGCCGGAAGGTGCAACGATCCGGGACTGCAAGGGCCTCGTGGCAACGCCGGGCCTGGTCGATGCCCGCGTCTATGTCGGCGAACCGGGCGCCGAGCACACCGAGACGATCGAATCGGCAAGCCGGGCGGCGGCAGCCGGCGGCATTACCTCCTTCATCATGATGCCCGACACCGACCCTGTGATCGACGATATCGCGCTGGTCGAATTCGTGCAGAAGACGGCCCGCGACAAGGCCGTGGTCAACGTCCATCCCGCCGCCGCCCTCACCAAGGGGCTGGCCGGCAAGGAGATGACCGAGATCGGCCTGCTGCAGCAGTCGGGCGCCGTCGCTTTCACCAACGGCCGGCATGGGCTTTCCGACACGCTTCTGCTGCGCCGGGTGATGACCTATGCGCGCGAATTCGATGCGGTCGTCTCGCTGGAATTGCGCGAAAAATATCTCGGCAACGGCGTGATGAACGAAGGCTTGTTCGCGAGCTGGCTCGGCCTGTCCGGCGTGCCGAAGGAAGCGGAGATCATCCCGCTCGAACGGGACTTGAGGATCGCCGGCCTGACGCGAGCGAAATACCACGCCGCCAAAATCTCCGTGGCGGAATCGGCCGAAGCGATGCGGGTCGCCCGGGCCCGCGGCGCCAACGCCACCTGCGGCGTCTCGATCAACCATCTGGCGCTCAACGAGAACGACATCGGCGAATACCGCACCTTCTTCAAGCTGTCGCCGCCGCTGCGCTCCGAGGACGACCGCGTCGCGATGGCCGATGCGCTTGCCGACGGCACGATCGACATCATCGTCTCCTCGCACGATCCGCAGGACGTCGATACCAAGCGCCTGCCGTTTGCCGATGCCGAGGATGGCGCGATCGGGCTGGAGACGCTGCTCGCCGCCGCTCTTCGTCTGCACCATGACGGCCGCGTGCCGCTGATGCGGCTGATCGATGCGATGTCGACCCGGCCGGCGCAGATTTTTGGGCTTGATGCCGGCACGCTGAAGCCCGGCGCCAAGGCAGATATCACGCTGATCGACCTCGACGAGCCTTGGATCGTTTCGAAAGATATGATCTTGTCGCGGTCGAAGAATACGCCGTTCGAGGACGCGCGTTTCTCGGGCCGCGCCGTCGCCACCTATGTGGCCGGCAAGTGCGTCTACACGCTTTAAGGGGAGCACGGGCGTGAGTGAACTCTTCAACTGGCAGATCACCCTGCCGATCGCGCTGGCCGCACTGGTGTTCGGCTATCTGCTCGGCTCCATTCCCTTCGGCCTGATCCTCACCCGTGCGGCAGGTCTCGGCGATATCCGCTCGATCGGATCGGGCAATATCGGCGCCACCAACGTGCTGCGCACCGGCAACAAGAAGCTCGCGGCCGCCACCTTGCTGCTCGACGCGCTGAAGGCGACCGTCGCGGCGCTGGTCGCCTGGTATCTGTTCGGGAAAGAAGCCGGCCTGCTTGCCGGCTTTGCGGCCTTCATGGGCCATCTCTTCCCGGTCTGGCTCGGTTTCAAGGGCGGCAAGGGCGTCGCCACCTATATCGGCACGCTGCTTGGCGTTGCACCGTGGATGGTGCTGGTGTTTGCGGTGATCTGGCTCGGCGTCGCCAGGATCAGCAAATATTCGTCGCTGGCCGCTCTGGTTGCAACCCTTGTCATTCCGGTTGTGCTGTGGTTCTTAAACGAGCCGAAGATCGCGCTGGTCATGGCCGTCATGACGGTGATTTCCTGGTGGAAGCACGAAGCCAACATCAAGCGGCTGATCGCCGGCACAGAAAGCAGGATTGGCCAAAAGGGATAGACCGGGGGAAACAATGCCGGACGGCAGCGCGAAACGAACAGGAATTGCGCTGACGGAGAGGCAGAGGATCGCCTGGCTGAGGCTGATCCGCTCGGACAACGTCGGCCCCGCGACATTCAGAGACCTCATCAATCATTGCGGCTCGGCGGAAAACGCGCTTGCCATGCTGCCGGAACTTTCCGCCCGCGGCGGAGCGACCAGGGCGATCCGGATTGCCGGTGTGCAGGAGGCCGAACGCGAACTCGAAGCAGCCCATCGCTTTGGCGCTCGCTTCGTCGGCATCGGCGAACCGGACTATCCGCCGGCGCTGCGCCAGATCGAAGGCGCGCCACCGCTTCTTGCCATGAAAGGTGACCTTTCCGCCGCGACCCGTCCGTCGGTCGGCGTCGTCGGATCGCGCAACGCTTCGATATCGGGCGCCAAGTTCGCGGCGATGATCGCAAGGGATTGCGGCCGCGCCGGTTATACGGTGACGTCAGGTCTTGCCCGCGGCATCGATACCGCAGCCCATCGCGCCAGCCTGGAAACCGGAACGATCGCGGTGCTCGCCGGCGGGCTCGACCGGCCCTACCCGCCGGAAAACATTTCACTGCTCGACGAGATCACCGAGGGCGCCGGCCTTGCAGTCAGCGAAATGCCGTTCGGCTGGGAGCCCCGTGCGCGGGATTTCCCTCGCCGAAACCGGCTGATATCCGGCATTTCGCTGGGGGTCGTGGTGATCGAGGCGGCGGAGCGCTCGGGCTCGCTGATCACAGCCAGGCTGGCGACCGATTTCGGACGGCTTGTCTTTGCGGTTCCCGGTTCGCCGCTCGATCCGCGCTGCCACGGCACCAACGGGCTCCTGAAACAGGGTGCGATCGTCACCACAGGATCGGCCGATGTGATCGAGGCGCTGGCGCCGCTGTCACAACTCGATCTCTTCAACCAACCGATGGTCGAAGAACCGAAGGAGGGCGGCGAGATGCTGCCGCCCAATGACGACGACCGGGCGGTCATCGTCTCGGCGCTCGGACCGACACCGGTCGATGTCGACGACATCATCCGCCACACAGGCCTGCCCGCCTCGTCCGTCTATCTCGTGCTGCTGGAACTCGATCTCGCTGCCCGGCTGCATCGCCATGCCGGTGGAATGGTGTCACTCGCGATGGAAGACTGAGCGGGGCCGCCGCCCCGCCTGGACGTCTCCCGCCTCCACATAGGCCATTTCGATGAGGTAGCAGAGCATGTCCGCGCCCTCTCCCAAGGCGACCTGCCGGAGTTCCCCCAGCATCTGCCTTATATAGGCGATATTTTCTCTGGTATCGTCGTCACGCCGGCCATTCGCCTCACCCCGAGAAACCATATTCCGTCCTGTCAAAAAAAAAGCCGATCGCGGTCCAAATAAATTCACCTTGAGGTATGCTGCGGACCATATCGCATTTATTTAAGATTGCAACTAATTGTACATCTTCTCCAGGTTGCATCTCGTTGTACCCTATAATTTGGCACACGCCCCTTGACCGCGAGGCAAACGCCCTCCATGTCGGGAGGTCAGATTTCCGCCTGGACCGCAACGGTGCCGGGCCAAGCCTCTATTGCAGAGAAGCAAAATGAATGTTGTCGTCGTAGAATCTCCTGCCAAAGCCAAGACAATCAACAAGTATCTCGGCTCCGGCTACAAGGTTCTCGCCTCTTTCGGCCACGTGCGCGATCTTCCGGCCAAGGACGGTTCCGTGCTCCCCGATCAGGACTTCGAAATGCTGTGGGAGGTCGATCCCGCGTCCCAGAAGCGGATGAAGGACATTTCCGATGCCGTAAAAGGCTCGGACGCCCTGTTCCTCGCGACCGACCCGGATCGCGAGGGTGAAGCCATTTCCTGGCATGTGCTCGATCTTCTCAGGAAGAAGAAGGTGATCGGCGACAAGCCGGTCAAGCGCGTCGTCTTCAACGCTATCACCAAGAAGGCCGTGCTCGATGCGATGGCCAATCCGCGCGATATCGACGTGCCGCTGGTCGACGCCTATCTCGCCCGCCGCGCGCTCGATTATCTGGTCGGCTTCAATCTGTCGCCGGTGCTGTGGCGCAAGCTGCCGGGGGCACGCTCGGCCGGCCGCGTGCAGTCGGTTGCGCTGCGGCTCGTCTGCGACCGCGAGTCGGAGATCGAGCGTTTCATCTCCGAAGAATACTGGAACCTGTCGGCCCTGCTGCGCACGCCGCGCGGCGACGAGTTCGAGGCCCGCCTCGTGTCTGCCGACGGCAAGCGGCTGCAGGGCCGCTCGATCAAGAACGGCGAGGACGCCAACCGCCTGAAGGCGCTGCTCGACGGCGCCACCTATGTGGTCGATACGGTCGAGGCAAAGCCCGTCAAGCGCAATCCCGGCCCACCCTTCACCACCTCGACGCTGCAGCAGGCCGCCTCCTCCAATATCGGCTTCAACGCCTCGCGTACCATGCAGGTGGCGCAGAAGCTTTATGAAGGCGTCGATATCGGCGGCGAGACGGTCGGCCTCATTACCTATATGCGTACCGACGGCGTGCAGATGGCGCCGGAAGCGATCGACGCGGCCCGCAGCGCCATCGTCGACCAGTTCGGACAGCGTTACCTGCCGGAAAAGCCGCGCTTCTATTCCACCAAGGCGAAAAACGCCCAGGAAGCCCACGAAGCGATCCGCCCGACCGATTTCACCCGCACGCCGGACCAGGTGCGCCGCTACCTCGATGCCGATCAGGCCCGTCTTTATGAGCTGGTCTGGAAGCGCGGCATCGCCAGCCAGATGGCATCCGCCGAAATCGAGCGCACCACGGTCGAGATCCTCGCCGACAACAAGGGCGAGAAGGCGGGCCTGCGCGCCGTCGGCTCGGTCATCCGGTTCGACGGCTTCCTCGGCGCCTATGTGGACAGCCGCGAGGACGCCGAAAAGGGCGAGGACGACGATGAAGATGGCCGCCTGCCCGAGATCAATGCCCGCGAAAAGCTCGACAAGAACAAGGTGAACGCCAGCCAGCACTTCACCGAGCCGCCGCCGCGTTATTCGGAAGCCTCGCTGATCAAGAAGATGGAAGAGCTCGGCATCGGCCGTCCGTCCACCTATGCTGCGACGCTGAAGACGCTGAGCGACCGCGAATATGTGACCATGGACAAGCGCAAGCTGATCCCGCATTCGAAGGGCCGGCTGGTGACGGCCTTCCTCGAAAGCTTCTTCACGAAATACGTGGAATACGACTTCACCGCCGATCTTGAGGAAAAGCTCGACAAGATCTCTGCCGGCGAACTGGACTGGAAGCAGGTTCTGCGCGAATTCTGGCAGGATTTCTTCGCCCAGATCGAAGACACCAAGGAACTGCGCGTCACCAACGTGCTCGATGCGCTGAACGAGACGCTGGCGCCGCTGGTCTTCCCGAAACGGGAGGACGGCAGCGATCCGCGCATCTGCCAGGTCTGCGGCACCGGCAACCTGTCGCTGAAGCTCGGTAAATACGGCGCCTTCGTCGGCTGCTCGAACTATCCGGACTGCAATTTCACCCGCCAGCTTTCCTCCGAAGGCGGCGCGGATGCGGAAGCGAACGCTCTCAACGAACCGAAGGCACTCGGTGCCGATCCGCATACGGGCGAGGAACTGACGCTGCGCTCGGGCCGGTTCGGACCCTATATCCAGCGCGGCGAAGGCAAGGAAGCCAAGCGTTCGTCGCTGCCGAAGGGCTGGAAGCCCGAGGATATCGACCACGAAAAGGCGCTCGCCCTGATCAACCTGCCGCGCGACGTCGGCAAACATCCGGAATCAGCCAAGATGATTTCGGCAGGGCTTGGCCGCTACGGGCCGTTCCTGCTGCATGACGGCAGCTATGCCAACCTGGAGAGCATCGAGGACGTGTTCTCGATCGGCCTCAACCGCGCCGTGACCGTGCTTGCCGAAAAGCAGAGCAAGGTGGCGGCCGGCGGTGGCCGCGGCCGTGGCACGCCCGCGGCACTGAAGGAACTCGGCGACCATCCGGATGGCGGCACGATCACCGTGCGCGACGGCAAATACGGGCCTTACGTCAACTGGGGCAAAGTCAACGCGACGCTGCCGAAGGGGCTGGACCCGCAATCGGTAACGATGGAACAGGCGATGGCCTTCATCATCGAAAAGGGCGGCAAGGCACCCTCGACCAAGGCAAAGCCGAAGAAAGCCGCCGCCAAGGCAACCACCGCGACCAAGAAGGCGGCGCCGAAAGCCAAGACGGCCGCGAAGGCTAAAGCTCCGGCGAAAAAGACTGCAGCTGCACCGAAGGCGAAGAAGACGGGCACGTGAGAGAACCGCGCGACAGATCGAGACACCAGGGAAAACGCCCCGACAAAGCCATCCGAGGCCACACCGCTTCCACAACGGAAAAGCCGATGATCATCCACGGCGCGGTGCCGCCGCGCGATGTCCTGCTCGAGTTCATCGCCGAAAATCCGGACAAGGGGTCGAAGCGGGAGATCGCCAAGGCCTTCGGGCTGAAGGGCGACACCCGCGTCGAGCTGAAGGACCTGCTTCGGACGCTGGAGGAAGAAGGCCTTCTCAAGAAGAGCCGCAAGTCGCTCACCCGTCCCGACGCGCTGCCGCCGGTCACCGTTCTCGACATCACCACCCGCGACAAGGACGGCGAGCTGATCGGCCGCCCGGCCGAATGGCCGGAGGACCTGGGTGCGGCGCCTGCGGTGCTCATCCGTCAGTCGTCCGACAGCCGCGGCAAGGGCAGAGTGGCTGCTGCCGGGCTCAACGACCGGGTGCTCGCAAAAATCTTCCCGAACAAGGACCGGACCGGGCCCGCCTATACCGCCCGCGTCATCAAGATCATCGACAAGCGCCGCGGGGCCTCGCTCGGCATCGTCCACAAGCTTGCCGATGGCGAATTGCGCCTGCTGCCGATCGACCGGCGCGGCGAGGAAATGGTGATCGAGCCCGTCGATATCGGCGAGGCCAAGGACGGCGACCTGGTCGAGACGGAAGTGGTCCGTTCGAGCCGCTTCGGCCTCCCCCGCGCCCGGGTTCTGTCGATCGTCGGTACGATCGGTTCGGAAAAGGCGATCTCGATGATCGCCGTCTATTCGCACGGCATCCCGCATATCTTCCCGAAACAGGTGATGGACGAGGCCGAAGCGGCGAAGCCCGCCACCATGGCCCAGCGCGAAGACTGGCGTTCGCTGCCGCTGATCACCATCGACCCGGCCGACGCCAAGGACCATGACGACGCGGTCTATGCCGAGCTCGACCCCTCGCCCGACAATCCGGACGGCGTCATCGTCACCGTCGCGATCGCCGATGTCTCCTGGTATATCCGCACCGGCTCTCCGCTCGACCGCGAGGCTTTGAAGCGCGGCAATTCGGTCTACTTCCCGGACCGCGTCGTACCGATGCTGCCGGAGCGCATCTCGAACGATCTCTGCTCGCTGCGCGAAGGCGAGGATCGGCCGGCACTTGCCGTGCGTATGGTCTTCTCCAAGGAAGGCCGCAAGGCCGGCCATACCTTCCACCGGATCATGATGAAGAGCGCCGCCAAGCTTTCCTATCAACAGGCCCAGGCGGCGATCCACGGAAAGCCGGACGACAAGAGCGGACCGCTACTCGAACCGATCCTGAAGCCGCTGTGGCATGCCTATGGGGTGATGAAGCGCGGTCGTGACCGCCGCCAGCCGCTCGAACTCGACATGCCGGAGCGCAAAATCCTGCTGAAGCCCGACGGCACGGTCGACCGGGTCTTCGTGCCGGACCGGCTCGATGCCCACAAGCTCATCGAAGAGATGATGATCCAGGCGAACGTCGCCGCCGCCGAGACGCTGGAAAAGAAGCGCCAGGCGCTGATCTACCGCATCCACGACACGCCGTCGCTTGCCAAGCAGGAGACGCTGCGCGAGTTTCTCGCGACATTGGGCATTCCGATGGCCAAGGGTGGCCAGATGCGGGCCAACTCGTTCAACGGCATTCTCGCAAAGGCCGAGGGCACCGCCCACCAGGTAATGGTCAACGAGATGGTGCTGCGCTCCCAGAGCCAGGCGATCTACAGCCCCGAGAATATCGGCCATTTCGGCCTCAACCTGATGAAATACGCGCATTTCACCTCGCCGATTCGCCGTTACGCCGACCTCATCGTGCATCGCGCGCTGGTCGGGTCGCTGGGCTTGGGCGAAGGCGGCATCAAGCCGGAGGAAGAGGCGCAGTTGGACGACATCGCTGCCGAAATCTCGACCTTCGAGCGCCGCGCCATGGCCGCCGAACGCGACACGATCAACCGGCTGATCGCCCACCATCTGAGCGAGCGCATTGGCGAAGAATTCGTCGGCCGCGTCTCCGGCGTCACCAAGGCGGGACTATTTGTCTCGCTTCCGACCTATGGCGCGGACGGATTCATACCTATATCCACGCTCGGCAATGACTACTTCATCTACGACGAGGCGCATCAGGCGCTGTCCGGAGAGAAGACCGGTCTCGGTTACCAGATCGGCGATACGGTCGACGTGCGGCTGAAGCAGGCGATCCCGCTTGCCGGCGCGCTGCAGTTCGAGATGCTGAGCGAGGGCAAGAAATTACCGACCGCAATGCGCTCCTTCCACAAATCGGGGCGGCGCGGCCGGACCCAACCCGGCACGCGGCCCCCGCGGAGCGGCCGAAGGAGATAGGAATGCAGGAACAGGGCGAACAGACGGTCCGATACGGTGGAGCTCAGGAGGCCGAAAGGCCGCTCGGCCGCTCCATCAAGCGGGGCTTGCTCTCAACCTGTCCTGCCTGCGGCACCGGCCGCCTGTTCCAGGCGTTCCTGAAACCGGTCGATACCTGCGCCGTCTGCGGCGAGGAAATCCATCACCACCGCGCCGACGACCTGCCGGCCTATCTCGTCATCGTCGTCGTCGGCCACGTGCTGATGACGGGCTACCTGCTGACCGACATGACGCTGCGGGTCTCCCCCTGGGTGCATCTCGCCATTTGGGTGCCGCTGGCGATCCTCGCGGCCCTTCTGACGATCCAGCCGATCAAGGGCGGCGTCATCGGCTTTCAATGGGCCTTGAAGATGCACGGCTTCGGGGGAACGGACGACGAGGCGGTCGATCCCGGCCGGGGCGGACCGATTGCATGATATCGTCTACCGAGGAACAGGCTCCGTTCGCAATGGACGCGCCGAAGCATGCACGCGTGGCCGGCGTGACACCCAAGGACGCCGCGTCGCTGATCCTGATCGATCGTTCCGCCGGCACCCCGCGGGTTCTCATGGGCCGGCGCGGCAGCGGCCATGTGTTCATGCCTGACGTCTACGTGTTTCCCGGCGGCAGGCGCGATGCCCGCGACCATGCCCTTCCCTTCAGCGCCGATCTCGATCCGCTGGTTGTCGAAAAGCTGGTTGCCGGCACCACCGCCCGCATGACCTCGGCCCGCGCCCGGGCCCTGGCGCTCGCGGCCCTCAGAGAACTTCAGGAGGAGACCGGGCTTGCGGGCGGCAGCGCTGCCGACCTCTCCCGCCTGCGTTATGTCGCCCGCGCCATCACGCCGCCCGGCAATGTCCGGCGCTACGATACGCGCTTCTTTCTCGCCTTTGCCGACGAAACTCGCTTCGACATGGCGCTTCTTGGCGACTCAAACGAACTTCAGGACGTGCGCTGGCTTGACATTGCCGAGCTTTCGGGTCTGAAACTCCCGCGCATCACGCAGGCGGTTATGGAGGACGTGAAAAACCTGATGGCATTCGATCCGTCTTTACCGTTTGGAGGCCCGGTGTCCTTCTACTTCATGCGTCATGGACGATTCGTCCGCAGCCGACTGTAAGGAACATTGAATGGCTCAGCCGACGACAGACGCCAACGGCCATGTCGAGAAGATTCACTGGCCGTCGCTGATCGCCGCCATATCCGCCATCAGTGCCGTGGGCATTGCCATCGGCCTCGGCCTGCCGCTCCTCAGCATCATTCTTGAAAAGCGCGGAATCTCCTCCACCCTGATCGGCCTCAACGCCGCCATGGCCGGCGTCGCCTCGATGGTCGCCGCGCCGATCACCACTAAAATCGCCCATGACTGCGGCGTGGCGCGCACCATGATGTTCGCGGTGCTCATTGCTGCCATCAGCGCCATCGGCTTCTACTACGCGGATGCCTTCTGGATGTGGTTCCCGCTGCGCTTCACCTTCCACGGCGCGACGACGACGCTTTTCATCCTGTCGGAATTCTGGATCAACGAGGCGGCCCCGCCAAGGCGCCGTGGGCTCGTTCTCGGCATTTACGCCACCGTGCTCGCCATCGGCTTCGCGATCGGTCCCCTGCTCTTCTCCGCGCTCGGCAGCGACGGCGTCCTGCCTTTCCTGGTCGGTGCGGCGATCATCATGCTGGCGATCATCCCGATCTTCATCGCCCGCCATGAAAGTCCCGTGCTGGATACCAAGCCGGACCGGCACTTCTTCCACTACATCTTCCTCGTCCCGACAGCGACGGCGGCGGTATTCGCCTTCGGTGCGGTGTCGGCGGGCGGGCTGTCGCTGTTTCCGATCTATGCGATCCGTTCGGCGCTGACCGAAGCGCAGGCCGCGCTGCTGCTGACGGTGATGGGCATCGGCAACATGGCCTTCCAGATCCCGCTCGGCCTCTATTCCGATAAGCTGAGGGACCGCCGGCCACTCCTCACCGCCATGGCGGTGCTCGGCGTCGCGGGATCGCTTGCCCTGCCCTTCCTGATCCAGAACTGGATCATGATGGCCGTGGTCCTGTTCTTCTGGGGCGGTTGCGTCTCCGGCCTCTATACGGTGGGCCTGGCGCATCTCGGGTCGCGGCTCAGCGGCGCCGACCTTGCTGCCGCAAATGCGGCCTTCATCTTCTGTTATGCGGTCGGTACGGTTGTCGGTCCGCAGGGTATCGGCGCTGCCATCGATATCGCTGGCAATGACGGTTTTGCCTGGGCCTTGGCGGGATTCTTCGGCTTCTATGTGCTGGTTTCCATCTGCCGAATGCTTTTCCGGTCAAAACGGAGTTGACTTTTCGAGCGCGATTTGTAATTTCGCGCCAGATTTCGCCGTGGACCCAACCCGCGTCCGCGGCTTCATTTTTTCTTAGAGGCAGAACACCATGGCGAAAGCTACGACCATCAAGATCAAGCTGCTGTCGACGGCTGACACCGGTTTCTTCTACGTCACCACGAAGAACAGCCGCACGATGACCGACAAGATGACCAAGACCAAGTATG
Source organism: Neorhizobium sp. 05N33 (assembly GCF_056397445.1). Classification (NCBI taxonomy): domain Bacteria; kingdom Pseudomonadati; phylum Pseudomonadota; class Alphaproteobacteria; order Hyphomicrobiales; family Rhizobiaceae; genus Neorhizobium; species Neorhizobium sp. 05N33. Next base: position 203,393 of record NZ_JBFTNK010000007.1, on the reverse strand, counting down.
ATCCGGTCGCCAAGAAGCACGTCGAGTTCAAGGAAACCAAGATCAAGTAAACCTTGATCCGAGGGTTCTCGAAGGGCGCCAGCCGAGAGGCTTGGCGCCTTTTCTTTTGGGCATCACTCTAGCGCCGTCCGTTCATTCGGCCCCACCAAGGCGCTCCAGATCCTTAAATTGCCGCATCATGCTCTCCGACAATCGGCACCGGTTTTCGGGCCGATGCGGGAGCGGTATGATCCAGAGCGGGACAGGCTGCGTAGAAATGGAAAAGCGCCGCTCCAGAGGCTGGAAGCGGCGCTTTCAAATGGGGGTCGACCAGCCTGCAATCACGGCACGAGGAACCGCTTTGGTATGCCTGCCGGTCGACCGACCCCACGACCCAGGAGATGCGGCGGACCTGAGCATCATGGGGTATCGGCGTCCCTTTCGGGAACGTTATCTTCGTTAAGCGTCAAAATTGCGCAAAACCAAAAGAAAATCAACAGATTCTTAATCTGATACCGGTTCTGCCACTGTTGTTGGTTAAAATTCGCGTCCGCTATTCATATTTCGCCTGTTTTTCTTGTAAAAAATTAAAGATCATCCCCGAGGCTTTATATGCTTAAGGCAATCAAACTCTTGGAACCTTGACCTGAATTCAAGAACATCCTTGAGGAACACTGGTTATCTCCTCAGCCATGCAATTTTGGAGAAGCCAATTCGCACAGCTATTCTCGATTGGCGAGCCTGGAGCGCCCCATGGATACATTCGGAATTTCTTGAATGCACTGCAGCAGCAGAATTAACCGATCACTGTTCATGAAATTGGTCCATCAATTCGTACCTGTAAAAAATCAGGTTCTCGCTTGAAATAACTGGGGACACCTTCGGCTTTTCCACAGCACTCCCGCCTTGTAGGCGGCCAACATGCAATTTAGGGTTTTCTGATTCTCTAAGCGGCAGCGGCAACCACGCGATTGCGCCCGCCATTCTTCGCTTCGTAGAGCGCGCGGTCGGCCTGTTTCATGAGCTGCTCCGGCGTCTCGGCCCCATGCGCATTGCATGCAATCCCGAGCGATGCCGTGATATTGAGCATGATGCCCGCTGTCTTCAAATGAAACGGCTGACTTTCGATGATGCTGCGAAGCCGTTCGGCAATCACGGCGGCCGACATAGAATCGGTATCGGGCATGACGACCACGAATTCCTCGCCGCCGTAACGGCAGGCAAGATCGGCTCCCCTTACGGTCGAGCGGACGCGGGCTGCGAATTCCTTCAGCACCTCATCGCCGGCATCGTGGCCGTAGGCATCGTTGACCGACTTGAAGCGATCGATATCGGTAATGCAGACGGACAGCGGCCGTGAGCGCGCGGCAGCGCGATTGAACAGTACCTTGAGGTGATTATCGAGATAACGCCGGTTGTTGAGGCCAGTCAGCCCGTCGGTGACGGCAAGCTCGATGGTCTGGCGCATACTCATGCGCAGGCGGTCGTTGTAGCGCTTGCGCTTGATCTGGGTGAGCACGCGGGCCACGAGCTCATTCGGGTCGATCGGCCGGACGATATAGTCGTTGACGCCGAGGTCGAGCGCCCGGACGATCAGGTCGTCAGCACCCATTTCTGTCACCAGGAGCAGCGGCAGGAACCGGGTTCGCTCCAGCGAGCGAAGCTGCGAGCACAGTCTCAGCGGATCGTATTCGTCGAAATTGGCGTTGACGACCACCAGATCGACCGGGTTCTCCGCCGCTTCGAAAAGGGCAGCCTGCGGATCGGACATGGCAATGACGCCGGCGACCGGCTTCAGCGCCTTGATGATGCGCTCCTGCGAGCTTGCGCGGCCATCGACGAGAAGGACCTGGGCCATCTCGTCGCGACCGTCAGCGCCCTTCAGCATGTCTTCCAGCCCGATATTGCTGGCGGTGTCGGCGCGGATGCGCAGCTCGTCGCTGAGCGTCTTCAACCGCACCAGGCTCTTTACCCGTGAAATGAGCTGCAGGTCGTTGACCGGTTTGGTCAGGAAATCGTCGGCACCGGCTTTGAGGCCACGCACGCGGTCGGATGGTTGGTCAAGCGCCGTGACCATGACGACGGGAATATGGGCGGTGCGCGGATTGGCCTTCAGCCGTTCGCAGACCTCGAAACCGTCGATACCAGGCATCATGATGTCGAGCAGGATCAGGTCCACATGGGTGCTGTCGCAGATCGCCAGCGCCTTGTAACCGTCGTCGGCGGTCAGGACATCGAAATATTCGGCCAGAAGCCTGGCTTCGAGCAGCTTCACATTCGCCGGAATATCGTCGACTACCAGTATCCGCGCCGTCATGAGGTCCGTCCCGTTTTCATGCGTCGCCGAGATATGTCTTTATTGTCTCGATAAATTTCGGCACCGAAATGGGTTTCGATACATAGGCCTCGCATCCACCCTGGCGGATGCGCTCCTCGTCGCCCTTCATCGCAAAGGCGGTCACCGCGATCACCGGAATGACATGCAGCTCGTCGTCTTCCTTCAGCCATTTGGTGACTTCGAGGCCAGAAACCTCGGGCAGCTGGATGTCCATCAAAATCAGGTCTGGGCGATATTTTCGTGCCAGATCAAGCGCTTCCATACCGTTGCGGGTCTGGATGGTATCGTATCCCGATGCTTCGATCAGGTCGCGGAAGAGCTTCATGTTCAGCTCGTTGTCCTCGACGATCATGACCCGTTTGGGCATAGCGATCCGTTCCTTAAATCCCGGCTTGCATGAGTGCCTTCAGTATATAAGCTCCCGGAACGGCCGATTCCACAGAGCGCCTATCAGGCACGGTAAAGCCATATAGTTGAAAAAGAGGTAACTCGGCAGACAATGCGGCGCGACCCCGGTAATACTCGAAACAGCAGACCCCAGGCGGAAGAGACCGCGGCCGCCATTCTCGGATGGCTCGCCAACGAGCCCGATATGCTCGGCCGTTTCCTCGCCCTTTCCGGCGTCCAGCCCAACCAGCTGCGAAATGCGGTGAACGATCCAGGCTTTCTCGCCGGCATGATCGATTTCCTGATGGGGCATGAGCCGACGCTGCTGGCCTTCTGCGAAGCGACGGATACGAAGCCTGAAACCGTGGCAGCCGCCTCGCAGCACTATTCCGGGCCCGGGCTCGATTCCGGCGACTATTGAGATGAGCGAGATCCTCGACCTTTCCCATGTGCGCCTCGGCGACCGGCCGCTCGTCGTCTGCGACATCGACGACGTGGTGCTGCACTTCGTGGCTCCCTTCCAGGACTTTCTGCGCGGCGAAGGCCATGAACTGCTGCCGCGCTCGTTCCGGCTCACCGGCAATATCGTTTCCATAGAGACGCAGCTCGCGCTCGAACATCCGGACGTGCGTCGGTTGATCGAGGCCTTTTTCGAAGCCCAGGAGAACTGGCAGATCCCGTTCGACTTCGTCGTCCAGACGCTCGACGCGCTGTCGAAGGATGCCGACGTCGTGTTCCTCACCGCGATGCCGCCGCGCTACCAGGAGCACCGCCGCCGGCTTCTCGACCGGATCGGCCTCACCTTCCCGCTGATCGCCAGCGAAGAACCCAAGGGACCGATCATGCAGCGCCTGCACGACGGACGCCCCCTGCCCTGCGTCTTCATCGATGACATGGCGCATAACCTGCACTCGGTGCGGGATCACGTCGCAGAATGCCTCGTCATCCATATGATGCCCGACTCGCCGCTCCACCTTCTGGCGCCGAAACCGGACGACGGCGTCGTCCGGGCGACGGACTGGGGTCATGCTGCCGAACTGATCTATACCCATATCCAGTCCAAAGCCGCCTGACATCTAAAGTTCCAGCCGCATCAGCGGTCGTCCGTCCTTGCGGCGCTCCACCACTTCGAAGCCGGCGGCGTCGAAGATCGCCGTCGAGCCGATGCACAGCGTCACCGATTTCGACTGCTTAACATGATCGATCGGACAGGCATCGACGAACCGCGCTCCCATATGCCGCGCATAGTCGACGGCGCCAGACAGCAGGCGGTGGCTCAACCCTTTGCCCCTGAGCTTCGGCGTCAGGAAAAAACAGCTGACCGCCCAGACGGATGGGTCGGTCGCATCCGTCTCCTCCAGCGGGCGCGAAACGGTGCGCGGCGAATTGAACTGCGGCACGTCGTGCCGCGGTCCGACCTGCACCCAGGCGACCGGCCCGCCATCCGCGTAGGCCAGAATGCCGGGCGGCGGACCAGCATTTATACGGTCGTGGATATGATCCTTCCGCTCCTGCGGCTGCATCCTGGTGCGCACCGCATGCGGCAGGCGCAGAGCGACGCACCAACAGTGGTAGAAGGCACCCTGCGGGCCGAAGAGCATTTCGAAATCCCCCCAGCGCTCTGCCGTCACGGGCTCGGAACGAAGATCGATATCCACGCCAAACCTCCACACCGTCCCTTGTGACTCACGAGTTTAGGCCTTAACGTCGCGGTGTTCAATCTTTGTTCTCCGCCATGACGCCCACGCCTGACAAGACACCCGGCTTCTGTCGCGACTGCCTTGCGGAGCAGAAGGCGGAAGTGCGCCGTTGCCGCGCCTGCGGCAGCCCGCGTCTCGTCTATCACAACGAACTCTACGGCCTGACGCTGGCGCATATCGATTGCGACGCCTTCTATGCGACGATCGAAAAGCGCGACAACCCGGAACTCGCCGACAGGCCTGTCATCATCGGCGGCGGCAAGCGCGGCGTCGTCTCGACCGCCTGTTATATTGCCCGCATCAATGGCGTGCGCTCGGCGATGCCGATGTTCAAGGCGCTGGAACTCTGCCCGGACGCCGTCGTGATCCCGCCCAACATGGAAAAATACGTCACCGTCGGACGGCAGGTGCGCGCCATGATGCACGATCTGACGCCGCTGGTTCAGCCGCTGTCGATCGACGAGGCCTTTCTCGAACTCGCCGGCACCGAGCGGCTGCATCACGCCCCGCCGGCCCGCATCCTTGCGAAATTCGCCAAGCGGGTGCAGGACGAGATCGGCATCAGCATTTCGGTCGGCCTCTCCTATTGCAAGTTCCTCGCCAAGGTCGCCTCGGATCTTCAGAAGCCGCGCGGCTTTTCGGTGATCGGGCGGCAAGAGGCGCTGGAATTCCTGGCGGCCCGGCCGGTCACCACCATCTGGGGTGTCGGCAAGGCTTTCAACGCGACACTGGAGGCAGACGGAATCCGCACGATCGGCCAGCTCCAGACCATGCAGGAAGCCGACCTGATGCGCCGCTACGGCACGATGGGCCAGCGGCTTTATCGCCTCTCGCGCGGCATCGACGACCGCGAAGTGCATGTCAACGACGCGGCGAAGAGCGTTTCGGCCGAGACCACCTTCTTCGACGATATCGCCGGGTATGACGACCTCGTGCCGATCCTGCGCCGGCTTTCCGAAAAGGTTTCGACGCGGCTGAAGAAACACGGCATTGCCGGGCAGACCGTCGTCCTCAAGATGAAGACCGCCGATTTCAAGAGCCGCACCCGCAACAAGCGGCTTGAGGACCCGACCCAGCTCGCCGACCGTATTTTCAGGACCGGCCTGTCGCTGATGGAAAAGGAGACCGACGGCACCAAATTCCGCCTGCTCGGCATCGGCGTCACCGATCTCGGCGACCCGACGCTTGCCGACCCGCCCGATCTCGTCGACCGCCAGGCCGGCCGCCGTGCGGCCGCGGAAGCGGCGATGGACAAGCTGCGCGACAAGTTCGGCAAGGCCGCGGTCGAGACCGGATATACTTTCGGAAGCCGCCGCCGGGATCAATGAAATGTGATCCGTTATTAACCATAACGTTAAAACTACTCGCGGCGCGGATAACCTTCCTTAAACCTCATGCGCTAACGTGCCGGTCTTGTATTGCGTATGGGGTCGGTCATGTTGCGTCGCCTGGTGTTCGGGTTAGGTCTTTTGTCTGCGACCATGCTGTCGCATGCGGCTTTTGCGGAAAATGCCCGCACGCTGCAGATCATCGTTTCCAAGGATAAGCAGTCGCTGGTCGTCTATGACGGCGAAACGGTGGTCACCACCTCGAAAGTGTCGACCGGCAAGGAAGGCCACTCGACGCCGAGCGGGATCTTTTCGATCCTCGAAAAGCAGAAATATCACGAATCCAACCTCTATTCGAACGCGCCCATGCCGTGGATGCAGCGCCTGACCTGGTCGGGCATCGCGCTTCACGAATCCAACAGCGTCCCGAACTATCCCGCCTCGCATGGCTGCGTGCGCATGCCGGGCGCCTTCGCGAAATCGCTCTACCAGATCACCGAGCGCGGTGCGCATGTGATCATCACCGACGCGCCGGTCGTGCCGCAGCTGATCGAGAACGCCAACCTGTTCCTGCCGCGCAAGCCGCTGCCGACCGGGCCGCTGCTTTCCGACGTCGAGCTCCGGACCTCGTCGATCAGCAGCAGCGCCAAACCGGTCGAAGTGGCGATGAACGTGGCTCCGAACAATCCCTCGATCATCCATCCAGCGACCGACGCGTCGCCGCCTGCGACGAAACCGGCGGCAAGTTCTGCGGAAGACGCTGCACCGCTTCGCATCCTGATCACCCGCCGCGGTGACCGCGAAACGCTGATGGATGCCCAGATCCTGCTGCAACAGCTCGGGTTCGACACCGGCGGCGGCGACGGCTCCGCCGGTCCGATGACCCGCAGCGCGATCGCCGGCTTCAAGCGTTGGAAGAACCTGTCGCCCAAGGGCCCGCTGGTGACCCCGGAATTCCTGGCCGCGCTCTATGAAACCGCCGGTAAGCCGCGGCCGCCGATGGGTCAGATCATGGTGCGCCGGAATTTCCAGCCCGTGTTCGAGGCTCCGGTCGGCATCAAGGATCCCGAAATCGCGCTCGGCACACACTTCTTCAGCGTCGACAAGGTCGAGCGCCAGGAAGAGACGGCTGAATGGCACAGCATCACCGTGCCGAATGGCCTCAGCGCCGCGGTGAAGCAGCGGCTCGGGATCACTGTGGCCGACAACCCTTATGCGCCCGGTGCTGCCGCACAAGCCCTCAGCCGCATCGAAATCCCGGCCGACATTCGAGACCGGATCGAAACGATGATCAGCGACGGTTCGTCCCTGACGATCAACGACCAGGGCATCGGCCCGGACACCGGCAACGGCACCGATTTCATCACCATCACCCAGCCGGCGCAGCGGGTCGCCGAAGCGCAGATGCAGTCGTCGATCACCAAGCCGCAGCCGGTCAGTCAGCGGCGGACGGACGCCAAGCCCCGCGCCTACGGCCTCTATTAAAGTCTCCTAGACCAGCTCGACATCAAGAACGCCCGGCGCTGTCCTCAGCGCCGCGGCGATTTCCGGCGAGATGCGGTATTTTTCCGTCAGTTCCACCTCGATTTCCCGCTTGCCGTCATCCTTGATGACCACGAAGGACACCAGCCCGTCGCCCCGGGCATTGAGGTGCCGGGCAACAGCGCGCATCGGGCCTGAGTCGCGCACGAAGACGCGTAGCGCCTTCTGCATCTGCACCGACTTTTCCTCGAGCGACTGCGCAGTCTGAATGCGCAGGCCGATGCCTTCCGGCCGCTCTTCCGCCTGCACGGTGATGACCAGCGACTTGCCGGGCTCGAGCAGGTCGCGGTATTGCGCCAGCCCTTCCGAAAACAGCACCGCCTCGAACTGGCCGGTCGCATCCGAGAAGGTGACGATGCCCATCTTGTTGCCGGTACGGGTCTTGCGCTCCTGCTTGCTGGTGACCGTACCGGCCAGCCGGCCGGCGGTGGCGCCCTGTTTCACGGCGGCGGAAAAGTCCGCGAAATTCTGGACGCGCATCTTGGCAAGCACGTTGGCATAGGCATCGAGCGGATGGGCCGAGAGATAGAAGCCAAGCACCTGGTATTCGCGCATCAGCTTTTCCGACGGCATCCACGGCGTGAACGAGGGAAAAATCAGCGTTTCCGGCCCGGAGGCGGAGGACGAGCCGAACATGTCGTGCTGGCCGCTGACCTTCTCCCCTTGCGCGCGCTGGGCATAACCGATGATGCGGTCGAGGCCACCGATCAGTTCCGCACGGTCGCGGCCGAAACAGTCGAAGGCGCCCGCCGAGATCAGGCTTTCCATGACGCGGCGGTTGACCTGTTTCGGATCGATCCGCAGGCAGAAGTCCTCGATGCTGGCAAACGGCACATCGCCGCGCACTTCGGTGATGTGGTCGACCGCCGACTCACCGACGCCCTTGATGGCGGCCAGCGCGTAATAGATCCTGTTGTCGCCGGTCTCGAAATGCCGGAACGAGGTCTGCACCGACGGCGGAATGACCGCGATCCCGAGGCGGCCGGCATCCTGCCTGAAATCGTTCAGCTTCTCGCTGTTCGACATATCGTAGGTCATCGAGGCGGCGAGGAATTCGACCGGATAATGGGCCTTCATGAAGGCGGTCTGGTAGGAAACGATCGCGTAGGCCGCGGCGTGTGACTTGTTGAAGCCGTAGTTGGCGAACTTTGCCAGCAGTTCGAAGATGTTGTTGGCCTGCGGCTTGGAGACGCCGTTCTTGATGGCGCCGTCGACAAAGCGTTCGCTCTGCTGGTCCATCTCCGCCTTGATCTTCTTGCCCATGGCGCGGCGCAGCAGGTCGGCCTCGCCGAGCGAATAGCCCGAGAGTACCTGAGCGATCTGCATCACCTGCTCCTGGTAGACGATGACCCCTTGCGTCTCTTTCAGGAGATGGTCGATCATCGGATGGATCGACTCGATCTCCTCCTCACCGTGCTTGCGGGCGTTGTAGGTCGGAATGTTCTCCATCGGGCCCGGACGATAAAGCGCCACGAGCGCGATAATGTCCTCGATACAGTCCGGCCGCATGCCGATCAGCGCCTTGCGCATGCCGGCACTTTCCACCTGGAACACGCCGACCGTCTCGCCGCGCGAGAGCATCTCGTAGGTCTTGGTGTCGTCGAGCGGGATCTTGGCGAGATCGATCTCGATGCCGCGCTTGCGGCAGAAATCGACGGCGGTCTTCAGCACGGTCAGTGTCTTCAGGCCGAGGAAGTCGAACTTCACGAGGCCCGCCTGCTCCACCCATTTCATGTTGAACTGGGTGACCGGCATGTCCGAGCGCGGGTCGCGATACATCGGCACCAGCTTCGACAGCGGACGGTCGCCGATGACGATGCCGGCGGCGTGGGTCGAGGCGTGGCGGTAGAGGCCTTCGATCTTCTGGGCGATATCGAGAAGGCGGGCGACGACCGGCTCCTTGTCGGCCTCCTCCTGGAATTTCGGGTCCTCCTCGATCGCCTTCGACAGGGGCGTCGGGTTGGCCGGGTTGTTCGGCACCAGCTTGCAGATCTTGTCGACCTGGCCATAGGGCATTTCGAGCACGCGGCCGACGTCGCGAAGCGCGGCGCGCGCCTGCAGCGAACCGAAGGTGATGATCTGCGCCACCTGCTCGCGGCCGTATTTCTGCTGCACGTAGCGGATCACCTCTTCGCGGCGATCCTGGCAGAAGTCGATGTCGAAGTCCGGCATCGAGACGCGGTCGGGATTGAGGAAGCGCTCGAACAGAAGCGAGAAACGCAGCGGATCGACGTCGGTAATGGTGAGCGCATAGGCGACCAGCGAGCCCGCACCCGAACCACGGCCCGGACCGACCGGGATGCCCTGCTGCTTCGCCCATTTGATGAAGTCGGCAACGATCAGGAAGTAGCCCGGGAACTTCATCTTCTCGATGACGCTGAGCTCGAAATCCAGCCGGTCCCGATACTCCTGTTCGGTATAACCGCGGGTCATGCCGAGCGTCGCGATGCGCTCTTCGAGACCTTCGACGGACTGGCGGCGCAGCTCCTCCGCCTCGGCGCGCTCGGCTTCCGCCGGATCGTCGGTGGCGCCGGTGAAGCGCGGCAGGATCGGATTGCGGGTTTTCAGGACGAAAGAGCAGCGCCGGGCGATCTCGACGGTGTTTTCAAGCGCCTCCGGCAGGTCGGCAAACAGCTTTGCCATCTCCGCACGGCTCTTCAGATAATGGTCCGGCGTCAGGCGGAATCGCGTATCGTCCGAGACGATCGCGTTGTGGGCGACCGCCATCAGCGCGTCATGGGCATCGTAATCGGCCTTGGTAGGAAAGAAGGCCTCGTTGGTCGCCACCAACGGCAGGTCGTGGTCGTAGGCGAGCGTGACGATCTTGTGCTCGTGGCGCCGATCGTAGGCGCCGTGGCGCTGCAGTTCGACATAGAGCCGATCGCCGAAGATCTCCTTGAGCTTCAGCAACCTCGCTTCGGCAAGCGTAGCATTGCCTTCCTTCAGAGCCACGTCGACCGGACCGCTTCCTGCCCCGGTCAGCGCGATCAGGCCTTCGGTGCCGCCGTCCTCCAGCCAGGAGCGGCTGATATGGATGGACTGATGCCCCTCGTCGCCGAGATAGGCGCGGCTGATCAGGTCCACAAGCCGTTCGTAACCGACGGCATTGGCCGCCAGCACGACGATCGCCGGCAGCTTGGCGAGCTGCTGGTGGCTGTTGCGCCGCTCGTCCGACTGGTCTTCCATATCGATCGACAGCTGGCAGCCGATGATCGGCTGCAGACCGTCGCCGATCGCCTTCTGGGCGAATTCCAGCGCGACGAAAAGATTGTTGGTGTCGGTGATCGCGATCGCAGGCTGATTGTCCGCGATCGCCTTCGAGAGGATCTTCTTGAGCGGTAAAGCGCCTTCAAGAAGCGAGTAGGCGGAATGGACGCGCAGGTGAACGAATTGAGGACTGGCCCCCAGCTCTGCCGATCCCGATTTTACGTCCACATTGTCTGCCATATATCTGCGCCTTACCCGTTTGATGAAGCGGGAACAATCTCATGAATCAGGCTATTGTCTGGCGCAGGGCTTTGAGAGTCCAGTTCGGATTTCCCTCCTCAACGCCTTTCGGCAGAGGGACCGGCTGCAGCTCGGATCACATCGCCATCATGATCATCGAGAGGCTTGCCACGAAGGTGGCGATGGAAGCGAATGCGGCAATGTCACGAAGCAGGTCAGTCATCGTCGTCTCCCGTGTTCTCTTATGTTTTTATTTTGTTCTCATTTTGTTTGAGAGTCAATAAAAGAACATACCGGAAACAAACATATCGCGATATCCTCCCTCGCCTGGTAAACAAGGCGTTAACGGTTAGGATCGGCGGGATCGGCGCATGCGGATACGTCCGGACTGGATGACCATCCGGGCATGAGCATTTCGGACGGGGCGCTGAAAGCTGCCTCGTAAGATAAGTAATAAGTGACACCTCTCAGCGCCCCGTTCGGCGGTTATTATCCGCGACTTCGGTCCCTCTGCGATGACGGGGGTTGTGGGAACGGTTGCGCGCCCCTCCGGAGAGGGCGTCATGCACGCTCGCAGACCAGGATGCCGCAGGCCATGACCGCCGCCCGGCATCGTCTTCCACCTGCGCCGCGCAATCCGGGTTTTTGAAAAACCCTCGGACGCCGCGCGGCGCGGCCCCATCACCCTGTGTGCCTCACAGGCACGCCCGGCGCACCATGACGGAAAACGAAACGAGAAGTCGGTCCGACAGCTTCTCATCCGTCCCGCGTCGCCGGAGGGAGACCATTTTCCGCGGACCCGAACGCCAAGGTTTTGCGTCTTGCCCTTGACGTCCGCGCCGGTCCCGCCTCGCCGGCACGCCTGCCGGTGTATCCGCGACGGAACGGGGGGATTGTAGGCGCGGGCCGGAAGGGCGGGGATGAGAGGGAGGTTAAGTGCTTGATAGGGTTGGCTGGGAGGTGCGAATATGCCCGGATGGGTTGGCGTTCAAAGGGTGGATCCTCGGGTCAGCCCGAGGATGACGACCTTGGATGCCGAGGGTGGCGACCTTGGATGACAGGCGCCTATCCTCCCTCATCCGCCGCCCTCTCCGTCATCCTTGGGCTTGCCCCAAGGATCCAGACGCACGGATGTCCGCCTCTTCACATCTCGACGACTTTGCCGCCCTCGATCGTCACGCGACGGTCCATGCGGCTGGCGAGGTCGTGGTTGTGGGTGGCGATCAGGGCCGCGAGGCCCGACTGGCGCACCAGCGCCTCCAGCGCGTCGAAGACATAGGATGCGGTCTTCGGGTCGAGATTGCCGGTCGGTTCGTCGGCGAGGAGCACGCGCGGGGCGTTGGCGACGGCACGGGCGATCGCCACGCGCTGCTGCTCGCCGCCGGACAGTTCGGAGGGGCGGTGCTCGGCGCGGTGGCCGATACGCATATAGTCCAGAAGCTGGCTTGCCCGCTCCTTCGCCTCGGCCTTGGAAAGGCCGGCGATCAGCTGCGGCATCATGATGTTCTCAACCGCGGAAAACTCCGGCAGGAGATGGTGGAACTGGTAGACGAAACCGATCTGGTTGCGGCGCATCGCAGTGCGCTCCGCATCGGGAAGTCCGTTGCAGGCATGTCCGCCGAGAAACACCTCGCCGGCGTCGGGATGTTCGAGCAGGCCGGCGAGATGCAGAAGCGTCGACTTGCCGGTGCCAGACGGGGCGACCAGCGCGACGATCTCGCCGGTCTTCAGGTCGAAATCAGCCCCCTTCAGGATCGAAAGCGTGGTCTCGCCCTGGCCATAGTGACGTTCGACGCCCGAGAGCTGCAAGACGGTTTTGGGTGCCATGAAGGATGTGGGTCCTATTCGTATCGGAGGGCCTGGACAGGATCGAGCCGGGAGGCTCGCCAGGCCGGAAGGATGGTGGCGATGAAGGAAAGGACGAGCGCCATCATGACCACCGAGAAGGTCTCGCCAAAGCTCATCTCCGCCGGCAGCTGGCTGAGGAAATAGAGTTGCGGATCGAAGAGGATGGTGCCCGAGACCCAGGAGAAGAACTGGCGGATCGATTCGACGTTGAGACAGACGACCACGCCCAGCAGGACGCCGGCGAACGTTCCGACGATGCCGATCGCCGCCCCGGTCATGAAGAAGATGCGCATGATCGCCCCCGCACCCGCGCCCATGGTGCGCAGGATGGCGATATCGCTGCCCTTGTCCTTCACCAGCATGATCAGGCCGGAGATGATGTTGAGCGCCGCCACCAGCACGATCAGGGTCAGGATCATGAACATGACGTTGCGCTCCACCTGAAGCGCCGAGAAGAAGGTCTGGTTACGCTGGCGCCAGTCGGTGATGAAGATCTGGCGGCCCGCCGCCGCCTCGATCTTCGGGCGCAGGTCGTCGACGTTATCGGGATTGTCGATGAACAGCTCGATCGACTGAACGAGGCCTTCGGCATTGAAATAAAGCTGCGATTCCTCGAGCGGCATGTAGATGATCGTCGCATCGTATTCCGACATGCCGATCTCGAAAATGCCGGAGACCGGATAGGATTTGACGCGTGGATTGACGCCCATCGGCGTCACGTCGCCTTCCGGAGAGATCAGCGTGATCTGGTCGCCGGCGGAGAGACCGAGCTGGGCAGCGAGCCTGGAGCCCACCAGCACGCCCTGCCCCGAGGCAAAGCCGACCATGTCGCCCGACTTGACGTTGCCGGCGACCTCGGACAGCTTTTCGAGATCTTCCGGACGGACGCCGCGCACCAGCGCCCCGGAACCCGCACCGCCGCGGCCCGATGCCAGCGTCTGGCCCTCGACCAGGGGCAGCGCCATGCGGACGCCGGGGACCGCCGCGAATTTCTGGGTGAGTTCGGCATAATCGGTGAGCGGCCCGTCGATCGGCTGGACGATCATGTGGCCGTTGATGCCGAGAATGCGGGAGATGAGCTCAGTGCGGAAACCGTTCATCACAGCCATGACGATGATCAGCGTCGCGACGCCGAGCATGATGCCGATGAAGGAAAAACCGGCGATGACGGAAATGAAGGCCTCGCGGCGGCGCGAGCGCAGGTAACGCCAGGCGACCATCCGCTCGAAGGCCGAGAAAGGACCGGCCGCAGGCGAACCACCCGCCTTTACCGCTTCACCATTCGCCGCGACACTCGCCATGCCATTTCCTCAATCTGGTGGTCGCAATTCCTGACGGAAAACCGCTTCACACTTTTCCTGGAATTGCTCCGGCCGCCTGCCGGCTTATCGGCCGGCGAGCCTGTTCATGGCCGCTTCGACGGTCAGCGTTTCGCGCTCACCGGTCTTGCGGTCCTTGACCTCCACTTCGCCTGACGCGGCGGAGCGGGGTCCGACAATCACCTGGACCGGCACGCCGATCAGATCGGCCGTCGCGAACTTGGTGCCGGCGCGCTCGTCCGTATCGTCGTAGAGCACGTCCTTGCCAACCGTCGCGAGACCGCCGTAAAGCGTTTCGCAGATCCGGTCGCATGCCTCGTCGCCGGGCTTCATGTTGATCACCACGACGTCGAACGGCGCGACCGATGCCGGCCAGATGATTCCGTTGTCGTCATGCGATGCTTCGATGATGGCGGGAACAAGGCGTGTCGGGCCAATGCCGTAGGAACCCATGTGGACAGGGTGTTCCTTGCCGTCCGGTCCCTGCACCTTGGCGCCCATCGGCTCGGAATATTTGGTGCCGAAATAGAAGATATGGCCGACCTCGATGCCGCGGGCGGACAGACGGTCGGTCTCGGGGATGGCGTTGAAGGCCTCCTCGTCGTGCATTTCCGAGGTTGCCGCGTAGACCGAGGTCCACTTGTCGAAGACCGCCTGCATGGCCTCGACGTCATCGAAATTGGTGTCGATGCGGGGGATGTCGAAGTTGACGAAATCCTTGTGGGAAAACACTTCCGACTCGCCGGTCTCGGCCAGGATGATGAATTCGTGGGACAGGTTGCCGCCGATCGGGCCGGTATCGGCGCGCATCGGGATCGCCCGCAGGCCAAGCCGCGCAAAAGTGCGCAGATAGGCAGTGAACATCTTGCGATAGGAATGCTCGGCATCTTCCTTGGTCAGGTCGAAGGAATAGGCGTCCTTCATCAGGAATTCGCGCGAGCGCATGGTGCCGAAGCGCGGACGGATCTCGTCACGGAACTTCAGCTGGATGTGATAAAGGTTGAGCGGCAGGTTCTTGTAGGACTTGACGTAGGACCGGAAGATGTCCGTGATCATTTCCTCGTTGGTGGGGCCGTAGAGCATCGGCCGCTCCTGGCGGTCCTTGATGCGCAGCATTTCCTTGCCATAGGCGTCGTAGCGGCCGCTTTCCTGCCAGAGTTCGGCGGACTGCAGCGTCGGCATCAGCACCTCGATCGCACCGGCTCGGTTCTGCTCTTCGCGAATGATGGCGTTGACCTTGTCGAGCACGCGCTTGCCGAGCGGCAGCCAGGAATAGATGCCCTGGCTCTGCTGGCGGATCATTCCGGCACGCAGCATCAGCCGATGGGACGCGATTTCCGCTTCCTTGGGGTTTTCCTTCAGGATGGGCATAAAATAGCGGGACAGGCGCATCGCGATTTCCGAGGTTGTCAGGGCCTATCCCTTACATGCGAGGACTCGGCCGTTTTCTTCAACAATATTGGGAGGGTACATAGCCGTTCCGAGGCTCCAAGGGAACCCGCCCCAGCATGAATCGCACGTTGTTCACGAATCTGCGCCGACACTTCCAGACCCGGCAAAAGCGGAAATTTCGTGGCAAGCGCGCGACATTTTTGTCAACTAAAAAATTTTATCGAAGTGTAGCAAAAATACAAAAAAGCGGATGACAAAGCACATCCTTTGAGCTAGGTTCAGCTCACAAAAGAGGCAAGGAGTTCAAATTCTTGCCATTTCGCGGTCAAGTCTTGGGAGGATCAGATCTTAGGCGCGCTTGTCGCAGCCCCGGTAACGGTTAAGGATCACGCGAAACTTGAAAACAAGGCTTAACCGCCTTGTTTTTTTTTGCTTTCTCGTCACCCGGAACGATAAAGCGCGAGCGCGTTCGTCGCCGCTTCCTATGCCTGCAAATCATGACAGGGAAATGACAGGCTTCCGACGATCCCGCCTTATTCTACTGCCTACTCGTCCATCTATTCGAAGGTCGGCACGATCACCGGAATGTCGCCGATGCCGACGCCGAAATAGGTGGATGCGACGTAGTAGCCCACATAGAGCAGTGTCGAGATCACCGTCGTCAGCAGCACGACGCGACCGCCGCGAAACCGGGCCGGAGCGCTTTCCACAGTCCCTATGGTCACCTCACCGTCTTCCTGCTGGGTGCGATAACCAAGCGGAAGGACGATGAAGAGCACGGTCCACCAGATGATGAAATAGATGGCCGCGACCGTCAAAAGAGGCATGATTTCGACTCGGTTCCGGTTCGAAGAATTGGCGCCCTTATAGGCTGAAAGGCGGGCAAGCTCAAACCAAGAGACCCCGGCGTGATGTCACAGCTGTGGGAATCATACCTGTTCGAGCTCGATCAAGGTGCCATTGAAGTCCTTCGGATGCAGGAAAAGCACAGGTTTTCCATGGGCTCCGGTCTTCGGATTGCCGTCTCCGAGCACCCGCGCGCCGGCCGCCTTCAACGTGTCACGCGCAGCGACGATATCGTCCACCTCGTAACAGATATGGTGCATGCCGCCGGAGGGATTTTTCTCCAGGAAAGCCGCAATCGGCGACTCGGGGCCGAGCGGTTCGAGCAGTTCCACCTTGGTGTTGGGGAGCTCGACGAAGACCACAGTGACGCCATGCTCCGGCAAGGCCTGGGCCTGGGAGACGCGGGCGCCGAGCGTATCGCGATATATCATGGTCGCGATGCCAAGATCCGGCACGGCGATGGCGATGTGATTGACGCGTCCGAGCATGTCTTGTCCTCCCGAGTGTGGGCGATATGTCCGCATTGGCTGGGCGATCGCTGGTAAGAATGCCCCTCATCCGGCTGCCGCCACCTTCTCCCCGTTCTGACGGGGAGAAGGGATATGCGGCGACCTCTCCGCCCTTCAGAGACGGGTAACGAACACCGTCACGATCGGTTTCTTGCCCCAGGCCTCGTTGGCGGTGGAGCGGACGGCGCGGCGGATCGCCTCACGGACCATGTCGAGATCCTTGCGGCGCGCGCGCGGGATGCTTTCGACGGCGCCGAGCACGGCGTCATAAAGCGTATCCTCCATGTCCTCGCCCTCGTCGTCGAATTCCGGCAGGCCGAAGGCGATGAGATCGGGATCGGTCACGAAGTCATAACGGGTGTCGAGCAGGACGTTGACGGAGACATGGCCGACGAAGGAGAGCTTTCGGCGGTCGCCGATGCCCATTTCCTCGAAATCGCCGATCAGTTTGCCGTCCTTGAAGATGCGGCCATGCGGCGCATCGCCGATGACCTCGGCCGGGCCAGGCGCAAGGCGCAGGATGTTGCCGTTACGAACCCGCGGAATGGTCTTAATGCCGGCGGATGCGCCGAGCTCGGCCTGGGCCGTCAGGTGCGCGGCCTCGCCGTGGACGGGCACGAGGATCTGCGGGCGTGTCCATTGGTACATCTGCACCAGTTCGCTGCGGCGCGGGTGGCCGGAGACGTGGACGAGCGCGTCGCTGTCGGTGACGATCTTGATCCCCTGCTCGATCAGGCCGTTCTTGATCTCGATGATCGCCTTTTCGTTGCCGGGAATTGTGCGCGAGGAAAAGACCACCGTATCGCCTGACGTCAGCGCCACATGGCGCATCTCGTCGCGGGCGATCTTGGCAAGGGCCGCGCGCGGTTCGCCCTGGCTGCCGGTCAGGATCACCACGATCTTGTCGCGCGGGATATAACCGTATTCGTCCTCGGCGATGAAGGGCTTCAGGCCTTCCATGATGCCGATGTCGCGGGCGACGCCGACGACGCGCTTCAGCGAGGAGCCGAGCAAAAGGACTTCGCGGCCAGCGGCGTCTGCGGCCTGGGCGATCGAGCGGATGCGGCCGACATTCGACGAGAAAGTGGTGATCGCTACTCTGCCCTCGGCCGCCTCGATGATCTGGCGCAGGCCTTCGGAGACTTCCTCCTCGGACGGCGAAACGCCTTCGCGCATGGAATTGGTGCTGTCGCACATCAGCGCCAGCACGCCTTCGTCACCGATCTTGCGGAAGCGAGCCTCGTCGGTGAACGGCCCGAGCGACGGCGCATGATCGATCTTCCAGTCGCCGGTATGAACGACATTGCCGAGCGGGGTGCGGATGACCAGCGACATCGGCTCCGGGATCGAATGGTTGACGCCGACCGCCTCGATCTCGAACGGGCCGATATTGATGCGGTCGCCGGCTTTGAAGATCGTCACCGGGATTTCAGCGCGCGAACCTTCGTAGTTGCGTTTCGCCTCCAGCATGCCGGCGGTGAACGGCGAGGCATAGACGGGCACGTTGAGGCCCGGCCACAGATCGTTCATCGCGCCGTAGTGGTCCTCGTGCGCATGGGTGATGATCATCGCCTTGAGATGGCTGCGCTGGCTGGCGAGGAAGCGGATATCCGGCAGCACGAGATCGACGCCCGGCAGATCCGGCCCCGGAAAGGTCACGCCGCAATCGACCATGATCCACTGGCGCTTCTCCGGCGTTCCATAGCCGTAGAGGGCGAGGTTCATGCCGATCTCGCCGACGCCGCCAAGCGGCAGAAACACCAGTTCTTCTTGGTTTGCCATTTTCTTTGTCTATTCCATTCCTTGAAAAAATACATCACCGGCGGCGATCGACGTCAGCGCGCCCAATCCGGTGTCGAGCAGCAAAAATCCTTTGTCATCGATACCTGCGAATGTGCCAACAAGCGAGCGATCCGGCAGGTTCACGGTGATTTTTTCGCCGATGCCGCAGGCGACCTCGCGCCAGCGCCGGCTGATTTCGGGCGTGCCCCGGCCCTCATCCCAAACACCCAGAACCTGCGCCATCTCCCTGAAGAGATGGGCGAAAAGCTCTTCAGGCGAAATGTTGGCGCCGTGATCGGCAAGCCGTGTCACCGCGTAGGCCGCACTGTCGGGCATATGGCGGATGTTGATACCGATGCCGATGACGAGCGCGCGGCGGCCATCCGGCAACCCCTCGCCTTCCAGCAGAATACCACAGGTCTTCTTGCGGCCGATCAGGATATCGTTCGGCCATTTGACATCGAGCGGCTCGCCGCCCGGCGGCAGAACCGATCTGACCGCGGCATGGACCGCGACTGCAACCGCGAGCGGCAAAGAGCCGATCCTCTCCGGCGGCGCGGGATCGATCAGTAGCAGCGAGGCATAGAGATTGCCGGGTTCCGACGTCCAGGCCCGGCCACGGCGACCACGGCCGGCAAGCTGGCGCGTCGCGGTCAGCCACAACAAACCGGAATCGCCCGCGCGAGCGCGGGCGAGACATTCGCTATTGGTGGATCCGACTTCGTCGAGCGCCTCGTGGCGGAACGCATCGAGCGAGAAACGGTCCCTTGCTCCCGGCATTCTCAGAAGAAGGACTTCGCGGCGGCACTCGCCGCCGTGCCGATCGGTCCGCCGATCAGCACATAAGCCACGACGAAGAGGCCGGAGAGACCGAAGACCAGGCGCAGCTCGCCGGAGATGCGGGCGAATTCGCCCTTGGCTTCATCGAACCACATCAGCTTGACGATGCGCAGGTAATAATAGGCGCCCACGACCGAGGAGAGCACGCCGATGACGGCCAGGGCATAAAGCTTGGCTTCGATCGCCGCGACGAACACGAAATACTTGGCGAAGAAGCCGGCGAGCGGCGGAATGCCGGCCATCGAGAACATCAGCGCGGTCAGCACCACCGCCATGAACGGCTTGGTGGACGACAGGCCGGCAAGATCGTCGACATTCTCGACATTGACGCCGTCCTTGCGGCGCATCGCCATGATACAGGCGAAGGTGCCGAGCGTCATGACCATGTAGATGGTCATGTAGAGGACGACGCCCGAGACGCCCGTCTCGGAGCCGGCGGCAAGCCCGACAAGCGCGTAACCCATGTGGCCGATCGAGGAATAGGCCATCAGTCGCTTGATGTTACGCTGGCCGATCGCTGCGAACGAGCCGAGCAGCATGGAGGCGATCGATACGAAAACGATGATCTGGCGCCAGTCGGCGATGATCGGCAGGAAGGCATCCGAAGCGATGCGGACGAGGATTGCCATGGCGGCGACCTTCGGACCAGCAGCGAAGAAGGCGGTGACCGGGGTCGGTGCGCCTTCATAGACGTCCGGCGTCCACATGTGGAACGGCACGGCGGAGATCTTGAAGCAGGCGCCGGCGAGCACGAAGACCATGCCGAAGATCAAGCCCAGGCCGCGGGTCTCGGCGGAGAGAACCTTGGCGATGCCTTCGAAGCCGGTATTGCCGGTGAAGCCGTAGACCAGCGACATGCCGTAAAGCATCATGCCGGAGGAGAGCGCGCCGAGGACGAAGTATTTCAGGCCAGCTTCGGTCGAGCGCAGGCTGTCCCGGTTGAAGGCGGCGATGACATAGAGCGCCAGCGACATCAGTTCGAGGGCGAGATAGAAGGCGATCAGGTCGTTCGCCGAGATCAGCAGCAGCATGCCGAGCGTCGACAGAACCAGAAGCACCGGGAACTCGAAGCGGTTGAGCTGATCCGACTTCGCATGGCCGACGGACATGACCATGGCGGTGATCGAACCGACGAGCGCCAGGACCTTCATGAAACGGCCGAAGGCATCCAGCTTGAAGGCGCCGCCATAGGCAACGCCCTCGCCCGGCATGAAGATCAGCCACAGGCCAGCGACCGCCAGCAGCGCCACCGCCAGCCCCGTCACCGTCGGCGCGGACTTGTCGCCGGAGAAGACGCCGATCATCAGAAGAGCGAGCGCGCCCACGGCCAGGATGATCTCCGGCATCGAGAGCTGCAAGCTTAGGGAGAGAATTTCAGCGGTCATATCCAGTCTTGTCCCGTCTCAGTGCACGTTGAGTGCAAGGTCTTTCGCCGCTGCCAGGGCTGCGGAATAATTGTTCACCAGCATGTCCACCGATGCCGCCGTCGCATCGAAGATCGGCGCCGGATAGAAGCCGTAGAAGATGGTGACAGCGATCAGCGGATAGAGGATCAGCTTCTCGCGGCCGGAAAGGTCGAGCAATGCCTTGAGGCTTTCCTTCTCGAGCACCCCGAAGATGACCCGGCGATAGAGCCAGAGCGCGTAGGAGGCCGAGAGAATGACGCCGGTCGCCGCGAACAGCGCCACCCAGGTGTTGACCCGGAAGACGCCAATGATCGTCAGGAATTCGCCGATGAAGCCGGACGTGCCCGGCAGGCCGACGTTTGCCATCGTGAAGATCATGAAGGCGACGGCATATTTCGGCATGTTGTTGACGAGGCCGCCATAGGCGGAGATCTCGCGGGTGTGGAGCCGGTCATAGACAACGCCGACGCAGAGGAAGAGCGCGCCCGAGACGACGCCGTGCGACAGCATCTGGAAGAGCGCGCCTTGCACGCCCTGAACGTTCGCCGCAAAGATGCCCATGGTTACGTAACCCATGTGGGCGACCGAGGAATAGGCGATCAGCTTCTTGATGTCGTCCTGCATCATCGCCACCAGCGAGGTGTAGATGATGGCGATCACCGACAGCGAGAAGACCAGCGGCGCGAAATGTTCCGACGCGATCGGCAACATGGCGAGCGAAAAACGGATCATTCCGTAGCCGCCGAGCTTCAGCATGACGCCGGCAAGGATCACCGAGCCCGCGGTCGGGGCCTGGACGTGCGCATCCGGAAGCCAGGTATGCACCGGCCACATCGGCATCTTGACCGAGAAGGCCGCAAAACAGGCGAGCCAGAGCCAGGTCTGCATGCCGGCCGGGAAGCCGTATTTCAAGAGTTCGGTAATGTCGGTGGTACCGGCCTGCCAGTACATCGCCATGATGGCGAGCATCATCA
The DNA here is from genome assembly GCF_056397445.1 of Neorhizobium sp. 05N33. NCBI lineage: Bacteria > Pseudomonadati > Pseudomonadota > Alphaproteobacteria > Hyphomicrobiales > Rhizobiaceae > Neorhizobium > Neorhizobium sp. 05N33. The sequence continues at coordinate 181,756 of NZ_JBFTNK010000007.1, read as the reverse complement.
GCACCGAGCCGAGCAGCGTATAGAGGAAGAATTTGTAGGACGCGTAGACGCGGTCCTTGCCGCCCCAGACGCCGATGATGACGAACATCGGAATGAGGGTCGCTTCGAAGAAGACGTAGAAGAGCACGACGTCGAGCGAAACGAAGACGCCGGTCATGACCACTTCCAGAAGCAAGAAGGCGATCATGTACTCCTTGAGGCGCTTTTCGATCGTATTCCAGCTGGCGAGCACGCAGAACGGCATCAGGAAGGTCGTCAGGATGACGAACAGCATGGAGATGCCGTCGACGCCGAGATGATAGGAGATGCCGGTGCCGAGCCAGTTGTGCTTCTCGACCATCTGGAAGCCGGAATTCGAATTGTCGAAACCGATCCAGACGAACAGCGAGACGATGAAGGTGAAGACCGTCGTGAACAGCGAGACGTTGAGGATATTACGGCGCCCGAAGGGGCCGTCTTCCCGTGTCAGAAGCAGCAACAGTACGCCGACCAGCGGCAGGAAGGTGACCGTCGAGAGAATTGGCCAGTCGGTCATTAGATCGAGCTCCCGAGCATCATCCAGGTGACGAGGGCGGCGATGCCGATCAGCATCGCGAACGCGTAGTGATAGAGGTAACCGGACTGCAGCTTGACCACCCGGTTGGTGACGTCGACCACGCGGGCGGCAACGCCGTTCGGGCCGTAGGTATCGATGACGCCGATGTCACCCTTCTTCCACAGGAACCGGCCGAGCGCCTTGGCGGAGCGGACGAAGAGGAAGTCGTAGAGTTCGTCGAAATACCACTTGTTGAGCAGGAACTCGTAGAGGACCTTCTGTGAAGCGGCGAGACGACGGGGGGTCGACGGCGACTTGATGTAGAAATACCAGGCGGTGACGAAGCCGACCGCCATGGCGATGAACGGGCTCCAGGCGACCAGGACCGGCACGTGATGGAACTCTTCGAGGATCTTGTTTTCCGGAAGCGTGAACAGCGCGCCCTTCCAGAATTCCAGATATTCGTGGCCGAAGAAATAACCTTCGAACAGCACGCCGGCGACAACCGCACCGGCAGCGAGGATATAGAGCGGCGCCAGCATGACCATCGGCGATTCATGCACATGATGCATGACGTCGGCGGATGCGCGCGGCTTGCCGAAGAAGGTCATGAACGCGAGGCGCCAGGAATAGAAGCTGGTGAACAGCGCGGCGATGACCAGAAGCGTGAAGGCGAAGCCTGCCACCGGCGAATGCGACGAATAGGCGCTTTCGATGATCACGTCCTTGGAGAAGAAGCCGGCGAAACCGAACATCGTTCCGGGGATACCGACGCCGGTCAGCGCCAGCGTGCCGATCGTCATCATCCAGAAGGTGACCGGAATGTGCTTACGAAGGCCGCCCATGTAGCGCATGTCCTGTTCGCCATCGACGGCATGAATGACCGAGCCGGCGCCAAGGAACAGCAGCGCCTTGAAGAAGGCATGCGTGAACAGGTGGAAGATCGCCGCGCCATAAGCGCCGAGGCCGAGCGCCACGAACATGTAGCCGAGCTGCGAGCAGGTCGAATAGGCGATGACGCGCTTGATGTCGTTCTGGACGAGGCCGACGGTCGCCGCGAAGAAAGCGGTGATCGCGCCGATGACGGTGACGACCAGCAGAGCATTGGGCGACAATTCGAAGATCGGCGACATGCGGGCGACGAGGAAGACGCCGGCCGTCACCATGGTCGCGGCATGGATGAGCGCAGACACCGGGGTCGGGCCTTCCATGGCGTCCGGCAGCCAGGTGTGCAGCAGGAACTGCGCCGACTTGCCCATCGCGCCCATGAACAACAGCAGGCAGACGATGGTGATCGCACCGCTCTTGGTCACTTCCATGCCGAAGATGTTGGCGATGACCTGAGACGCCTCCGGAGCGCCTGCGGCCGGCAGATAGGTGGCGGCAGCGGCAAAGATCGTCTCGAAGCTGATCGAGCCGAACAGCACGAAGACGCCGGCAATGCCGAGCACGAAACCGAAGTCGCCGACGCGGTTGACGATGAAGGCCTTCATCGCGGCGGCGGATGCCGACGGCTTCTTGAACCAGAAACCGATGAGCAGGTAGGACGCCAGACCGACGCCTTCCCAGCCGAAGAACATCTGGGCGAGGTTGTCGGCCGTAACCAGCATCAGCATCGCGAAGGTGAACAGCGACAGATAGGCGAAGAAGCGCGGGCGATGCGGATCGTGGTGCATGTAGCCGATCGAATAGACATGCACGAGCGTCGAGACGGTGTTGACGACGACGAACATCACCGCCGTCAGCGTATCCACGCGGAAGGCCCATTCGACGTCGATGCCGCCGGACTGGATCCAGCGCATGACCGGAACCTTGATCACTTCGCCTGCTTCGCCATGGGCGAGCGCGACGTTGAAGAAGACGATCCAGGAGAGCACGCCAGCTATGATCATCAGGCCGCTGGTGACGTATTCGGACGCCTTTGCGCCGATCGAGCGGCCAAACAGGCCGGCGATCAGGAAGCCGATCAGGGGAAGAAAGACGATTGCCTTGTAGATCATGACCCGATCAGCCCTTCATCATATTGACGTCTTCGACGGCGATCGAACCGCGATTGCGGTAGAAGACGACGAGAATTGCAAGACCGATGGCCGCTTCGGCGGCCGCCACGGTCAGAATGAACAATGCGAAGACCTGGCCGACGATGTCGTTCAGGAAGGAGGAGAAGGCCACCATGTTCAGGTTGACCGAGAGCAGGATGAGCTCCACCGACATCAGGATGATGATGACGTTCTTGCGGTTCAGGAAGATGCCGAAGACGCCGAGCGTGAAGAGGATGGCGCTGACCGTGAGGTAATGGGAAAGTCCGATTTCCATTTTTCTTGTTCCTTGTTCCCGCCTCAGACGCCCTGGCCCGGCTTGACCTTGACCACTTCGACAGCAGTCGCGGGCGTGCGGGCCACCTGCTGTGATATGTCCTGACGCTTGATGTTGGTGCGGTGTCGCAGCGTCAGCACGATTGCGCCGATCATCGCCACCAGAAGCACCAGGCCGGCGATCTGGAAGAAGTAGACGTAATTCGTATAGAGCACGTCGCCGAGCGCCGCCGTGTTGGTGCGGGTCGCCGGGTTCGGGATCGGCATGGTGATCGATTTCGCCGCTTCCGGAGTGAGCACGCTGCCACCGACAACGACCACCAGTTCCGCAGCCACGATAAGGCCGATCAATATGCCGATCGGCGCATATTGCAGCACGCCCGAGCGTAGCTCCGCGAAGTCGATGTCGAGCATCATGACGACGAAGAGGAAGAGAACCGCGACCGCGCCGATATAGACGACCAGCAGGATCATCGCCAGGAATTCGGCGCCCGTCAGCAGGAAGAGACCGGCGGCGTTGAAGAAGACCAGGATGAGGAACAGCACCGAGTGCACCGGGTTCTTGGCCGAAATGACCATGAACGCCGACGCCACCGCGATGAACGCGAAGAGATAGAAGAAGATTGCCTGCAGACCCATCGTGGTGCCTTTTCGTCCCTCACCGGGATCGGGACGAATGCCCCTACCCGTCGAAACCCGGCCTTGTGATATGCGCCGGGTATTTCATCCAGATGTCACCGGCACCGCCCGCTAATTGGGGGCGCCGGACAAATCACCCCGCCTTAACGGTAGGGCGCATCGATTGCCATGTTGCGAGCGATTTCGCGCTCCCAGCGGTCGCCGTTTTCCAGGAGACGCGCCTTGTCGAAATAGAGTTCTTCGCGCGTCTCGGTCGAGAATTCGAAGTTTGGACCCTCGACGATCGCATCAACCGGGCAGGCTTCCTGGCAAAAGCCGCAATAGATGCACTTCACCATGTCGATATCGTAACGCACCGTGCGGCGGGTGCCGTCGTTGCGGCGCGGGCCGGCCTCGATGGTGATCGCCTGGGCAGGACAGATCGCCTCGCAGAGCTTACAGGCGATGCAGCGTTCCTCGCCGTTCGGATAACGGCGCAGCGCATGTTCGCCGCGGAAGCGCGGGGAGACTGGGCCCTTTTCGAAGGGGTAGTTGATCGTCGCCTTCTGCTTGAAGAAGTAGCGCATCGACAGGAAGAACGCGCCGACGAACTCCTTCAGGAACAGCGAATTCACGGCTTGGCCGAGACTTGCCATCTTTATTCTCCAATGATGCTAAAAGCTTGGGCGGACATGTTCACGGTCATGATCATGCCCATCCCGCCAGCTTCAGCACGAATGCGGTAATGACGACCATGGCGAGCGACAGCGGCAGGAAGATCTTCCAGCCGAGGCGCATGAGCTGGTCGTAGCGGTAGCGCGGAACGAAGGCCTTCACCATGGCGAACATGAAGAAGACGAGCATCGACTTCAGCATGAACCAGACGATGCCCGGCACCCAGTTGAGGAGCCAGATATCGACCGGCGGCAGCCAGCCCCCGAGGAACAGGATGGTCGTCAGCGCGCACATCAGGCAGACGGCTGCGTATTCGCCGAGCATGAACATCATGTATGGCGACGAGCCATACTCGACCATAAAGCCGGCGACCAGCTCCGATTCCGCTTCGGGAAGATCGAAGGGCGGGCGGTTCGTTTCGGCGAGCGCCGAGATGAAGAACACCACGAACATCGGGAACAGCGCCAGCCAGTGCCAATCCAGGAAGGAGGCAGGCAGGCCCATCCTCGTGCCGAGGCCGTCATGCTGGGCATTGACGATATCGGTGAGGTTCAGCGAGCCGACGCAGAGCAGAACGGTGACGATGACGAAGCCGATCGAGACTTCGTAGGAGACCATCTGCGCCGCCGAGCGGAGCGCGCCGAGGAACGGATATTTCGAGTTCGAAGCCCAGCCACCCATGATGATGCCGTAGACTTCGAGCGAGGAGATCGCAAAGATATAGAGGATGCCGACATTGATGTTGGCAATCACCCATCCGTCCGCGAGCGGCACCACCGCCCAGGTCGACAGGGCCAGAAGCACGGCGACCAGCGGTGCGAGCAGGAAGACGGCCTTGTTGGCGCCAGCCGGAATGACCGGCTCCTTGAAGACGAACTTCAAAAGGTCGGCGAAGGACTGGAACAGGCCGAAGGGGCCGACGACGTTCGGGCCGCGGCGCAGCTGGACGGCCGCCCAGATCTTGCGGTCGGCAAGCAGAACATAGGCGATGAAGACGAGCAGGCAGACCAGCAGCAGCAGCGACTGCGCGACCATGACGATGCCCGGCCAGACGTAGATGGAAAAGAACGAGTCCATGTTCAAAATTACTCCGCCGCAGCCTGGAAATTGTTGCGGGCCAATGCCGAGCACTCAGCCATGACGGCCGAAGCGCGGGCGATCGGGTTCGTCAAATAGAAGTCTTTGATCGGCGACGCAAACCCGGACTTGGTCATAGCAGCAGCTTTTTGGCCAAGTGCGGCAATTTCGTTCACCGAGCCCGCTGCAATCTCGTCGACGGCGGCGAAATGCGGGTAGTCGGCATAGAGTTTTGCCCGTAGGGCGCTCAGCGAATCAAATGGCAGTTTGTTTCCGAGCACATCGGAGAGCGCGCGGATGATCGCCCAGTCTTCGCGAGCCTCGCCCGGCGCGAAGCCGGCGCGGTTGCCCATCTGGACGCGGCCTTCGGTATTGACCCAGGTGCCGGACTTTTCCGTATAGGCCGCCCCCGGCAGGATGACGTCGGCATTGTGCGCGCCGGCATCGCCGTGGCTGCCGATATAGACGGTGAACTTGGCGCCCTTCTTCGAGAAGTCGAGTTCGTCGGCACCGAGCAGGAAGAGAACGTCCATGCCGGCCAGCTGGGCGCCGGCATTGGCGCCGTTCGCACCCGGCACGAAGCCGAGGTCGAGGCCACCGACGCGGGCAGCGGCCGTGTGCAGGACGGCAAAGCCGTTCCACTCGTCGGTCAGCGCGCCGACCGAGCCGGCAAGCTGGGCGGCCGAGCTAAGGATCGCCGCGCCGTCGGCACGGGAAAGAGCCCCCTGCCCTACGATGATCATCGGGTTCTTTGCAGCCCGCAGCTTGTCGGCGAAGCTGTTTGCGCCGGACGCGAGGTCGGTGAGCGTTTCTGCGCCTGCACCGAGATAGTCGTAGACGTAACGCAGTTCGCTGACTTCGCCGATCACGCCGATCGGGAAGTTGCCGCGGCGGAAGCGCTTGCGGATGCGGGCGTTGAGGACCGCTGCCTCGAGGCGCGGATTGGCGCCGACCAGGAGCAGAGCGCCGGCCTGTTCGATGCCTTCAATGGTCGGGTTGAAGATGTAGCTTGCGCGGCCGAGCGACGGATCAAGCGCCGTCCCGTCCTGGCGACAGTCGAGGTTTTCCGATCCGAGCGACCGGATCAGCTCCTTCAGGGCGTACATTTCTTCGACCGACGCCAGATCGCCGGCGATCGCGCCGATCTTTGCAGCAGACGTTGCGGAAACGGCAGCCTTGATGGCGCCGAAGGCTTCGCCCCAGGAGGCAGCCTGAAGGCGGCCGTCCCTGCGGACGTAAGGCCGGTCAAGGCGCTGGGTCTTCAGGCCGTCCCAGATGAAACGGGTCTTGTCGGAGATCCACTCCTCGTTCACCTGCTCATTGACGCGCGGCATGATGCGCATCACTTCGCGGCCACGGGTATCGACGCGGATCGCCGAGCCGACGGCATCCATGACGTCGATCGATTCGGTCTTGTTGAGTTCCCACGGGCGGGCGGTGAAGGCGAAGGGACGCGAGGTCAGCGCGCCGACCGGGCAAAGGTCGATGACATTGCCCTGCAGCTCCGACGTCATGGCGCTTTCGAGATAGGTGGTGATCTCGGCATCCTCGCCGCGGCCGATCAGGCCGAGCTCGGAAATGCCGCCGACTTCGGTGGTGAAGCGGACGCAGCGCGTGCAGTGGATGCAGCGGTTCATCACGGTCTTGACCAGCGGGCCGATATACTTGTCTTCGACGGCGCGCTTGTTTTCCGTGTAGCGGGAACTGTCGATGCCGAAGGCCATCGCCTGGTCCTGCAGGTCGCACTCGCCGCCCTGGTCGCAGATCGGGCAATCCAGCGGATGGTTGATCAGCAGGAATTCCATCACGCCTTCGCGGGCCTTCTTGACCATCGGCGTGTTGGTGAAGATTTCCGGCAGCTCGCCGTTCGGGCCGCCGCGGACATCGCGCACGCCCATGGCGCATGAGGCCGCCGGCTTCGGCGGTCCGCCCTTCACTTCGATCAAACACATGCGGCAGTTGCCGGCGACCGAAAGACGTTCGTGGAAACAAAAGCGCGGGACCTCGGCGCCGGCTTCCTCGCATGCCTGAAGCAGCGTGAAATGATCCGGAACTTCGACCTCTTTGCCGTCAACCTTCAGCTTAACCATCGTCTCACTTACGTCCTTAGTTCCATCCTTTGGGTCTCCTGGGGGTCAGGCGACTCGGGGACATGTTCTTTTATTTCAACAGAGCTTTCGCCTGGCCGACCCAATCGTCGCGGCTGATGCGTCCCTCGAAACCCAATTGCTTGTCGAAGCGGGCGATATCGGCCTCGTTCCAGGCCGCGACCTCAGCGAGGTTCGTTACACCCAAGCCGTTCAGCACTTCCACCAGCTTCGGGCCGATGCCCGAAATCTGCTTCAAGTCGCCGCCCGCAGGTGCCTTGGCCGTCTTCGCCTTCGCCGGCTTTACCGAGACCGGCTGCTTGACCGAAACCTTCGGAGCGGCCTTGGGCGCAGCTTTCGCCGGCACAGCCTTGGCGGCCGGCTTCCTGACCGGTTCGGCAACAGGTGCCGCCTTGAGAACCGGAGCAGCTGCCTTGCGGGGCGCCTTCGGCTTTTCGGCGACCGGTTTCGCCGGCGCTGCTGCGACGACCGGTTCCGCAGCCGCCGGCGTTTCCGCAGGGGCTGTCGTTTCCGCAATCGGAGAGGCCTCGGCCGGATTTGGATCGGCGGCCTTTTGGCGGTTGCCCGCTTCCATCGCGCCCTGCAGCGCGCCGAAGAAGACGCCAGCCATCTGGGTGGCAATGCCGAAACCGATCGCGGTTGCGGCAGCCATGTTCGCCATCAGCGGATTGAGCTTCATCGCCTCGGAAAAATCGGGCATGCGCGCTGGATCGAACGCCGGACGATCCGTCGCCTCCCGTTCATGCTCTTTGCCCGACTTCGTCACGTGGCTACTCCGCAGCTTCCAGGACGGCGCCATGCGCCGTCGCGTTTCGGGTATACTGGTCGATACGTGCTTCGATCTCCGGACGGAAATGCCGGATCAGGCCCTGGACAGGCCAGGCCGCCGCATCGCCGAGCGCGCAGATGGTGTGGCCCTCGATCTGCTTGGTCACCTGGAACAGCATGTCGATTTCGCGCTTCTGGGCATTGCCCTTGACCATGCGCTCCAGCACCCGCCACATCCAGCCGGTGCCTTCGCGGCACGGCGTGCACTGGCCGCAGCTCTCGTGCTTGAAGAAGGCCGAGATGCGGGCGATCGCCTTGATGACGTCGGTGGACTTGTCCATGACGATGGCGCCAGCGGTGCCGAAGGAGGAGCCGACGGCACGCAGGCCGTCGAAATCCATCTGGCAATCCATGATGTCCTTGGCCGGCACGATCGGGCAGGACGCGCCGCCCGGAATGACCGCCAGAAGATTGTCCCAGCCGCCGCGGATGCCGCCGGCATGCTTGTCGACCAACTCGCGGAAGGTGATGCCCATTACTTCTTCGACGGTGCACGGCTTGTTGACGTGGCCGGAGAGCATGAACAGCTTGGTGCCGACATTGTTCGGACGGCCCATGGACGAGAACCAGCCGGCGCCGCGGCGTAGGATGGTCGGGGCAACCGCGATCGATTCGACGTTGTTGACGGTGGTCGGGCAGCCGTAGAGGCCCATGTTGGCCGGGAACGGAGGTTTAAGGCGCGGCTGGCCCTTCTTGCCTTCGAGGCTTTCGAGCAGCGCGGTCTCTTCGCCGCAGATATAGGCGCCGGCGCCGTGGTGGACGTAGATGTCGAAATCCCAGCCGAGCTTGTTGTTTCCGCCGAGCAGGCCGAAATCATAACACTCGTCGATCGCCGCCTGCAGCGCTTCGCGCTCGCGCATGTATTCGCCGCGCACATAGATATAGGCCGTGTTGGCGCCCATGGCGAAACCAGCGATGACGCAGCCTTCGATCAGCGTATGCGGATCGTGGCGCATGATTTCGCGGTCCTTGCAGGTACCGGGCTCGGATTCGTCGGCATTGACCACGAGGTAATGCGGACGGCCATCCGATTCCTTCGGCATGAACGACCATTTGAGACCGGTCGGGAAGCCGGCGCCGCCGCGGCCGCGAAGACCCGAAGCCTTCATCTCGTTGATGATCCAGTCCCGGCCCTTCTCGATGATCTCCTTGGTGCCATCCCAATGGCCGCGGCTCATCGCGCCCTTCAGGGACTTGTCCTTGAGGCCGTAGATATTGGTAAAGATGCGATCCTGATCTTTCAACATGATCTATTCCACAAGTCCGTCGCGATTAAGCCGGTTGTCAGTCGATATATTGCAGCCTTTTGCAAAGGCCGCACACAAATTCTCAAATGTCACGACTCACCTTCAGTCGTGGTCTTGCGCCGTGTGCGCTTCGGCTTCAAGTCGCCGGAGACTGCACCCGGTTCCGGCGGCGCGCCTTCCGCGGCACTGCCGGGCGTCTTCGGAGCCGGTTTGCTCTTCGCAGTCGCCGAGGGCGGCTGCTTCTCCGCGGCCTTGGCATTCGCTGCGGCAGCCGCCGGGGCGGTGGCAGGGGTCTTCAACTTCGGGTCCGTCTCCGGCGCCGTGTCCTTGGGACGACCGGCGTCGGCCGGAGGAACGCTTGCAGCTGCCGCGGCCTCTTCGGCGCTCGGATGCGGGTCGAGATTGGTGCGGACCGGCTTGATCTCGTCGTTCAACGTCTGCGGGCCGCCCTCGGGGGCCGAGAAGATGCGGTCGATCTGCGGGCCGGGCTTGATCTCATGGCCCTTGCCGGCTTCGAAAGCGTCGATGATCTCCTCGAGACGCTGCGGCGTCAGGTCCTCATAGGCATCCTTGAAGATGATGACCATCGGCGCGTTGACGCAGGCGCCTTGGCACTCGACCTCTTCCCACGACAACGTGCCCTCTGCATTCAGCGCGAACGGATCGTGATGGATCTTGTGCTGACAGACTTTCATCAGGTCTTCCGCGCCGCGCAGCATGCAGGGCGTGGTGCCGCAGACCTGGATATGGGCGCGGGTGCCGACCGGCTTCAGCTGGAACTGGGTGTAGAAAGTCGCGACTTCGAGGACCCGGATATAGGGCATATCGAGCTTGTTGGCGACGAACTCGATCGCCGCGCGGGTCACCCAGCCATCCTGTTCCTGCGCACGCATCAGGAGCGGGATGACAGCCGATTGCTGCCGGCCTGCCGGATATTTCCTGATCGTTGCCTCGGCCCAGACGGCATTTTCGTCATTGAAGGCGAATATTGCCGGCTGCACCTGGTCTTCGGCTAATCGACGAACGGACATTCTTTTCCACGCCTTATCAGTTTATGGATCCACACCGCGATTTCGTGAGCGACACGAACTCGCAGGCATAGGCAGACTTGTCTTTCTGCATGAACACTATGAACTTTGTTCCACTGGGAACGGAGGTCTTGATCTCATATCCTTCGGACAGGAGATCGCGCATCGATTTCGATCCGCCGGCTTGCGTCGAAATCGCGCCATCCGTCTGCGCCTGCTGCGCGAACGCAACCGGGGCGGCAGAGATAACGGCAGCGAAAACGACGGCGCGCAGCATCAGCGGTCCACCTCGCCGAAGACGATGTCGATCGAGCCGAGCACCGCCGAGACGTCGGCCAGCTGGTGACCCCGACAGATGAAATCCATCGCCTGGAGATGGGCATAACCCGGCGCGCGGATCTTGCAGCGATAGGGCTTGTTGGTGCCGTCGGCGACCAGGAAGACGCCGAACTCGCCCTTCGGGGCCTCGACGGCCGCGTAAACCTCGCCGGCCGGCACGTGATACCCTTCTGTATAGAGCTTGAAGTGGTGGATCAGCGCTTCCATCGACCGCTTCATCTCGCCGCGCTTCGGCGGCACAACCTTGCCGTCCGTAGACGAGAACGGGCCGGTCCTGGCGTCGCCGAGCAGACGGTTGACGCACTGCTTCATGATCTTCACCGACTCGCGCATCTCGATCATGCGGATCAGGTAACGGTCGTAGCAGTCGCCGTTCTTGCCGATCGGGATGTCGAATTCGAGGTCGGAATAGCACTCGTAAGGCTGCGAGCGGCGCAAGTCCCAGGCAGCTCCCGAACCGCGCACCATGACGCCGGAAAAGCCCCAGGCCCAGGCGTCTTCGAGCTTGACGACGCCGATATCGACATTGCGCTGCTTGAAGATGCGGTTGCCGGTGAGCAATTCGTCGATGTCGTCGAGCTTTGCCGGGAATTCATCGCACCACTTGCCGATATCCTCGACCAGTTCCGGCGGCAGGTCCTGATGGACGCCGCCCGGACGGAAATAGGCCGCATGCATGCGCGAGCCCGAGGCGCGCTCGTAGAACACCATCAGCTTCTCGCGCTCTTCGAAACCCCAGAGCGGCGGCGTCAGCGCGCCGACGTCCATCGCCTGCGTGGTGACGTTGAGAAGATGCGAGAGGATGCGGCCGATTTCCGAATAGAGAACGCGGATCAGCTGGCCGCGGATCGGGATCTGGATATCCAGGAGCTTTTCGACGGCGAGCGCGAAGGCATGCTCCTGGTTCATCGGCGCGACGTAGTCGAGGCGATCGAAATAAGGGATCGCCTGCAGATAGGTCTTGGTCTCGATCAGCTTTTCGGTGCCGCGGTGAAGCAGGCCGATATGCGGATCGACGCGCTCGACGATTTCGCCGTCCAACTCCAGCACGAGCCGCAACACGCCATGCGCCGCCGGATGCTGCGGTCCGAAATTGATATTGAAATTGCGGACGTTGTGTTCGGTCATTCTGCTTGCTCCATGCCGGGCGGACAATCGCACCGAGCGGGAAAGAAGTGCGGACGGGCGGCGCGGCTGCGCCGATCCCTAAGCTTTCGCCTTTTCATCCCCGGGGAGCACGTAGTCCGTGCCTTCCCAAGGAGAGAGGAAATCGAAATTGCGGAACTCCTGGCGCAGTTCGACGGGTTCGTAGACGACGCGCTTGGCGTTGTCGTCGTAACGGACCTCGACGAAACCGGTGGTTGGGAAATCCTTGCGCAGCGGATGGCCTTCGAAACCGTAGTCGGTCAGGATGCGGCGCAGGTCCGGATGGCCGGTGAACAGGATGCCATACATGTCCCAGGCTTCGCGCTCGAACCAGTCGGCGCCCGGGTAGACCGGGCAGGCAGACGGAACCGGCTCGTCCTCGGCGGTCGCGACCTTGACGCGGATACGCTGGTTCTGGCGCGGCGACAGAAGGTGGTAGACGACGTCGAAACGCTTTTCGCGTGCCGGATAGTCCACTCCGCAGATGTCGATGAAGCTGATGAACCCGCATTGCACGTCGTCGCGCAGGAAGGTCAGCAGCGGCAGCAGGTTTTCCGCGGTCGCCGTCAGCGTCAGTTCGCCATAGGCGATCTGCGCGTCCGCCACGAGGGACGCACGCGCTTCGCGAATATAGGTCGAAAGCTCGTTCAGGGCTTCACTCATGATCTTGTCCAATTACCCTTAGCCTCTGGCCCTCAGCGCTCGATCGTGCCGGTCCGCCGGATCTTCTTCTGCAGCAGAAGCACGCCATAGAGCAGCGCCTCCGCCGTGGGCGGACAGCCCGGAACATAGATGTCGATCGGCACGACGCGATCGCAGCCACGCACCACCGAGTAGGAATAGTGGTAATAACCGCCGCCATTGGCGCAGGAGCCCATCGAAATGACGTAACGCGGCTCCGGCATCTGGTCGTAGACCTTGCGGAGCGCGGGCGCCATCTTGTTGGTCAGCGTGCCGGCGACGATCATCACGTCCGACTGGCGCGGCGAGGCGCGCGGCGCAAAACCGAAGCGCTCGACGTCATAACGCGGCATCGAAAGCTGCATCATCTCGACCGCGCAGCAGGCGAGGCCGAAGGTCATCCACATCAGCGAGCCCGTGCGGGCCCAGGTGATCAGCTCGTCCGTGGAGGTGACGAGAAAACCCTTGTCGGCGAGTTCATTGTTGATCTCGCCGAAGAACGCGTCGTCACTGCCGATGGGCTTGCCGGTATTCGGATCGATAATGCCCTTGGGTTGCGGCGCGACGAGAGTGCTGCCGTTGTCGACTACTCCCATTCCAGCGCTCCTTTCTTCCATTCATATATGAAGCCGATCGTCAGAACGGCGAGGAATACCATCATCGACCAGAAGCCGAACCAGCCGACCGCGCCGAAAGACACGGCCCAGGGAAACAGGAAGGCCACTTCGAGGTCGAAGATGATGAAGAGGATCGAGACCAGGTAGAAGCGAATGTCGAACTTCATGCGCGCGTCGTCGAAGGCATTGAAGCCGCATTCGTAAGCCGAAAGCTTTTCCGAATCGGGCGCCTTGTAGGCGACGGCGAACGGCGCAACCAGAAGCGCGATGCCGATCACCAGGGAAATGCCGATGAAAATCGCGATCGGGATATAGGAAGTGAGGAGTTCACTCATTGTATTCGATCCCAGCTTGCCTGAAGCGTCGGGAGACGACGCCTGAATATCAATGCACAGGCAAAGCGAACGTGCATTGCAACAAGCCGTGGTTAGCGCAGCCGAAGCCCCGGCGCAAGCTTTTTGAATGTCGCATCCTGCGCCAAAATGGAGCAGTTCAAACGATTATCAGCGGCTGTATCATAGCGACAACCTCAGACCGTGACCATGAGGGACCGGTGGCGGCCGGATCGTATCGGGAGCATGTTCCTCTGGGTGGCGAATGGCGCGAGTGACGGGGCTCGAACCCGCGACCTCCGGCGTGACAGGCCGGCACTCTAACCGACTGAGCTACACCCGCGCATAATGCCGACTGACGGCAGCCGCCTTATGCGCAAGACGCGCAATCGGCGGAGAGTTCGAATAAGAGAATGGCGCGAGTGACGGGGCTCGAACCCGCGACCTCCGGCGTGACAGGCCGGCACTCTAACCAACTGAGCTACACCCGCGCATTTCTCTTGAGGCCGAAACCTCGGAGCCGGGCGACCTCAATCGCTCGGTTGAGCGGCTAACTAAGAGGTTCGCGATCGGGTGTCAAGCGCGTTTCAAGACAAAAGGATGACGTCTCGTCGCTTTGCCCTCTCCTGCCCCACATGCGCGCCTGTCCAGTCGGCTCTTCCCCAAAATTTTAAAAAAAACATCATGAAAGCCCTTGCGGTTTTTCCGCGATCCGCATAGATCACGGCCACCGACGCGGCGGGCCTTGTTGCTCCGCAATCGCGAACGGGCGATTAGCTCAGTTGGTAGAGCGCCTCGTTTACACCGAGGATGTCGGCGGTTCGAGTCCGTCATCGCCCACCATTTTTCTTCAAATGATGACGCTAGCGCCTTAGATCGGTGCGCATTGATTCCACTGGTCCGCTAAACGCTACCTCACGTTAGTGCGGAGAAGTCCAAGGTAGGCTTCGCGCTTCTCCTGATAGAGCCTATCCTGCGTCAACGCCCGGCGGGCGTTGAAATGGTCAATGACGGACTTCAACAGCGATCCAAGACCAAGACCAAGACCAAGACCAAGACCAAGACCACCGATTAGCGGCAATATCCAGTCCATCAAGTCCCCCTCACCAAATCTTCGACCATCGTTTAAACGCGGCAACGTCGGCCCTAGTCAGCTTGAACCATTCCCCCCGTATCCGCTTTGCTGCGAATCGCCTGTGCCAATATGCTTCGACGCCTACCGGGTCGTCAGTGAGGATCGAATGGACAAGCTCTATCTCCCGCGGAAGCTCGATCTGGATTTGCCGCCCCCGCTTGTTCAATGATTTAGTGTAGCCAATTTTGTAATCCGAGCCATGGCGCTGCATATAGACGTGGCCGACGGCACTTTTGGGCATGTCGACATCTTCATTCCTACTCTGGCGTGGCGGAACATACGAGCGCGCAAAGCCCGCAACTTTCTGCTCTCCGTGCCGTTCAGCGTAGTCCGCAAGTGCCGACGCCAGTTCAGCCATTCGCCATCGCGCAAGTATGGTCTTCGGTCCCGGCGCTTCCGTGCGATTGCGCATTTCAAATTGGATATCACCGGTGGACGGAAAGCGTCCAAGGGCCTTGGCGATGCTTAAAACGGGTTGCAGCAGGTCATCATCGGAGAATGCGGTCTGTAGGGAATTGGGGGCAAAACCGGCTTCCGTTAATGCGTCACTCCACTGTCGCCAAAATCTCCCGCGCCATTCATGTGGCTTTATTCCCGTCTCCGCCTGAAATCGTTCGCTGCCCGGGGCTTTTCCGTCCCGCTCTGCAATGTTCTTTATTTTGGAAAGAACGTCCTGCTTTATTGCGTCGAGATTCATCATCGCCCCTCATGCTGAGGTATGATGCGCATTTGAGACGAAAAGAAAAGCTGCGACCTTTACCGGCGGCTCGCATCAGGGTGGACATCGCGTTCACAGCTTCTCGCGGAACGCACCCCATCGTAATCGACTTCTCTTGGTCACCGGGGAAGAATATCAGCTCCGAGCGCGACAATTCGCTCCATTCCGAACGCCCTACAGCCTCCGACCCGTGAGACATATCAGGCGTTTGGCCGGCGAGCGCATCGGCGTGCCATCGATCATTTTGGGAATCTTTTCCAACACTTCGTCCCCGCTCCTCAACCCGTTCCTAAAATCAGGTCCTGAAATGCCGGCCGGCAGTTAACCGATCGGCCGGGCTTGAAACCGAGGAGACAGGAATGGGAAAGCGCCACCTCAGACACGGAACTAACGCCACAGGTGCCGGATGCGTTCGAATCGGCGGGGGCCGGACGGCGAGCGTTCGCGGCGGGAGGAGATGATGCTGGATCTTGGACTTTCCCTGACCGGTCCCGGCACTTTTTCCATCGGCGGCGGTGAGCCGCCCGAAGGCGACGGGTTCACCCTGATGGATGCCGAAGGCAATGCGCTTGCCGACGCAGAAAACAATCAGCTCACCATCAGCCAACTCACGATCAGCCGATTCATCGGCCTGGAGGACTGACACGATGCCATCTCGCCAAATTCCGAAACTCTACATTCCCTCCGATGCCACCGAAGCGGCAATCCGAGCCGTACATGCGACAGCAGTCGCGGCGGGCGGCGGAGGCACTATTCTGCTGCCGGATGCGGTGATTACGCTCACGGCGCCGCTCCCGGTCGCTTCCGGCGTCGGTTACCAGGGGGTACAGCCGGTGCTGAACTATCTGAACGACACACTCCCGGACAGCGGATGGGATTTCGCGGGTGGCACCGTGCTTGCCGGCGACGGGTCGTTTCCCGCTTTTGCCGCCAATGACGCAGACCTTGGCTCACCGTCCGCGACGATCACCGCCGACTGCATTACCGGCTGGCGATGCGAGCATATCGGCTTTACCGGCTTCACCCGCGCCATCAGCATCGGCGCGGTGAACAATATTGGCCTGCAGTTTTCCACCATCCACGATCTCTTTATCCGCGACTGCAGCGACTGGGGCATATTCCTTGCCAATTTCATGCACACGGACGTTTGCCGGGTCTGGACGCATCTCTGCGAAAACGGCCAGTACTACGCGTCATTGCTGCCCGGTTCGACGCTGATGCCCGGAAACAGCCGCTTCGATTCGCTCTTCAATATCACTCCGGCCGATGGACGGGACAATCGGCTCTGCCGGGGTATCGTATTCGAAGCCGGGGGTGACGGCGCTCGTCTGAACGAAATGTATGTCGACCGCATTCAAAACAATGCCTTCAACCGGGCCGAACTTGTGGCCAGCGCGACCTTCTCGAACGGCTCGGCGAATATCGCCGTTGCCGACGGCGGCAAATTCCGGGCGCGCATGCCGGTCGCGTTCACGAGCAGCAATTACGGGATCACCGCCGGGCGGGTCCATGTCGTCAAATCGGTGAGCGGCAATACGATCCAGATCGGCAAGTCCTTCACCTCCCCGGCCACAATCGCGTCCGGCAGCGGCTCGCTGACGCTCTCGTCCTGGGGCATGCCCTGTTTCGAACTGGGCACCAGCAACGAAGGCGCGTTCGTCTCCAATTCACGCTTCTTCGGCGTGGATGTGGAAGGCGGCTCCGGCGCCGGGATTTACGTGGAGAACGCGCAGGGCTGCGACCTCAACATCTCCGAAGTGCCCGGCGACAAGAATGCCGACGTCGTCGGGCGCGCGACCGGCTTCAGCCGGTTCTACAGCAGCAACACGACGATTACCGATTTCGACACAGCCTCAGCCACCAGCCAGTTTCACGGGGCGCGCGGAATTGGCCGCCACGCGATGCTATCAGGTCTGTGGACCGATCAGACCCGCAACGGATTGGCGGCATTCAACATTCGCGGCGACGCAGGGGAAAACCAAGGCGATCTGGAAGTCAGGGGCGGCAACAGCTTCATCTATCCCCGCTTCGGAATGGGAATGAAGTCGACGCTCAAGACCGCAAACACCGTGCTGCATCCGCTGGATGCCGGCCTCGTCACCTTCGACGCCGCGTCGGCGCTCGTCTGCACGCTGCCCGCGATCACCAGTTCGTCGGATGCGTCGTCGCTGGTGGGATTGCCGTTTCATATCGTCAATGCCGGATCGGCGGATTTGGCGGTCAATACCAACGGCACCCAGCTCTTCAACAAGATCTCCGGTAAGACCGGCTATATCCTGAACGCCGGCGAAAGCCTGCTGGTGGTCGCCGCCGAAGGAGCGGGCTCGACGCTCTTCTGGGCGGCCTTCCCGAATGTGGGCGTTGCTTGAATCGCTGCACTTCACGGGCTGTCGCTTCAGAGCGGCAGCCCCGTCAATCGCGCCAGCGCCGCACGCTTTTCCTCAAGCGTTGCCAGCGAGCGGAGCGACCGGTCGAATTCCATGACCTTGGCGCCGACGAGGAAACGGTACCAGTAACCCTGCAGGACATGGTAGATCAGCCCTTCGCGGCCATCGAGGAAGCCGAACTGGCCGATATAGCGGAACAGGAAATAACCGAGTGCGGCGACAGGGAACGGAAGCCGGTTATAGATCTGCTCCTTGATGCGCCGCTTCATGGTGGCCTGTCGCGACGACACTTCTCTCGATAGTCCTAAGTCCTCCGGAAACAGACCGTAACGCCGGCCCAGCACATCGACAGCTTCACGGGTTGCGTATCGGTTATGCTTGCCCGTGAAGAAGCCGAGATCGTTGAGATTGTGATCGGAGAATGGCGCGTCGAAAAGGATTGTGCGGCCGCCCTGCACGACGATGTGCTCGTCCATCCAGCGGTCCTCGACATGTCCCTGCCCCCGCCGCCAGATGCGGGTGAGGATGAGCGGATACCGTCCGCCATGGCGGATCCAGCGTCCGAGGAAGATGTGTCTTCTCTTGAGGTTCACGCCTGCGACATTGGCAGCGAGAGTGGGAAGCTTCTCAGCGATCTCCACCGCCAGTTCAGGTTCGATCACCTCATCCGCATCGAGCCGCATGATCCAGTCGGCCGTGATCGGCGCATTGTCGAGCCCCCACTGGAACTGCCTGGAATAATTGATCCAGGGATTGCTGAGCACGGTTGCGCCAAGCGACCGGGCAATCTCGACCGTGCCGTCGGTCGAGAAACAATCGATGACGAAGACCTGGGAGGCGAAGGGCGCGACGCTTTGCAGCGCGCGGGCGATGTGGCGCTCTTCGTTATAGGTGAGGATGAGGACGGCAAGGCTGGCCATTCGACGACGTGTCCCGATCAGGAGTTCAACCGCACCGGAAAGATGCTCGGCCTATCCTTATCGAAGCGCCGCCGCAATTTTCGGGCCGGATTGCCGGCATAGATCGTCCAGGGATCGAGGCTGCGGAAGGCGACGGCGCGGGCGCCGAGCACCGCGCCCTCCCCGACAGTGACGCCCGGCCCGACAAACGCTTCCGCCGCGATCCAGGCATTCGCACCGACGACGATGGGTCTCGTAACCAGCTGGAAATCGGGATCGTCGACATCATGCGTGCCGGTGCACAGATGGGTGCCCTGGGAGACGATTACGTGGGCGCCGAGCTCGATGCGATCCATGCAATAGCAGTTCACGCCGCTTCCGAGACAGGAATACGCGGCCATGGCGAGGTTCGGCGGATACCAGACCTCGACGCCGGGATAGATCCGCGCCGTCCGGTCAATCCGGGCGCCGAAGCACCGCAGCAGGAACCCGCGCCATGCAAACAACGGCACCGGTGTCCAGCGGCCGAAAAGGCTCCAAACGAGGGTCCATGCAAGCCTGAACAGCCGATGTCTCAGCGCGAAACTCGGGGCACCCAGCCGCGGATTGGAGATCTTCGCGTCAAGCGGCTTCATGAAGGCCTCGTGGAGAGATAGAGCGCAGAACGGTAATGAGATCGCGGGCCGCCGCCTCGATGCGGAAATGGCGTTCGAAGCCCGCGCGGGCATGGGCGCGCATGGCGCTTTTGCCGTCGTCGGAGAGCGAGAGCCATGACCGGAGCAGGCTTTCGATGCCCTCCGATGTGTCGGGCCCGACGAGGCCGCCGCCGCTCATTTGCACGTCCCGCCAGATATTGACCTTGTCGGTCAGCAGGACCGGCGTTTTGCAGGCCATGGCTTCCGCGACGACGATGCCGAAATTCTCCTGGTGCGACGGCAGGACAAAGGCTTCGGCGGCCCGGAAGGCGCCCCACTTTGCATCGCCGGCCAGCATGCCCGGCCAATGGACGCGATCGGCGATGCCGGCCTTGGCGGCCTGGGCAATCAGTTTCGATTTCAACCCGGATTGGTCCGGCCCCGCCATCACCAGGTCGAGATCGGGATTGGACGCGGCGATCTTCGAAAAGGCTTCGACGAGGAGGTCGCAGCCCTTCTTTGCGTGGAAACGGCCGAGGAACAGCAGGAACCGCCCATTCTTCAATTCCGGCAGAAGCCGGCGGAATGCGGCAAGCTGGCTCTCCACCCCCACCGGCGGATCGGCCGTGCCGAACGCGACGATACGCTCCGCGTAACTATAGCCCCGGAAGACGCCGCGCGCCCGGCGGCGCTCTTCTTCGCAGGTGAAGAGGACCGCCGCTGCATCCCGGAGAACCCTGCCCTGCCAGGCAAGCCAGAACGCCTGTTTGGCGACGTGCTTGAGCGGATGGGTTTTACGGAACCACGGATCCATCATGCCGTGGGCGAAGACGACATAAGGCAGGCCTGCCCGCCTCAGGGCCGACCAGCCGCCGACAGAGGCATGATTCCAGAGGCCATGGATGATCGTCGCATCGAAACGATCGGCGTTCGCGGCGATCCAGCGTGCCAGTTCCGGTGTATATCCGTATCTCCGGGTCCATCGCCCGCAGGCATGAACGGGCAAGGGAAACTCTCCCACATAGGGCGCCGATGGCTTGTCCAGCGTCACGACTTCCACCGCATGACCCAGACGCACCATCTGCAGTCCAGTCAGCCGCAGCGCCTCGATCGGGCCTCCGGTTTCGGGATCGGCGCTGGCGATGATGTTGAGGATTCTCATGGCAGCTCCGCGATAATTTTTTCGAGATTTCCCTTGACGTGCTCCATGAGATAGCGCGAGCGGACCTTGCCGGCCCCAGCCTCTCCCATCGCCGCTGCCATGTCCGGATGGTCGAGAAGCATCGCGATTTTCGCGGCCAGCGTTTCAGTATCCGATGGGTTCACGGCAAACCCGTCGACACCATCGGCAATGATCTCCGCCGCTGCATCCTCAGTGCCGCAGATCACCGGCAGGCCATGCAGCCAGGCTTCCAGGAAAACGATGCCGAACCCCTCCTTGGAGGAGGGCATCGCGAAAAGGCAGGCCTGGGCATAGGCCTCGGCCAGTCTCGCATCGGATACGCGGCCCATGAATTCGACCCTGTCCTCGACTGCAAGCTCTCGGGCCAACGACGCCAGTTCCGGTTTGAGCGGTCCCTCGCCGACGACCTGGAGGACGCATTCCACGTTCCGGCGCTTGAGCAAGGCCATCGCCTTGATCAATGCGTCGATATTCTTGCCGCGGTCATGCCGATCCAGCCGGGCGACCGTCAGGATGTTCCGGCTGCTCTTTTTTGGCTGCCGGTCGATGTCGTCGACGGCGTTCGGAAACAGCCTAAACGTCTCGGCGGGAAGGTTGAACGCCTTCTGCATCCGGCTTGCAGTGAAGGTGCTGACGGAGGCGATCCGGCTGAGGGCTCTCGCCATAAGCGGTTCGTAAAACCGCATGCGGCGATAGGCCGGATCGTTCCAGACCTCGTCGCCATGGACGAAGAGCACGAGCTTGATTCTTGGAGATAGCAGCTTGCAGATGAGCCCTACGGGCAGAAGGTTGATATGCCCGAGGAACAGGATTTTGCAGTTAAGGACAGCGACAGCCGAGTGGACGACGAAATCCAGCCGCCGAGGACCAAAGGCGCGGATTGCGGCCGATGTGGTTTCGGGGATGTCGGCCTTGCCATCGCGCATGACGTGGACGGCCGGCGGCTTCCAGCCGTTGTCACCAGAGATCTCGGCCAGGGCAGCGATAACCCGTTGGTTGAAGCGCTGGATACCGCCGAACCGGCCGTAGGTGTCCAGGGCCAGAAACAGAATGCCACGATTGCGCGCCTCCGTTTTCCTCATCGTGCGCCGCCATGTTTCATGTCGGCGACCTGATCGACGATCCGGCGGGCCAGGACCTCGTTATAGGTCCCGTTCGTGAACGTGCGCCGGTGCCCGGCGTCGGCGATCGTTTGGCGCCTGCCGTCATCCGCCAGCAGGCGTTTGCAAGCCTCCGCGCAATCATCCGCTCCATCGAAAAAGATGGCTTCCTCACCCTCCTTGTAGAGCCGTTGATGATGCGGAGTGCGGGGAGCGCAGATGGCCGTGCCGATGGCGGGAATTTCGGCGGAGCGGGTCGTATGCAGGTCGGCATTTTGGCCGTTCAGCAGAACCAGAGCGATTTTTGCGCCAGCAATTACGCGTGTGTAGTCAAAACCTTCAAGGTGATCGGATCGGATGAACGGGCGGAGCAGCCGGTATTCCGGCGCTCTTTTCCATCGGGACCCATGGATCGCGAGCGGCACGCCCCTTTCGATCAACCGCGCCATGAAGGCGCCGCGCCCCGGCATCCATGTGCCGACGAAAACGACATCGGAAGACCGGCGGCTTTTCTCCTCCAGCGTCGGCGGCAGCGTGCGATGTACGACCTCATCCGCGCACTGCCAGATCGTGTCGATCCGTCTTGCACCTCTCCTCGCCATCATCTCTTCGATGCCGTCACGGCGCACGGTGACGACCAGATCGTAGTGCGGGAGGGCGCGGTGAAAAATGCTCCAGCGGAGGCGTTCCGGAGCCGGGTTCAGATAGGGGTTGTCGGCGTTGTAGTTGACGACGATCGGGGCCGCCTTGCGGATGACGTTCAGGGCGGCCGGTCCGACCACGTCGCCGCAATCCACCAGGGCAAAATCGAAGCGCTGCCCGCCGATCCGCCGGCCGAGCCCGTTTGCCACGAGGCGATCGATGCCAGGGCCACCTGCCCTGTTCAGCCACGGCGCCCAATGAGGCGGCAGGAGGGTGTAGGGAGACAGGTGCAGAACATCAAAGCCGATACGCCCGAATGCCGCTGCCCGCTGCAGGCTAGTGCCTGATTCTGCGCCGATATAGAGGAGCCTCATCTCAGCCTCACGCCCCTCGTCAGCCAGAACATCAACACATAGAGCAGCTCCGTCTGCGGCAGCGCCCGGACAAGGTTGCCGGCTTGGACCGCAATAGATTCGTCCATAAGCCCGTTCATGAAGAAGCGGGTGATGCAGATGCAGGCCAGAGCCGAAAGCAGCACATGTCCATCCCGCATCCGGATCGTGAGCGCATCGCCGATCATGAAATTCGCGAAGACGAAGATGGCGAACACCACCACGTAAAACGCGCCGAGGACAACGAAGCCATCGGCGACCGACGAGCCGGTGCGGTAACTTCCCGGCTCATCGCCGGTAACGAGAAAGTTGTAATAATCGCCGGACGAAAAGGCGTTGCTGGATTTATCGAGTTCGGGCGCGAAAAAATTCAGAACCGGCGTCGGAAGCAGCAATAGCAGCTGGTTGACGGCATTTTCACGCGCCAGCCCCTCACCGGTCTGCGACAGCGAAAGGCCAAGGGCGATGTTATGGTCGATGTATTTGGTCGAGACGAAGCGCGCCAGCAGCGGGTTGTCGACATAGATCTCGTTATAGCTGCCCTCGGCCAGGATCCGGTCCGTCTCCCGCCGGGACTGCAGCGCCTCTCCATCGAAATACGTGCCGATGGTCGAGAAGACGAGATCCTGCGACGAGATGTCGGAGCGGTCGTCGCGGGCAATGACCATGGCGGTTGCCAGATCAGAGAGGATGCCGGCTGGAATAGGGCTGAGCAGGATGGCGACCGCGAGCCAGATCACCCGCCGCCTCGTCAGGATGAGGCGTCCTATCATCACCGCGATGGCGAGGCAGATCAGCACGGTCAGGACGTTGACCGCGAACACGCCGCGGCTGTTGCGCGCCAGCGCGATATAGAGCGTCAGGGCGCAGTAGACGGTCAGCGAGAGCCAGTTGATCGACCGCTTGCCGTTCGGCGGATCGATGAGGTAGGCGGCGATCGGGATCAAGAAAGGCGCGACGGAAAATTGCGACAGGCCGGC
Organism: Neorhizobium sp. 05N33; assembly: GCF_056397445.1. NCBI lineage: Bacteria > Pseudomonadati > Pseudomonadota > Alphaproteobacteria > Hyphomicrobiales > Rhizobiaceae > Neorhizobium > Neorhizobium sp. 05N33. Next base: position 158,139 of record NZ_JBFTNK010000007.1, on the reverse strand, counting down.
GAGCAGCTTGAAAGCGATATCGCCGAAATTGTCCTCGCCCCAGCGGTCGGCATTCGTGTACCAGGAGGCGAACGACCCCAGCAGCCCCATCCACCACAATTGCCGGTTTGTCGGCGAGTGATAGAGGCCGAGCGGCGCAAACATCCTTTGGCGGATCGCCGTCGTCGCAACCTGCATCACCCGCGACTGCGCATAGAACCAGTGCAGCGCCACCGCCCATATCTGCAGAAGTGCCAGAGCAGAAAACGTGGCTACCGGCGCCTCGAGGTTGAAGGTGACCGGTTTCCAGGCAAATGTCTGGACGATCAGGGCGGCCAGGCTCGAATGGGCTTGGAAGCCGAGCACCACCAGCGTTGAGATTGTAAATCGTTCGATCCGCCTTGGCTTGGTGCAGTAGGAAAACACCAGGATACCGATCAGTCCGGCTGAAACGGCACAGAACATGTTGGCCAACTCGGGCGATATTGCCAACTGGATTGCCGTGCAGAGCAGGATCGCAATCGCCACGACCCAGCGGGCCTGGGTAACGTAACGGGAATTGCGGCGACGTTGCCCTTGTACGGAACGACGACCGAACACCACATCGCCGCTCGCCAGACCTCCGCTCCCGATCATGGCCGTTCTCCCCTGAGAACCGCCCGTTTGCGGGAGAGGTCTGGAAGACGCCTTTGAAGGATAGCCCGCATGTTGGCTGGCAGGGACCGATAGGCCATCCACGCCGCCAGCAGCGGGCCGATCACGGCGAGAACGGATGACAAGCCGATCGATTGGGGCCAGGCCGCCATGGCGAACAGCCCGGCGATAGCCGAGAGGCCGCCGCAAACGGATGCGGCGAAGGCATGGATTGGGAGGGGCAACCGCAGCTCTCGGAGGGCTCCGCCGGCGGCGGCTGCGTAGATGAGGAAACTGGCGGTCTCGGCCGCTAGAAGCGAGAAGCCGGCGCCCGGCAACGCCCATGAGGTCACCGTCAGATAACAACCGATCGCCGTGATCAGCAGAGAGGTGCCGTTCGCGACGATCTGCGGCAGCAGGATGTTGCTCCCCCGGACGATCGAGGCGAGCGGCTGGGCGAAACCGTAGACGATGATGCAGGCGCAGAGCGAGCCAAACAGCAGTGGGTCCAGCTGGAAATTGCCACGGGTCCACCACTGGAAAAGGCTGGGCGCCACCCACTGGAGCAGAAGGCAGGCGGGACTAATGATGAAAAGTACGAATAGCCAGCTGAGGATGACAGTGACTTCCGCCGGTTCGCTCTTCCCTTCCCTCAGATAGCACAAGAGCTCCGGCTCGACCGGCCCCGCCAATGCATTGATGCCCTGCATCGCCATATTCGACAGCGTCCGGGTCGCGGTGAACGCACCGAGAAGGCCAACACCGGCGAGCGGTGCGATCAGCAGCCGGATGCCCTGCTGGTTTCCGATGGCGAGCAGTTCGCGGAGCGATACGAACAGGCTCCTCGTGAGGTTGGACCAGCTCCTGCGCAGATCGGGGACGGCAAAGCCGATTTCTTCGCGCCGCCAGAGACGGAAGCAGTCGACATGAATGGCGATGTTGACGGCCACGTTGGCAACCGACGAGGCGATGACAGCGTCGAGGACGTCACCGCCGGAAAGGACTGCCGCGAGGGCCGCGAGGTTGATGCCGACCAGCAATGCAAACCGCCACCACGCCATTCTCGCGTAATAGCCGAAAGGGATGAGCGCCCGCCCGAGGAGACCGCCGACGGAGCTGGTGACGAGCCAGGTGAGCGCATAGACGGTCATCGAGCCTGAAAGGTCGTCCATCAGCTCCGCAGGAACAAAATCTCCGAACAGCGCGTCGGCCCATCCGAAGGCCGGGACAGCCGTCCAGAAGCACAGGAGTATCGTTCCCAGCAGAATGGCGGCCGGGATGGACGAGGCGAAGTCCCGTCTTACGGCATCCCTGGTGCCGAGCCGTTGGAACTCGTAACCGAGGTAGTTCTGATGGCCGAGGTCGAAGACGACGGAGAGGGAATAAAGCGTCTGCAGCAGGACCCAGAGCCCGAATTGCTGTGCCGACCACCAGCCGAGCATGATCGGCACGCTGATCGTCTGGATCAGGATATTGGCGGCAAGCAACGCCCCATTGGCGATCGAGCCCGAGATTAGCCGTACTGACACACTCATCGAAAACGCGACCTACGGCTACACGGTTGACCTTCTCAATAATTTTCGCGCGACGATGCGAACGTCCGTCGCACGGTCGGCAAGCATGTTTTCCAGGAAATCGATGAAACCAAGCGGCGCGGTTTCCTGGTCCGGGTTCATGAAATGTGAGGCGAAGGCGGGTTGCCTGCCGGGAAAGCGGATCGCCTTTGGCCAGAACAGCGGCGTGACCGGATGGAGGTATGAATGGGCGGGTGTCCATCCGAGCCATTTCAGGCGGAACCATTTTTGCGCATTCACCTGATGCGCATGTCCCCAGCTGGTGATCTTTTCCCACATCTCGGCATCGCTCATGACGTAGCCATAGTGGTAGCAGGGCGCATCGATGACGATGGCAGCAGCAGGGGTGGTCTTTCGGGCCGTATCGAAGCGAACGCCGCTTTTGCAGCGGATCGCGAACCCCGCGTTGACATCCCTGATCGAGCCATCGCGGGTGGTCAGCACCAGCTCGGGCGTTTTCCAGAAATTGTGCCATGGCGTCAGGATGCGGTCATGCCTGTGGTCCGCCGCCATGAATTTGAGCAGCGTTTCCCAGCCGCTATCCGGATAGAACTCGTCGGCATCCTGGATGACCAGCCAATCGAAACCTTCGCGGATTGCCCGGTCGAGGCAGTCGTTGCGGGTTTCTTCCTCGGTTTCGAAGTCGCTGCAGATCACCTCGATCTCGCAGCTCACGCCTTTTGCGCGGGCGGCGGCGATTGCCTCGTCCACCTTTTCCCTGGTTGTGGGGTTTGTCCTCGTGGCGCGGGAGCCGGGCAGATAGGCCCATGGACGCTCCGGAAAGACGATGAAGATCTTGTCGACGAAACGGCCACAGTTCTCGACAACGTGCGGCAGAAAACGATCGACGTTGTAGGCGAGGACGTGGCCGGCAACCTTCATGGATTGCCGCCGTCGATCAACTGCTTGATGGCGATAATGGCAGGCCGTTTCGAAAGGTTTTGGACCAGAACCGTCTGGACCTGCGGCTGCCATGCTTCCCRCTCCGACATCGCGCGAAAAATACAGGCGGCAAGGTTTTCCGCATCGTTGGGCGGAGTCAGATAAACGGCGCTCCCGACGAACTGCGCCAGCTCCGTGCCCTCGTCGGCGGTGACGAGGACAGGCTTTCCCGAGGCAAGCATGCCGCCGAGTTTCGACGGCAGCGTCAGATCGGCAGCGCTTCTGTCCTGCGGCAGCACGTGCAGATCCGGCATGTTGAGGAACGCGTTCAGCCGCGAATAGGGCTGGAAGGCCAGGAAACGGAGATTCTCAAGATGGCCGTAACGGTCCTGAAGTTCCGGCTTCTGCGGCCCCTCGCCGGAGATGACGAAATGAATGCGCCGCTCGTCTTTCAGACGCTCGGCCGCATCGAGCAGTACGTTCAGGCCCTGTTTGGCGCCGATACTGCCCGAATAAAGAACGACGAAATCCTCGTGGCCGAAACCGAGTTCAGCCCGGTAAGGGCTGACATCTTCCATCGGATGGAATTGCGCGAGATCCACCCAGTTGCGGACAACGGATACTTTGGCGGCCGGAACGTGCTTCAGGGCAAGGCCTTCGGCCATGCGGTTGGAAATGGTGACCAGCTGGTCGAACCGGCCGAGCACGCTGCGCTCGAAGGCATGGCCAAGCCTCTTCAGCCAGGTCCTGGAACTCAGATGCCCGACGGCGAATGCCGCATCCACTTCCATGTCATGGACGTGGAGCACCGTGCGGGCGCCGACCAATTTGGCGGCAAGCTGTGCCGCGGGCGCGGCAAACAGCGTCGGCTCGACGCAGAACACCGTGATCGGGCGATGCCGCAGGATCTGCCATACAACCAGAGGCGCCGAGGTGAGCGCGAAGGAGAGCGGCGCCAGGAGCCGCCAGATACCTCTCATCTTTCGACGCAGCAGCAACGGCGACCGAAGCACCTTGATGCGTCCTTCGATGCCTGAAGAATAGCGGTTCCGATATCCGGCCTGGACCGACCAGCCGGGATAATGCGGCGGGGTGGTCACCACCGTGACGTCCATGCCCTCGGCGGCGAGATATTCGGCGATTTCGCCGGTATATTTGCCGACGCCGGCCGTTTCCGGCGCGTAGTTCATCGCATAGACGACCACGCTTTTGCGTGGCGATGTGGCAGCTGCCGTGGCCAGCCCCGGTGCGGCGTCGAACGATCGTTCGCATTCGTCGCTGAGGGGGTGGGCGGCTGCTGTCATCAGGCAGCATCTCCGCGTTTGCGCTCAAGATATTCGCCCTTGAGGAAGGCTTGGTAGGCATCGGTTATGCCTTGCTCCAGCCCGATCCTCGGCGACCAGCCGAGCGCCCGCAGCTTGGCCGCGCTCATCAACTTGCGCGGCGTGCCGTCGGGTTTGGTGAGATCATGAGAAATACTCCCCTGGAAACCGACGACCTTGGACACCAGTTCGGCGAGCTCCAGGATGGTTACGTCCTCGCCGGAGCCGACATTGACATGGGTCTCGGCCGAATAGGTCTTCATCAGATGAACGCAGGCGTCGGCGCAATCGTCGACATGCAGGAATTCGCGGCGCGGCGTGCCGGTGCCCCACACGGTGATGTCCGGAAGGCGGCCGGTCTTCGCCTCGTGCGCCTTGCGGATCAGCGCCGGCATGACATGGCTGGATTTCAGGTCGAAATTATCGCCGGGGCCGTAAAGGTTGGTGGGCATCGCCGAGATGAAGTCGCTGCCATGCTGCTTGCGATAGGCCTGGCAGAGCTTGATGCCGGCGATCTTGGCGATCGCGTACCATTCGTTGGTCGGCTCCAGCGAGCCGGTCAAAAGCGACTCCTCGACGATCGGCTGGTCGGCGAATTTCGGATAGATGCAAGACGAGCCGAGGAACATCAGCTTTTCGACGCCGACCTTGTGGGCGGCCTCAATGATGTTCGCCTCGAGGATGAGGTTGTCGTAGAGGAAATCGGCCGGATAGGTGTCGTTGGCGAGGATGCCGCCCACCTTGGCGGCCGCCAGGAACACTGCGTCCGGGCGGTTCTTCTCCATCCAGGCCTCGACCTCCGCCTGGCGCGTCAGATCGGCATCGCCGCGCGACGCCGTCAGGATCTCGCAGCCCTCCGAGGCCAGACGGCGAACGATTGCCGAGCCGACCATGCCGCGATGTCCCGCGACATAGACCTTTTTCCCCGCAAGGCTGTAGATCGTCTCAGGCATGAGAGAGGCCCTTGTTGCCGCCCGCGGTCGGCACGTTGCGGGCCATCACCTTCAGGTCTTCCCGGACCATTTCGGCGATCAGCTGGTCGAGATTGGTCTCGTGCTTCCAGCCGAGCTTCCGATGCGCCTTGGTAGGGTCGCCGATCAGAAGGTCGACTTCCGTCGGGCGGAAATAGCGGGGGTCGATCGCCACGACGCATTCGCCGGATGTCGTGTCGTAGCCCTTCTCCTCGACGCCCTCGCCGCGCCACTCGATCGGCATGCCGACCTTGGCGAAGGATTTTTCGACAAAGGAGCGCACCGTGTGGGTCTCGCCGGTTGCCAGAACGTAGTCGTCCGGTTCGTCCTGCTGCGTCATCAGCCACATGCCGCGCACATATTCACGGGCATGACCCCAGTCGCGCTTGGCGTCGAGATTGCCGAGAAAGAGGCGTTCCTGAAGGCCGAGATGGATGGCAGCCGCCGCACGGGTGATCTTGCGGGTGACGAAGGTCTCGCCGCGGATCGGGCTTTCGTGGTTGAACAGGATGCCGTTCGAGGCATGCAGGCCGTAGGCCTCGCGATAATTCACGACGATCCAGTAGGCGTAGAGCTTGGCGACTGCGTAGGGCGAGCGCGGATAGAAGGGCGTCGTTTCGCTCTGCGGCACTTCCTGCACCTTGCCATAGAGCTCCGAGGTCGAGGCCTGGTAGAAGCGGGTCTTCTTGGAGAGGCCGAGGAGACGGATCGCTTCGAGCAGGCGCAGCGTGCCGGTGCCGTCGGCATTGGCGGTATATTCCGGCGTCTCGAAGGAGACCTGCACGTGGCTCTGGGCGGCCAGATTGTAGATTTCGTCCGGCTGGGCTTCCTGCACGACGCGGATGAGGTTGGTCGAATCCGTCATGTCGCCGAAATGCAGGATGAAGCGCGGGTCGGCCACATGTGGGTCTTCGTAAAGATGCTCAATGCGGTTGGTGTTGAACGAGGAAGAGCGCCGCTTGATGCCGTGCACCGTATAGCCCTTGGACAGCAGCAGTTCCGCAAGGTAAGCGCCGTCCTGGCCCGTTACCCCGGTGATCAATGCTACCTTGCCGTTGCTCTTCACAATTCCAGTCATCATATCCCCCTAACGGAACCCGTCAGTCTTTAAGTGAAACGTGCACGTCTATCCGCGCAATGTGCCAGTCGCAAGCACTGAGAACACCATTGTGATGTCCCCCGGAATGCGGCGAATCCGAGACATACAGTGATTCGTAGCATCCTGGGCTTATGCCAAACATTGCAGTGAAACGCTTCAGAAAAGATCATCGGCTGTCGTCAGGCTTCTCCCTTGTCGTTTTGATCCTGGTTGGGGTGCCGATGGAAACCGGCGTCGGGTCAGGATGCGTTTCATGGTAGTACTGCGTGTAACGCGATGCATAATAGTCCGGCGAACCGTATCCCTCATAAAGCTTCATCCTGGCGGCATCGACCTTGTTGAGGATCACGCCGAGGCAACGGCCGGCGATCTGAGGCTCGGCATCCAAGGTTTCTTTGACGGCTTTTCGCGATGTCTCGCCCCATTCGACGACCATGATGAAGCCGTCGACACGCGGGGCGATGGCCCTCGCATCGACGACGGGACCGAGCGGCGGCAGGTCAAGGATGATGTAGTCGAACTCACCGACCATCTGCGCCAGCAGCCTGGTCATCGCAGCCGACGCCAGCAGCTCGGATGAATGCGGTATCCGCCGCCGGACGACTGCCGGAAGGAATTTCAGGCCGGTGACCGGGTCGGCCAGCATCGCAGAGGCCGGCGCATGGCCCTCCAGCAGAATTTCGAGCAGCCCCTCTTCCGCATGCTGGCCAAGCGCCCGCGTCGCGCCCGGATTGCGCAGGTCCGCATCGATCAGCAGAACCCTCGCGCTCCCGGCTAGCGCTTGGGCGAAATTCATGGCGATCGTCGATTTACCCTCGCCCGGCAGCATCGAAACGATGCCGATGATCTTGTGGGGCCCGTCGATATGGACGTCTGCCGCGATCCGGGCGCTGCGCAACGTTTCGGCAAAGGCAGAGGACGGATGCTCGGTCGCGAAACCGGACAGCTCGTTTTTCCTGTAGATTTCTCCCTTCACCGGCTCGATCGACGGTCTCAAGCCGGTCTGCGGCTGCACCAGTGGTACCGAGCCCAGATATTCGAGGCCGAGAATATCCCTCACCTGTTCACCGGTGCGGAAGAACCGATCCCGGAACTCACGGAATGCCCCGAGAACTCCGCCGACGCCAAAGCCGAGCGCCAGACAGAGCGCCAGTACCAGCGATAACCGCGGTTCGCTGGCACCTGCCGGCGGCACGGCACGGGAAATGATACGCGCTTCCGTGACGGGGAACGACTGCTGCTGCACGGCCTCCTGATATCGCTGCAGAAAAGTCTGGTAAAGGTTCCGATAGGTTTCGGCGGCCCGTTCGAGCTCCCGCAACTGCACCTGCGTTTCACCGGCGGTGACGCTGATATCGGTGGCGTTGCTAACGCCGAGGGTGATCTGGCGCTCGCGGGATTGCGCGACTTCAAGCTCGCTTTGATAGCTCCCGGCGATCCGCCTGAGCTCGTCGAACATCTGCCGGTCGTATTCCGCCATCTCCTGGCGAAGGCGGGTGGCCTGGGCATGGCCCTGCCCCAGCCGCCTCGATATCTCGGCTTCCCGCTTCGACGATTCCAGGTATTTTTCGCGCAGGGAACTGATCACCGAACTGTCCAGCGCGTCGGTGACGATCGCCTCACTTTGACCCCGCGCGATGATCGCCTCGATGCGGTCGAAGCGTGCCTGTGCTCTGGCTGTATCCGCCCGTGCCACGATCAGCGCGCTGTTCAGCTCGGTGAGCTGCTGATCGGAGACGAGCTTGTCATTGGCGGTGACGAGGCCGTTTTCGGCGCGAAACCGCTGGACTGCCAGATCCGATTCCAGCGAGCGCTGCCGCAGTTCCTCGATGCGCTCCTGCAACCAGTTGCCCGCCCGCCGTGTGGCATCGTATTTGGCATCCAACTTGTCGGTCAGATAGGCATCCGCAATCGCGCCGGCGACCGCTGCGGCAAGGCGCGGCGATGTGGCCGTGAACGTGATTTCGAGGACATAGGAACGCCCGACGCGCGAAACCTTCATATTGCCGAGAAGGTTGGCGAGCGCCCAGCGGCGTTGCGCCTCGATCTGATCGGGCCGAACCTCGCCACCGCGCAGCCATCGCCTAATATCGAGTATCGAGCGTATGTCGGATACTGCCGCGAGCAGCAGGCTTCGGCGGCCCGCCATAAATTCCGGATCATCCGCCAGTTTCAGCTTGTCGACCGCCGACAGGCCTATCGTCTCGGAACGCAGCAGTTCGACCTGGCTGAGGACCGACGCCTCATCGTCAAGAACCCCGCCGATCGTCGACAATTGCTCGACGACCTGTCGGTTGCCGCGGTCGATCAGCACGCTCGTCCTGGCGGTATATCGAGGTACGGCTGTCAACATGTAACCGATGCCGAGCATAACGAACACCGCGACGCAGAGACCGGCCACTCGCCATTGCCGCCGGACGATGGCGATCAGACCATCCATGTCCAGTTCCGGGACCTCTTCCTCGCGGGGCTCCTGCCGGGGTCGAGTGAGAAAAACGGGCCGCTGGTTCATCGCATCAGCCGATCGATGTGCGCAGGCCACCAAACCAACTCGGAGCGGCCGCAGGCGGCCTGAATGTCAGTTGCGCCAGGCATCATGGCTGCTCGCAATATCCCGGGTCGAAGCGGTGACCGAATTGAGGATGCTGAGGAATTTGACCAGCTCGACCGCATCGGCAGTTGACACGTAGAGGACGTCCTTGTCCTGCATGGGAAATTGCTGGACGGCGAAGAACGCGGCCGGATCGCGCAGATTGGCGCGGAAGATCACCGGCACGTCCCGCACACTGAACCGGCTGACGTCGACGCCGATATTGCGCAGGAGATCACGCTCGACGAGGCGGTAGAGCAGGACCGATTGCGGTTCAGCCTTGTCGTCGAGCAACCCGCCGGCCTTAGCCAAAGCCTCCCCGAGCGACAGATTGGAATCGTCGAAATCGAAGCGTCCGCTTTCGCCGGTCAGGCCGAAGGCCAGGAAGGTCCGGCGATTGCGATCGACGAAGATCGTATCGCCTGGCTGCACATAGATATTCTCCTGCGGACGCTCGCTCAGCATCCGATAGGCAACGGTCATGCGGCGGCCTCGACGCTGGAGCGTCACCGTCGCCTCCTCCTTCGGGACACTCAAACCGCCTGCCTCGGAAATCACGTCGATGATGCGTTCGCCCGCCGGGCTGAGCTCGATCTTCCTCGCCTGCTTGACGTCGCCAAGGACCGACGCCCCCATCGAACGGCTCGCCACCGTCGAGATGACCACCTGGGGCTCGATGGCGCGATTGGCCAGTCGCTCGGCAATATCGAGCTGCACGGCATCGACCGGACGGCCAGCGGCCTTCACCTTGTTCGCGTATGGGACGCTCAATGTGCCGTCACGACCGATCGTCTGGTTCGGCAGGGTGATGTAATTGCCCGGACGGGCGCCGGCATCGGCGGGAATGAACAGGCCGCCGCTCTGCGCCTCGAAGACAGAGACCTGGACGACATCGCCAATACCGAGGGTGAGCGGCGGCGGGCCGCTGCTGCCAGAGCCGAAACCGGCGCTCAGGTTAGGACTGGTCGATTTCGGCAGATGGGCGAGGACGGACTGATTGATGTCGACGAGCGCATAGTCGATGCCGACCCTGTTGCCGGTGGCGGAGAAAGCCTTCACGGTTGCATTGGCTTCAACGGCGGACGGATCCGGACCGGACCTCGGGAGCCCCGTGCAGCCGGACAGAAACGCAACAGTAGCAAGCGTTAAAACAGCACCCAAGGAACTAAACATACGCACCGCCATACAACCCAAAGTATGGTATCGGTTTAGCCGATGAGCGAACCCAGTGATTCTAAGGGGTAAGCAGGCGGCGAATCAAAAATCCGCGTACTGTGGCGAATCAACCACATGGTTGGTTAATCGTCGGTTATCCACAAAATACACTCCCTTGCCGTGAACGCTGTCGACCGGCCTTGTCAGGTTCGGAATTGTCTCGCAGATGACGGCGACATTGCCGATACCCGCATCCAGAGGTCTGGGCTTCGGACATTGTTAACACTCCTTCGGGCATCCACTTCTCATTGTCGGCAGGATCTTCCATATCGGGCGGATGGCAGTAAGCATGCTAAAATTGACGGATTGGTTTTCAAGACGCCGGCCGGCCAGATCGATCAGGCCCCGCCGCCGGATCGATCTCGGTATCAACCCGCCCTCCTATCCGATCTATGCGATCGGCGACGTGCATGGCTGTATCGACGAACTTCGGGACGCCGAGGCCCGCATTGCCCATGACATGTCGGAGCACCGCCGTCCCGGAATGGTCATTCTGCTCGGTGACTATGTCGATCGCGGACCCGCGTCGAGCCACGTCCTCGAGCACCTGATCAGGCCCAGCGAACACGGTCTGAGGCGGATTGCGCTCTGCGGCAACCATGACGATACTTTCATGAGGTTCGTGGACGATCCGGAACGTTATTCCGAATGGCTGGGAATGGGTGGCGAACAGACGCTGCTATCCTACGGTTTGGACCCATACCAGTTCGGCGCGCGCGGCAAGAAGCGCGGCACCAGGTTCGGCGACCTGCTGATGGAAGCCGTGCCGGTGCCGCACAGGAAGTTCCTCGCCAATCTCCCGGTCAGCCTGACGATCGGCAAACTCGTCTTCGTCCATGCAGGCCTGAGGCCTGGGATACCGCTCAAACAGCAGACCGAGGAAGACATGCTCTGGATCCGGGACGCCTTTCTTGCGACCGGACCGCAGCTGCCGCTTCTCGTCATCCACGGACATACGCCGCAGCCGGAACCGGATTTCGGACCCGGCCGAATCGGCATCGATACGGGCGCCTACTACTCCGGCAGGATGACGGTCCTCAAAATCGACGGCGGCCGCTTCTCGTTCCTCTAAAGGTCCGGATATCGGGCGAGCTGACACCTCCAAACAGCAGAGGCTTGATCATTAAGCCGGAGAAGCGTGTTATGTCGGCGGCGGGGGGCCGAACGCCGGGCCATCCCCGATCGGAAGCGGAGCCATGCCGGAGGAGGGTAAGGCAGACAGACTGACACCAGCCGATCGGCGCCGCGGGCAGCGTTCGGCTGTTCTGGTTTTCGGCTTTTTCCTTGCGGTCGTGCTGGCCGCCCTCGCGACGACGGTGCTCACGGTCAACAATGGCCGGAACTACAAGCGGCTGGTCCGGCAATTCGCGTTGGAGCAATACCTTTTTCCCGTGCCACCGGCGCCACCCTTGCGGATCGACAGGCATAGATCGCTGCCACCGGCGGAACATTATCCACCCTGGCTCCTCAAGGCGGGCCTCGAGCGGATGGCGGTGTTCGAGAAGACCGAGGTGCTTTCCGCCGACGAACGCTGCGATCTGCTGCGGGACGACAGGGGCACGGCACCTACCTTCACCCGTTCGGGTCACGATTGGGAATGCCTGTTTTTCGAGGAATTCGGAAATGCGCCGGAACCGGCCGCGATGTTCATCCAGGTCCGCGGCACGGAGCCCGACATGGTCACCAGCTTTCGCATCAAGGTTAGCCTGACGGACCTGACCATGGAGCTTGCGGTGCTCAGTGAAGCCATTCGTGCCACCGAGCGGTTCGGCCTGCCGATGACGCCCGAAACCCGAAGTTATCTGATCGAGAAACTTGCGGGACGCACCGAGTTCAGCTCGATCGTCGAAAACTACCGGATGACGTTCAGCCGGGAGATCACCGATGCACGGCGCTATAATCTGCTGATCCTGCCGCGCCGACAGACGGCCGGCTGTGGCGAACGCCCATCGGCCCCGCCGGACAGATGGGCCACGCCGACCTATCGCATGCCGGTCGGCTGCCTGGCGTTGCGCAGCCTGTCTCAGCCGCAATCCGCCTCCTAGGTGTTTAGGCTCGCTCCAGCTGGACGAGGTCCAGCCCGTCCCCCAGTTCGCGCCGCGCCGCCTCTACCAGGCTCATCTGGTGAGTAAAGAGCACCGTCTGGAATTTTTCGCCGGCCGCCGCGAGCGTCCGGATGCCCGCTGCGGTCCGCTCGTCGTCAAAGGTCTGGAAGATGTCGTCGAGGATCAGCGGCGCGGGCTCGTTGCGGCTGCAATAGTCCTCCAGGAAGGCGAGCCGCAACGCCAGATAGAGCTGGTCCCCGGTACCTTCGCTCAGGCCGGGAAGCCTCACCTGCTCGCCGGTACTGCGTTCGACCGCGAGCTGCAGCTCGTCGCGCTCGTCATAGACTTGGACAAGGCGCGAAAAACGGCCGCCGGTGAGATCGGCGAAGACCCGCCCTGCCCGCTGCATGACCGGATCGGCCTGGCGTTCGCGATAGGCTTCCATGGAGCTCGCCAGAAGGCCGGCGGCGAGCTTCAGCACCACCCAGCGCCGCGCCAGCTCCTTTGCCTCCACCTCGGCGGCGAGCTTCTGGAAGACGGCGCGCTCGGCGCCGATGCCGGTTTCCAGCTCCCGACGGCGGCGCTCGCTATCGGCCTGGGCAATGCCAAGCGCCTTCATCCGCTCGACCTGGCGGGCATCCTCGGCATCTAGGCGCTCGATTTCCAGGCCGGCGGCGATCCTGTCGAAGCCGACGAGCGCGGCGCGTGCCTCGTCCTCGCTTGCGCCATCCGCCTGTTCGGCAAAGCGGCTGCGGCATTGCGCGAGGCTCGCTTCCAGCCGGTTGCGTTCGCGAAGATCGCGGAGAAGGCCGTCGGCCTCTTCGATATGCTTGGATGCGGCGGTGGCAAGCCCGCGCAGGTCCGCCATAAGTCTTTCCGCGTCGGCTGCGTGCCGGGCCACCGCGAGCTCGGCGCGCTCCAGCGCTGTGGTGAGGGTGGCCCGCTGGTTTGCGGCGGTCTTTGCGTCGGTTGCGCGATCATTCAGCATGCCTGCCGCAACATCGGCAGGCAGCGAGACCAGATCCGGCGCCACCGCATTGGCAAGCGCCTTCACCTCCGCTTCGAAATCCTCCATGTCCCGCGCCATGCCCTTGACGCGGCGATCCCGGTTTTCGCGTTCGGAGAGGAGATCGGGAACGGTGCGCCAGACATCCAGCGCCGCGAGAGCCATGTCGACCGTCGCGTCTTCCGAGAGCCCCGCCAGGACCGCGGCATTGGAGAACGTCGAGCTCCAGCGTTCGATATCCCGGCGCAGACCGGTCTCGCGTTCCTCCAGCTTTTCCAAAGCCTCTTCGGCGGAATGGCGCTTGCCTTCCAGCGATCGGCTTTCGGTCCAGCGCTCGTTGAGTTCTCCGATCCGGCGTTCAAGCCCGCGGGCGAGAGCGGGCGGCGGCAGTGCGGATGCGGCAAGACCGATGGCATCCGCCAGCCCTAGCAGTGCCGGCTTGAGTTTTTCCTCCCTGAGACGCAGCGTCTCCAGCTCGTCGCGCGCCTCGTTCAGTGCACCCGACAGCAGGGAAAGGCCGTCGACGGCACGGCGCCATTCGATCATCCTCTCCGGCGTCGACGGTGCGACGGGTGCTGCATGGAAAAGGTCTTCGAATTCGGTGACCACGTCGGCGGCGGCAATGCCGCATTCCTTGGCAGTGATCTCGGCAGCGCCGATCGCCTGTTGCAGTTCCCGCTGCCGCAGGGTGAGCTGGGCGTGGAGCGACACACGCTCGGCATCGGCAAGCGCCGCGTCGGCGAGCCGGTCTGCGTCCTCCACGGCGATCTTCAGTTCGCTCAGTTTTTCGACAGATGGTTTTGTCCCCAGCGCCTCGATCTTTTCGTCGCGGCCGGCTCTTGCCGCCGCGATATCCTCGCGGGAGACAATCCGCCCCTGCCCTTCCAGGGCCGCGAGCTGGCCGGCGATCGCCCTGGCTTCGTCGCCGAGACCGGCGAGCTTCTGGGCAGCCTGGGCGCTCTCCGCTTTGGCCGCGTCAATCAGCCGGCGGTGATGGGTGAGCGTCGCGATATCCGGCAGCGGCACCGAGAGAAGACGGTCGATATCCCTGACCGGCGGGTCGAGGCGCGCGGCCGCGGCGGCAAGATCGCTTTCGGCACGGGCGACGCGCACCTGCAGCGTTTCGACGCTGGAGAGTTCGCTGACGTCGGGACGCAGCGCTGCGAGCTGTTCCGCCCACGGTTTCGGGTCGATCAACCGGCCGTCCGGTCCGTGGTCTCCGAGCCGCCGCAGGACATCCTGCGCGTCCTCGATCTGCTGGCGCAGCTGTTTCAGGCTGCGGTCGAGCTCATTACCCTCCTCGACAAGCTTGCGGAGGCGCACGAGATCGGCATCGGCCGGCTGGGCGCGCTGAAGCTCTTCGAATTTGCCGAAGCCGAGCCGGCGGGCCGACTGGACGATACGCTGGTCGAAATCGTCGACCTCGCCGCGCACCCGGGCGATATCTTCCCGCGCCTTGATATAGGCGCCCTTATCCGCATGGGCGGCCAGGATCTTGGGCGCCGCGGTGATCAGTGCCTCATCGACATGCACGGCGCTGATCTCGTCGCGCAGACGCGATACCTCGGCCTCCGCAGCCTTGAGCGCTTCGGCGTTCTTGTGCTCCGTCTCCAAAGCCGCGGCCAGGCGTTCCTCGAAGCCCGCCGGCAGCGCAGCCAGCGCTTCATATTGCGTGAGCAGTTCCCGCTCGCGGTCAATCTCCCGCAGCACCGGTTCCAGCCGCAGCAGTGTCCGCAAGCGATCGAGGGCGCGCTTGGTTTCCTGCCGCTCGGCCTGCACGGCGGCAAGATCGGCCTCGATCTCGGCCTGTTCGGCGAGCAGCTTCTTCCAGTCGCCCGATTTCAGCTCATTGTCGCGTTCGGCCTTGCGCGCCTCGTCATGGCTGTCGAGGACCTGATAGAACGCGCGATCCTTGGAGCGACGCGGCGCATAGATGCCGTCGGCTTCCGCATCGAGCGACTTGCGCAGGTCCGAAAGCCCGGTCAGGCCGGAGGCTGCGGAAAACAGCAGGCTGCCGATCTCGCCGCCGCTTTTCAGCATCGTCTCGCCACCGGCCCGCAGCGAGGCGGAATCGAGCCCGAAGGCGCGCTCGAACACATCGCGGGACAGGGTGCCGAGGAACGGCGCCAGGGCATCCTCCGCCAAGGCCTCTTCCGCCTCGTTGGCGGCGAGCAGCGTATTCTTGCGGCCACGGCGGCGTCTAAATTCGAGCGCCTGCCCATCGCGCGCGGTGATCGCGGCACCGACGCGAAGCGCGGTCGCGTCATGCAGGAAACTGTATTCGGCGGCAGTCGGAAAGCCGAACAGCAGGTCGGAGATCGCCGACAGCGCCGAGGACTTTCCGGCCTCGTTGGGTCCGTAGATCACGTGCAATCTGGCGTCCGGACGAAAGGTGAGCATCCGGTCCGTCAGTGCGCCGTAGCGCAGAATGTCGAGGCGGTTGAAACGCATGGATCAGCCAGCCCTCGCCGCACGCGAGAGCAGGAGATCGCGGGCCTCGGCCAGCAGCGCTTCGGCATCCTCGCCGAGCGCCAGGTCGCCGGCGCCGATGCCGCCCGGCAGGCGGGCGGTGATCTCGGCGATCTTGGTGTTGGCATCGGCGAGCAGTTCCGGGGCGAAGCCGCCCATCGGGATGAGGCCTTCGAGGCCGAGCATGTCGGTCGCGACGTGCGCCCCGTTGGTTGCCAGTTCCAGCCGCACTTCCAGCTTTTCGAGCCAGATATCCTGGTGGGAGCGGTGGCAGGCCGCCTGCACCTCATCGCGAAAATCCTCGGCGCGGGCCATGACTTCGTTGCGGAAGCGGCTTTTGCCCGTCAGGCGGATGCGCAGCGCCAGCGGCCGACCTTCCATCCGCTCGACGACATCTTCCAGCGCATTCTCGATGCGGCGCAGGATCGCCGGGATGTTGTCGTCCGGTTCGACCGCGACGACGAGTTCGGCAAAGCGGGCGCTGTCGGTGATGATCCGCTCATGGGTGATACGACCGTCCTCGACGGTCACCAACACCGCGCCCTTCGCCCCCTGCTCGCGGATCGAGCGGCCCTGGAGATTGCCGGGGAAGACCACCAGCGGATCTGCGGCGACGATCTCGAAATCATGCACATGGCCGAGCGCCCAATAGTCATAACCGCGCGAGCGCAGGTCCTCGACCGAACACGGCGCATAGGGCGCGTGCGGCTCGCGGCCGGTGAGCGAGGTATGCAGCACGCCGATATTGAACCAGCCCGCTTCCGGCTTCGGATAGGCCAGCGCCAGGTTATCGACCGCCGAGCGCTCGGCAAAACCCTGGCCGTGCAGCGCAACCTTCAAATGATCGAGCTTGAAGCTGCCCGGCTTGTTCACCGGGAACTCGCTGACATTCTTCGGCAGGGTAATCGTCTTGGTGATGACGCTTTCGGCGTCGTGATTGCCCTTCAGCAGGAAGACCGGAATGTCGGCGCGTTCCAGCCGCGCCACTTCGCGGTTGAAGAACAGGCCGATCTTGTTGTCCTTCCAGTCGCCGTCATAGACGTCGCCGGCGACGATGAAGAAGTCGACCTTGCGTTCGACCGCCTGGTCGACCAGGCCTGAAAACGCCCTGCGGCTCGCCTCGATGAACAATTCTGCGATCGCGGCATCCTTCAGCGCCAGCCCCTGGAAGGGACTGCCGAGATGCAGGTCGGCGGCGTGAATGAATCGGAAGGAGGTCATCGAATCGCTTGTTTTGATTGCCGGAGCTGATCAGGTGTTTTAGGCAAATGCCGGGCACGAAGGAAGCTCAGGGTTCCGCAGCCTGTGGATAGCCCAATCTTATTCGGAGGACATCATGAGAAACCACGCGTTCGGACGCACATCCTTCACCGTCAGCGAGATCGGTTTCGGCGCCTGGCAGATCGGCGGCTCCTGGGGCGACGTCAGCGAAACGGACGGGGCCAAGGCGCTGGAAGCGGCGCTCGATGCCGGCGTCACCTTCGTCGACACCGCCGACGTTTATGGCGATGGCCGTTCGGAAAAAATCATTGCCGGCGTCCTGAAATCGCACGGCGGCAATCGGCCGATGGTCGCCACCAAGGCCGGCCGTCGTCTCAGCCCGCATGTGGCCAACGGCTATACCAAGGCCAATCTCGAAGGCTTCATCGACCGCAGCCTCAAGAATCTCGAAATCGACAGCCTCGACCTCGTGCAGCTCCACTGCCCACCGACCGAAGTCCTCTATCGCCCGGAGGTTTTTGGCGCGCTCGACGATCTGCGCCGTGCCGGCAAGATCAGGAATTACGGGGTCAGCGTCGAGAAGGTCGAGGAAGCGCTGAAGGCGATCGAATATCCCGACGTCACCAGCATCCAGATCATCTACAACATCTTTCGCCAGCGCCCGGCGGACCTGTTCTTCAGGGAGGCCAAGCAGAAGAACGTCGCGGTCATCGTCCGCGTGCCGCTCGCAAGCGGGCTGCTGTCGGGCAAGATCACCCGCGATACGGCGTTCGCCAAGGACGACCATCGCAACTTCAACCGGCATGGCGATGCCTTCGATGTCGGCGAGACTTTTGCCGGCGTACCGTTCGAAGTTGGTCTCCAGGCGGTCGAGGAAGTCCGCAAGCTGGTGCCACGGGGAGCGTCGATGGCGGCTTTCGCGCTGAAATGGATCCTGATGAACGAGGCGGTCACCGTCATCATTCCCGGCGCCCGCAACGAGGCGCAGGCCAGGGGCAATGCTGCGGCGGCAGAGCTTGCCGCACTTTCGGCCGACGTGATGATGGCGACCAAGGAAATCTATGCACGACTGGTTGCTCCGCACGTGCATCAGCGCTGGTAGGAACGCCGAGCTGCCGTCACGCAGCATGCAGCCCCGTGACAACGGATGACAGTTTTCACATCCAGAATTGTGATTGGCAGCGATTTGCGACTCGTAAAAAAGGCCCGGGAAAAACCCGGGCCTTTTCAAAATATGAGACTGTAACAGGATGCCTCGAAGGCAGCGCGTTAGCTGTTGACTGCGTCCTTCAGGCCCTTGCCGGCCGAGAACTTCGGCACGTTACGTGCCGGGATGTCGACTTCGGCGCCGGTCGACGGATTACGACCCTTGGACGCTTCGCGACGGGAAACGGAGAAGCTGCCGAAACCGGCAAGACGGATATCGCCGCCCTTCTTCAGTTCAGCCTGTACGGTCTCAAAAACGGCGTCTACAGCGGATGCGGCATCAGCCTTAGAGAGGCCGGCCTTCTCGGCCACTGCGGATACCAACTCATTCTTATTCATGTTTCCACCCCTTTCAAACGGTTTTGGAACGACTCATGTAATCGGGGCAGACAATAGTCAGGCGCCCGCCCGTGGCAACCCAAAAGCTCCGCAATCGCCTGAAAAACAAGGGGTGCGCGTTATTTTTCACAAAAAAAGCCGGCGTTGTGCCGGCTTTTTTCATTGCTGGTGCCAATTTGGCATAACCAAAAGACTATCGATCAGTGCGCTATGGTTACGCCTGCGTCGTCCACACCTTCGACCGTGGTGATCAGCGGCGTTTCCACCGTGCCATCCCATTCGATCGCTTCCGGCTGACGGACGAGCGCGTGACGGATCACCTCGCCCATGCGGGAAACCGGAATGATCTCCATGTTGTTCTTCACGTTGTCCGGAATCTCGGCCAGATCCTTGGCGTTTTCTTCCGGGATCAGAACGGTCTTGATGTTGCCGCGAAGGGCGGCAAGCAGCTTTTCCTTGAGGCCGCCGATCGGCAGCACACGGCCGCGAAGGGTGATCTCACCCGTCATCGCCACGTCCTTGCGGACCGGGATGCCGGTCATGATCGAGACGATTGCGGTCGCCATGCCGACGCCGGCCGACGGTCCGTCCTTCGGGGTTGCCCCTTCCGGCACGTGAACGTGGATGTCCGACTTGTCGAAGCGCGGCGGTTCGATGCCGAAATCGATCGCACGCGAACGGACATAAGAAGCCGCCGCCGAGATCGATTCCTTCATCACTTCCTTGAGGTTGCCGGTGACCGTCATGCGGCCCTTGCCCGGCATCATCACGCCTTCGATCGTCAGCAGCTCGCCGCCGACTTCCGTCCAGGCGAGACCGGTGACCACGCCGACCTGATCCTCGCCCTCGGCTTCGCCGTGGCGGAACCGCGGAACGCCGAGGTAGTCGGAGATGTTGGCCGCGGTGATCGCAACCGACTTGGTCTTGCCCTTGATAATCTCGGTGACCGCCTTGCGGGCGAGTTTCATCAGTTCACGCTCATAGCTACGAACGCCGGCTTCCCGCGTGTACTGCTGGCTGATCGCCATCAGGGCATCGTCGGTGATCGAGAATTCGTTCGGCTGCAAGGCATGTTCCTTGATCGCCTTCGGCAGAAGGTGACGCTTGGCGATCTCGCGCTTTTCATCCTCGGTGTAACCGGCGATCCGGATGATTTCCATACGGTCCATCAGCGGTGCCGGGATGTTCAGCGTGTTCGCCGTGGTGATGAACATCACGTCGGACAGGTCATATTCGACTTCCAGGTAATGGTCCATGAAGGTCGAGTTCTGCGCCGGATCCAGCACTTCGAGCAGGGCCGAAGACGGGTCGCCGCGGAAATCCATGCCCATCTTGTCGATTTCGTCGAGCAGGAAGAGCGGGTTGGACTTCTTTGCCTTCTTCATCGACTGGATGACCTTGCCGGGCATCGAGCCGATATAGGTGCGGCGGTGACCGCGGATTTCGGCTTCGTCACGAACGCCGCCGAGAGCCATGCGCACGTATTCGCGGCCGGTCGCCTTGGCGATCGACTGGGCGAGCGAGGTCTTGCCGACGCCCGGAGGCCCGACGAGGCACAGGATCGGACCCTTGAGCTTGGTGGCGCGGGCCTGCACGGCGAGATATTCGATGATGCGTTCCTTGACCTTGTCGAGGCCGAAGTGATCGGCTTCGAGGATCTTCTCGGCATTGTTGAGGTCGACCTTGACCTTCGATTTCTTGGCCCACGGAATGCCGAGCAGCCAGTCGAGATAGTTGCGCACGACGGTGGCTTCCGCCGACATCGGGCTCATCTGCTTGAGCTTCTTCAGCTCGGCATCGGCCTTTTCCTTGGCTTCCTTGGACAGCTTGGTCTTGGCGATGCGCTCTTCCAGTTCGGCCATCTCGTCGCGGCCTTCTTCGCCGTCGCCGAGCTCCTTCTGGATCGCCTTCATCTGTTCGTTGAGGTAGTATTCGCGCTGGGTCTTCTCCATCTGGCGTTTTACACGCGAGCGGATGCGCTTTTCCACCTGCAGGACGGAGATCTCGCCTTCCATGAAGCCGAGCGCCTTTTCGAGGCGCAGCTTGACGGAAACCGTTTCCAGCATTTCCTGCTTTTCGGTGATCTTGATCGACAGATGCGAGGCAACCGTATCGGCCAGCTTCGAATAGTCTTCGATCTGGCTTGCGGCGCCCACCACTTCCGGCGAGATCTTCTTGTTGAGCTTCACGTAGTTTTCGAACTCGGAAACCACGGAACGCGACAAGGCTTCGACCTCGACCGCATCTTCGTCGGGTTCCGCAAGAACACTCGCCGTCGCTTCGTAGAATTCCTCACGGTCGGTATAGCCGTCGATCTTGGCGCGCGAACGGCCTTCGACCAGAACCTTGACGGTGCCGTCGGGCAGCTTCAGGAGCTGCAGCACGTTGGCGACGGTGCCGACCTTGTAGATTGCCGAGGGTTCGGGATCGTCGTCGCCGGCGTTGATCTGGGTGACCAGCATGATCTGCTTGTCGGAACCCATCACCTCTTCGAGCGCGCGAATAGACTTCTCCCGTCCGACGAACAAAGGCACGATCATATGCGGAAAGACCACAATGTCGCGCAGCGGCAGCACCGGATAGGTTTCGCTACCAGTCGCAGACGTTGAATTCGTCATTTCATTTCCTTTCCATCGTCCCGTTTCCGGGATACGTCCCGGGGCAAATCACCCGGGCATTTCACTCTCGCCCAAAGTGGAGTTTTAGAAATTTGATTTCAAGCCTTGCAGGCCGCCGTCGCTTAACGAATGTGACAGGGGCATTACAAAGCGTGTACACATAAACGCCACGCGGAACGCCAAAGGACACGGGACGCGACCACCGGACCTGCCAACCTGAGATCACACCCAAACGAAGCAACCGGAGCGTCGATGATCTTCCCGCACAGTCTCTAATGCAAGGCGAATATGGTGCAATTCTTCGCGAGGCAAAAATGGTGGAAAAATCAAAAAAAGCAAGGCTGTTCGCCGACATAAAAAAGAGGCCCCGATAGGGCCTCTTCAAGCTCAGGAACGGAACGGCCCGCTTCAAGCCGAAACGTTCGCCTTTTCATCCTGCCGGTCGGCATAGATGTAGAGCGGCCGGGCGTTTCCACGCACGACGTCGTCCGAGATGACCACTTCGCGCACGCCTTCGAGAGTCGGCAGTTCGAACATGGTGTCGAGAAGGATCTTCTCCATGATCGAGCGCAGGCCGCGGGCGCCGGTCTTGCGGGTGATCGCCCGCTTGGCAATCTCGCGCAGCGCATCCTCGTGGAAGGTCAGATCGACGTCTTCCATCTCGAACAGGCGCTGGTACTGCTTGATCAGCGCGTTCTTCGGTTCCGACAGGATCTGGATCAGAGCATCCTCGTCGAGGTCTTCGAGGGTTGCCAGAACCGGCAGACGGCCGATGAATTCCGGAATGAGGCCGAACTTCACCAGATCTTCCGGCTCCAGTTCGCGCAGCACTTCGCCGACGCGACGGTCATCCGCCGACTTGACGGAGGCACCGAAGCCGATCGAGGTCTTTTCGCCGCGAGCCGAGATGATCTTGTCGAGACCCGCGAAGGCGCCGCCGCAGATGAAGAGGATGTTCGTCGTGTCGACCTGCAGGAATTCCTGCTGCGGGTGCTTGCGGCCGCCCTGCGGCGGTACCGAGGCAACCGTGCCTTCCATGATCTTCAGAAGCGCCTGCTGCACGCCCTCGCCCGACACATCGCGGGTGATCGACGGGTTGTCGGACTTGCGGGAGATCTTGTCGACTTCGTCGATATAGACGATGCCGCGCTGGGCGCGTTCGACATTGTAGTCCGCAGACTGCAGGAGCTTCAGGATGATGTTTTCGACGTCCTCGCCGACATAACCGGCTTCGGTCAGCGTCGTGGCGTCCGCCATCGTGAAGGGAACGTCGATGATGCGGGCGAGGGTCTGGGCAAGATAGGTCTTGCCGCAGCCGGTCGGGCCGACCAGCATGATGTTCGACTTCGCAAGCTCGACATCGCCGCCCTTGGAGGCATGCGCGAGGCGCTTGTAATGGTTATGCACCGCGACCGACAGGATACGCTTGGCCTGCTTCTGGCCGATGACATATTCGTCGAGGACCTTGATGATGTCCTGAGGCGTGGGCACGCCGTCGCGGGACTTGACCATCGAGGTCTTGTTCTCTTCGCGGATGATGTCCATGCACAGTTCGACGCATTCATCGCAGATGAATACGGTCGGTCCGGCGATCAGCTTCCGGACTTCGTGCTGGCTCTTTCCGCAGAAAGAGCAATATAGGGTATTCTTGGAGTCGCCGCCGTTGCTGCCGCTGACTTTGCTCATATCACTTTCCTTCCAGCACTCCGCACTCACGTCAAAACGGGCGCGGTCCACTCTACCGCTTGCCGGCGCGCGCCCGACGGGCCTTGCGCGCCTGCCTTGCCTTAAGGGTACTCTACCGATCCTGCGTACATCATGCCGGATCAGCGGCAACGAAACCCCTAAGAAACGAATGCTATGTCATAAAAGTTCAACACAGCATTAATAAGTACTAATAGCGCTTTCCGTGCGACTTGAAACCCCTTTTTGCTCACATCGGGGTGAGGTGCACGGGTCGCGCCATCAGACTCAGTCTCCGGAGCCACCTTCCATTTCCTGACGCGATGTCAGGATCTTGTCGATGACGCCCCAATCCTGGGCTTCGTCGGCCGTCATGAAATGGTCGCGGTCGAGGGTCTTTTCGACTTCCTCCAACGTGCGGCCCGTATGCTTCACGTAGACCTCGTTAAGACGTCTTTTCATCTTCAATATGTCACGGGCATGGCGCTCGATATCGGACGCCTGGCCCTGGAAGCCGCCGGAGGGCTGGTGCACCATGATGCGCGAGTTCGGGGTTGCAAAGCGCATCCCCTTTTCGCCGGCGCAGAGGAGCAGCGAGCCCATGGAGGCGGCCTGGCCGATGCAGAGCGTCGAAACCGCCGGCTTGATGAACTGCATCGTGTCATAGATCGCCATGCCGGCGGTCACGACGCCGCCGGGCGAATTGATGTAGAGGGCGATTTCCTTCTTCGGGTTTTCCGCTTCGAGGAAGAGAAGCTGGGCGCAGATCAGCGACGCCATATAGTCTTCGACGGGACCCGTCAGGAAGATGATGCGCTCTTTCAGAAGACGCGAATAGATGTCGTAAGAGCGCTCACCGCGATTGGTCTGTTCGACGACCATCGGCACCAAGGCCATTGCGGTATCAACTGGATTTCTCATGTCCGTCCTTTGTCAAGCTTCTCTTGATCCCTGGCCGAAGGCAAAAAGGCGCTCCGGAATCAAATGGAATGGGTCATCCCTACATAGAGTGTCAACGCCCGGTACTTCAAGACGGAGCATCCGATATCCTTAACTGCCCGGGGATGCGCGAGGCTGACCGCTATTACGATTCCTGCCGGGCGACAGCCTGCGGACGCCCCATTTCGCCCGATGGCACAGGTTTTTGCGCGATCAGGGTAAAGCGGGCGTGAATTTCGTCTCGAAATCTCGCCGCAACCGGGTTTGAGCCCAGGGTTTTCCAGAATCCGTGCAACTTCGTCTTAAAGACTGCGTGTCATGTTGGGCGCGCTCGACATCGAGCATTGGAGTTTGGGGTGGACATTTTAACGGGCCTGATGATCTGGGCGGCGGAGGCACTGACGCTTGCAGCCCTCCTGTGCTCACGCTGGTACTACGAGCGGGACCGCTTCTACCTGAGTTGGGGCGGCGGGTTTGCGCTGCACGGGATCGGCGTCATCCTGGTGGCACTGCGCGGCGACATCCCCGATTTCATCTCCATCCAGATCGCCAATACGCTGGTGCTCTCCGGCGTCGGCCTGTGGATTGCCGGTTTCCTGCAGTTCGACCGAAAGCCCGTGGGAGCCTATATCGCCATCCCGGCGCTTCTGTGGGTGGCTGGAATGTTCCTCTATCCGGTGCGCGAGAACTTCGCCAACCGGGTGGCTCTCCACAACGTCGCGACCATGGTCGGTCATGCGATCATGATCTATATCCTGCTCAGGAACAACGGCGCGTCGAAGATGACGCGGCGGGTGCTTGCGGCCTTCCTTGCCGTACAACTTTGCGCGAACGGCGTGGTAGCGGTTCTGGTGATCGCCGGTGAGGCGAAATCCATTGGCATGTCGCCGCACTCCGCCTGGCTGCTCTTCCCGGCGGCAGTCTGTTTAATTGCCATCATCATGACCGGCACGAAACTGCTGACCGAGCGCTCGGAAGAGAAACTCAAGACACTTGCCGTCACCGACCCCTTGACCGGGGTTCTCAACCGGCGCGGCCTGATCGACCAGTTCCATGCCCTGAGAAAACTCGAGGACGATGAGAAACCGCTGATCGCGTTCCTGCATTTCGACCTCGACAACTTCAAGCAGATCAACGACCGTTGCGGCCATCAGGCGGGCGATTCGGTGCTGGTCGCCTTTTCACAAGTCGGCCAGACGTCGATGCGCGGCCGCGGTTTTTTCGGCCGCATGGGCGGCGAGGAATTCGCCTCCATCCTGCGCGTCGGCGACATGATCGAGGCCGCCAGCATCGCCGAGGCGATCCGCCTGACGCTCAAACGCCAGACCATCGTCGCCGGCGAGCACAATATCACCGTCACCGTCAGCGCCGGCATCGCGCTTGCGGGCGCCGGAACCGCCGACCTCGATCTTCTGCTCAGCGCCGCGGACCGGGCACTTTACACAGCCAAGGACAGCGGCCGCGACCGCACCGCGATCGATACCGGCACCGACGCCTCGATCGTTCCGGCCGTCGACCGGCAGGGTGAGGACGAGGCCCCGACGGATGTGCGCGCGAGCCGGCAAGTCGCAGCTCTGAAACGCCTCGCTTCGCTCGGCAAGCGCTGACATCCTCTTGTTCTCGTCATCCTGAAACCCACATTCCTCCGCAGGGATTCAAACGCGGAGGGCGCGCCATGCGGGCGAGATTTTTCGGGACAAGTTTCTTCACCGGCATCCTTCTTTCCTCGGCGCTTTCCGCCTTGATGCTTTCGGCCGGAACAACGCTGGCGCAGCAGGCGTCCGATACGGTTGCGCCGGAGCGGGCGACCGGGTTCACCTCGGCCAAGCGTGTCGAGACCAAGAACTTCATGGTCGCCGCCGCCAATCCGCTGGCAGCGGAGGCTGGGCGCGACGTAATTGCCAAGGGTGGCAATGCGATCGACGCTCTGGTCGCGGTCCAAACCGTGCTCGGCCTTGTCGAGCCGCAGAGTTCCGGCCTCGGCGGCGGCTCGTTCCTCGTCTATTACGATGCGGCCGCCAACAGGCTCACCACGTTCGACGGCCGCGAGACGGCACCGATGGAGGCTACGCCGAAACTCTTCCTCGATGCCCAGGGCCAGCCGTTGAAATTCATGGACGCGGTGGTTGGCGGCCGATCGGTCGGCACGCCCGGCACGGTGCGCCTGCTTTCCGAAGTCCATAAGCGCTACGGCAAGGCCGACTGGGCGAGCCTGTTCGAACGGGCGGAGAAGCTCGCCGCAAGCGGTTTCCAGGTCTCGCCCCGCATGGCTTCGCTGATCGCCGCCGAAGGCGACCGGCTGAAGAAATACGACGGTCCCCGCGGCTACTTCTACGACGCTTCAGGCGCGCCACTGAAGGCCGGCACGGTGCTCAAGAACCCAGCCTATGCCGAGACGCTGAAGGCGATCGCGGCCGGCGGCGCGGATGCCTTCTACGAAGGGCCGATCGCCGAGGCGATCGTCAAGACGGTACGCGAAGCACCGGGCAATCCCGGCGTCCTGTCGCTCGCCGATCTCGCCAATTACCGTGTCAAGGAACGCGAGCCGGTCTGCGCCACCTACCGGGCGCTCGACATCTGCGGCATGGGCCCCCCCTCCTCCGGTGCGGTCGCCATCGGTCAGATGCTCGGGCTGATCGAAAATTTCGACATCAAGGCACTCGGGGCCCAGAACGCCGAAAGCTGGCGGATCATCGGCGATGCGCAGCGCCTCGCCTTTGCCGACCGCGAACGGTATCTGGCCGATCCGGATTTCCGGCCCTTGCCGATCAAGGGCCTGCTGAAGAAGGACTATCTCGGCAAGCGCGCCTCGCTGCTTGACGGCACCAAGGCTCTTAGCGCGGACCAGGTGAAGGCCGGCGAGCCGGAATGGGACCATGCGCTGCTGTTCGGCCGCGATGCCGCGATCGAGCTGCCCTCCACCAGCCATTTCGTCATCGTCGACAGAGAGGGTAACGTCGTGTCGATGACCACGACGATCGAAAGCGGGTTCGGCTCGCGGCTGATGACGAACGGCTTCCTGCTCAACAACGAGCTCACCGATTTCTCCTTCAAGACCCATGACGGCAGCCTGCCCGTCGCCAACCGTGTCGAGCCGGGCAAGCGGCCGCGTTCCTCCATGGCGCCGACGATCGTGATGAAGGACGGCAAACCGCTGCTGGCGGTCGGTTCGCCGGGCGGCAGCCAGATCATCGGTTACGTCGCCCAGGCGCTGATCGCCTATATCGACTGGGGCATGCCGGTGGAGCAGATCGTCGCCCAGCCGCATTTCATCAATCGTTTCGGGCCTTACGAGATCGAGGCAGGCACCGGGGCCGAAAAGTTCGCCGAACCGTTGAAGGCGCTCGGTTACGAGGTGAAACCGGGCGAGATGAATTCCGGACTGCATGCGATCGAGATCACCGCGAACGGTCTCGTGGGCAGCGCCGACCCGCGCCGCGAGGGCGTAGCGGTCGGCGAATGATCAATCGGCGCCGTAGACGAGCGCCGTCTTTGTCCTGCCTTTCGGATCGACGAACGGCGAACCGCTGAGCACGGCCATCGCCGTCCAGGCGTTGCGGACGACCCTGGCACCCGCAACGCCGTCGTCGACGGGGGAAACGAAAGCTGAATTCGGCGGCAATCGGCTCCAGCGCTTGTCTTCCTTCCACCACAAGATCAACGCGCACTCGGCCTCAACCTTTTTCGAGAGGTTCAGCCAGCCATCCTCGAAGACGTGCTCGATCACGTTCAGGCCCGAAACGGTCTGAACCTTTTCCTTCAGCGGCGGCAGCGACGCGCCGTCGAGTTTCTCGAAAGGGGCGAGGCAATCGCCAACGGTCAGGAGTTTCTTTCGGGGGCCGAACCCGGCCTCGACGGAGCGGCTGAAAAGCGCCCAGAAGCCCGGCATTCCGGATCGCGAAACCGCCTTGACATCCTCTTCGAACTTGCCGCGTCCGCGCCCTTCCCGCAACCGGAACGCCTGCGCCCCGGCGAGCAGACGGTCCCCTTGGCGGAATTTCAGCGTTGCATCCCAGTCGCCCTTGGCGGCGACCGGCCGTCGCATCCGGAAAACGAGATCCGACCGTTCGTAGAGGGCCTTCTCCGGCGTATCGAGGAAAAACACGTTTCGCTGCTTGTCCGGCTCCAGCAGATCGAGTTTGCCGCTTGCGCCGATCCCGGCTTCGCCGAGCCGATTGACCGTGTCCGTCCAGAAATCCGCGGCCTTCGAACCGCAGGCTGCTTCGTCGCCGGCAAACTCATGCGCGTGCAGCGTCAGCTTGTATTCGCGAGACGATAGTTTCAATTTATCTCTCCCCAAGGCCCAAACTTACCGTGCATGGCGAACATGCGCGCAAGCTAGAATTGCGTCAATTCAGCCCGCTTTCCCCATCGGCTGAAATTCGCTAGGTCTTCAGACATGACCATTCCGCCCGACTTTCTCCGCATCGATCCTCAAACGCGCCGCGTCTCGCTGGACGGCCGCAACCCAGTCTTTTACGGCGACCCGAACCGCGTCTACGCCCTTCTCCACGAACATTGCCCGACTTTCTATTGGGAAGAACAGCGGCAATGGTTCTTCACCGGCTACGACCATGTGAACGGGCTGTTGCGCGACCGTCGATTCGGGCGGCAGATCCTGCATATCGCCAGCCGGGAAGAACTCGGCCTGCCCGAACCCTTGGCTCATCTCGAAAACTTCGATCTCGCCGAGCGGTATTCGCTGCTGGAGCTCGAGCCGCCTGAACACACCCGGCTTCGCACGCTCGTCAACCGTGCCTTCGTTTCGCGGCATATCGAGAGGCTCCGGCCGGAGATCGCAGAACTTGCCGAAAGGCTGATCGACGGGTTCGAGGGCCAAGGGGAGACAGAGCTGCTCTCCGCCTTCGCCGACATCATTCCGGTCACGATGATCGCAAGGATGATCGGCATCCCGGACGCGATGGGACCGCAGCTTCTCAAATGGTCACACGCCTATGTCGGCATGTACATGTTCAAGCGGAGCGCGGAGGACGAACTTGCTGCCGACCGCGCGGCCAAGGAATTTTCCGACTATGTCAAAGGCCTGATCTCTGAGCGCCGCCGGGAGCCGCGCGGAGATCTCCTCACCCACATGATCCACACGGAGCACAAGGGCCAGTATCTCACCAACGACGAACTTGTCTCGACCACCATCGTGCTGCTCAATGCCGGCCACGAGGCGACGGTGCACCAGATCGGCAATTCCGTGCGGGTGATCCTGGAGAGCGGCCTGTCCCCGGCAGAGCTTTTCCCCGACGAGGCGGCGACGGAGCGAACGGTCGAGGAAACGCTGCGCATTTGCGCACCCGTGCACATCTTCCAGCGCTGGGCGCTCGAGGATGTCGAAATCGACGGACTATCCTTCAAGCGCGGCGACAAGGTGAGCCTCATCCTCGCCGCCGCCAATCTCGATCCGAAGAAGTTCTCCGATCCGCTGGTTTTCAAGTCCGACCGGCAGGAAGCCGCAAACCTCTCCTTCGGAGCCGGCATCCATTTCTGCATCGGCGCGCCGCTTGCAAGGCTGGAACTCAATACCGTGCTGCCGATCCTGTTTCGGCGACTGCCCGGCATGCGGATCGCCACGCCGCCGGTGGTCAAGGACGTCTATCATTTCCACGGGCTCGAACGGCTGGACCTGGCCTGGTGAGTGGGAGTTTTCGACGTCGCAAATAACGCGTATATTGGCTGCTCAAAATTGACTCTGAGGACCCCGGTTTTGGACAATGAATCTAAGGAAAATCACCCCGGTACGTTGTCGCTCTTCGAGCTTTCCAATTTTCCTAGCAAGGAACAAATGGAAAAACTGGTAAGCGCTCTTGAAGCTGGGGACGTAGACGCGGCTCTCACAACATTGTTTGAAACGCGAGAAAAAACGTCTTACAGATCCGTATCGGCTAAAAGAAAGCCAGGGCGCTTGAAAGGCAAGCTCGTGGTAGGCCCCGAGTTCTTTGAACCTTTGAGCGAGGCTGAAATCAGAGAACTGACTGGCGAATGAGATATCTGCTCGACACGCATGCGCTCCTTTGGTGGCTCAACGATCATCCTGATCTTTCATCCGCAGCCCGCGAACTGATCATAGATGAAAAGAACGATATCTATGTTAGCGCAGCGTCCGCCTGGGAAATCGCCACAAAACATAAGAAGGGCAAACTGCCTACGGCAATCAGCGTCTTGCCCAACTTCTCCGAAGTTGTTCAGGAGAACGGCTTTGCCGACCTTCCCATTACAAGCGCTCATATGGTGAGGAGCGTTCTGCTACCAGGGATACATCAGGATCCGTTTGATCGGATTCTTGCGGCCCAAGCCATCATTGAAGACATGGCCTTGATCTCAATTGATGAAAAGATGGCACCACTCGGTGTGATAACCCGCTGGTGAAACGCCAAAAAATGGACCGCGGGAGGCGTTTCTGCCCCCGGCGGTGGCGATAGAGTTGCTGGCTCCGTGAGCGAGATGGCGACGTGGTGTAGCCAAGCGCGAAGGTGCCTTCGATGAGCAACTGCAGACACCTGCTGCGGCTGCCCGTCGATTGTTCTGATCAAGCCTGGGCGGCAACCCCATACCGGGTTGCCGGCTTGTTGAGCGACAGGTAGGGGCGCAGCCCGCCGCGGGCGTTCGTGTAGGCCTCATAAAGCTGCGTATCGGCAAGCGACGGCATGGTGACGAGTTCGCCGCGGTCGAGACCCACAAGCGCCGCGTCGACAAGGTCGCCCACTTCCATGACCGAGTTCGGGTCGAGATTGTCCATCGAGCCGCCGACCCGATCGAAGATTTCGGTGCGGGTATAGCCGGGCAGGACCGCCTGGATCCTGACGCCGGTGTCCTTCAATTCGGCAGCGAGGGCTTCCGTCAGGGCCAGTACGAAGGCCTTGCTGGCGGCATAGGTGCCGCTGAAGAACTCCGCGGCGAGCGCCACGGCGGAGGCGATGTTGACGATGGCGCCCTCACCCCGGGCAACGAAAGCCTGGGCGGCAGCGATTGCGAGGCGATTGGCGGCGGTGACGTTGAGGTCGACCATCTGGTCGAGATAATCCGGATCGGCCTTCAGCAGCGAGCCCTTCGGGCCGATGCCGGCATTGTTGACGAAGAGGGTGATCGAGCGGTCGTCGCGCAGGCGCTTGTCGACGGCGAGCACATCGGTACGCTGGCTGAGGTCGGCGCGCAGTACGTCCGCCTTGATGCCATGTTCGCTCGTCAACCGGCCGGCAAGCGCCTTCAGGCGATCCGCGTCGCGGGCGACGAGGACGAGATCATAGCCGCGCTTGGCGAGCTTTTCCGCATAGGTCGCGCCGATGCCCGACGATGCGCCGGTCACGAGTGCGGTTCCGAGTTTTGAATTGTTGGTCATGGTCGATTTCCTTCAGAGGTTTTTCGAGTGGTGTCGCGGCCGGTGTTTCGGCATCTGGAATTTACTGGCATATGCCACCATATATGAAAAGGAAGATTGGAGCCTGCAAGGGGCGACCATAAATTTTTATCGGAGTGGAAGGGCCAGCCAAAAGCGGGCATTGTCCCGCGACAAGATCGGAACGAGGCATGACAGACAAAGACAAACACGACAGCCAAGCGCAGAACGAAGACGGCGTCTGGCTTCATTGCAGCAATACCGCAGTGCGCCGCGCCTCACGGCATCTTGGCCAGCTCTATGAGGATGCGATGGGCGATACAGGCCTCAAGGGAACGCAGTTCTCCCTGATATCCCAGATCGCCGGATCCAACCAGCCGACCTTGAAAAATCTCGCGGAGGCGATGGTCATGGACCTCTCGGCGCTCGGCCACACGTTGAAGCCGCTGATCCGCGATGGCCTAGTGGAACTGGTGCCTGATGCGCAAGACCGCCGCGCCAAACGTGTCCGCCTGACGGAGACAGGCGCAGCCACACAGCGCGACCTCACCGCCCGCTGGCAGATTGCCCAGGACCGTTTCGACAAGGCATTCGGCAAGGAAAAGTCGGAGGAATTGCGGCGGGCGCTGGCGTTCATTTCGTCGGGCGAATTCGCGAAGGCCTTCAAGCGGGGTGAAGAAGCCTGATCAAACCCTGATCACGTAATGCTTGCCAGTCGTTTCAACGACTTCCCAGGTTCCCTTGAACCCGGGTCTGAGGATCATGCTGTCACCAGCCTTCAGATGGACCATTGCGCCGCCCTCCTCGGTGACGATCGAGTGGCCGGAGAGGATGTGGAAATATTCCCACTCCTCATAAACGATCCGCCATTTGCCGGGAGTCGCCTCCCAGATGCCGGCATAAAGCCCGCCGTCCGCCTCCTCGAAATTCCAGGTGCGGAATGTCGGGGTGCCGGAGACCAGCCGGTCCGGAGCCGGGGCGCCTTCTTCCGGCGCGATGGACGAGAGGTCGAATTTGATCCAGGCGCTCATTGTTCGATTTCCTTCAGATGATGGGAAAGCTGGTTGGAGGCGATTGCGGCCAGTGCGCGCAGGCGGTCCGTGGCCATGCCGTTGCGGGCGCTCGCCGAGAGGCCGGACATCGCCATCATGATGTAATCGGTGATGAGTTCGGCACGCTGCGGTTCACGGCCTGCGATTGCGGCGTGGATGACCTTGCGGCTCATGTCCAGCATGCGCCGGGCCTGGTCGGAGGCCTGCGGGTCAACCGTGCCTCTTGCTCCCTCGATCACCATGCAGCCGGGTGCGTCACCGCTGCCGTAGTTGTCGGCAGCCTGCCTCAGCAGTCCGGCCACGCCTTCGTCGAGCGGTCTGTCCGCTGCCAGGGCGCCTGGAACATCCAGACCTTCCCTCTCTTCGTAACGCTTCAAGGCGGCTGAGTAGAGCTCCGCCTTGCTGCCGAAAGCGGCATAAAAGCTCGGCGGATTGATGCCGATCGCCTCGGTGAGATCGGCGACGCTCAAGGCATCGTATCCCTTCGCATGGAAAAGCGCCTGGGCCTTTGCCAGTGCCTCCTCCTTGTCGAAAGCGCGGGGCCGACCGCGCGACGAGATCTTTTTTGTAGTACTCATTACAAAATCCTTGACTGCACTGATCGCTCGATTTATGTAGCGTTCATTACATTAAACCTCAAGCCTCTTTGAAGGAGACACGACAATGACTGACTTCCATGGAAAGAAAGCGCTGGTTCTGGGCGGCAGCCGCGGCATCGGGGCCGCAATCGTCCGCCGTTTCGCCGGCGATGGCGCCGACGTGACATTCACCTATGCCGGTTCGAAGGATGCCGCGGACGCTCTTGCCGTCGAGACCGGCGCCAAGGCTGTCCGGTCGGATGCGGCAGACCGCGCGGCCGTGATCAGCACGGTGCGCGAGGCCGGCCCGCTGGACATTCTGGTCATCAGCGCCGGCACGCTGGCGCTCGGCAATCCGCTGGAGATCGACGCCGACGCGGTCGACCGGATGATCGACGTCAATGTTCGCGCGCCCTACCATGCGGCCGTGGAAGCCGCCCGCAGCATGCCGGACGGCAGCCGAATCATCGTCATCGGTTCGGTCAATGGCGACCGCATGCCGTTTGCCGGCGGAGCCGCTTATGCGCTCACCAAGTCGGCAATGCAGGGCATGGCGCGCGGTCTCGCCCGCGATTTCGGCGACCGCAACATCACCGTCAACGTCATCCAGCCCGGCCCGACCTCCACCGACATGAACCCGGAAGACGGCCCGATGAGTGACTTCATGCACGGTTTCATGGCCATCAAGCGCCACGGCCGTGCGGAAGAGATCGCCGGTCTTGCCGCTTATCTCGCCGGTCCGGAAGCCGGCTTCATCACCGGCTCCCTGCAGACGATCGACGGCGGTTTTGGCGCCTAACGCCAAGACCTTCCCTCAGATCTTCGACAAGGCCTGGTCGAGGTCCGCGATGATGTCGGCGGCATCCTCGATGCCGATCGACAGGCGCACCACGTCCGGCCCGGCACCGGCGGCGATCAGCTGCTCTTCGCTCAGTTGCCGGTGGGTCGTCGAGGCCGGGTGAATGACCAGCGAACGGGTGTCGCCGATATTGGCGAGGTGGGAGAACAGCTGCAGGCCTTCCACCAGCGTCTTGCCCGCCTCGTAGCCGCCGGTGACGCCGAAGGTGAACACCGAGCCGGCGCCCTTCGGCGAATACCGCCTCTGCAGGGCGTGGTTCGGATCTTCCTCGAGGCCGGAATAACTGACCCAGGCGACCTTCGGATGCGCCTTCAGCCATTTGGCGACGGCAACGGCATTGTCGCAGTGTTTCTGCATCCTGAGCGGCAGCGTTTCGATGCCGGTCAGGATCATGAACGCGTTAAAGGGCGAAATCGCCGGTCCCATATCGCGCAGGCCCAGCACGCGGCAGGCGATGGCAAAGCCGATATTGCCGAAAGCCTGGTACAGGACGATGCCGCCATATTCGGCACGGGGCTCCGAGAGCATCGGATAATTGCCCGATTTCGACCAGTTGAAGGTGCCTCCGTCAACGATGACGCCGCCCATGGAATTGCCATGGCCGCCCATGAACTTGGTCAGCGAGTGGATGACGATGTCGGCGCCGTGCTCGAGCGGCCGGACGAGGTAGGGGGTTGCCATGGTGTTGTCGACGATCAGCGGGATGCCCCGCCGATGCGCCACCTCGGCGATCGCCGCGATATCCACGAACGTGCCGGCGGGATTGGCAAGGCTCTCGATGAAGATCGCGCGAGTGCGCTCGTCGATGCCGGCCTCGAAGCTTGCCGGATCGTCGGTATCGGCCCAGCGCACCTGCCAGTCGAAATTCCTGAACGCATTGCCGAACTGGTTGATCGAGCCGCCATAGAGTTTTCGCGCTGCGATGAAATTGTCGCCCGGCTGCATGATCGTGTGGAAGGTCAGCATCTGCGCCGCATGGCCGGAGGCGACGGCGAGCGCCGCGGTGCCGCCCTCGAGTGCCGCCACCCGCTCCTCCAGCACTGCCTGAGTCGGGTTCATGATGCGGGTGTAGATATTGCCGAACTGCTGCAGGCCGAACAGGGCGGCGGCGTGGTCCGCATCGTTGAAGACGAAAGCGGTCGTCTGGTAGATCGGCGTCACCCGCGCCCCGGTCGTCGGGTCGGGTTGCGCGCCCGCGTGCACGGCCAGCGTCGAAAACCCCGGATTGAGTGTCGGCATGTTAGTCCCTCCCCTTGAAATGGCGCATGATTGTTAGCGCTCCAACAGACCCCGGCGGTTGATCACGATCAAGGTATATCGTTCTCCGGAACCTATCCTCCGGGGAAATAGAGAGGAGTTTGCAATGGACAACACAATTCCCACCCTTGACCCCACCCCGGAAAATCTCACCGACAGGCTGAAGCGCTGGTGTTCCGTCACATGGGCAGCGATCAATGAAGCCAAGCTTCTCGCCAGCCTCGACGACGAGACCGTCAAGCTGCTGGCACAGGACAACGCGTTGTCGGAACAGGAACTGCGCGAACTGATCGCCAAAGGCCCACATGCGGCCGACGAAATGCTGGCGCTGATGAAGCTGCTCAACATCGATCCGGAAGAAGCCAGGCTGGAGGAGCCGTTGGAATTCCGCGAAATGCACGTGACCTGTGTCCACTGCGGCGAGAAGACCCGCTGCCGGCGCGAACTGGCCGACGGCAGCGCCGCCGCGGACTTCGCAAACTATTGCGGCAATGCCGAACTGCTTGACGACATGCGCAACCGGTCGGAACTGCTCGCCAAATAGCCGGACGCTCGGCGGCGAACCCAGGCGGCGGCCTCAGGCAACCAGGCGGGGATACTCGATCGCCGGGCAGCGATCCATGACAACCTTGATGCCGGCGGCTTCCGCCTTTTCGGCGGCCTTGTCGTCGCGCACGCTGAGTTGGCCCCAGATCACCTTCGGCCTGGTTTCCAGCCCGATCGCCTCGTTGATCACGCCGTCCAGATACTCGGCGGCCCGAAAGACATCGACCATATCGACCGGCTGCGGCACGTCCGCCAGCGTCCTGTAGACTGTCTGGCCGAGGATCTGCTTGCCTGCCTGGCCGGGATTGACCGGAAACACCGTATAGCCCTTGGAAAGCAGGAACCCCATGACCCGGTTGCTCGGCCTGTCGGGATTTGGAGATGCGCCGAGCAGCGCAATCGTCCTTGTGCTCTTCAGGATATCGGCGATATAGGCATTGTCGTAATGGTCATGGTTCATGACGGCGGCTCCCGCAATAGTGCGCCTCTGGCGGCGCGGTGCTTCTGCGCTATGTAAGTCCGCGTCTCGTCAAAAGGGATGAGGATCATGAAAAAAATTCTCGGCTGTCTTGCGGTCATTGCCTGCGGCACCCTCCTCTCAGGCGAGCCGGCCGCCGCGATCTCGCGCTACAATTCCACCGGCATGTCCTGCGCCGCCGTGCAGCGGGCGATCGGCCGGGAGGGCGCGGTGATCCTGCGTTACCCGTCCCGCAACAAGGCGCGGATGACACTCTATGACCGCTATGTCATCGACAGCGGCTACTGCGACGGCCATGAATTCGCCGACCGGGCGACGGTGCCGACGGCCGACACACCGAGCTGTCCCGTTCGTGCCTGCAAAAGAAGACCCGATCCAGAAGATTGTTTTCCTCTACAGGCAGGTTGCCTGAGATTTTAGTCGGCTTCCTGACTCAAAAAATCGAGAATGCTCAGCACGCGATGTTCTGCACAGGTTCGTGGAATACCCCTCTTTTGTACCTGTACATATTAGCACCATCTTATGGTTGAATTAGAAAGTGCTACTAGATTTTGCTAGGCAAATTTATTTTTCTGAACATTTGTCAGTTTTCTTTTTCTGCGGCGGATCCTCTTAAAACGTGAGTGATTGACAGCTATTCATGTGTGAAATCCGTCGTAAAACCTTCAAGAGAGCGTCTATTCTGCCATTTGTGCCCGCTCGCCATCTTTCGTTCAAGCACAATTCCAGGGTGTAGACCAGACAAGCGATACGCGGGAAAAATGGCGCAGATCGCTTTCATGTCAGCGGGTCTTTGCGAGCTTCCGACAGGGCGGCTCCTGGATGGAACTCCCGGCATGAGGATGGGTTTTCTTTCCCATCGGCACATAAGGCCAATAGCCCCCCTTCCGGACAGCAATCGCTCCCCGCTCGACGGCTACGATGAGGAGGACCAGTATTCCGGCATCAACCGCGACCGATTTTCACTCAGAAAACTGTGGTATCATATAACCACATTCATAAGTCATTGATTTTACTCAATCTATTTTTCAGCGACGCAAAACCATCACCTTGACGCTTTCGGCCTCCCTCGGTATAAGCCGCCCCAGATCGCGGACCGTTTCGGCCCGCTTTCTTTTTTGCCGGCGTCAGCCATGGCAATCCAAGCAACAAGAAACGCCCTGCATTCGAAGGTTTCGGATGTCATGGGTCCTAGAAGAAAGAGTTAAAAACATGTCAACCTTCGTTCAGAAGCCTGCAGAGGTGGTGAAGAAGTGGGTGATCATCGATGCCGAAGGCCTCGTTGTCGGTCGCCTCGCCACCATCGTCGCCAACCGGCTCCGCGGCAAGCACAAGGCCACCTTCACTCCGCACGTCGATGATGGCGACAACGTCATCATCATCAATGCGGAAAAGTGCGTCCTCACCGGCAAGAAATATTCCGACAAGACCTACTACTGGCACACCGGTTACCCGGGTGGCATCAAGGAGCGCACCGCGCGCCAGATCATCGAAGGCCGCTTTCCGGAGCGCGTTATCGAGAAGGCTGTTGAGCGCATGGTTCCCCGTGGCCCGCTCGGCCGTCGCCAGATGAAGAACCTGCGCGTCTACGCCGGTTCCAACCATCCCCATGAAGCACAGCAGCCGGTCGCCCTCGACGTGGCATCGCTGAACAGCAAGAACGTAAGGAGCGCCTGATAATGGCCGATCTTTCCTCCCTGAAGGACCTCGCGCCGGCTTCCGAAGCTGCCGCTCCGGTCTATGTCCGCAAAGTCGACAGCCTCGGCCGCTCCTACGCGACCGGCAAGCGCAAGAACGCCGTCGCCCGCGTCTGGGTCAAGGCCGGCACCGGCAAGATCACGGTCAACGGCCGTGACTTCTCGACCTACTTCGCCCGTCCCGTCCTGCAGATGATCCTGCAGCAGCCGGTTATCGCCGCTGCCCGCACCGGCCAGTTCGACATCGTCGCGACGGTTACCGGTGGCGGTCTCTCCGGCCAGGCCGGCGCTGTTCGTCACGGCGTCTCCAAGGCACTCACCTATTTCGAGCCGGGCCTTCGCGGCGTGCTCAAGAAGGGTGGCTTCCTGACCCGCGACAGCCGCGTCGTCGAGCGTAAGAAGTACGGTAAGGCAAAGGCCCGCCGCTCCTTCCAGTTCTCCAAGCGCTAATCGCTTCTGGACTTGGACTTTCAAAAGGCGGGGCTTCGGTCCCGCCTTTTTCGTTTATAGGCTTTCCTATATCGGCAGTTCGGTCGTCGATTTCAGTTCGCGCAGGACAAAGCTGGAGACCACATTGCGCACATGCGGGTTCCGCATCAGGTGGCGGGTCATGAAAGCCTCATAGGCTTCGACGTCGCGCGCCCGGATCTTCAGCATATAATCGAATGTCCCCGACAGCGCATAACACTCCATGATCTCCGGCCGGTCGCGCACGACGGTGGCAAAGGCTTCGATCGCCTCCTCGTGGTGATCCTCGAGCGTCACATGGGCGACGATGCAGAGCTTGAGGTCGAGCTTTGCCGGATCGAGAAGCGCCACTCGCTTTCGAATGACGCCCTCGGCCTCCAGTTCCTGGATCTTGCGCCAAGCGGTGCTTTGCGACATGCCGGCCTTTTCCGCCAATTCGGCGAGCGACGAACCGTCGCCTGTCTGCACGAGTTGCAGAAGCTTGCGGGCAGCCTGCAGGTTTTCTTTCATGATGGCCTCTCCTCCCGAAATATCCTCTCATTATCTACGCTCAATCTGGCAAAGCTGAAATGATTACCCGCGTTTTCGGAGATATAATGGTGACCTGACGGCCGGCGGCTGGAGCATCCGGCTTATTCCATCACCGAAGGGAGGTCGCTGATGACCAAGCAAAGCACCTATACGGCAAACCTGCCGGACGCAGACGGCGTCTATCACTACACCAGCGAAGAAGACCGGATCTGGAGCGAACTCTACCAGCGCCAAATGACGCTCTTGGCCGACAAGGCCTGCCGGGAATATCTGGACGGCGTCAAGGCACTCGGGCTGAGACCGGACAAGGTTCCGCAGCTCGGCGATGTCGACCGGCGCCTCAACGAGACGACCGGCTTCGGCGTCGAGGGCGTGCCCGCCCTTATTCCGCCATCGCGTTTCTACGAATTGCTGTCGCAGGGCAAGTTTCCGCTGGCAACCTTCATCCGCCGCCGCGAGCACATCGATTATATCGAGGAACCGGATATCTTCCACGAAGTCTTCGGCCACTGCCCGCTCCTCACCAACCGGAGTTACGCCAATTTCGTTCGCCGCTTCGGCGAAAAAGCCGTCGGGCTCGGCCGGGAATATTCCTGGCACCTGTTCCGGATATTCTGGTTCACCGTCGAGTTCGGCCTGATCGACACGCCGCAGGGGCGCCGCTGCTTCGGCGCCGGCATCGTCTCCTCTCCCAACGAGACGCGGGCCGCTATGGAAGGTGGCGAGGCCGAATTCCGGCCCTTCGATCTGATGACAGTGCTCAGGACCCCTTACCGCATCGATATCGTCCAGCCGATCTACTATGTCATCGACAGCTTCGCGCAGCTGGAATCGATCATCGAGGAGGATATCGGCGCAAGGATCAGGGAGGCCAAGGCGCTGGGGGATTTTCCGCCGGTGTTCGAAGCCAAGGCTTCCTGAACGGGAGGAATTTTGTCTCGCTCAGGCTTGCCTTGTCGGCCCTTATTGTCCAACGTTCCCGCCACGTTAACGATGGAGGGACGCCATGGCGGAAAAGTCGATCGACCATGCCTTCACTGCAAAAAGCCTGACCTCGGCCGCGTCGGATCCGACGTTTGCCGGGGCTCTGTCGTTCATGCGCCGCCGCTTTACCAAGGATCTGACGGGTGTCGATGCCGTCATCTGGGGCATCCCCTTCGATGCCGCGACCTCCAATCGGCCAGGCGCGCGGTTCGGGCCGCAGGCGATCCGGCGGGCGTCGGCGATCTTCGACAACGATCCGCAATATCCGTTCCAGCGCGATCTTTTCGCTGACATGGCCGTTATCGATTACGGCGACTGCCTGCTCGACTACGGCAACCACCAGAAGACCCCAGCCGCGATCGAGGCCCAGGCGAATGTCATCCTCGACAGCGGCGCCTTCCTGCTGACGCTCGGCGGCGACCATTATGTCACCTGGCCGCTGCTCAAGGCGCATGCCGCCAAACACGGGCCGCTGGCGCTGGTGCAGTTCGATGCACATCAGGACACGTGGCTCGACGACGATGGACGTATCGACCACGGCTCCTTCGTGGCGCGGGCGGTGCGGGCCGGCATCATAGACCCTGCCCGATCGATCCAGCTCGGCATCCGCACCCATGCGCCGGAAGATTTCGGAATCCGCCTCGTCTATGGCCATGAGGTCGAGGAGATGACGGCAGCTGAGATCGCCAGGGTTATCCTCGATCACGTCGGGCAAACGCCGACCTACCTCACCTTCGACATCGACTGCCTCGATCCGGCTTTCGCGCCGGGCACGGGCACGCCGGTCGCCGGTGGGCCTTCGAGCGCCAAGATACTCTCGGTGCTGCGCCAGCTTGGAGGCCTCGATATCCGCGGCGCCGATGTCGTCGAAGTGGCACCGGCCTACGACCATGCGGACATCACCGCCATTGCGGGGGCGACGGTTGCGATGTATATGCTCGGGCTTCGTGCGGAACGCCGCGCGAGCGCGTTAAATTTCTGAATCAACTTGCTGGTAAACTGAATCCGGCATCCAATCCAAGGCACTGATCTAACAGGATAAGACCATGACAGCGAAAATCTTCATCGATGGCGAACACGGCACCACGGGACTGCAGATCCGCACCCGCATGGCCGGCCGCCGCGACGTCGAACTGCTGTCGATCCCGGAAGCGGAACGGCGCAACGCCGCCATGCGCGAGGATCTCCTGAACAGCGCCGACGTCGCCATTCTCTGCCTGCCGGACGACGCTTCGCGGGAAGCCGTGACCATGCTTGCCGGCAACAACAAGGTGCGGGTGATCGACACCTCGACCGCCTTCCGCGTCGATCCCTCCTGGGCCTATGGCTTTGCGGAGATGGACAAGGCGCAGGCAGACAAGATCAAGGCCTCCCGGCACGTCGCCAATCCGGGCTGTTACCCGACCGGCGTGATCGGCCTGATCCGGCCGCTGCGCGCCGCCGGCATCCTGCCCGACGGTTATCCGGTAACGGTCAATGCGGTCTCCGGTTATACCGGCGGCGGTAAGCAGATGATCGCGCAGATGGAAGACCCGTCGCGCGAAGATGCGATCTCGGCCAACAATTTTCTCTATGGCCTGCCGCTCAAGCACAAGCACGTGCCGGAGATGAAGATCCACGGCCAGCTCGACCGTGCGCCGATCTTCTCGCCGTCGGTCGGCCGCTTCCCGCAGGGCATGATCGTGCAGGTGCCGCTCTTCCTCGAAGACCTCAACGACGGCGCGACGATGGAAAGTATCCACAAGGTGCTGGTCGAGCATTATGCCGGGCAGGACATCGTCACCGTCGTGCCGCTCGAAGAGAGCAAGGCGCTTGCCCGCGTCGACGCGGAAGAGCTGGTCGACACCGACACGATGAAGCTTTTCGTGTTCGGCACGCCGGGCGGTGCGCATGTCAATCTCGTGGCCTTGCTCGACAATCTCGGCAAGGGTGCCTCGGGTGCCGCCGTCCAGAACATGGACCTGATGCTTTCGGCCTGATGACCGAAGGCATTCCCTTCCCTTTTTCCTTTCCTGTCGAATGGCGGATCGAAACCGCCAGACAGATAGCCGATACCGTCGTCGGCACCGTCCTTGAAGTGACGCGCGCCGGCGGCGAGATCGATATCGTCAAGGTCCTGAAGCCCAGGGCGCTGGAAGACAGTCTTCGCGGGGCCGATTTCATGGCCTGGCGGGATGGCGTCGGCTGTATTCGGCTGATTGCGCGCTCGGGCGAGCTCCTGCTGATGGAGCATGCGGGCAAGGTGACGCTGCGCGACCATCTGGAAGCTCATGGCGACGCGGAAGCCACCCGCATCGCGGCCGAAGTCCTCATGGAGT
Source organism: Neorhizobium sp. 05N33 (assembly GCF_056397445.1). Lineage (NCBI taxonomy): Bacteria > Pseudomonadati > Pseudomonadota > Alphaproteobacteria > Hyphomicrobiales > Rhizobiaceae > Neorhizobium > Neorhizobium sp. 05N33. Next base: position 116,235 of record NZ_JBFTNK010000007.1, on the reverse strand, counting down.
ATCACCGGCCGTCCGACATCGCTCCGCCCCCAACCATGATGCCGCTTTCCCGCTATTTCAAAAGCCTGTTCGGAAAGGCCGAAACGGACCGGCGTGACGGCATTGCCGGCCCCTTTATCGAGGCGGCGGAAATGGCGGAGACGCTGATCGCCGATCAGCGGGACATCAAGCCGCTGCATGGCGACCTGCATCACGAAAACATCATGCTTGGCCCGCGCGGTTGGTTGATCATCGATCCGGCCGGATTGATCGGTGATGCCGCGATGGACGTCGCCAACATGTTTTCCAATCCGCTCGACCGCTTCGACCTCACCCGCAGCGAAGAACGCATTGCCTCCATGGCTGCCGTCTTCGCTGAGACGCTCAGCCGCGATGTTCGCGCTATTCTGCGTTATGCCTTCGCCTATGGCTGTCTCTCGGCCGCATGGCATGAAGAAGACGGCAATGCGAAAGACCGCGACGCCGAGCTTGCCGTCGCCGCCGCGGTCCACAGTGTGCTGCAACAGGCTTAAGCGAGCGTCCGCTTCAAACCCAGATGGACGGCGAGCTTTTCGCCCGGGCCATGCACGGCGGCGAAGAGCAGGCCGGCCAGGAAGGTGAAGTGATCGACGAAAAAGCCGAACTCCGCCTGGTTGGCTTGCCAATGGCTGGGGCCATGGAAAGCGAAGGCCAGGAAGATGACGTAGGCGCCGGCAAGCAGCGCCGCTTCGGAGAAGAAGGCGCCGGTCAGGAATGCGAGAGCCAGCCCCACCTCGAAGATCGCCGCGATCCAGGCGAGGAACAGCGGGAACGGAAACCCGGCGCCCGAAATGAACCCTGCGGTCGCCTGCATATCGAGAAACTTGAACGTCGTCGCCATAACGAACACGCTGCCGAAGATCAGCCTTGCGACGAGAATTGCGATTGTCTTTGCCATAACCCTACCCTCTCCTTGGCCGAAGCCGATTGAACTATGTCCCAAGGACGGGCGACGGTCACCGCTTCCGACACGAGGCCGAAAATTTTTCTCTGAGAAACGACAGGCGGAAGTCGATCCACCTGCCTAGGCAAGGTTTCCATTCGATAGATCGCAGATCAGGTCCGCGTAACGATCGCGGTCTCCGGGGGATATTCGCCGGCGAAACCGCGCCAATGGGCGACAGCAAAGCCGAGTACGATCAGGGCGACGGCCTGGTGCGTCAGCGCCAGATCGAGCGGCACCTGCATGACGAGCGTCGAAATGCCGATGACGGCTTGTAGCGTCACCAGCCCGAACAGCAGAACGGAACGACGGGCATGGGTCGAGCCGGGAGCCAGGCGAAGCGAGATGATCATGTGCACGAGGGTGGCAGCCCACAAAAGGTAGGCGCCGCAGCGGTGCGCGAACTGTACCGTCTTCGGGTTCTCGAACAGATTGATCCACCAGGGCTGTTGGACAAAGAGATCGCTCGGGATCAGCGCATCATCCATTAGCGGCCAGGTATTGTAGGAAAGGCCAGCATCGAGCCCCGCCACCAGCGCGCCAAGATAGATCTGGAAGAGGACCAGGAAGGCGACGCCGCCGGCTGCCCATTTGGACCTTGCCGTCGGCGGAAGGTCACGGCTATGCGGCGAAAGCCCGCGCATGATCCAGATACAGGCGGCGAAGATCAGACAGGCGATGACGAGGTGCGTCGCGAGCCGGTATTGCGAGACGCTGACCAGCTTGGTGAGGCCGGAAGACACCATCCACCAGCCAATGAACCCCTGGAAACCGCCGAGCGCCAGAAGGCCGACCAACGGACCGCGCAAGCGCTTTTCGATACGGCCGGTGAGCCAGAAGAAGATCAGCGGCAGGGCGAAGACCATGCCGATCGAGCGGGCGAGGAACCGGTGCGCCCACTCCCACCAGAAGATCGACTTGAACTCGTCGACCGTCATGTCCCGGTTGATCTCTTGGTATTGCGGAATGCGCTGGTAGAGGCGGAATTCCTCGTCCCATTCCGCGGCCGACAGCGGCGGGATGACGCCGTGGATCGGCTTCCACTCAGTGATCGACAGTCCGGAATCGGTGAGCCGTGTCGCGCCGCCCACGAGAACCAGACAGAACAGCGTGAAGACGACGACGCCAAGCCAGATGCGCACGGCCTTGCGGTCACGCTCGCGGCGCTTGGTGTGGTTCAGGACATCGATGATCACAGCATCGGTTACCGACATGGGTGTGCTCCTGTCGCTCAAGCCAAAAGGACGCGGGTGCGGGCTAAGCATCCATCAAGCATTTCGCGTTGCTTTGCCCCATCAACCCATGCAAAACAAGCCCCGGCGCTTTGCGGCATGCGGTCGCGGATAGGAGAAGACGTCTTGGTCCCGCGTTTGAGAAGTTTCATCGGCACGATCCTGATCATCATCCTGGTGATCGTTTATGCGCTTGCCGCCACGACTTTCGCCATGCTGCTGCTCGCCACTTCACCCTGGTGGGTGCATTTCCTCTACTTCCTGATCAGCGGCCTCCTTTGGATCCTGCCCGCCATGCTGATCATCAAATGGATGGCCGGGCCGAAGCCCAAGGAATAGGCGGCTTTACCCCCGGTTAACCAGTGGCAGCGGTTTCGCGCGGCTTTCGCTCATCGGTAAACCGATTCTTGGCGCCCTCCCCTTATGTTGCCGGCAGAACGGCATCAGCGGGCGAGGCCATGCAGCAGCGGAAGATCCAACACGAAGAGCAGATCAAGGATGCGGATCCTCTCGGAACCGATAACCGGACGATACGATTGTCCGAGCTCACCCTCGTTTCGACCAACGATCTCCGGTCCGTTGAAGCCGAGTGGCGGCGCCTCGAACGGCTTTCCAAGAACTCCCTGCATCAGAGTTTCGACTGGTGTCTTGCCTGGGTCCAGGCGCATCATAGCGAACTTGCGATCATCCAGGGCATTGTCGATGGCCGCACGCTTTTCATCCTGCCGCTCGAAGTCATACCGGAACGCCGCGCCCGGATCGCCCGTCTGCTCGGCCACCGGTTCAACAACGTCAATACCGGCCTCTTCGATGCCGAACTCGCCGCACCCGATGCGGAAGAACTGCAGAACTTCGCCTATGGCATAAGGCTCGCACTCTCCGACAAGGCAGACCTGGTCGTTCTCGATAATATCCCGCTTGTCTGGCGGGGCATACAGCATCCGCTGTCCGCGCTTGCTTCGATCGAAAACCAGAACCATTCCTTCCAGTTGCCGCTCTTTCAGAATTTCGAGGCGACGCTTGCGCAACTCAATGCGAAAAGCCGCCGCAAGAAATTCCGCTCGCAGAGCCGCAAGATCGAGGCGATCGGCGGTTATGACCATTTCATCCCGACGGACCCCGCCGAAAAACATGCCCTGCTCGATATCTTCTTCCGCCAGAAAGGCGAGCGGCTGAGACTGTTCGGCCTGCCGGACGTCTTTCAATTTCCCGGTATCCAGGACTTCTTCCACCACCTGATGGACGTTCCGGTCAAGGGGACAGATACGCCGCTGACGCTGCATGCCATTCGGCTGCGCGGCGAACACGAAGGGCACATCGCGGCGATTGCCGGCCTGTCGCGCAAGGGCGACCATGTCATCTGCCAGTTCAGCTCGATCGACGAGACGATCTGCCCGGAGGCGAGCCCCGGCGAATTGCTGTTCTGGCTGATGATCGAGCAGTCCTGCCGGGAGGGCGCTTCGGTGTTCGATTTCGGCGTCGGCGACCAGCCCTACAAGCGCAACTGGTGTACCCAGGAAACGGTGCAGTACGACATCCTGCTGCCGCTCACCTGGAAGGGTTCGCTGATGCGGCCGCTTTTGATCGGAGTGACCAAGGCAAAGGCTGCGATAAAGCGTAATCCGCACGTCTATGCGTTGGTGCAGCGGTGGCGGTCCCGCCGGTGCCCGAAAGCGCCGGAAGCTCCCGCCTCCGACACGGAACCAGCAGCCGAATAATCAGGCAGCGCGGCGTTTTCCGGGACGTGGCGAATGCCGGTCGGCGGTCTGCGCCATGACCAGCAGATTGCCATAGCCGGCCGCTTCGAAATCCGTCACCAGTTCGGCGACTTCCTCATCCTTGAAACCCGGAACCGACAGGACGATCTCGGCCATCGCATTGCGGGTCAGACGCGAGATGCCGGCGATCTCGGCGGGACCGCATTCGATCAGCACCAGGTCATAGGCATCCGCCAGCGCATCTATGATCATCGACAGGCGATCGACGCCGCGCATGGCACGCGCCGGATCCGAAGCGCCGTGCGGGATGATATGGGCGTCGGAAAACCGGTCCGGATGGATCGCATCGCCGAAGGCGGTTTCGCCGCACAGAAGGTCGGTAATGCCGGGCAGTTTCGGATTTTCCACCATCATCTGCGTCGGGGCAGCGGAACCGGTCATGTCGACCAGCACGACGGTGCGGCCGCGCTCGGCGAGCTCGCGGGCGAGCATGACGGTCGCAGTCGAGCCCTCGTCGCCACCCGGTGAAATGCCGATCGCCACAGGCACGTCGTGGCGCTGCAGGTAATGCGCGACGGAGCCGATCGTGAAGCCGCGATCGTCGACTTCCGCTACGGCACCCTCTGCCTCACTCTCCTTCTCGGAGAGCGATTGTTCGGCAATCTTGGCATAGGCGAGCGCTGCCGCATTCCTCGCGTCTTCATGGGCCGGTTCCGGCCGGTCGAAACGTGCCGCCTCCGCCTGCATCTGGTGGACCGGCAGCGGAGCGGCAGCAGCGGGAGCGGATGCGGCGGGTTCCAGGATGATGTCGTCTTCGACATCACGAACGCCGGAGGGGCGCAATGCGCGGCCGGAGAAGAGCTCGACGACGATGACGATCAGGCAGCCGAAGATGAAGGTGGCGAGCGATACCACGATGACGATCGGGATTATCTTCGGGAAATAGGGTTCCGACGGTTCGACGGCTTTCGAGACGATACGGGCATCCGCCGGGCTCGAATTGCCCTCGAGGCGGGAACTCGCTTCGCGGTAACGGGCAAGATAGGTTTCGAGAAGCTGGCGCTGGGCGGCGGCCTCGCGTTCCAGCGCGCGCAGGCCCACTTCCTCTTCGCCAGCCTTGGCGGAATCAGCCTTCAAGCCGTTGAGCTGCCCCATCAACTGGCGTTCGCGGATGCGCGACATTTCGGCTTCATTGTCGAGGCTCGCGAGAATCTTCTTGGTCTCGCTCTCGATCTGCTGGCGGATGCCGGAAAGCTGGCCGCGCAGTCCCTTCAGCCGCGGATGGCCTTCGAGCAGCGAGGTCGAGGAGTCGGCAATCTGCGCCTGCAGGTTGGCTTCCGCTTCCTTCAGCCGCTGGATGACCTGCGAACCGACGACATCGCTTAGCGTATCGGAAGCGCGACCGGCCTTCAGGGCCGTGCGGACGTTTTCGGCGCGCGCCTCGGCATTCGCCCGCTCGCCGCGGATACGGGCAAGTTCGGTCGAAATGTCGTTGAGCTGCTGGGTCGAGAAGCTGTTGGTCTCGGTGGTCTGGAACAGGCCGTTGGAAGAGCGGTAGTTGGCAACCTTCTTCTCCGCCTCCTTGACCTTGCTGGTCAGGCTGGCGATTTCCGGCTCCAGCCATTTGGCGGTCTCGGAATGGGTGTCGAGCTTGGCACCGCTCTGGATCTGAAGGTAGGCCTGCGCCATCCGGTTCGGGATCTCGGCTGCGAGCTTCGGATCGCGTGAGGAAAACTCGATGGCAATGACGCGCGAATTCTCGACGGCATAGACATTCAGCTTGTCGCGGAATTCCTTGATCACCCTGTCTTCCGGGTCGAGTTTCATCGGATCCTGCTTCAGGCCGATCAGGACCAGCGGGTCGGGAAGGAAGGACTGGGCGGCCGGATCGAATTCCTTGAGCTTGGCGAGGTTGAGGTCGCGGGCGACCCGCTTGATGAGATCGGTCGACTGCAGAAGCTGCGCCTGGCTGGTGATGTTGAGCGAGTCGAGCAGCGGGTCGTTGGCCTGCGCTGCGGCATCCCCTCCCGAAAGGTTGGGCGAGCGGGATTCGATCAGCATCCGCGTCTCGCTCTTATAGCTGGGCTTCATCAGGCTGGTGCCGACCAGTGCGACCGCCGCCGCAACGATCGTTGCGGCCAATATCCTGGCCTTGCGTTCCCAGACCGCCGAGATGACCCGCCCGAGGTCGATATCCACGTCCTGATTGCCACCGTTTACGCCTGACATGATACGCTCCAACTGATCGGTTTCGGCGAAGAGTAAAGGATCATGGTAACGCGAGGGTTAATGGCCAAGTACAGCGTCGGGGTTCCAAGAAAATCCCCAAATTCCCGGCCTCTTTACCGGGCATTAACCCTAACGGATCGATAACGGGGGCAGATGGTATGAACAGCCGGAGCCTCGAACGCGGAAATGTCCTTCGCCCCCTTCAATCGCGTGATGGCCAAACATGTGCTGGCGTTAGCGCTCGCTGCGACGGCGCTTGCCGGCTGCACGAGCTACGCGCCCGCCCCGAAAAGTTTCCAGCAGGCAACCGTCCAGCCCTACAGGCTCGACAGCGGTGACCGACTGCGCGTCAGCGTCTTCGAGCAACCAGGCCTCACCAATACCTATACGGTCGACCAGGCCGGTTACATCGCCTTCCCGCTGATCGGCCAGGTGGTCGCCCGCGGCCAGACGCTGCCAGCGCTGGAAGGCTCGATCGCTTCCCGTCTCAAGCAGGGCTATCTGCGCGATCCGGATGTCACAGCCGAGATCGATCGCTACCGTCCCGTCTTCGTCATGGGCGAAGTCGGCCGGCCGGGGCAATATTCCTACGTGCCGGGGATGACTGCCCAGAACGCGATCGCGATCGCTGGCGGCTTCACCTCGCGCGGCAATCAGCGCGACGTCGACGTCACCCGCAAGATCAACGGCCAGGTGATTACCGGCCGCACCGTCATCTCTTCCACGGTGCTTGCCGGCGACACGATCTACGTCCGCGAGCGGCTGTTCTGACCGGTCCATGGCGGATAGCGCTCCCTTGCGGATACTCCACTGCTTCAGGTCGCCCGTCGGCGGGATCTTCCGCCATGTGCGCGATCTGGTCGAGGAGCACCGGGCGGCCGGCCACGAAGTCGGCATCCTGTGCGACAGCTCGACCGGTGGAGCGCATGAGGATCGTCTCTTCAACAGTATCAGGCCGCATCTTTCGCTCGGCCTCACCCGTATTCCGATGCGCCGCGCAATTGCGCCCTCCGACTTCGTCGCGATCTACAAGAGTTACAGATATATCAAGAGCTTGCAGCCGGACATTTTGCACGGGCACGGCGCCAAGGGTGGCGCCATTGCCCGGCTGATCGGCTCAGCCCTGCGGGTCAACAGGTATCGCGTAGCCCGCCTCTATTCGCCGCATGGCGGCAGCCTGCATTTCAGCCGGTCCAGCCTTTCCGGCCAGGCCGTGCTGCGGCTGGAACGCTTCCAGGAGCATTTCGGGGACGCGCTGGTGTTCGTCTGCGACTACGAACGGCGCACCTACGAGGCCAAGGTCGGCAAGCCGCGAAAAGTCTCCCGGGTGATCTACAACGGTATCAAGGACGCCGAGTTCGAAACCATCGGCGCCGACCACGGGGCACCGCATTTCCTCTATATCGGCATGCTGCGCGACCTCAAGGGACCGGATGTGTTCATCGACGCCTTCGCCCGCACCGAAAGGGCGGTCGGTCATCCGCTTTCGGCGCTGATGGTCGGCGACGGCCCTGATCGCGACCGCTATGAGGCGATGATGGCCGAGCGCGGGCTTGGCCGGCGCATCCAGATGAAGCCGGCCATGCCGGCGCGCGACGCGTTCGCCATGGCGAAGATCGTCGTCGTCCCATCCCGTGCCGAAGCGATGCCCTATATTGTGCTCGAGGCGCTGGCGGCCGGCAAGCCGGTGATCGCCTCCCGGGTCGGCGGCATTCCGGAAGTGCTCGGCGAGGCGAGTGCTGCCCTTGCCATCCCCGGCGATGCCGATGATCTCGCCCGCGTCATGACGCAAGCGGTCACGACGCCCGGCTGGCAGGATGCGGTGATGCCGAAACCGGAGGCCTTCAAGGCGGTGTTTTCCGCGTCGGTCATGGCCCGCGAAATGCTCGGCCTGTATCAAGATCTGACAGGTTCGAGACCGGATTCGGGGCGCGGCTAAAGGCTTCCTTCACCTCTTTTTGGTATGCGTTTCCCATTGCTTCCAGCGTTACCGGGGCTTCCAGCGCCGCCGGCCCCGGAAGGCCAAAGGGATCGGTCCATGAACCAGCCGAACAAGTCCGAGCAGTTCGATGTCGAAAGCCTTCGCAAGAAGGTTTCGGAACTCCGAGCTGCCGACGAAAAGCATGATCCGGTGAACGCCACGGTGCTCAATCCGTTTGCGCGCCAGATCGCAGAGCAGTTCCGCAACGACAGCTATTCGCCGACGATGCTGATCGGCCAGTTCCGGTTGTTCGAGCTGCTGGCCATGCTCGGGATCGGCCTTGGCGTCGGGGCGCTTTTCGCGCCGATCGACCTCACCGGCTTTTTCGCCCGCTTCGCCCTCGTCGCCTGGGGCTCGACACTTACGGTCCTGCTTCTGCAGGTGGCCGATACCTACCAGATCCCCTCGCTGCGTGGCGCCTCGCGCACCGCCAAACGTGTTTTCGTCTGCTGGACGATCGGTTTTCTGCTGACGGCATCGACCCTTTTCCTCGTCGAACACGAACCCTATCCGCTTGCCGGCTTTGTCGCCTGGTTCGTCGCCAGCGCCGCGTTCCTCTTCCTCGAACGGCAGCTCACCGCCTTTGCCATCCGCCACTGGGGGCGCAATGGCGTGATGGAGCGCCGCGCCATCATCGTCGGCGGCGGTGAACCGGCCAAGCAGCTCGTCCGCCAGTTGGAACAGCAACCCGACAACGACATCCGCATCTGCGGCATTTTCGACGATCGCAACAGCGAACGCTCGCCGACCGTCGTCGCCGGCTATCCGAAGCTTGGGACCTTCGCCGAGCTTATCGAATTCGCCCGCCTTGCCCGCATCGACATGCTGATCATCGCGCTGCCTGCAACGGCCGAGGCCCGCATCCTGCAGCTGCTGCGCAAGCTCTGGGTGCTGCCAGTCGATATTCGCCTTGCCGCCCACGCCAATCGCCTGCGTTTCCGCCCCCGCTCGTATTCGCATGTGGGCGCGGTGCCGATGTTCGACATTTTCGACAAGCCGATCCGCGACTGGGACTCGGTCGCCAAGCGCGTCTTCGACATCGTCTTTTCGGTTGTCGGCCTCCTTCTCACCTGGCCGATCATGCTGGCTGCGGCAATCGCCGTGAAGGCGACCTCGAAGGGGCCTGTCCTGTTTCGCCAGAAGCGCCACGGCTTCAACAACGAGATCATCGACGTCCTGAAGTTCCGTTCGATGTACACCGATCTCGGCGACCAGACGGCGGTCAAGGCGGTCACCAAGGGCGACCCGCGCGTCACCCCGGTCGGTCGCTTCCTGCGCAAATCCTCGATCGATGAACTGCCGCAGCTGTTCAACGTGCTGCGCGGCCAGCTTTCGCTCGTCGGACCGCGCCCACATGCGGTGCTCGCCCAGACGGGGACGCGCAAATATGTCGACGTAGTCGAGAGCTATTTCGCCCGCCACCGCGTCAAGCCGGGCGTCACCGGCTGGGCGCAGATCAACGGCTTGCGTGGCGAACTCGACAGCGACGAGAAGATCCGTGCCCGCACGGCCTACGACCTCGATTATATCGAGAACTGGTCGCTGCTCTTCGACCTCAAGATCCTGTTCCTGACGCCGATCCGGCTGCTCAACACGGACAATGCCTATTGAGCACGCTCGACTATAACCGCGCAGGCGGCCACCCGGTGGGTTTCGACAGTCGGCTGGCGGCCGTAAAGCTTGCCGGTTCCGGCCTGATCGCTTTTGGCGTCTTCCTTTCCGGCTTCGTCATTTCCGAGCCTGCGCCTTACGAACTGATCATGGTGATCCAGATCGGCATCTGGTTCCTGCTCGGCCTGAAGATATCGCGTACCGTCGGACCGCTTCTGGTGATGATGCTGACGTTCAACATGAGCGGCCTGTTCTCCATGTTCGTCATGAAGGACATGAGCGAGGCGCCGATGTATTTCGCCGTCTCCACCTTCCTGGCGCTGAGTTCGGTCTTTTATGCGGCGATCATCGAGAACGACCATCGGCGCCTGAACCTGATCTTCAAGGCCTGGGTCATCGCTGCAATCATCACCTCGCTGCTCGGCGTTCTCGGCTATTTCAACGCCTTTCCGGGCTCGCATGTCTTCACCCGCTACAATCGCGCCATGGGTGCCTTCCAGGACCCGAATGTCTTCGGCCCCTATCTCGTCGCCCCCCTCCTCTACCTCCTCTACCGGTTGCTGACCGGACCGCTGATAAAAGCGCCGCTGCTCATCGCCGGCATCCTCGTCCTGGCGCTCGGCATCTTCCTCTCCTTCTCGCGCGCCGCCTGGGGCCTTCTCATATTTGCCGGCGTCGCTCTGGTGATCGTCATGCTCCTCAAGGAGCGCACGACCGCCTTCCGGTTCAAGATCCTGGCGATCGCTGGAGGTGCTGCGATCTTTCTTGTCCTGGCGCTGGCGATCGCGCTGCAGTTCCCGCAGGTCTCCGACCTGTTCACCAACCGCGCCAAGCTGGTGCAGGACTATGACGGCGCCCGCCTTGGCCGTTTCGAGCGCCATAAGATCGGCTTCCTGATGGCCATGGAACGGCCGCTCGGGCTGGGGCCGATGGCCTTCGGCAAGATCTTCGGCGAGGACGAACACAATATCTGGCTGAAGACGCTGACCACCTATGGCTGGCTCGGCGCGATCACCTATCAGATCATGATCTGGTCGACGCTGTGGTTCGGCTTCCGCTACATGCTGCGCGAACGCCCGTGGCAGGCCTATCTGATGATCGCCTGGGTGATGATATTGGGCCATGCGATCATCGGCAACGTCATCGACACCGACCACTGGCGGCATTTCTACCTCCTGCTCGGCATCGTCTGGGGCTGCGTGGCGCTGGAACATCGTTTCATCCGATCGCAGCGACGATCCCGCTCTGCGGCCGACAACGCCGCTTGACTTCGGCGCCCAGCGCTCCAGATTCCCTATCATGCTGACGGTTTCTCAACTCCGCGCCGCACGCGCGATGACAGGAATGACGGTGGAGGAGTTGGCCGCCGCGTCAGGGCTTTCCAAATCTGCGATCGAAGAAGCCGAGGCCTCGCAAGTCTTCGCAAACGCCGGCGTCACCGATCGGTTGCGTTCAATCTTCGAGTCGAAGGGCGTGCTTTTCCTCGGCGCGGGTGAGGACGATGCGGGCGCCGGGCCGGGGCTCAGGCTGCGCCAGCAGTTTCACGACGAGGGAATCCGCCCCCAGAACCTCAACGCCGCAAACGACGACTGAAATCGCTGCAGCGCGGGAACTCTTTGAGATCTCACGCGTTTCCCCGCCGCCAGACAACGTGCAGGGGGTACGCATGACACGCATCAATAACCTTTATCTCATTATCGGCGCCTTGCTTGTCGCCGTCGTCGGCCTCGGTTTTTACGTCTATCGCGAAGAAACCAAGCCCAGAGGCGTCGAGCTCAGCATCGGCCAGAATGGTATTAAAGTCCAAGAAAAGTGAGGGTTCGTTAGAGGATACATTATTAACGATAGAAGCTCAGAGTTGTCCGGAACAAAATTTGCCACGCGAGTTTAGGTTCGAACAAGCAAGAAAAGGGGATACTTATGTCGACGCATATGAATCTCGACGATATCGATAGTAAAGGCTTGAAGAAAGTCTGGAGCGTTGCGGAGTTCGCAAAGCGCTATCGTATCGATCAAGAGGAAGAAATCCGCCTTCTGAAACTTCTCGGACCTTTTGCGTCTCAGCAAGAACTCTTGATGAATGCAAGCCGGGCGCCGCGTTTTCGCTAAGCATTACATAGATACCGCAGCTAATCTTTTAGCCCGCCTTCATGCCGAAGTTTCCAGCATGCGCAACTTCGTTTTATATCTAAGATTATCTTCCGCAGAAATCTCTGCAATCCCCTTATAGTTGGTCTTCCGAGCGGTTAACCGCGGCTGCAGCCTCGGTGATGCCCGTGCCGCTGCCCACGACGAAGGCTTTCGCGATGCCCGAGTTCGGACGCGGCTTTTATGTTCACCGGCGCGTTCTTATGCCGACCACCCTCTTTTTCTTCCGATCGAAGGATTTTGAGCTTGCGCCGGCAAAGCGGAGCGACTAGGGAAAACATGCTCATTGAGCAGGTCGGGGCGTAGCGCAGCCCGGTAGCGCACTTGACTGGGGGTCAAGGGGTCGTCGGTTCAAATCCGGCCGCCCCGACCAATTAAATCCCCTTGAAATCTCAGTCAGATCAAAAACCTTTTCCGAGAACCGGGACTTCCTCACGTGATTTACCCGCCCCACCGGATTGGCAGGGCAGGCTGACGTTGTTATCCGGTTCAACGGATATCAGTAGGGCGAATAGCACTGCTGGCGCGGGCCGTAATAGGGCTGGAACGTGTTATCGTAGGCCCTGTAGGACCGGTAGCGGGCATAGCACCAGTTTACGTGTGCATTGCCCCCGACATAACGCCGGGGGGCGTAGTAGCGCGGTCGGTAGTAACGCGGAGCGTATCTCGGTGCATAACGCGGCTGGGCCAGCGCGCCGCCGATGATCGCGCCAAGGGCAAGCCCTCCGATGATCGCACCGGCATCCGGGCCACGGCGATGGCGGCGGTAATAGCGGTCGCCATCGTAGCGGTCGCGGTAGTAGCGACGCCCTTCCCAGCCGTCACGATCGCGCCAATACTGCACCTGCTGGATATCCTGGGACGCTTCGATCCTCGGGGCGGCGATCGACGGGAAAGCCTGGGCCGGAACGACACCGCTAAAGGCCGTAATCAGGGATAAAACGGCGACGGCGAGCTTCTTCTTCATAATTCACCTCCTCTGATTTTCCTTATGAAGAAATGATCCTTCATTTCTCCTGAACCAGAGGTGAATGGTAAATTTTTCTTAACTTTGCCGCGAGTTGGATTAGCGAACCTGATCCAGGAGGCGTTTGCATTCCAGAAGATCGAACAGCGCCTCCTGCAACAGGGCGCGGTCTTCCTTGCCGATGCTGGACTTGCCGATCGACACTTCCACGTCGTCCTCGTGGGTGCCGCCGAAGCCGAAAAAGCGGCCGCTCGGCTTCACCTTGGGGCGGCCGACGATCTGATCCTCTTCGGCGGTGCTGATCTTCGGCTCGACCTGCTTTTCGCTGTTTGCCGCCATGATCGCTTCCATCGTGGCGAGATCGCCGGACGCGATCGCCGAGACGAACTTGTTGCCGTTCATCTTCAGAAGCTTCTGCACGCCTTTTATGGTGTAACCGTGATCGTAGAGCAGGTGACGGATACCCTTCAGGAGATCGACGTCCTCGGGACGATAATAACGCCGCCCGCCGCCGCGCTTCATCGGCCGGATCTGCGGGAAACGCGTTTCCCAGAAGCGCAGCACATGCTGCGGCAGGTCGAGGTCGTCGGCGACCTCGCTGATCGTACGAAAGGCGTCCGGGCTCTTCTCCAAAGGTCACACTCCAAACGGCAGGCTGCCCATGCCCCAAGGGCAGACTCATAGCCTCCAATTCATGCGCGGATTATGCGCCGAATCGGACATATCTCAACGGCTTAAGCCGGGAGATTCAAGCATGTTCACAGGATTGCGGAAAGGGCGCCGGGGTTCAGGCGACCGGGCTTGCCGGCTTCAGTTTCGCCTTGCGCGCCGTGTGCGCCTTGAGGATACGGCTCTTCAGTACATTGGAGGCCTTGAACGTCATCACCCGACGCGGAGAAATCGGCACTTCCTCGCCGGTCTTCGGATTGCGGCCGATCCGCTCGTTCTTGGAACGCACCTGGAAGGTCGCGAAGGAGGAAAGCTTGACCACCTCGCCCCGCACGATCGCGTTACAGATCTCGTCTATGACCGTCTCAACGAGCTCGGCCGATTCCGTCCGCGAAAGTCCGACCTTGCGGAAAACCGATTCCGCCAGATCCGCGCGTGTTACTGTCTTGCCGGCCATGATCCCCGCCCAATTTTCGAAATTGATCTTATCAAAGCCGATAGAGAGTATTTTGCTTGAGCGCGAGGGTCAAGCACCTGTGCTCAATCGCTTATTTACGTTTCGGCCAATCATTGCAGCCCTACCAGCGGACCAGCAATGCGCCCCACGTAAAACCGCCGCCCATGGCTTCGAGCATCACCAGATCACCCTTCTTGATGCGCCCGTCGGAGGCGGCAACCGAAAGTGCCAAAGGAATCGATGCAGCCGAGGTATTACCATGCAGATCGACGGTCACGACGACCTTTTCCAAAGGAATGCCGAGTTTCTTCGCCGAGCCGTCGATGATGCGGCGGTTGGCCTGGTGCGGCACCAGCCAGTCGAGATCGTCTGCCGTCGTGCCGGTCGCGGCGAACGCGCTGTCGATCACGTCGGTGATCATGCCGACCGCATGCTTGAAGACCTCGCGGCCTTCCATGCGCAGATGTCCGACCGTGCCCGTCGAGGACGGGCCGCCATCGACATAGAGCTTGTCCTTATGCGAGCCGTCGGAGCGCAGATGAGCGGTGAGCACGCCTCGGTCGGCAATGGTCCCCTCGCCTTCCGCCGCCTCCAGCACCAGCGCACCGGCGCCATCGCCGAAAAGCACGCAGGTGGTACGATCCTTCCAGTCGAGGATGCGGGAAAAGGTCTCGGCGCCGATCACCAGCACACGCTTTGCCATTCCACCGCGGATATGCAGATCGGCGGTCGCCATCGCGTAGACGAAGCCGGTGCAGACCGCCTGCAGATCGAAGGCGTAGCCGTGGGTCATGCCCAGCCGATTCTGGATATTGACGGCGGTCGCCGGAAAGGTGTTGTCGGGCGTCGAGGTCGCGACCAGCACGAGATCGATGTCATCCGGCGTCAATCCGGCATTGTCGAGCGCCGCACGCGCCGCCTGCTCGCCGAGAGAGGCGGTCGTCTCGCCCTCGCCGGCAAGATAGCGCTGACGAATGCCCGTGCGCTGCACGATCCATTCGTCGGAGGTCTCGACGATGTCTTCCAACTCGCGATTGGTCACTACCCGCTTCGGGAGCGCTGCCCCGTAACCGCGAACCACTGAACGGATCATTCTTAACTCACATCCTGTCGTCATGCCGCTTCGGGGCCAGCCGGGGGCTGGCGACGGGCATGGTAAATTGCCAGATCCTGCCGGATCTTCGCGTTGAGATCGTTGCGTGCCATGTCATAGCCGACATCGATCGCGGCAGCAAAACCGTCGGCATTGGCACTGCCGTGGCTCTTGATGACGATGCCGTTCAAGCCGAGGAACACGCCGCCGTTGACCTTGTTCGGATCCATCTTCTCGCGCAGCCTGTCGAAGGCGGGCTTGGCCAGAAGGTAGCCGATCCTGGCCAGCAGCGTGCGCGACATCGATTCGCGCAGAAGCGTGGCGATCTGCCGGGCCGTGCCCTCCGCCGCCTTCAGCGCGATATTGCCGGTAAAGCCTTCGGTCACCACCACATCGACGGTGCCCTTGCCGATGTCGTCACCTTCGACGAAACCGTGATAGGCGATCGTCGGCAGGTTGGCCTCGCGGATCAGCCGCCCGGCCTCCTTGACCTCTTCCTGGCCCTTCACCTCTTCGACACCGACGTTCAGAAGCCCGACGGTCGGTCGGTCCACTTCGAAGAGGGAGCGCGCCATGGCCCCGCCCATGATCGCAAAATCGAAAAGTTGCTGAGCGTCGGCACCGATCGTCGCGCCGATATCGAGGACGATGCTCTCGCCCTTGAGGGTCGGCCAGATGCCGGCGATCGCCGGGCGCTCGATATTGGCCATGGTGCGCAGGCAGAACTTCGCCATCGCCATCAGGGCGCCGGTATTGCCGGCGGAAACCACAACCTCAGCCTCGCCGAGTTTCACCGCCTCGATCGACCGCCACATTGTCGAGACATAACGGCCGCGGCGCAAGGCCGCGCTCGGCTTCTCCTCCATGCTGACGGCCAGTTCGCATTCGTGGAAGACGGATTTATCCCGCAGTTTTGGATATTTCGCCAAGACCGGCTCGCATTGGACCTTCAGCCCATAGATGAGGAAGGTCACATCCGGGTGGCGTTCCAGTGCCTTGGCGGCACCGGCAATGACGACCTCGGGACCAAAATCGCCGCCCATGGCATCGATAGAAATTCTGATCACGCGTCCCTGATCCTTATCTTCGCCGAACGCACGCCCCAATCGGGGACCATGCGCCAGTTCTCACGTCTCCAACGGCCCTTCGCTCCTCATGCGGGGCCGTGTCGGCGAATTCGTGGCCAAAATATAGTTTTTGCTGTCGCTTACAACCCGTCCTCAATCCTTTTTCCAGTCCTTAAGGACGGCAAAGGGATTGGGGCGTCCGGACTTTTCATCCGGATCGCCTTCCAGGTGATCGGCGAACTCGACGCCGGGTTCGCGGGGATAAGGATCGATCGCAAGTGCTGCGAATTCGGCCACCACTTCGCCGACATCGATCGTGTCGCCGACAAACATTTCGGGAAGATCGGGACCATCGGGATCGATCACCATCTCCGCCGTATCGCTGGTCACGACCCGCGCGAGCTTCGACCCTTCAGGCACGAAGATCTGCTCGAACGGCTCGTCTATCTTCGATGCCACCGGCTCGAGCGTGACGACCGAGGACTGGACGATATCGGCCTGGACGCGTCCCTTGAGACGCACCCCGTCCTTCTTCCAGCGGGCGATCTGCAGCTCGGCCTTCAACGAACCGACCGAAACGACCTGCCACAGCTTTGCGAGACCCACGAGCTCGCGCGCATCAGCCTCGAGCTTCACGGTCACCGCATTGGCGGAAATATTCCCGACTTTGACGGGATAGGAAAAGGGAGGCTTTTCGCCTGCGCCATGGTCGTTCTTCATCAAACCTCACTCTTCTCGCGGCAGCGGGCCCGGCAGGGGCAAAACCGCGTGCCCGCGGGAAATCTCATCTTCGGAAATCCCGGCGAGCGCCCTCTCTGCAACGATCATCCAGTCCGCCAGCCCTCGCATCCCAGGCGCATCCTCCGTCTTGGGATAAATATTCCGGCTGAGGGCCGCCGCAAGCGCTCCGCTGTCCTTGCCTTCAAGAGCGGCGGCATAAGTCTCCACCCGGCCATAAAACATCCCGGCCAGCTTTTTCATGCGCTTCGGCACGCTCTGGTCGCCGATGCCGAGCTCGCGGATGGAGTGGTCGATATCCTGGAAAAAAGCGTCGACGATCTCCTGGGCCAGCTCCTGCCCGCTCGAATCGGACTTCGCGGTGCGCCGGAAGAACAGGATCATCACGATCGAGAGCATCTCGAAACGGCCCATGACCGTGTCCGGTACGTCCAGATCGCTATAGAAGAACGGTACACGCGCCATCGACGTCAAGGTCGAGTATTGGCGGTCAACAATCGCGTGGTTTTGGTTTTTCTTCTTGAAAAGGCCAAAGATCATCTGAATTCCCGTTATTTGCCTCCAGGAATGGGCCAGCCTGCCGCCGGCCATGTTGCATGGAAACGAAAGCTGGTTTACCGAAGCATGCACGAATTGCAATGCCGTTCCGCCGGATCAGCGAACGGGGTGGGATCTTCGCGGCCTTAACATCCAGGTCGGGATTGGTCTTATGTCCCTGAATAGCCACAATGGTAGGGTCAGCAGGGGCAGGTTGAGTTTGGGGGATGCCGTTGAACAAGCGGGTTTTCGGATACGAGATGACATTCTTGAGTAAAACCGCGATGGCAATGGTCGTCGCATCCATCACCGTCTCGGGTTGCACGTCCATGCATATCGGCGACACCATGTATAACGGCTACGTGGTCGACCAGAAATCGCTGGAACTCATTCCGGTCGGGTCGAGCCGCGAGCAGGTGCTGCTGACGATGGGCACACCCTCGACGACGGCCACCTTCGATACCGAGGTGTTCTACTACATCTCGCAGAAACGCGAGCGCGCCGCGGCCTTCATGAAGCCGAAGATCGTCGACCAGACGGTGCTCGCCATCTATTTCGACAAGGACGGCGTCGTCGCCCGTCGCGCCAACTATGCGATGCAGGACGGCAAGGTGTTCGACACGATTTCGCGCACGACACCGACCGGCGGCCGCGACCTCACCTTCCTGCAGCAGCTGCTTTCCGGCGGCGGCTCCGGCGCAGGCGGGGCAGCAGCCCGCAGCATCCTGTCCGGCTTCGGCAAGTAAGCACCGGAAAACGGATACAAAAATCCAAAAGCCCGCGAGGATCACTCCTCGCGGGCTTTTTTGTCTGGCTTGGTTCAGAGATCAGCCGGCAAGCACCGCCAGTAGCAGAAGTGCCACGATATTGGTGATCTTGATCGCCGGGTTGACGGCCGGGCCCGCCGTATCCTTGTAAGGATCGCCGACGGTATCGCCGGTAACGGATGCTTTATGAGCTTCCGAACCCTTCATGTGGCGAACGCCGTCCTTGTCGACGAAACCGTCCTCGAAGCTCTTCTTGGCATTGTCCCAGGCGCCGCCGCCCGAGGTCATTGAGATCGCCACGAACAGACCGTTGACGATAACGCCGAGCAGCGATGCCCCGAGGGCAGCAAAGGCAGAAGCCTTGTCGCCGCCGGAGATCAGCAGAACGCCGAAATAGACGACAATCGGCGCCAGAACCGGCAACAGAGACGGAATGATCATCTCGCGAATCGCAGCCCGGGTCAGGATGTCGACGGCGCGGCCATAATCCGGCTTTTCAGTCCCCGCCATGATGCCCGGCTTTTCGCGGAACTGCTTGCGCACTTCCTCAACGATCGAGCCCGCGGCGCGGCCGACGGCGGTCATCGCGATGCCGCCGAACAGGTAGGGGATCAGGCCGCCGAAGATCAGGCCGGCGACGACATAAGGGTTGGAGAGGCTGAAGGAGATTTCGCCGATGCCTTGGAAATATGGATACTGGGCGGGGTTGGCGGCGAAATATTGCAGGTCATTGGAATAGGCGGCAAACAGAACCAGAGCACCAAGGCCCGCGGAACCGATCGCGTAACCCTTGGTGACGGCCTTGGTCGTGTTGCCGACCGCATCGAGCGCATCCGTCGACTTGCGCACTTCCGGCGGCAGGTGCGCCATTTCGGCGATGCCGCCGGCATTGTCGGTGACCGGACCGAAAGCGTCGAGCGCCACGATCATGCCGGCAAGGCCAAGCATGGTGGTGACGGCGATGCCGGTGCCGAACAGACCGGCGAACTGGTAGGTGGCGATGATACCGCCGACGATGACGATCGCCGGAAGGGCGGTCGATTCGAGCGAGACCGCAAGGCCCTGGATGACGTTGGTGCCGTGACCGGTCACAGAGGCCTGGGCGATCGAGTTCACCGGGCGCTTGTTGGTGCCGGTATAGTATTCGGTGATGACGACGATCAGCGCCGTCACCACGAGACCGAGAAGGCCGCAGATGAAGAGGTTCGTACCGGTGATCGGCTTGCCGGCGACGGTGCCGATCGTGCCCCAGCCGATGGTGATCGAAGTGGCGATGGCGAGACCGACGATCGACAGCAGGCCGGTGACAATGAGGCCCTTGTAGAGCGCGCCCATGATCGAACCATTGGAGCCGAGCTTGACGAAAAAGGTGCCGATGATTGAGGTGATGATGCAGGCGCCGCAGATCGCCAGCGGGTAGACCATGACGGTTGCGAGGATCGGCGCGCCGGCGAAGAAGATTGCCGCAAGCACCATGGTGGCGACGACGGAGACCGCATAGGTTTCGAAGAGGTCGGCGGCCATGCCGGCGCAGTCGCCGACGTTATCGCCGACGTTATCGGCAATCGTCGCCGGATTGCGTGGATCGTCTTCCGGAATGCCGGCTTCCACCTTGCCGACGAGATCGCCGCCGACGTCGGCGCCCTTGGTGAAGATACCGCCGCCGAGACGGGCGAAGATCGAGATCAGCGAAGCGCCGAAGCCGAGCGAGACGAGCGCGTCGATGACTTCACGCGAGCCGGTCGGATGGCCGAGGCCGGCGGTCAGAATCCAATAATAAATCGAGACGCCGAGGAGAGCGAGGCCTGCTACCAGCATGCCGGTGATGGCGCCGGATTTGAAAGCGATGTCGAGACCGGCCGCAAGGCTTTGGGAAGAAGCTTGCGCCGTGCGCACGTTAGCGCGGACCGAGACGTGCATGCCGATGAAGCCGGCAGCGCCCGAAAGCACGGCGCCGATGACGAAGCCGACCGCAGCGGTGCCGGACAACAGAACCCAGGCAAGGATCGTCACGACGACGCCGACAATGGCAATGGTCATGTATTGACGCATCAGATAGGCCTGTGCGCCTTCACGGATATATCCGGCGATCTCCTGCATGCGGATACTGCCCTGATCGGCAGCAAGCACGGAACGCGTCGCCCAGACGGCATAAATGATCGATAGCAACCCGCACACGATCACACCCAGAATTACAGTCATTCGCTTTTCCTCTCCCTTAGCGCCGGGTGGTCCATACCCTCCGGCCGTGCACCCCTGCAGCGGCGCACATCCACGGGATGAGCAAAGACCGCCGCAATACTCCATAGTGCGCATTCCCGCGCAGCCGACCGCTCCCCTCCCAAGGAATCCGGGATCGCCTGCGCGGACGGGAGATTGCGGTGGAGATGAATTGGCGTCAAGCCCCGAAGGGACAAGACTCTAGGCGGATTTCACGGAAGAGCGTTTGAACATCAGCGCCAGCACCAGACCGAGGCAGACGATCGTGACCGGCCAGATGATCAGATTCATGAACGACCAGCCATAGGCGGTAAAGATCTTGCCCGAGGAGAAGGAGGATAGCGCGACGGTGGTGAACAGGATGATATCGTGAAAACCCTGCACCTTGTCGGCCTCGTGCGGACGGTAGCTGGAGGCGACGATCGCAGTCGAGCCGATGAAGGCGAAATTCCAGCCGATGCCGAGCAGCACCAGAGCGCCCCAGAAGTTCCAGAGCTCGATGCCCATATGGGCGATCACGGCGCACCCCATCAGGATCACCAGCCCGGCGGCGACGATCTTTTCGACGCCGAAGCGGGAAATCAGCATGCCGGTGAAAAAGCTCGGCGCGAACATGGCGAGCACATGCCACTGGATGCCGAGGGTGGCCATTTCCGACGGGAAACCGCAGCCGATCACCATGGCAAGCGGCGCGCCGGTCATCATGAAGGTCATCAGTGCGTAGGAGGAGATGCCGCAGATCATGCCGGTCAGGAACCGCTGGGTGACGACGATCTCGCCGAGCGGGCGCGCAGGCACCGAAGCAGTGTGACTGCCGCTCATCTGCGGCAGTTTCAGCGGCGACAGCATCACCAGCGCGATCAGATAGAGCGGAATGACGGCCACGAAGGCGCCGGCGAACAGCACTGGCGACAGCAGGTCCTTGGTCCAGATCGCAAGTTGCGGTCCGAGAACCGCCGAGACGATGCCGGCCGCGAGAATCCAGGAGATCGCCTTCGGCTTGTAGAATGAAGGCGACGCGTCGGCAGCGGCAAAGCGGATCTTCTGACTGAAGCCGTTGCAGAGGCCGATCAGAAGCAGGCCGGTCGCAAAGAGCCAGAAGTTCGCATGGAAGAGCGCGATCGCCGCGGTCGCGGCACCGAGCGCTCCGAGGACCGAGCCCAGCATGAAGCTCGTCTTGCGGCCGAGGAACCGCGAAGCGATGGCAACCGCGATAGCGCCCGCCGCCATGCCGATATTGAAACCGGTCAGCGGCGCCGTCGCCAGCGACTTGTCGTCGCCGAGCAACTGGTACCCGACGAGGCCGCCAAGCGCGAAGACCAGAGGCGGCGCCGAACCGAGGACGGCCTGGGCCCCGACCAGCAGGGCGACGCTGCGCCGGGCGGTGTTCATCTGTGTCTGAAGACCGTTCACCGCACCGTCCATGCCTGTCCCATCCCGACTTGTTTTTTTAGTTTGTTATTTCTTGGTTTCGCCGCGTACCTGCTTGGCAATGCGATCGAGGACGGCGTTGACAATGCGGGGCTCTTCCTCTCCGAAGAAGGCGTGAGCGATCTCGACATATTCGGTAACGATGACGGCTACCGGCACGTCCTTGCGCTCGAGGATTTCGAACGTACCGGCGCGCAGGATGGCCCGCAACGTCGAATCGAGACGCGACAGCGGCCAGTCTTCCTGCAGCGAGGCGCGGATCAGCGGATCGATCTTCACCTGGTCGCGCACGACGCCGGCAACGATCGAGCGGAACCAGGAGGCGTCGGCCTTCAGATAGGTGTCGCCGTCGAGTTCCTGGCCGAGGCGGTGCGCCTCATATTCGGCAACGACCTCCAGCACGCCGGTCCCACCGACATCCATCTGGTAGAGCGCCTGCACAGCCGCCAGGCGGGCGGCGCCGCGCTGGTTTGCCGGCTTGACCGGGTGTTCGCCTTCCTTTGCCATCAATCAACCACCGTTCAGCTTGTCACGCAGCGCGATCATGGTCAGCGCCGCACGGGCGGCGAAGCCGCCCTTGTCCTTGTCCGAACGGCGGGCACGCGCCCAGGCCTGTTCGTCGTTCTCGCAGGTGAGGATGCCGTTGCCGATCGCCAGCGATTCCGACACGGCGAGGTCCATCAGGGCACGGGAGGATTCGTTCGAGACGATGTCGAAATGGTAGGTCTCGCCGCGGATGACCATGCCGAGTGCGACGAAACCGTCGTAATCGGTGCCGCCCTCTTCCGACGCATCGAGCGCCATGGCGATTGCCGGCGGGATTTCGAGCGCACCCGGAACGGTGACCACGTCATAGGTCGCCCCGGCCGCCTTCAGCGCATGGGTCGCACCGTCGAGCAGCGCATCGGACATATCGTCGTAGAAACGCGCCTCGACGACGAGGAGGTGTGGAGCGGTTTCGCGTGACATGATTCACCTTTGTTCAAATCGGCCCAGCATGAGATCGATATCGCCTTCAAAGCGGGCCGATAGTCATATGGGTCTCGGGCAGGTGGCGGTCAAAACACGCTCTGAGGGGAATGGCAAGCAATTTTCGCTGAACGCAGCGATGCGAATCGGGAATACCTGAGCGAGCAGCGATAAAGATCGGTGCCATCCCGCACCATGGAGCCCGCCATGACCACCATCCCGACCCTCGAAACCGAACGGCTGATCCTGCGTCCTCATCGACTGGAGGAGTTCGAGACCTATGCGGAATTCTGGGCCGAGCCGGACGTGGTCCGCTATATTTCCGGCATCCCCTCGTCCCGCGAAACCAGCTGGAGCCGTATGCTGCGTGTCAACGGCATGTGGCACCTGATGGGTTTCGGGTTCCTGGCGATCGAAGAGAAGGCAACCGGGCGTTTTCTCGGCGAAGCGGGCTTCCAGGATATGCGCCGCGAATTTCAGCCCTCGATCGAGGGGACGCTCGAGACCGGCTGGGCACTCATCCCTTCCGTCCATGGCCGCGGTTACGCGACCGAGGCGGTGGGCGCGATGATCTCCTGGGGCGAAGCACATTTCCCCGATCGCAGGATGACCTGCATCATCAGCCCTGAAAACGGCGCGTCGCTGAGGGTCGCTGCGAAGCTCAGCTTTCGCGAGTTCGCCCGCGCCGACTACCATGGCCCGATCGTGGTGATGGCGCGCGAAAACTGAGCGGCCGGCAAGCCGTCAGCTTTTCGCCGGGAATTCCGCAAGCCGTGCTGCGTAACGCGCCATCGTATCGACTTCGAAATTGACGAAATCACCCGCCTTGCGATCACCCCAGGTGGTGACGGCGAGCGTGTGGCGGATCAGCAGAACGTCGAAATCGGTGCCCTCGACGGCGTTGACGGTCAGCGAGGTGCCATCCAGCGCTACCGAGCCCTTCGGAGCCACAAATCGGGCAAGCGCTTCGGGTGCCCGAAGACGGATGCGGACCGCCTCGCCTTCATGTTCAATGCCGAGAATTTCCGCCTTGCCGTCGACATGACCGGAGACGATATGGCCGCCGAGCTCGTCGCCGATCTTCAGCGCCCGCTCGAGATTGACGCGCGTGCCCTCGGTCCATTCAGCGATCGTCGTCAGCCGCAGCGCCTCTTCCCAGGCCTCGACCTCGAACCAGCGCTCGTTGCTGCCTTCGTCCGGCAGGTTTGTCACCGTCAGGCAGACGCCGCCATGGGAAATCGAGGCGCCCATGTCGATGGTTTTCGGATCGTAGTTGGTGGCGATCCTGAGCTTGACGCCTTCGTCCATGGGCGTCGTTGCCGCGACCGTGCCGACATCGGTGACAATTCCGGTGAACATCAGAAACCTCTTTCGTATTCGAAGCAGCGATCCGGCCCGAAGCTTTCCTCGCGCACGAGCTTAAATCCTGCCGGCATATCGGATGGCGTCAGCGGCGATTCAAGCCCGCCCTCGCCGACAATGCCGGCGCCCTGGAACAGGAGGATGCGGTCGACGAGATCTGCTTCGAGGAATGTCTTTGCGATGGCTGCGCCGCCCTCGACCAGAAGCGAGGACATGCCGCGAACCGCGAGGATCGCCAGGAGGATGTCGAGTTCGGTGCTCTCCATGATCTCGACGCCGGCCGATTGGAGGGCCGCGGCCTTCGTAGCCAGATCACCTTTGGCGGTGGAGCGCGGAGCGGCACCCCCCTCTACCCTGCCGGGCATCTCCCCCTCAAGGGGGGAGATCGGCAAGGAGCCTGCACCTTGCGCAACTCCAGCCGACTCGTCTGCCGCACCGATATCGGAGCTTGAATGGGACGGATGAGCCTGCCGCTGGTCGATCTCCCCCCTTGAGGGGGAGATGCCCGGCAGGGCAGAGGGGGGTGTCGCCCCACTCTCAACCGACAAGGCAGAACCCGGCGCAGCCACGACAATCACCGGCACGTCCCGCGCACTCCTCACCAGCTTGGAATCCAGCGGCAGTTCAAGCCGACGATCCAGCACGATGCGGATCGGAGAGCGTTTCTCCAGCCCCGGAATGCGCACCGTCAGCTCGGGATCATCCGACAGCACCGTGCCAATACCGACGAGAATCGCATCGGCTTCGGCCCTCAGCCGGTGCACTTGCGCCCGCGCCTCGGGTCCGGTGATCGACACTTCCTCGCCGCGGCGGCCGAGCATGCCGTCGGCGGAAACGGCAAGCTTCAGAGTCACATGCGGGCGGCCCTTCGTCTGGCGGGTGAGGTAAGCGGCGAGCGCCCGGCGCCCCTCGTCCTCCATCAGGCCGGTCTCCACGATAATCCCGGCATCGCGCAGGATCGCAATCCCCCGCCCGGAGACGCGCGGATCGGGATCGGTCAGCGAGATGACGACGCGAGCGACGCCCGCCTCGACAAGCGCGTTGGCGCAAGGTGGGGTGCGGCCGTAATGCGAGCAGGGTTCGAGCGTGACATAGACGGTCGCTCCCCTCGCCTTCTCTCCGGCAATATCAAGCGCCTGGGTTTCCGCATGCGGCCGCCCGCCGGGCGCAGTGACCGCGGAGCCGACCACCTCGCCGTCCTTGACGATCACGCAGCCGACCGAAGGATTGGTGCCTGTCTGACCGGTATGAAGGCGCGACAGGCGCAGCGCCGACGCCATGAACCACCGGTCTTCGGCAGCGCTCGTCATGGCTACGGCTCGATGCCGGGATCGCGGGCGATCTTGGCGTTGATCTCCTGGATCACCTTTTCGAAATCCTCCGCATGGGAGAAATCGCGATAGACAGAGGCGTAGCGCACGAAGGCGACGTCATCGAGGCTTTTCAATGCTTCCAGCACCTGCAGCCCGATCTCTTCCGACGAAATCTCGTTCTCGCCCGAGCTCTCGAGTCGACGCACGATGCCGGAAACCGCCCGCTCGATGCGGTCGTTGTCGACCGGCCGCTTGCGCAGCGCGATCTGGAAGGATCGCACCAGCTTGTTGCGGTCGAACGGCACCTTGCGGCCGGTCTTCTTGGTGACCATCAGTTCGCGAAGCTGCACGCGCTCGAACGTCGTGAAGCGGCCGCCGCAATCCGGGCAGATACGCCGCCGGCGGATAGAGGTGTAATCCTCGGCCGGACGACTATCCTTGACCTGCGTGTCTTCCGAACCGCAATAGGGGCAGCGCATCGCCTCTCCTTAGGCTTGCAAGAGGGACCGCGAGATGCGGCCCCCATTGGTACCAGTTGGGATCACATGTAGGGATACATGGGGAAGCGGCCGGTGAGCGCCACGACCTTGTCGCGCACGGCGGCTTCGACGCCGGCATTGCCTTCGTCGGAGTTGGCGACCTTCAGGCCGTCGAGAACCTCGATGATGAGATTGCCGATCTCCTTGAATTCCGCTTCCTTGAAACCGCGCGTCGTGCCGGCCGGCGTCCCGAGGCGGATACCGGAGGTGACGAAGGGCTTTTCCGGATCGAAGGGAATGCCGTTCTTGTTGGTGGTGATGTAGCCGCGGCCGAGAGCCGCCTCGGCGCGTTTGCCGGTGGCGTTCTTCTTGCGCAGGTCGACCAGCATCAGGTGGTTGTCGGTGCCGCCGGAGACGATGTCGAGGCCACCGGCCATCAGCGTTTCGGACAGCGCCTTAGCATTCTTGACGATCTGGGCGGCATAATCCTTGAAGTCTGGCTGCAGCGCTTCACCGAAGGCGACAGCCTTGGCGGCGATGATGTGCATCAGCGGACCGCCCTGGAGGCCCGGGAAAACGGCCGAGTTGAACTTCTTGGCCAGTTCCTCGTCATTCGTCAGGATGACGCCGCCGCGAGGGCCGCGCAGCGACTTGTGGGTGGTCGTGGTGGCGACATGGCAATGCGGGAACGGCGACGGATGCTGGCCACCGGCAACCAGACCGGCGATATGGGCCATGTCGACCATCAGATAGGCGCCGACCGAATCGGCGATCTCGCGGAAACGCTTCCAGTCCCAGATGCGGGAATAGGCGGTGCCGCCGGCGATGATCAGCTTCGGCTTGGTTTCCTCGGCCTTGCGCTGCACCTCGTCCATGTCGAGCAGGTTGTCGCCTTCGCGCACGCCGTAGGAGACGACATTGAACCATTTGCCCGACATGTTGACCGGCGAACCGTGGGTGAGATGCCCCCCGGAATTCAGGTCGAGACCCATGAAGGTATCGCCGGGCTGCAGCAGCGCCAGGAACACGGCCTGGTTCATCTGGGAACCAGAATTCGGCTGGACGTTGACGAAATTGACGCCGAACAGCTTCTTGGCGCGCTCGATGGCGAGTTCCTCGGCGATATCGACGAACTGGCAACCGCCGTAATAACGCTTGCCCGGATAACCTTCCGCATATTTGTTGGTCATGATCGAACCCTGCGCCTCAAGCACGGCGCGGGAAACGATGTTCTCCGAAGCGATCAGCTCGATTTCGTGGCGCTGGCGACCCAGTTCCTTCTCGATCGCGCCAAAGATTTCCGGATCGGATTCTGCGAGCGGGCGGGAGAAGAAGACGTCGGTGTTCGACATGTGCGAGGCTCCTCAAAGGGGTGGGCATTGCAATGTCGCGTCTTAGCCTTACGCCTTGCGCAGAGCAATACGGGGAACGACATTTGCTCGCCGGAAGACGCGGAGATGCTCTTAGAAAACGAAAAAGCCGCACCCTTGGCGGATGCGGCTTCTCATGGACGGAAAAAGAAGCAGATCTTATTGCGGCAGCAGATCGTCGTCGGCAGCACCGGCCGGCTTTTCTATGCCGGTGGTCGTCTGCAGCGCCAGTTCCTGGTTGCCGTCACGCTCGTAGATATCGTCGCGGAACTGCACGACACGGTCCTTTGCAGACCAGGCGGTGATGTAGACGATATAGACCGGCACTTCGACGGCAAGCTTGATCGGGTTGTTCTGGCGCGTCGAGATCACCCGCTCGATCTCCTGGCGCGACCAGCCGGTTGTGTCGCGCAGCAGCCAGCTGATGAGGTCGCGGACGTTCTGAACGCGCATGCAGCCGGAGGACTCAAAGCGCATCAGCTTGTTGAACAGGCCCTGCTGGGGCGTGTCGTGCATATATTCGTTGTTCGGGTTGTGGAAGTTGATCTTCGTCGAGGCCATGGCGTTGATCTTGCCGGGATCCTGCCGGAACATCAGGTTCGGTGCCTTCGGCGCGAACCAGTCGACCGTTTCCGGCGCTACTTCGTTACCCTTGCCGTCGATCAGGCGGATGTTGTTACGGGTGAGATAGGTCGGGTCCTTGCGCATCAGCGGCACGATGTCCTTCTCGACGATCGAGCGCGGCGCGGTCCAATAGGGGTTGAGGATGACCTCGTAGATCTTCGAGTTGATGGCGTGCGTCGGACGGTCGATGCGCCCGACGACAGCATTGGTGCGCAGCGCCACGCGGTCGTTTTCAACAGCCTCGATATAGGCGGCCGGAATATTGACCATCACATAGCGGGGGCCGAGATCGCCCGACATGGACTGCAGGCGCACCAGGTTGGTTCCGAGCTGGCGCAGGCGCACGTCGGCCGATATGTTCATCGCCTTGACGGTAAATTCGCCCATCACGCCGTCGGCGGGCAGGCCGTGGCGGGCCTGAAAACGCTTGACCGCGCCGTCGACATAGCTGTCGAACGAGGAAGACATGCCTGCCTCGCGCGGCAGGTCGCCCGATATCATCAGGCGCTGGCGCAACTGCTGCACGGACGGATCGACGACGCCGAGGCGCAGGCGCTGCTGGCCGGGATTGACCTCGGGCCAGCCGCCGTTTGCAACGATCTGCTGGTAGTCGACCATCGCCTGCTGGATGTTCGCCGGTCCGCCGGCGCCGAGCACCGGATTGTTGGAGACGACATTGACGGCGGTTCTGGATGCGGCCTTGGCGTCGAACTGGTCGTCCCAGGTGCCGCGGCGAGGCGCATTGATCAGATCATCCATCGCCGTCTGGGCGAATGCAGGCGCTGCAAGTGCGGCAACACCGGCAGAGACGGCCGTGCGAAGCAAGGCACGGCGGGAAAGAGCTTCAGATCCGATCTTCTTCGACATCATAGTACCCATCTGGTCCCGAGCAGCATCAAAGACGCCTACAGGGATATGGTTAAGAACGCGCAAAAAATTAGCGCAGCCGCAAAGGGCTTCGTCGTCATCGCAATGTTATGAAAGCGCGAATTCCCGCCGGCCCGTTGCATCCAGCCGGTCCCATAGCAATATGGCCAATTCGTGTCAGGTACTTGCGCGTCACAAAGCCGTGTTGGCACGTGATTTTTTCAAGCGGCATATGCGCCACACCCCGCAAGCGCCAGCGACTCCGGAAGTTCTCCCGGACCGTCGATCCGGGACCTGCTTTTTTTAAGAAACCGGCCAAGCATTCCGGACACAAAACCCTCGTTTGAAAACGTAAAAGCCGTAAGCCTGGGACAAGCGGCTTGGCTAAAAGTTGCCCGTCAAAGTAAGGAATATGAGAATTGAACTGGTACCCGATCGAAGCCCTTGAGCCTGGAAAGCTGGCCGTCCTGCATTTTCGCGACGAAACCGCGCCGCAATGCGTCGGCTATGTCGGACAGGACGGCGTCTGCGGATGGCCCGAAAAGGTGACGGGCCGCAGGCCGGACGGGTGGCTCGACCTTTCCTCACTGTTTGCGGGCATGACAACCGAAATACGCCGGGCCCCGGCGGCCACGTTGTAAGCAGACATTACGCCGCAAACGGACGTAACGGCATGTATTCCGACGCCCATGGCAGAATACGGCTATCAACCCGGCCCCCATACTGGTAGGCACCCCATACATCACCCATTGGAGAGCTACCGTGACCCTGGACGAAAAATACCAAATTATTGTCAATGCTTTCCAGAACAACAAGTTTGGCGTCTCGCCGACCTCCACACGCGGGGCCGTCCAGAATTATTGCAAAAAGCACGGTCTCCAGGGCGAAGATTATACCGAGACCCTCGCCTTAGCCATGACTGCCGGTTTGATTGCCCAGATGGCGGATTCCGCCCTCACCATCCGAAACGCCGGCCGCGCCCTGCTCGCCCAGCGATAACCTGGATCTGCTGAGCGGCTATGCGGCTTGCACGCAAACAAGCGTAACGGCGCGTCTTCCGACACCCCGTTACGCTTTTGCGTAGCACCGCATGACTGGAGGTAATGGAGTGTTTCGCAAGCCCCCGGTGGATTAAAGGCGGTAAAGGATCTGGTCGTTCCAGAAGCGGTCGAGGCGCTGGAGCAGCTTGTTCATCTGAGAGAATTCGCCCTCGCCGATGCCGCCGACCTTTTCGATCGAGCCGATATGGCGCTCGTAGAGCTTGCCGACGGTTTCTGCGATCGCCTGGCCTTCCGGCGTCAGGCTGATGCGGACCGAGCGGCGGTCGATGCGCGAGCGCTGGTGGTTGATGAAGCCGAGGTCGACCAGCTTCTTGACGTTATAGGAGACGTTCGAGCCGAGATAATAACCGCGGGAGCGCAGTTCGCCGGCTGTCAGTTCCGAATTGCCGATGTTGAAAAGCAGGAGCGCCTGGACGGCGTTGACGTCGTCGCGACCCTGGCGGTCGAACTCGTCCTTGATCACATCGAGAAGGCGGCGGTGGAGGCGCTCGACCAGATGCAGCGATTCCATGTAGAGGGCGCGAATGGTGTCTTCATGCGGATCTGCTACTGCCGGTGCCGCCTGCGGCTTCAGTTTCGTGTTCATCATGACTGCCTCATCCTGTTTTGTTTGGCGGTGTTTGTTTCTTCCCGCCTTGAGACAGACACTATCCAATACGCATAAAATTCGACTTAAAACATAGGCTTAACAAGCGCTTAACGCGTTCGTTCGAATCCCGGCCCGCCCTTGCCGGCCTGGGATGCGATCATTCAGATTTAAAATAAATCAATCACTTAGCGGCGAATTTCTGGTCAATTCAGGCCGTCAAAGCTTTAATTTCAAGGTGAATCAATCCTTACGCGCTCCGCCTTGCGGCGCGCCTCGACCCATAGTGAGAGCCGAAATACGACATAGAGCGCTGCGACGAGGCCGTGCATGAGAGGCACGAGCCGGTTGTGTCCGAAAATCTCCGGCCAGACGATATACATCGACACCTGCGAGATTGCAGCGATCGTCCAGAGCACAGGCCCCCAGGAAACGGTGAGCCAGAGGCCAAGCGAGGCGACTGGAAACAGCACGGCAAGCGAAGACGCCGCCACCTTCCAGGGAAGCGTCAGCAGATCGAAGCGGGCCATGCCCTTCAGCGAATAACCGACCAGCATCGCCCAATATTGCAGGCCGAACCAGAAACAGGCGATCGCGATCAGCCTGAGGAAGGCCACGTAGAGAATTTCGGTCAGCGTGCGCTTCGGCACCGTGAGTGAATCGGGTTCCATGGGACTACATTAGCCGCCACGGTCGCCGCCCGCCAGTACCAGCCTGTCGTCTGCACGATCGTTCAAGAGCCCCGCGCCTTGTCCTGATAGGGTTTGCCGTCAATCAAAGGAGAAGGCATGACCCAGCGGAACTTTTCACATACGCCAATAAACCTCGCCGAGAAGCTGGCACGGATACCCGATCTCTGGCAGCAGCGCGTCGTCGCCGAAATGAACGACTACCAGTTCAAGCTCGTCCGCATCGAAGGCGATTTCATATGGCACGATCACCCGGAAACGGATGAAGCCTTCATGGTTATCGAAGGCCATTTGCGGATCGACTTCCGCGACGGCAGCGTTCACATCGGTCCAGGCGAAATGTTCGTGGTGCCGAAGGGGGTGCAGCACAAGCCGTTCGCTGAAAAGGAGGTGAAGATGATGGTGATCGAGCCGCGTGGCGTTTTGAACACCGGCAACGAGGGCGGCGAACGTACGGCTCAAAACGATCTCTGGATCTAGCCCGGGCCTCAACTGCGGCGATCGTTCCCATTCGCAAATGGCGTGCTGCATGATAATGACGCGCGCACGGGAAGAGAAGTTGGAGACTTTGCCATGGACAAGACGCATCTGGTCGACGAGATCACCGGCCACCGCCGCATGCGGCGCAACCGCAAGGCCGACTGGACGCGTCGGCTGGTGCAGGAGAACCGGCTGACGGTCGACGATCTGATCTGGCCGATCTTCATCGTTCCGGGCACCGGCATCGTCGATCCAATCACCGCCATGCCGGGCGTAAACCGCATGAGCGTCGACAAGGCGGTCGAGGCGGTGAAGGAAGCGGCCGATCTCGGTATTCCGGCGATCGCCACTTTCCCCGATATCGAGATGGAACTGCGCGACGAGACCGGCTCCAACAGCCTGGTCGCCAACAACCTGATCAACCAGGCGACCGCCGCTTTCAAGAAAGCCGTGCCGAATATCGGCGTCATCACCGACGTGGCGCTCGATCCGTTCACCAGCCACGGCCATGACGGTATCCTCCGGGACGGCATCATCGTCAACGACGAGACGGTCGACCAGATCGTCCGCGCCGCCGTCATGCAGGCGGATGCCGGCGCCGACATCATCGCGCCGTCGGAAATGATGGACGGCCGGATCGGCGCCATCCGCCGCGGGCTGGATGCGAGCGGCCACCAGGATGTCGGCATCATGTCCTACGCGACCAAATTTTCGTCCGGCTTCTACGGCCCCTATCGCGAGGCGATCAACACCAGCGGTCTCCTGAAGGGCGACAAGAACAGCTATTACATCTCGCCGGCTAACGGCACCGAAGCGGTGCGGGACGCCGCCCTCGACGTCGAGGAAGGCGCCGATATGCTGATGGTCAAGCCCGGCATCGCCTATCTCGACATCTGCTGGCGCATCAAGGAAGCGTTCGGCCTTCCCGTCTTCGCCTATCAGGTCTCCGGCGAATACACGCAGATCAAGGCCGCCGCGATGAACGGCTGGATCGACGGCGACCGGATCATGATGGAGACGCTGCTCTGCTTCAAACGCGCCGGCTGCGACGGGATTCTTTCGTATTTTGCGATGGACGTGGCCAGGAAGCTGGCGAAAAACGGATAAGCCTTGTTGCCGCGGCGGTCTCTTCCCATATCATCGGGGAGAAACAGGAGATGTTGAAACGATGAGCCTCGACCCGAACCCGGCCTATGCCGCACCGGACGACTGGCGCGCCTATAGTGGCGTTCTTTCTCGCCGGGTGTTCGCCTTCATCATCGACTATGTGATCGTGCTCTTGCTGTGCATTCCGGCTGCCGTCGTGGTGTTTTTCCTCGGCATCATCACGCTCGGCCTCGGCTTCATGCTCTATCCGGTGTTGTTCGTGATCGTCGCGCTTCTCTATTTCGGGATGACGCTCGGCGGCTCGGCTCAAGCTTCGCCCGGCATGCGCGCCATGGGGCTCGCCATGGTGCGGCTCGACGGCCGGCGGATGGATTTCCTCACCGCTATGGCCCACACCGTGATCTTCTGGATCATCAATTCGGTGCTGACCCCGCTCATTCTGCTCGCGGGCCTGTTCATCGAGCGTTCGCGCCTCGTGCACGACCTGCTGCTCGGCACTGTCGTGGTGCGTACGTCGTAACGATTACGCTACTGGCCGAAAGTTTATGGCACTAGCCTGCTGCCTGCCGCAGCATATGGTTGACGTTTTACTTTTATGCGCCATGGTATGACATTACGACCCTAAAGACCGGACTGCCACGACGCAATGAATACCCAGGCAACGCCCTCACCGCAGTTCTACCTGACGGCCCCGGCAGTTTGTCCCTATCTCCCGGGTGAAATGGAGCGAAAGGTCTTCACTCACCTGGTAGGCGCTCGCGCCGCCGAGATGAACGACCTACTGACCCAGGGCGGTTTCCGCCGTTCGCAGAACATCGCCTATCGGCCGGCCTGCGAATCATGCCGCGCGTGCATTTCCGTGCGCATCCTCGCTCACGAGTTCGAGCCCGTGCGCTCGATGAAACGGGTCCTTGCCACCAATCGCGACGTGATCGCGACGGTCTACCCCGCGCAACCCTCCACCGAACAGTTCTCGCTCTTCCGTCGTTATCTCGACGACCGCCATCAGCGGGGCGGCATGTCCGACATGTCGGCGCTCGACTATGCGATCATGGTCGAGGACACGCATGTCAACACCCGCATCATCGAGTACCGCCGCCGCGAGCCGGGCTCCGGCATCAGCGCCGAACCGAAGGGCGAGCTGCTCGCCGTAGCACTCACCGACATGATGAGCGACGGCTTGTCGATGGTCTATTCCTTCTTCAATCCCGAGTATGAAAAGCGCTCGCTCGGTACGTTCATGATCCTCGACCATATCGCCCGCACCAGGACGCTCGGCCTGCCGCATGTCTATCTCGGCTATTGGGTGAAGGGTTCGGCGAAGATGGGCTACAAGACCCGGTTCCAGCCCCAGGAACACCTGACCCCGCGCGGCTGGGAAATCTTCGATCCCGCCACGGACATCTGAAATCATCCCATGAACGATCATAAAAAGGGCCTCGTGCTCACCGCAATCGGCGGCCTTGCGCTCTCCTTCGACGTGCCGCTGGTGCGGCTCGGGCATGGCGAAATGTGGTCGACTGTCGTGCTGCGCAGCACCGCGACCTTCGCCGCCGCCATCATCCTGTGGCTGCTCGTCCGGCGCTTCGGCTCGACCCGTCCGGTGCTGATCCCCGGAAAGGCGGGTCTTGCCGCCGGCTTCTGCTACGGTATTTCGACGATCGCCTTCCTCGGCGCCGTGTTCAACACGGCGACCGCCAACGTTGTCTTCATCGTCGCCTTCACGCCCATGTATGCCGCCGTTCTCGGCTGGCTGGTCCTCAAGGAGCGCCCCTCGCCTTCGACACTCGTCACCATGCTGGTGATGTTTTTCGGCGTCGGCCTGATCGTCTCGGGCGGGCTTGCCGGCGGGCATATTTTTGGCGACATCCTCGCGGCGACCGCTTCGTTCCTGCTGGCTCTGGCGATCACGCTCAGCCGGGCGGCCCGCATCGACATGGGCTTCGTGCCGCTCGTCGCGACCATCATACCGGCAACGATCGGGCTCTCGTTCGTCGGCGCGTCTTCGCTTGCCGGCACGGGCGGCTTTTCAGTGGCGGATCCCATCTGGGTGATGTTCGACGGCGCGATCATGATGCCGCTCGCCTTCTGGTGTCTTGCAACCGGCCCGAAATATCTCTCCGGCCCCGAAGTCGGGATGTTCTACCTGCTCGAAACCATCCTCGCACCGATCTGGGTCTGGCTGATCTTTTCCGAGATCCCATCCTCCCGCACGCTCTTGGGCGGCTCGATCCTCGTGCTGGCGCTAATCGGTTATTCGGCCTGGCAGATGCGGCGGGTGGAGAGGTTGCGGGCCAGGGCGGTAGCCTCGCAAGCGATTTGATATTCGCGAGCGCCCTTATATGTGGTAGCGTCTCCACACTACTATAGGTGGCTGACGATGAACGCGAAAAGCACTGTTCAGAAGATCACTATTCAGAAGATCGGCGAAGACCACGGCATCGCCTTGCCCCAGGATATCCTTGACCGTCTTGGCTGGAAGGAAGGCCAAGTATTGGAGCTTCATATCGACGATACTGGGATCGAGCTTTTCGATCCCAAGACGATATCGGATAAGGATTTCCAGCGTCAGCTCCTCGCCGCCAAAATGGCGATGAGGAAATATCACGTAGCCCTCAGCGCACTCGCCAAAAGCTGATCACCCTGCGAACTTCCCGCTCCGCGGAAAGCCCTTCGGAACGGCGCGGCCGGCGGTGGCGCGGTCGGCGATCCATTCCAGCAGTTCGTCCTTGTTGCGGGTGAACGAGCGGCCGGCGCTGTCTTCCCAGGAAAGGCCGTCGGCCATGGTGAAGCAGCGGATGTCGGAAATGCCGCCGTCCTTGTAGCGCTGCAGGCGCACGCCCTTGCCACGGGTCATTTCCGGCAGCTGGGTCAGCGGGAAGACCAGCAGCTTGCGGTTCTCGCCGACGACGGCGACGTGATCGCCCGAAACATGCACGACCAGTTTGGTCTCGTCGGGCATGGCTACGTTCATGATCTGCTTGCCCTTGCGGGTATTGGCGATCATCTCGCTCTCGGCGACGATAAAACCGTTGCCGGCGGTGGAAGCGACGATCAGCTTGCGCTGCGGATCATGGACGAAGGCGGTCAGGATGTCCTGGTCGTTCTCCATGTCGACGATGATGCGGATCGGCTCGCCGTGGCCGCGACCGCCCGGCAGCTTGTCGGCACCGAGCGTATAGACCTTGCCGCCGGTGGTGACGAGCAACAGCTTGTCGGTCGTCTGGGCGGTAAACGCGATCTTCGGCCCGTCGCCTTCCTTGAAGGTCAGCGTCGAGGTATCCGAGATATGTCCCTTCAGCGCGCGGATCCAGCCTTTCTGCGAGACGACGACGGTGATCGGTTCCTTCTCGATCATCGCCTGGTTGATCGCGTCGATATCCGCATCCGGCGCATCGGCAAAGGTCGTCAGTCGCGCGTAGGGCTTGCCGCGGCCCTTGGCGAAATTCTTGCGGACGTCCTGGATCTCGTGCTCGATGACCCGCCACTGCTTGTCCTCGGAAGCCAGCAGCGATTCGATATCCGCCTTCTCCTTGGTGAGGTTCTCGTGCTCGGTGCGGATCTCGAACTCTTCGAGCTTGCGCAATGCGCGCAGCCGCATGTTGAGGATCGCCTCGACCTGGATGTCGGAGAGCGACCAGCGCTCCATCATGACAGGCTTCGGTTCGTCTTCCTCGCGGATGATGCGGATTACCTCGTCGATGTTGAGGTAGGCGATCAGCAGGCCGCCGAGGATTTCCAGGCGCCGGTCGATCGCCGCCAGCCGGAAGCGCGAGCGGCGGACCAGCACGTCGCGGCGGTGCGCCAGCCATTCCAGCAACACTTCGTTGAGCGCCATCACCTTGGGCACCCGGCCCATGGAGAGCACGTTCATGTTGAGCGGCAGGCGGGTTTCCAGCTCGGACAGCTTGAACAGCGATTCCATCAGCAGGGTCGCATCCACCGTGCGGCTCTTCGGCACCAGCACGACGCGCACGTCTTCGGCCGATTCGTCGCGCACGTCCTCGAGCAGCGGCAGCTTGCGGGCGAGCAGCAGTTCGGCGATCTTTTCGATCAGGCGCGACTTCTGCACCTGGAACGGAATTTCGGTGACGACGATCTGATAACCGCCACGGCCGAGATCCTCGATCACCCAGCGGGCGCGGACGCGGAAACCGCCGCGACCGGTCTTGTAGGCCTCGACGATCGACTCTCGGCTGCCGATGATGATGCCGCCGGTCGGCAGGTCCGGGCCTTCGATGCCGCCCTTGGCAGGCTCGGCCGGATCCGCCATCAGGTCTTCGATGGTCGCCGACGGGTTCTTGATCAGGTGCAGCGCGGCGTCGCAAAGCTCATGGACATTGTGCGGCGGGATCGACGTTGCCATGCCGACCGCGATGCCAGACGTGCCGTTGGCCAACAGGTTCGGGAATGCGCCGGGCAGTACGACCGGTTCCGAGTTCGATTCGTCGTAGGTGTCGCGGAAATCCACCGCGTCCTGGTCGATGCCCTCGAGCAGCAGTTCGGAAACCGCTGTCATCTTGCTCTCGGTATAACGCATCGCGGCCGGGCTATCGCCGTCGATATTGCCGAAATTGCCCTGGCCGTTGACGAGCGGATAACGCTGCGAGAAATCCTGCGCCAGGCGCGCCAATGCGTCATAAATCGACTGGTCGCCGTGCGGATGGAAATTACCCATCACCTCGCCGACGATCTTGGCGCATTTGCGGAAGGCGGCGTTGGGGCGCAGGCCCATCTCGCTCATCGCATAGACGATGCGGCGGTGGACGGGTTTCAGGCCGTCGCGCACGTCCGGCAGCGCGCGGTGC
Source organism: Neorhizobium sp. 05N33 (assembly GCF_056397445.1). Taxonomy (NCBI): domain Bacteria; kingdom Pseudomonadati; phylum Pseudomonadota; class Alphaproteobacteria; order Hyphomicrobiales; family Rhizobiaceae; genus Neorhizobium; species Neorhizobium sp. 05N33. The sequence continues at coordinate 78,694 of NZ_JBFTNK010000007.1, read as the reverse complement.
ATGATGGTCGAAAGCGCATAGGCGAGGTAACGCTCTTCGAGCGCTGCTTTCAGATCGACAGGCAGGATGTTGTCGCCGCCGTCGCCGCCGGGTGGTGTCAGATTTTTTCCCATGGGCCTTGACTAGCGGAAAGCCCGATTCTCGGCAAGAAAGTACCGGCGACAGCCTGTGGATGAAGGCTTTTCCCGGACTAAAATCAGTGTTTGATTTACCCTGAATCGTCAGCCGCAATTTTGACGAAAGGAATGTGGAACAAAGCCATAAACCTTTTACCCGGCTTGCCTATAAGGTGCCGCGAACAAGCAGACCGAACTATCGACAAAACCCTAACGGAACGCGGGCCGGACCATCGCCCGCCAGGAGGAACTCCGATGCAATACTCCACCAAGGCCCGGCTTCTGCTCGCCGGCGCAGCGCTTTCGATTTTCGCCGGCCCGGCATTCGCGCTCGACGGCAACGATCTCGTCGCCAAGATCAACGGCGCGCTCTCGATCCAGGGCGGCGCCGGCTTCTCGGCTGAAAAGGCCACCGTCAGCGGGTCGAACGTGACGCTCGCCAATGCCAAGCTGCTGGTCCAGGCCGGCAAGCAGAGCCTGCCGCTCGGCACCGTCAAGTTCGAGGGCGTCGAAGAGAATAACGGCGGCTACACGGTCGAGAAGGTCACTTTCGACAACGTCAACACCAGCCAGGACAAGACGGTCTTCACCGCCTCGGACATCGCGATCAGCGGCCTTACCGTCCCCGGCAATCCAAGCGGCGACGGCCTTGATGCGATCATGCTCTATGACGAAGCGCATATCGGCAAGATGACCGCCGCCGTCGACGGCAAGCAGGCCTTTTCGGTCGATGGGATGAACCTCACCACCGAGGTCGCCGACGACAGCTCCTCCGTCGGCTTCGACCTTCAGATCAACGGGGTCAAGAGCGACCTTAGCCTCGTCGACGACGCCCAGGCGAAGGACACGCTGCAGCAGCTCGGCGTCACTTCGATCGACGGCAAGGTGAACATGACGGGAAGCTGGACACTGGCGGACGGAAATCTGGAGATCGACGAATACGCGATCGATTTCGCCAAGGTCGGCAAGCTCAATCTCGCCTTCAGCGTATCCGGCTACACGCTCGACTTCATCAAGTCCGCGAACGAAACGGCCAAGGCGATGGAAGCCAATCCGAACAAGGAAGAAGCACAGCAGGCCGCGGGCCTTGCGATGCTCGGCCTGATGCAGCGCCTCACCTTCAACAGCGCCGAAATCCGCTTCGAGGATGCCGGCATTACCAAGAAGGCGCTCGACTACGCCGGCAAGAGCCAGGGCACCACAGGCGAAGCCATGGCGCAGATGCTGAAGGGCATGACGCCGATGATGCTGGCGCAGTACAACGTGCCGGAACTGCAGAACATGGTGAGCGCTGCGGTCAACACCTATCTCGACAAGCCCGGCAGCTTCACGATCACCGCGGAACCGGCCGATGCCGTCCCCTTCCCGATGATCATGGGTGCCGCGATGGGCGCGCCGAACACGCTTCCGAACGTCCTCGGCGTCAAGGTCACCGCCAACGACTGAGGACCATGCGTCCGCCAACAAAAAAACCCGGCGATCGCTCGCCGGGTTTTTTGTTGCTCGAAAAGAGCCGGATGAAATTATTCCAGAACCTGGATGACGGTCCTGGTCTGTGGATTGACGATGACGCGGCGGTCATTGACGACCGTATAGGCGTAGTTGTCGTAGCCATCGACCGGATGCACCTCGACGGTATCCGGAAGGGCGGTCCCGACGGTGATGTCGCCCTGATAGGAAACCGACGGAACGCTCTGCTCCATGACATAGGTGCGAACTTCGCCCGGCAGAACGACCGCCGAATTGGTGGTGACCGGATCCTGGGTGATGATCGTCGTCTGGGCGTAAGCTGCACCGGAGAGTGCGATCAGGACCGCCGACGCGGCCAATAGGGTCTTGTGCATGTCGTAACTCCTATGCTTCTGCCTGCCCTAACAACAAAAGCGCACGGATATGGTTCCCCTATTCGCCCGACGCTCGGGAAAGCCAGGGGGCGGCGTCTTGACGCCACGGGTGGGCGCAAGCGACAAGATTGCGGTGATGAGACAGGGACAGCCCGACTTGCTGCCTAGGTCCATTTGATCGGCTCCCGGCTGGCGGCTGATCGAGAATATGAAACTGAACAGTTCCGTCGTCTGCGATCGTCTGCAGCATGTCGCCCAATGTTTTTTGTGGCCGACCGGATCGCCCCCTCGCCGAGGCGACCCTAGATAAAAGCGTCTTTAGCGAAGGTTTTGTCCCATGAATTTGCCAATCCATCCATCGGCCCAGATACCCTTCCCCACGATCGAGGCCGCGATCGACAGCGCGCTCGCCTCCAGGCGTCTCGTCGGTGCTGTGGTGATGATCGCCAGGGACGGCGAGATCGTCTACCGCCGCGCCGCCGGATTGGCGGACCGGGAAGCGGGCCTCATGACCCAAGAGAACACGATCTTCCGGCTTGCCTCGATAACCAAGCCGATCGTCACCATCGCCGCCATGCGGCTGATCGAACAGGGCCGCATCGGCCTCGACGATCCGGTGACGAAATGGCTGCCGGACTTCCGGCCGCGCCTTGAGGACGGCTCAGAACCGGTGATCCTCATCCGGCATCTTCTCACCCACACGTCCGGCCTCAGCTATTGTTTCCACCTGGAAGAAGGACCTTACGTCCGCGCCGGCGTCTCCGACGGCGTCGACCGGCCGGGCCTTTCGCTCGACGAGAACCTGCGCCGCATCGCCTCTGTGCCGCTGCTCTTCGCCCCCGGCACTGGCTGGCAATATTCGGTGTCGATGGACGTGCTCGGTGGCGTCATCGAAAAGGAGACCGGCAAACGCCTCGGCGAGGCGGTCACTGAACTGGTGATGCGGCCGCTCGGCCTTTCCGATACCGGCTTCACCGTTGTCGACCGCAGCCGGCTCGCGGCGCCTTACGTCGACGGTTCGCCCGAGCCGAAACGCATGGGCGAGACGGAAAAGGTCCGGGCGCTCGACGGATCGGTGACATTCGTGCCGGACCGGATCTTCAACCCCGCCTCCTTCCATTCCGGCGGCGGAGGCATGGCCGGGACCGCCTCCGACGTGCTGACCGTGCTCGAGACCATCGCCAAGGGCGGCGCACCGCTACTGTCGGAAAAGACGGTTCGGCAGATGACGACCAACCAGATCGGCGATCTGCTGGAGCCGACGCGGCCCGGTTTCGGGTTCGGCTTCGGCTGGGCGATCATACTCGATCCAGCAAAGGCCGGATTGCCGGTTTCCCCCGGCTCGCTGCAATGGGGCGGCGTCTACGGTCACCACTGGTTCATGGACCTGACGAGAAAAGTCACGCTGGTGGGGCTGACCAATACGACGCTCGAAGGCATGTCGGGCCAGTTCACGCTCGACCTGAAAAAGGCCGTCGCTGCCGACATTTAGGCCGGTCATCCTCAGAGATTGAATCAAAAAGCCCGGCGCTTGGCCGGGCTTTTCTGTTGTTCAGAGAACTCAGTCCTTCTTCGGCGTCGGCATGACGCGGATGGCGAGTTCGCGCAGCTGCTGCGGGGTGGCCGGCGACGGGGCGCCCATCAGCAAGTCCTGTGCCTGCTGGTTCATCGGGAACAGCGTCACTTCGCGCAGGTTCTTGGCGCCGACGAGCAGCATGACGATTCGGTCGATGCCGAAGGCAGCGCCGCCATGCGGAGGCGCGCCGTACTGGAAAGCACGATACATGCCACCGAAGCGATCCTCGACATCCGCCTGGCTGAGGCCGACCTTTTCGAAGGCCTTGACCATCAGTTCCGGCGACTGGTTGCGGATCGAACCGGAGGCGATTTCGAAGCCGTTGCATACCGCGTCATACTGGAATGCCTTGATCGTCAGCGGATCCTGGTTTTCCAGCGCCTCGATGCCGCCCTGCGGCATGGAGAAAGGGTTATGGGCGAAATCGAGCTTCTTTTCCTCTTCGCTCCATTCGTAGAACGGGAAGTCGACGATCCAGCACATGTCGAAACGGTCGCGGTCGACGAGGTTCAGTTCCTCGCCGGCGCGGGTGCGGGCTTCGCCTGCGAACTTGTAGAACTTGGCCGGGTCGCCGGCGACGAAGAAGCAGGCGTCGCCATCCTCGAGGCCGAGCTGAGTGCGGATCGCTTCGGTACGCTCCTCGCCGATGTTCTTGGCGAGCGGGCCGGCGCCTTCGAGCTTGTCGCCTTCCTTGCGCCAGAAGATGTAGCCGAGGCCCGGCTGGCCGGTCGACTGCGCCCAGGCGTTCATGCGGTCGCAGAAGGCTCTGGAACCGCCGGTCTTGGCCGGGATGGCCCAGACTTCGACCTTGGGGTTGGCAGCGATCATTCCTGCGAACACCTTGAAGCCGGAGCCGGCGAAATGGTCGGTGACGGCCTGCATCTCGATCGGGTTGCGCAGGTCAGGCTTATCGGAGCCGTATTTGCGGATCGCCACGTCATAGGGAATGCGCGGCCAGTCCTTGGTGACCGGCTTGCCTTCGGCGAACTGTTCGAACACGCCGGTCATCACAGGACCCATCGTGTTCCAGACGTCTTCCTGGGTGACGAAGCTCATTTCCAGGTCGAGCTGGTAGAATTCGCCCGGCAGGCGGTCGGCGCGCGGATCTTCGTCGCGGAAGCAGGGGGCGATCTGGAAATAACGGTCGAAACCGGCAACCATCAACAGCTGCTTGTACTGCTGCGGCGCCTGCGGCAGGGCGAAAAACTTGCCTTCATGGATGCGGCTGGGCACCAGGAAGTCGCGCGCGCCTTCCGGCGAGGAGGCGGTTAGGATCGGCGTCGAATATTCGGCAAAACCGATCTCGCCCATGCGGCGGCGCATGTCGGAAATGATCTGGGTGCGCTTGACGATGTTCCGGTGCAGGGTTTCGCGGCGCAGGTCGAGGAAGCGGTACTTGAGGCGAACGTCTTCCGGATAGTCGGGTTCGCCGAACACCGGCAGCGGCAGTTCCTTGGCAGCGGAGAGCACTTCGATCTCCTGGGCGTAGAGTTCAATCTCGCCGGTCGCCATGCCCTTGTTGACGGTGTCTTCCGAGCGCGCCTTGACGAGGCCGTCGATGCGGATCACCCATTCGCCGCGGACGATCTCGGCGGTCTTGAAGGCGGGGCTGTCCGGATCGGCGACGACCTGGGTCATGCCGTAATGGTCGCGAAGGTCGATGAACAGCACGCCGCCGTGATCTCGCACGCGATGCACCCAGCCGGACAGGCGGACGGTCGATCCGACGTCGGACTTCTTGAGGGCGGCACAGGTATGGCTGCGGTAACGGTGCATTTCAGTATCCTGGACTGGTAGGTTTTGCGGTCTTTTGGCGTGCATGGCACGGCCTGCCGGCTTTATGGAAAATCGGCGGGAAAAGCGCATGATGGACATGCTTTGTCAAGGTAGAACCGACCTTGGCCCCAAAACGCCGTGAAGGATCGGCGGGATTCCGGGCGGCAGGTCAGGACGCCGAGGCGGTTCCGAACAGGCCGCGCATCGCCCTCTCCTCCTGGACGATGCGGACGATCAGGATCACCAGATAGACCGGTAGCCCGGTCATAAGCGTGAGCCAGGCATGGAAGATCAGCGAGTAACCGACGAGTTCCGGCAGGATGTTCAGAAAATAGTTCGGATGCCGAAGGTTACGGAAAAGCCAGTGCCGGCTGACCGGATGGTTCCTGGCGATCATGATCTTCACCGTCCAGACAGGGCCGAGCAGCCGGACGCCGCGAGATAGAACAGGCCGTGGGCAAGTGCCAGCAGCCGGGTGTTCAACGCACCATGCTCGACGGCGCCCTCATCGCGCAAAATCCGCTCGTGGCGTTTCGAGACGACGACGCTCGCGATTCGAGCCGCCGCTGCCGCGAGAAAGATGACGATGAGGATGGGACTCATGTTCTGGCGCCTCCGTTTTCCCTCGGATTAGGGTAACAACAGCGGCAAGGCCAGAGCCGGTGAGCTAGTCGGCAGGCTTCAATACCTGCGCGACCTCCCAGACATGCCCCGAAGGATCGGCAAAGGCCGCGGTCCGGCGCCCCCAGGGCCGATCTATCGGCCCATTCAGCAGGGAGACGCCAAGGTCCCCCAGCCTGGCACAGACCTCGTCGGCATCGTCTACCCGTATGGTGAGGAGGAAGCTCGCGCCGGTACGGAGCGATGCAACCGGCATCGGCTCGACCAGCTCAGGCGCTTGCGTCACCTGCAGCAGATTGATCATCAGGTTCGAAAATTCAAGAACCGAGGAAACCTCATCCTCATAGACGATCTGCGGCGAAAAGACCTTTCGATAGAAGGTCCTCGCCTCGTCGATATCGTCGACGAAAAGGGTAATGACTTCGAGCGTATCGGGCAGCATGGGCATCCTTTCAGGTCAGACGAACAACGGTGGCACGAAATTGACGTTTGAGGCGGCATCGTTCCGACAGTCGTCGACGAGAAATTGCAGAAGGCACCGCATTTTGCGGCCTGCCCTCTATAAAATTCGTAGGTGTCGCTTATCGCTGTGCCCCACCGGCCGTTCGGGATATAGAACGGGTAGAACCGCCCAAAACCGTTCCCGATTCCCGCGCAAAGCCCTCCCCCGATGAGCCATATCCGTCCGTTGATCCCCCTCCTCGTCACCGCAGGCATTTTGATCGGCGGCAACGGGTTGCAGGGCACCTATATCGCGCTGCGCGGCTCGGCTGAGGGCTTTTCGCCTTCCACCATCGGCATGATCGGCGCCGGCTACAGTATCGGCTTCGCCTTCGGCTGCATGTATGTCACGCGGCTGCTCAGGCAGATCGGCCATATCCGCACCTTCTCGGCGATGGCCGCGGTGACGGCGTCCGCGTCGATCGGCATGTCGATGATCGTCGACCCGACCTTCTGGTTCGCGATGCGCTTCGTGACCGGCATTGCGGTCGCCAGCCTGTTTGCGACGGTCGAGAGCTGGATCAACGCCAAGGTCACCAATGCCAACCGGGCCCGCACGCTCTCCATTTACCGTTTCGTCGATCTCGGCTCGGTGACGGTGGCGCAATACATCATCCCGACCGTCGGCATCGAAGGCCCGTTCATCTTCAACATCATTACGATCGCGCTGATCCTGTCGCTGGTACCGATCTCGATCGCCGACAAATCCAGCCCTGCGCCGCCGCAGGCAATCGCTTTCGACCTCAAGGCCGTCTGGCGGATTTCGCCGCTCGCGGTGGTGGGCGTCATCTCGGTCGGCCTGTCGATGGCCGCCTTCCGCAATATCGGGCCGATCTATGCAGCGGAGATCGGCATGAGCATCACCTCGATCGCCACCTTCATGAGCGCCGGCATCATCGGTGGCGTCGTGCTGCAATATCCGCTCGGCATCTATTCCGACCGGCTCGACAGGCGCCGCGTCATCCTGTGGACGACGATCGGCTCGATCGTCACCGGCGCCTACCTCTCCTTCGGGGCGGGCACCAGCGAGACCGCCAATATCGTCAGCGTCTTCCTATTCGGCGCCTTTTCGATGCCGCTCTATTCGCTGTGCTCGGCGCATGGCAACGACTACGCCAAGCCGGGAGAGCATGCGCTGGTCTCGGCCGGCCTGCTGTTTTACTGGTCGGTCGGCGCGACGATCGGGCCGCTGCTCGCCTCGATCCTGCTGCAATATTACGGACCCCGCGCCTTTTTCGCCTACACCTCGTTCATTTTCCTCGGCTTCATGATCTTCACGCTGAGGCGGATGCGGGCGCGCGCCTCGGTGCCGCCATCGGAGCGTTCCTGGCGTTTCCGCTCGCTGCTTCGGACGTCTGCCTATTTCAACAGGCTTGCCGGCCCGCCCGAGAAAGACGAGCGCCAGTAAAGGTTAAGCACCGTTCCGTATTGACATATGCGGCCGGAAGGAGAAGGAAGGTTGATCACCCTCACGTGAATGAAACGATGATCCAAACGACCGCCGCACTCGAAGAAGCCTGCATCCAGCTGGCCCAATCGGACTTCATCACCATCGACACCGAGTTCCTCAGGGAAACGACCTTCTGGCCCGAGCTGTGCCTCATCCAGATGGCGAGCCCGACTGTCGAAGTCCTTGTCGATCCGCTCGCCAAGGGCTTGAACCTGAAACCCTTCTTCGAGCTGATGGCCAATCCCGCCGTCACCAAGGTGTTTCACGCCGCCCGCCAGGATATCGAAATCGTCTACCATCTCGGCAATCTGGTGCCGCATCCGATCTTCGACACCCAGGTCGCCGCCATGGTCTGCGGCTTCGGGGATTCGGTCTCCTACGACCAGCTCGTCAGCCGCATCAAGGACGTCCATATCGACAAGTCGTCGCGCTTCACCGACTGGAGCCGCCGGCCGCTGTCCGACAAGCAACTCGAATATGCTCTGGCCGACGTCACCCACCTGCGCGACGTCTACCTCTTCCTCAAAGCCCAGCTTGAACGGGAAGGCCGCGCCCTGTGGTTGACCGAGGAAATGGCCGTGCTGGAATCTCCCGGCACCTATGACCTGCATCCGGACGACGCCTGGGCGCGCCTCAAGTCGCGCCTGCGCAAGCCGACCGAACTCGCCGTTCTGAAATTTGTCGCTGCCTGGCGCGAGCGCGAAGCGCGCAGCCGCAATGTGCCGCGTTCCCGCGTGCTGAAGGACGATGCGATCTACGAGATCGCCCAGCAGCAGCCGAAGGACGTGGAAGCCATGTCGCGGCTCCGCACCATTCCCAAAGGCTGGGAGCGCTCCGCCTCCGGCGCCGCCATCATCGAAGCCGTCAACGCCGCGCTCGCCCTGCCGAAGACCGAGATGCCGCATGCGCCGAAACATGTGCATGTCCCGGAAGGCACCGCCGCTGCGGTCGAACTGCTCAAGGTTCTCCTGAAGCTGATCTCCGACAAGCAGGGCGTCGCCGCCAAGATCATCGCCAATACCGACGATCTCGAAAGGATCGCCGCCGAGGGCGAGGCCGCCAATGTCGGCGCCCTTTCCGGCTGGCGCCGCGATCTCTTCGGCGAAACAGCGCTCAAACTGATCAACGGCGGCGTGGCCCTGCGCTTCGTCAACAAGAAGGTCGAGGCGGTGGAGCTTTAACTCCATCGCTGCGTCACCGTGAGGCGATCAGTCAGCGTTAAATCTATGCTGGCTACTTGGGGTTTGCGTAGCCTTCAAATCTGGCAGCAAAACGTCGGTCAGGATTTTCTCCACTTCAGCCTCGACGCTTCGTCCGTTCTTTGCGGCGCGCGCTTTGAGCAATCGCATCAGTTCGTCGGACAGGGATATGGTGATGGCATGCATCATAGCACCTCCGGCTCGATACAATTCGTTTATCCATGATATCGCCTGATCAAACGCTTTTCAACGCAAGCCCAGCCATGCCCCAATCGCTTGACCCAACAACCGCCCAGCATTTCGTGACAAGCGCCCTGCCCTATATCCCCGGCGACTATGTGGGCAAACACTGGCTGGCGAGCTTCGGATGAGGCTTCTCCCATCCTCTCGCGTGCTGGTGGCGATTGCCGTCTTCCTGTCGTTGCTTCTCATCGCCCTGATGGAAGCGTCGGGGTTCGGAGCCTTCTCGCCGCTCTGGATTCGCCCGATCGTCCGGGTGATCTGCGCCGCCAACCTGCTGGTTGCCCTGCCGGGCCTGATGACGGCAAAGCACATCGCCTGGCTCAACTACCTGCTCCTTAGCATCGCCGCCTATGTGGTGGCCTCGACCACGCCGATCGCCGCGCTCTGGGTCATTCCGAAGACCATGTTCTTAGCCGTCAGGCATGCATTTTCGAGCCTTTGGTGATCTTGTCGACGATCTTTTTCCCGGCCCGGAGTGCAATGCCCACCAGTTTCGCATCCTCCGGCGCAAACTGCGCGAATACCTCGCGGTTGGCCGCGTCATGGCCCGTCGAGAACATTTCCTCGATATAGGCCGACGTCGTCACCTCCCGTTCCAGCGAGCGCTGGTGGATGGTGCGCAGCGTCTCGTTGTCGGCGGTCAGCACCACGATCGGCTGGATGCTCATCGCATTGTAGACATGACCTGCCGCATCCCGATATGCTTCACCGATGATTGCGGGATTTTGCGCGATGATGCCGCTCGTCAGAAACGCGGTCACGTTGAGCTCCTGCCAGGGGGCGAGGTCATCGCGAAGCACGATCGCGATCTTGGTATCGAACATGAAGAACAACTCCGTCGAAGGTTATGCCAAAGGCCATGCAGGGACCGACGAGATAGCGGCAGCCGATGCGGCCGGTCTTGAACGTTCGTGCAACTCGGGAGCCACCGCCGGCGGCAGTGCAAGAGGCGCGCCCGACGGCAGCGCAAGCGGCGCGCCTGACGGCATCGTCCAGGCGCCCTCCTCGCGCGGCATCGAGCGGATCGAGGCCCGCTTCCATGGGCTCGGTTTCGAGCCGCATCGCCACGACACCTATGCGATCGGGCTGACGCTTTCCGGCGTGCAGACCTTCCAGTATCGCGGCGCCGCCCGCGCCAGCCTGCCTGGCAATGTCATCGTGCTGCATCCGGACGAGGTGCATGACGGTGCGGCCGGCACCGATGCCGGGCTGCGCTATCGCATGCTCTACCTGCCGCCGGAACGGCTGATCGAGGCGGCAGGCGGTTCGCGCGGCCTGCCCTTCGTGCCGGATCCCATCATAGCGGATGCGGAATTCCGGCAGTGTCTTTTCGAAGCCCTGGACGATCTCGCGGCCGAGCCGCAGGACCTGCTGCTCGACGACCTGATCGGCCGCATAGCCACAAGTCTCTGGCACCATGCCGACGGCAAGGGCAGCGTTGCCGGCACGCCGCGGGCACAACAGGCGGTTCTGCGCTGCCGCGATTACCTGCAGACGAACGCCGACCGGACGGTTTCTTCGGAGGAACTGGAGGAAGTCAGCGGTTTCGATCGCTACACGACCGCAAGGCAGTTCCGAAAGCTTCTCGGCACCAGTCCGCACCGCTATCTCGTCATGCGCCGGCTCGACCGGGCGAAGGTCCTGCTGTCACAAGGCGGCAGCCTGGCGGATATCGCGGCCGATACGGGCTTTGCCGACCAGGCGCATTTCACCCGTCATTTCAAGAAGACGTTCGGCATGACGCCGGGCCGCTGGATGGCGCTTCGCAGGAGCGCCTGAGGCCGCCGGCCTTTGTGAAATTTCAGTCATCAAAGCTTCATCGAAGCGTCAATCTTCCATCACCTCACCGTCATGCACTCACCTTAACCGGTTGGCGTCTTTGACACGCCAACCAACAGGTGATCCCATGACCAAAATTCTGTTCGCCACCGTAGCGCTTGCCGCGCTGATCGGCGGCTCCGCTTCTGCTGACGACAAGGTTTTTCCGGCCAAGCTCACCGGCCAGGCAATCCTCCCCGCCAACACGGTCGTTCCGGCTCCGGCCGATGCGCCGGCGTTCCTCAAGACCTCCGGCAAGTTCACCACCGCCGACCGTAAGCGCACCGACACCCTCGGCACCCTGCCGGGCAAGGACGGCGCCCGCATCACCGACGTCAAGCTGCCGCTCGACGGCCAGCCGATCCAGGGCTTTTCCGGCATCAAGACCATGGCTGACGGCACCTTCTGGACGCTGTCGGATAACGGTTTCGGCTCGAAGTTCAACTCGTCCGACTCGATGCTTTTCCTGCACCAGATGAAGTTCGACTGGGCCGCCAACAAGGCTGAAGTCGTCAAGAACGTCTTCCTCTCCGATCCGAACAAGATCGCTCCGTTTCCGATCGTCACCGAAGCCACCGAAACCCGTTACCTGACCGGCGCCGATTTCGACATCGAATCCGTACAGCCGGTCGCCGATGGCTTCTGGCTCGGCGATGAATTCGGCCCCTACCTGCTCAAGTTCGATATTCAGGGCCGTCTTACCGACGTCATCGCCACCACCGTCGACGGCAAGCCGGTGCTTTCGCCGGACAACCCGCTCATCCAGCTGCCGGGCAACCCCGCTGCCAAGATGCCGGTCTTCAACTTGAAGCGTTCCGGAGGCTTCGAAGGCCTCGCTATGGCGAAGGATGGCTCCAAGCTCTACGGCCTGCTCGAAGGCCCGCTCTACAAGGACGACGGCCAGGTCGAGCAGGCCGACGGCAAGACCGCCATCCGCGTCATCGAATTCGACGTCGCCTCCAAGAAGTGGACCGGCCGTTCGTGGCTGTATCCGTTCGCCGACAAGGGCGCCGCGATCGGCGATTTCAACATGATCGACGCCTCGACCGCCCTCGTGATCGAGCGCGACAACGGCGCCGGCACCAAGGACAAGGCCTGCGCCGATCCGAAACAGCCGAAGCCGGATTGCTTCGACGCTCCGGCCGAATTGAAGCGCGTCTACAAGATCGAGTTCAACGACGCCAATGTCGGCAAGGCCGTCCGCAAGATCGGTTATATCGACCTGATGAACATCCAGGACCCGGACAACAAGAAGAAGGCCGGCAGTGTCGCCGGCGTCTACGACATGCCGTTCGTGACGATCGAGAACGTCGACGTGATCGACGCCGCCCACATCATCATCGGCAACGACAATAACCTGCCCTTCTCGGCAGGCCGCGCCGTCGACAGGGCCGACAACAACGAGTTCAGCGTACTCGAAGTCGGCGAATTCCTGTCTGCCAAGTAAGCAGCAGACGTGCCAACAGCGAAGAGCGTCCGGCGAAAGCCGGGCGCTCTTTTTGTTTGGGACATGGGGATAGAGCAGTGGCTACACCGGCGATTCGCCGGCGACCATTCATCCATAAAATGGCATTATATTATGTATTCCGCACATCTACAGCAATAAAATGTATTGAGTTAGGGTGTTCGTCATTGAGGTGGCGGCATGGGCTGACAGCTCTTGCCGCAACGTGAGCTTGCCTGCGTCGTCGGCCGCCAGTGACTGGAAAGGTTTAAACTCAAAGATGTCCACAAAAGAAAAGCCACTTATCGCGATTGTCGGGGCAACGAGCAAACAGGGGCGAAGCGTAGCCGCGACACTCCTTCGTAGCGAGCGTTTCCGTGTCCGCGCTTTAACCCGGAAAAAGGACTCAGCTGCGGCTTTAAGCCTGGAGAAACTTGGCGCCGAAATCGTGACAGTCCCTCTTGAACCTGGCTTTCAGAAGGATCTCATTGCTGCATTCAAGGGCGCGGATGGCGCATTTCTGATGACGCCACCCATCGCCCCACCGCAGACAACCGAGGCTCCTCTCGGCCGTGAACTGGCGGATGCCGCAGTTGAGGCACGGGCATTGCTCCGAAAGCTGAGAGCCTATGCAGCGCCGTCCAGTGAGTGGTGCACTCGTAGCCCTGAAGCAGACCAGCGGCGGCAAGCACCAGCGTTCCGGTGCCAGGCGGCCATCAGGAACTGGCAGCCGGGCTCCTGGCGCTGTAGAAACGAGAGAAGACGTTCGTCCTGCATCGCATCGAGATGACCGGGCCCGCCCGGAACAACAACGATGTCGAGTTGACCGCATTCTTCAAGCAACATGCTTGGGACGATACTCAGTCCGCTCGCACTTCGAACGGGAGCGCGTCCCTCGGCCAGCAGATGGCAACGCGTATTCGGCAGCCGCGTCAGAACTTCCCAAGGCCCGGTCAAATCAAGCTGGGTCAGCCCGGCAAACAGGACAAAGCCGATCTCACGAGGGGGTGCGCTCACAGACATCCAAGCTTGCTCAGCCAGTTGGGGATAATATCGGTTTCGCGAGCATGCACATGAAAATGCCGGCGGACGCAACCGGAAAAATTCCACTGTCGTTGCAATCGCGAGCGATTGTCTATGGCGGGTAGGAAACCTACTTCGAGGTTCGGCCGTAGGCAGGCGCGAGCCTCCGGCGATCCGCTAATTTGCTCGATGCGAAGGACGCAGGACATCTCCTTGCCCAACAATGTGACCTTGAATTGTATATGGAAACGTGCGCGACTGACTGATGGCTCGGCCCTCATCGCCGAGGTGGACAAGTACAGATGTTTTTGGTTGTGCGGAGAGAGACGTGCGCCTCGCTTTTAAACTGATTTCGTTCGCTTTCTTTGCTTTATTATCTTCGCAAGAAGTGAGGTCGCAGGAAGTCCAACTCTCCGGCCGATGGCAGCAGATTTCCTCCGACGCGGGATCATGCGCAGCTTGTTTTGTTGGGATCGTGAGGCAGGGCACAGTTCTTATTGTCAGCGCAAACAACGGTTGGTCTGCAACAGTACAAGCGGATCGAAACGGCCCTGCACACTTCGCCACCGGCCGGGGGCGGTGGAAAATGCGGCCTGGCGCGACCTACAGCAACAAAGTTTTCGATGTTCTTTTCGCCGTTCGTGACGAGCAACTGATGATGTTCATGGTCGTTGATCTCGGGAATGGTTCGAAACGGACCATTACAGCTGTTTTCGCCAGACCGGTCCCGAAACTCCCCGTGACCAGGGCCTGACGCACGGCTGCGGCCCCTCACCCGCGATAATTGAACAGCCATTTGATGAAGGCGGCGGACACCGTCACGAAGGCCATCAGTCCCGCCCAGGTTTCCAGATAGAAGGGCGGCGGGGCGAGCAGCTTTCCTTCGATATTGAAGTAACCCAGCGTCATCAGCGTTGCGCAGACGACGAACGCGAGCGTGGCCCAGATCCAGATATGCAGGTATGACATCCATCTCCTCCCTTTTGACGCGCCGTAAAATAAATCAACGGCGTCGCCAGGGAAGTCGTCCAATCGGAGTAAGCCCTCAGGTCGAATGAGGGTGCTGAAGGCGGCCGGCATGGTGACGGCACTTGCCTGGCCCAGTTCCATGCGTCCCTGCCCGGCCTACTCGAACCGGAACGCCAGCCGCTTGCCCGTCAGCCTCGCCAGCTGCTGCAGGCGGCCGTCCAGCCGCTCGCCGGCGAAATCGCGGTAGGCGGAGGGCACGACGAATTCGAGATCAAGATCCGGTTCGAAGGACGGGCGGAAGGTCAGGTGGTTGACGAGGCCTGGCATCGATGCCGAGAAGAGGTAGACGACGCGAAGCAGCCCGCCGAGCAGCTTTGCGAGATCGAGCAGGCGGGGCGTCGCGATCGTCGCCAGCGGGCCGGTGGCGCCGTCGTCGTGCAGGCCTTCGAAACGGTAGTAGTTTGCGAGCGCCAGATAGGCCCGGCCGGCATGGGTGATGCCGACGAAGGAGGAGTGGGCGATCAGGTTCAGCGCCTGCAGGCCACGATAATCCGGATGGGCGCGCCAGCTGATATCGGCGAGCAGGCAGGCGGCCTGGCGATAGCGGCTTTCCTCTTCCGTCTCGACGATCCCGAAGGCCGGCACCATGCGGCCGGTCCAGTCGGCAAGCTCGCGGGCGTGTTCGGGCGATCGGGCGCGCAGGATCGCGAGCTGGTCGGCGGCAACCAGCAGTGGATCGCTTGCCTTCTCTTCGTCGGAAAGCAACGAATAGAGATAGCCTTCACGAACGCCCTGCGCCGAAAAGCTCACCCTGGCGGGCTTCATCACCGCCAGCACTTCCTGCATGGCGATCGCACCGAAGGGCAGCAGCGAACGGCGGCTCTTCGAGACGGCCTGCCAGGCGGGGTCCTTGCTGTCCTTGGCCGCAATCACCTCGTCGAGGAATTTCTGCATATCCTCGAGAGACAGTTCGTAGCCCTGCATCATGTGCAGCGGATACTTGCTCATTTCCATGTGCAGCTTGGCGATGTTGCGCCAGGTGCCGCCGACGGCATAGAAGGTGCGGCCCGCGCCGTTTTCCAGGAACCGCGCGGTGTTCACCTGCTTGCGGGCGAAGGTGCGCGCCTTGGAAAGCGAATTGCCGGAGGATTCCGACAGCCGCAGCCCCCCGAGCGGCAGGGTGATGCCCTTGCCGAACTCCTTGCCCTTGATGTCGATCAGTTCCAGTGAACCGCCGCCGAGGTCGCCGGCGATGCCGTCGGGATCATGGAAGCCGCTGATGACGCCGAGCGCCGAATACCGCGCCTCCTCCTCGCCGGAGAGAAGCTGCACCTGCTGGCCGAGGATCTCCTCCGCCTGGCGGATGAAATCCGGCCCGTTGGACGCTTCGCGAGCAGCAGCGGTCGCCAGCACGTAGACTTCGGTGGCGCGGGCCTGGGTGGAAAGAGCGCGAAAACGCTTCAGCGACAACAGGGCGCGCGCGACGCCCTCGTCGTCCATGCGGCCGTTCGAACCCAATCCCTTGCCGAGGCCGCACAGCACCTTCTCGTTGAAGAGGACGGTCGGCGCGCGGGATAGGCCTTCGTAGATAACGACGCGGACGGAGTTCGAGCCGATGTCGATGACGGAGACAGGAGCGATCCCCGGAAGGCGCCCCTGGGCTTCTGATCGTACCATATTGCCTATTTCTTGCGTCCCGACACAAGGCCGGCGATAAGTTTCGGAGCGCTGGACTTCAGGGCTTCACCGCGCCCCGAGAGGCTCGGATTGGTCATGAAATAGTGCTGCGCGTTAAAAGGTTCCTCGCCCTTGCGCACTTCCATGCGCCGCGACGTGCCGTCGGCCAATATCTCGTAGCTCTGCTGGTTGTCAATCAGGTTGCCGAGCATGATCTGGGATAAAACCTGCTCGTGCACGGTCGGATTGAGGAGCGGCACCAGCGTCTCGACCCGGCGGTCGAGGTTGCGCGGCATCATGTCGGCGGAGCCGATATAGACCAGCGCCTTGTCGGACGGCAGGCCGAAACCGTTGCCGAAGCAGAAGATGCGGCTGTGTTCCAGGAAGCGGCCGACGATCGACTTGACGCGGATATTGTCGGAGAGGCCGGCCACCCGCGGACGCAGGCAGCAGATGCCGCGCACCACGAGGTCGATCTCGACGCCGGCGCGGCTGGCGCGATAGAGCGCGTCGATGATTTCCGGATCGACCAGCGAATTCATCTTCATCCAGATCGCCGCCGGCTTGCCTTCCTGGGCGTGGCAGATCTCCTCCTCGATATGGCGCAGGATGCGCGGACGGAGCGTATAGGGCGAAACCGCCAGCTTCATGCTTTCCGCCGGCTCGCCGTAACCGGTGATGAAGTTGAAGATGTTCGCCATGTCGTGGGCGATCTTCGGGTTGCAGGTGAAGAAGGACAGGTCCGTATAGATCTTGGCGGTGATCGGGTGGTAGTTGCCGGTGCCGAGATGGCAGTAGGTGCGCAGCTTGCCGTCCTCGCGGCGCACAACCATCGACATCTTGGCGTGGGTCTTCAGTTCGATGAAACCGAAGACCACCTGCACGCCGGCGCGCTCCAGGTCGCGGGCCCAGCGGATGTTCGCCTCTTCGTCGAACCGGGCCTTGAGCTCGACCAGTGCCGTCACCGACTTGCCCATTTCGGCCGCATCGATCAGCGCCCGGACGATCGGGCTGTCGTTCGAGGTGCGGTAGAGCGTCTGCTTGATGGCGAGCACGTCCGGGTCGCGCGCCGCCTGCAGAAGGAACTGCACAACCACGTCAAAGGATTCGTAAGGATGATGAACCACCATGTCCTTTTCGCGGATGGCTGCAAGGCAGTCGCCAGCGTGTTCGCGAACTCGCTCGGGAAATCGGGCATTGTGGGTCTCGAAGCGCAGGTCGTCGCGCGGCGCCTTGGTGATTTCGGACATGGTGTTGAGCGCCAGAAGGCCCGGCAGAACCGCGACGCGGTTTTCCGGCACGCCGAGTTCCTGCACCACGAACTGACGCAGCGACGCCGGCATTTCCGAATCGGTCTCGATGCGGATGACCTTGCCGCGGCGGCGGCGCTTCAGCGCCGTCTCGAAGAAGCGCACCAGGTCTTCGGCCTCTTCCTCGACTTCGATATCGCTGTCTCGAATGATGCGGAACGTGCCGGCGCCCTTCACCTCGTAACCGGGGAAGAGCCGGTCGGTGAACATGCCCACCACATCTTCCAGGGTGATGTAGCGGATCGCCGAATTGAGGTCCGGCAGGCGGATGAAGCGATCGAGCGTGGTCGGCAGGCGCAACAGCCCGGTCATCGGCTCCTTGCCGTGCTTGCTGTGCAACTGCAGGCCCATCGAGAAGCCGAGGTTGGGGATGAACGGGAACGGATGGGCCGGGTCGATCGACAGCGGCGTGAGGACCGGGAAAAGTTCGTCGTCGAAAGAGTTCGCCAGCCAGTTGCGATCCTCGGCGGAAAGTGCCGCGGGCCTGACGATCAGGATGTCTTCCTTGGCGAGATACTGCTGCAGCACGGCAAGCGAGGCCTGCTGCTCCATCTGCAGGTTGTCGATCTCCTGCAGGATATTGTCGAGCTGTTCGGCCGGCGTCTTGCCATCCGGCGAGCGGATGACGATGCCCTGGCGCACCTGGCCTTCGAGGCCGGCGACGCGCACCATGAAGAATTCGTCGAGATTGGCGGCCGAGATCGACAGGAAGCGGACCCGCTCCAGAAGCGGATGGGCGGTATTCAGCGTTTCCTCGAGAACGCGGCGGTTGAACTGCAGCCAGGAGAATTCACGATTGATAAACCGGTCCGGACTGCTCATCAGGTCGAAGTCGGTATTGGCCGCTTCCAGACCAGGCTCGCGCGTTTCAGTCGTGATCGAATCCATCTCATCCATCCCATGCTACCCCTTAGGGCCGAATACAGTTTGACGAGGGAACTGTCACAGTCAATCGTCAGCGCCGGCAGCGGTCCCGGAATTCCCAAAATCGTTCAGCACTTCCGCCGCCAGCGGACGGGTTATCCTGGTACCGCGCGCCAGCGCCAGGCGGTCCAGCCGCTCGACGATCGTCTGCGCCGCACCGAGCGACCGTTCCATCCGGTTGACGATGTAGCCCACCAGTTTATCGTCGATATAAAGCTGGCGGTCGGCGAACAGCTTGACGATCACCTGGGCCAAAAGATCCTCGTCCGGTTCGCCGATTTCCACCACGGTCGCCGCCTTCAGCCGGGATTTGAGGTCCGGCAGGGTAACGCCCCAGGAGACCGGCCACAGGCGCGAGGTCATCAGCAGGCTATGGCCGTTCTCGCGCACGCTGTTGATGACGTGGAAAAGTTCGGTTTCGTCGAAACCACGGCGTTCGGCATCCTCGAAGAGGACCGGCCCGGCAGCGGCAACCGCCGCGGCATTCGAGCCGGCGACGGGATGGATCTCGGCCGCCCCCGCCTTTTCCCGCCAGATATGCGCCAGGTGCGATTTTCCCGACCCCACCGGACCCGCCAGCACGACGACCGGCGATGGCCAGGCCGGCCATTCGTCGACGATCGCCACGGCCGCAGCCAGGCGTTCGGACACCAGGAGGTCGTCCCGGGTTCTCGCCGCATCATGGGTGAATTGCAGCGGCAACTGCTCTTGTCTGCGCCGCTCGCGCTCGCTCGTCTCGGTCATTGGTCTTTCAAATGCTCTTCTGAGAGTCATTCGCGTGAGGGTCATTCGGGCCGGTTATCTGCCCAGCATTTTCGCCGTGTTCCAGCACATGCGACCGCTCGGCCTCTTCCCAGGGGAGTTCCGCCGCTCGCCCGAAATAGATGTCGCTGTCAAGATACCGCGACAGCACAAAACGGACAAGCACGCCGACCACCGCGGCGGCCGGCACCGCAATCAGCAGGCCGACGAAGCCGAATATGGCGCCGAAGGCAAACAGCGCGAACATCAGCCAGACCGGATGCAGGCCGACACTTTCGCCGACCAGCTTCGGCTGCAGGATATTGCCCTCGACGAACTGGCCGACGAAGAAGACGCCGGCAACCGCCATGATCCACGGATAATCCGGCCAGAACTGCACCAGCGCCACGCCGACCGAGAGAACCAGGCCAATCAGCGAGCCGATATAGGGAATGAAGCTGATCATGCCGGCGACGAAGCCGATCAGGAGCCCGAAATTGAGCCCGACGACCGACAGGCCAACCGCATAAAAGATGCCGAGGATGAGGCAGAGCGAGCCTTGGCCGCGAATGAAACCGGCGACCGATTCATCCATTTCCCGGGCGATCTCGCGCACCGTCGCCACCTGGTCGCGCGGCACCCAGCTATCCACCTTGGCGACCATCCGGTCCCAATCGAGCAGGATGTAGAAGGCGACGACGGGCGTGACAATCAAGAGCGACACGAGGTCGATGATCGCCTTGCCGGAATTCCAGATCTGGGCGAGCAGCGAGCCGACGAAACCGGCACCCTGGCTCAGCACTTCGGAGAAATTCTGCTTGACCGTCTCGATCTGGGCGCTGATCCAATGCGGCAGGAACGAGCTTTCCGGGCTCGATATGATCTGCTGCAGCTGGGAGATATAGCCCGGCAGGGCGGCGGCGAACTCGGTGAACTGGTTGATGATGATCGGGATCACCAGCATCAGCGACAGCGCGAAGACCAGCACGAAACAGACGAGGATCACCACCGTCGCCATTAGTCGGCTCAAGCCCCGTCTTTCCAGCCAGTCGGCCACCGGATCGAGGAAGTAGGCGAGCGCCATGCCGGCCACGAAAGGCAGCAGGATCGAACGGAAGAACCACAAAAACACCACGAAGACGATGAGAACGCCGACCCAGAAGAAGATGTAGCGCTTCAGGCTTGCGCCGCTGATATGATATGCCATCGCCGCTTCCTCTGAATTGCCCGGGCAAAAAAAAGGGATAGGGAAGCCCGTAACCCAGGTCAAGGGTTTGGAAGCGGTGCAGCAAGACCTGTGAAAAGCCTTCAAAACCGCGTCCAACGCTTGCATCCGGCGCGATGTCGTGCAATTGCGGGCCGCTACAACGATCATTGGAGATGAACGATGAGCGAGGCGGGCAAGAACGGTCTCACCTATAGCGATGCCGGCGTCGATATCGACGCGGGCAACCTCATGGTCGAGAAGATCAAGCCGGCCGTGCGCTCGACCCGCCGGCCCGGCGCAGACGGCGAGATCGGCGGCTTCGGCGGCCTCTTCGACCTCAGGGCCGCGGGCTTCACCGATCCGATCCTGGTTGCCGCCAATGACGGCGTCGGCACCAAGCTGAAGATCGCCATCGACGCCAATTTCCACGACACTGTCGGGATCGACCTTGTCGCCATGTGCGTCAACGATCTCGTCGTCCAGGGCGCCGAGCCGCTGCTCTTTCTCGACTATTTCGCCACCGGCAAGCTCGACCCGGACCAGGGTGCGGCAATCGTCTCCGGCATCGCCGCCGGCTGCCGCGAGGCGGGCTGCGCGCTGATCGGCGGCGAGACCGCCGAAATGCCCGGCATGTATTCCGACGGCGACTACGACCTCGCCGGTTTTGCAGTCGGTGCCGCCGAGCGCGGCCAATTGCTGCCGGTCGGCGATATCGCTTCCGGCGACGTCATCCTCGGCCTGACCTCGTCGGGGGTCCATTCGAACGGCTTCTCGCTCGTGCGCAAGATCGTGACGCTTTCGGGCCTCGCCTGGGACGCGCCCGCTCCCTTCCGTGAGGGCATGACTCTGGGTGAGGCGCTTTTGACGCCGACCCGCATCTACGTGAAGCCGCTGCTGAAGGCGATCCGCGAGACCGGCGCCCTGAAGGCGCTCGCCCACATTACGGGCGGCGGTTTTCCGGAAAACATTCCGCGCGTGCTGCCGAAAAACCTGGCGGCCGAAATCGATCTCGACTCCATTCCCGTCCCGCCCGTCTTCTCGTGGCTCGCCAAAACCGGCGGCGTCGAACCGAAGGAAATGCTGCGCACCTTCAACTGCGGTATCGGCATGATCGTCGTGGTCGCGCCCGAGAACGCCCAGGCGGTCGCCGATATCCTGACCGGTGAGGGCGAGATCGTCGTGCCGCTCGGCCGCATGGTCGAGCGCGCCGAAGGCGGCCCCGGCGTGATCTACCAGGGCACGCTCGGACTATGAGCGCACCGGCGGCAGAAACGGCGCGCAGAAAGCGCGTCGCCGTGTTCATATCCGGTGGCGGCTCCAACATGCTGGCGCTCGCCGATGCCTGCGCCGCGCCGGATTTCCCGGCCGAAATCGTCGCAGTCTTCTCCGACAAACCCTCGGCGGGCGGCATCGAGAAGGCGCAGGCGCGCGGCATCAAAACCTTCGTCTTCGAACGCAAGGGTTTTGCCGGCAAGGCCGAACACGAGGCGGCGATCCTTGCGGCCCTCGACGAGGTCCAGCCGGACATCCTCTGCCTCGCCGGCTACATGCGGCTCTTCTCGGCCGAGTTCATCAGCCGCTACGAAGGCAGCATCCTCAACATCCACCCTGCCCTTCTGCCGCTCTTCCCGGGCCTCCATACCCATGAACGCGCCATCCAGGCCGGCGTGAAGATCGCCGGCTGCACCGTGCATTTCGTCACCGAAGGCATGGACGAAGGCCCGATCGTCGCCCAAGGCGCCGTCCCGTTGCTTGCCAACGACACCGCCGAGACCTTGGCCGGCCGCGTGCTGACCGTCGAGCACAAGCTCTATCCGCTGGCCCTGAAGCTGCTGGCGGAAGGCAAGGTGCGGATGGAGGGCGGCCGGACGATCACCTCGCCCGGCACAACGACCGATATCGCGGATCAGCGGATCTTCTCGGCGGGCAGATAGAGCCGGGACTCGACATGGAGCGCCCAACGTCCTACATTCTGTACGTAATCTTCGTACAGGAGACCGGACATGGTTGGTAAAACTCAGCGAATTCTCGATTTAGGGATGCCGTCGATGGAAGCCGAAGCCGTGTCTATCCGCCTTGGGATCTCAAAACGCGAACTGGCTGAGACGGCCGGGCTTTCCGCCAACACGCTCCAGCGCAAGGAGCGAGCGCAGTCTCCTGCAGCGACCACCCGGATCGGTGAAATGGCGGAGATCATCCACCGCGTCAGCGAGTGGGCAGGAAGCGAACGGCAGGCCCTGGCCTGGTATCGTGCCGAGCCCATTCCGGCCTTTGGCGGCCGGACAGCAGAGAGCATCGTCAAGAACGGCAAGGCAGCCGCCTTGCGCGACTATCTCGATCATCTGGCGATCGGCGGCTTTGCTTGAGGTTCCAGGGCGTCTGCTATCGCGCCCATGATCCGCGCTGGGCGATCAGTCCGATCTCCGGCGAAGGTGCGGCCATTCGCGGTGCCCGCTTCAATCCCAAGGGCATACCGGCACTCTATCTCTCTACTTCGATCGAAGGTGCGATCACCGAAGCAAGCCAAGGGTTTGGACACAAGATCCATCCGTTGACGATCTGCTCCTACGATATCGATTGCGACGATATCGCCGACCTTACGGACGAGGTTTCGCAAAATGCGCTTGGCATATCGCTTGATGTCATGGCCTCCGCCTGGGCGTCCGCACTCTCGGAAAGCAGGCGACCGGAGTCGTGGGTGATTTATGACGATCTTTCCGGCACTTATGCCGGCATCCTCGTCCCCTCCTTCGCCCACCGGGCCGCAACCTCGGTCAGCAATCTCGTGCTGTGGGACTGGGGAGCCGACCTGCCGCGTCCACGTCATCGACCCGACAGGCAGGTTGCCGAAGAACCAGAAGTCCTGGGAGGAATAGAATCCGAGCCTTACGCCGCCAATGCCCGGAGCGGGTGCAGCGTGCCGTCGCTGTAGACGAAGCGGCCGGCGCGGAAGGTGGCCCGGATGCGGTGCACGTCGCCCTTTTCCACCACGACCAGATCGGCGCGCTGGCCGACCGCGATCTCGCCGCGATCCGTCAGGCCGGCGGAGCGGGCGGCATTGCCGGTCGCCATGGCGACGGCTGCCGGCAGGCCGCCTGCCGATGCCTCCGCCAGCTTGAAGATGCCCGGCACGAAGGCGGCCGGATGGTAATCGGCGGCAATCACCGTCAACAGACCGGCCTTGGCGGCGTCGAGCGCGCTGAGATTGCCGGACATCGACTGGCCGCGCAGCGCGTTCGGGGCGCCCATCAGCGTCCAGAGCCCGCGTCGGCGCGCCTCCTCGGCGGCCGGCAAGGTTACCGGGAATTCGCTGATCGTGACGCCGAGATCGAACATCTCCGCCACCTTCTCGATACTGTCGTCGTCATGGGAAGCGAGCGACAGGCCGTGTTGCAAGGAGAGCGAAACGATTTCCTTCAGCTTCACCTCGATCTGCGGATCGTTGCGCATGGCAATGCGCTTCTGAACGATCTCGGCGGCCATTTCCTCGGAAATCGCCCGGCGTTCCGAGATGCTGGCAACGTAGGCGGCGATGTTGTTGTACTGGCCCTGGCCTGGCGTGTGGTCGGTCAGCGATACCATGTCGATTTCATCGGCCTTCAGCAGCCGTTCCAGAGCCGGCGCCGCGCCGACATTGGTGATCTCGTAGCGGGCGTGAACGCGGTGGTCGATCAGCAGATTGTCGCCCAGGCGGTTGATGCCCTCGATGATGGCCGAGGTCGTTTCCAGCGAGCGGACATGGCCGTAGACGCTTTCGGTGGCAAAGGAAACGGCTGCGTAGGCCGTGGTGACGCCGGCTGCGGCAAGCTTCTTGTCTAGTTCGTGGATGCCGAAATCGATCGGCATCTGGGCGTTCGGCCGCGGCGCGATCTCGCGCTCGATCATGTCGCCATGCAGATCGACGAAGCCCGGCATCAGCAGTCGCCCGCCGCCGTCGATCACGGCGCCGGCGACCGGTTCGGGGCGAATCTCGGCGATCACGCCATCTTCAATCCGCACAGAACCTGAGTTCACCACCTCGTTCGGCAGAACGAGGGTGAAATTGCCGAGCCACATGGCTTTCTCCTGACCATATAAGGATGATTATCAAGACGCAGCGCTTAGCCGCCATTCGTGACATTCATGTGAAATCCGGGCGGCTTAAGGTCAAGTCACATTCGCACGGCGTCTGAAACAACAGGCGAACGCGTCTATCGGGGCCTCAAGCATTGCGCGGCGGCACCGCCGGGACATCAGACGGTGAACGATGACCGGTTTATCACCGCCCATTGCAGCATCATGATTGTCTTCGCATCGATGATGTCGCCGTTGGCGATCATCGCGAAGGCCTCGTCGAGCGGCAGTTCGAGAACCTCGATATCCTCGTGCTCCTCGGCAAGCCCGCCGCCGCCGTTCACCCGGTCGGAGAGATCGATCGGCGCATGGAAGAAATGCACGAGTTCGGTGATCGCGCCCGGCGACATGAATGCCTTGAAAACAAACCGCACATCCCGCAGGCGGTAGCCGGTTTCCTCCATCGCTTCGCGCCGGATCGCCTCTTCCGGGTGGTCCTCGTCGAGCAGCCCGGCCGGCACTTCGACCATCCATGCCGGCTTGCCGGTCAGATAGGCGGGCAATCGGAACTGCCTCACCAGCACGACCATGTCGCGCTTCGCATCGTAGAGAAGGATGCAGGCGGCCTCGGACTTATGGTAGATTTCGCGATGCAGGCGGTGGGTTTCGCCGCTGCGATCGGCGTAGTCGAGTTCGTAGCTCGAAAGCCGCGTCCAGCCATCCGACAACGTCTTCTCGCTGACGAGCTTCACCCGATCATTCCGCCCGGTCATGCTGCGTCCTTGCGAAGCCATACCTTGTTGTCGTGGAAGGCCGCACCGCCATAGGGCGCAACGGCGTCGGCGCCGGTCAGCACGTTGATGCCCTCGCCGTCGAGATGTTTGCTGTTCGGCCACAGCCCCTCGGCGATCAGCACGCCCGGCCTCGCGCCGGCCACGAGCCTTGCATGCAGGCGGATTTCGCCGCGGGTGTTGCCGAGCCGGACGATATCGCCGTCAACGATGCCGAGGCGCTCCGCATCGGTCGGCTCGATCATCACTTCCGGCCGCCCTTCCCGCTCATAGGAGCTTTTCGTCTCGGTGAAGGAGGAGTTGAGGAAGCTGCGGGCCGGGGAAGTCGCCAGCCGGAAGGGATGCGCCTCGTCCGCCACTTCGATGACATCGACCTGGTCGGGGAAGACCGGCAGTTCGCCGATCGGTCCCAGCGGCCCGACATTTTTCGGCGGCTTGTCCGGCGACGGGCCGTTCGCCCAATCCGGCCGAAAGCGGAATTTCCCATCGGGATAACCGAAACCCTTGATGTAATGGGCGGTTTCGAAATCCGGCTGGGCGTCGATCCATTTGGTCTGCGCCAGATCCTCGTAGGCGCCCCAGTGGCTGGCCTTCAGGATGCGGTCGATATGCTGGCGTTCGTCAAGGCAGAAACCGGGGAAATGATCGACGCCGAGTCGCTTGGCCAGTTCTTCGATGACGAAGAGGTTGGTGCGCACCGTGGACGGCGGCTCGACCAGCTTTGGCCCGAGCAGGATATGCTGCTGGCCACCGGCGCGGTAAAGATCGTCATGCTCGACGAACATGGTGGCTGGCAGGACGATATCGGCGACTTCGGCCGTATCGGTCATGAACTGCTCGTGCACCGCAACGAACAGGTCGTCGCGCAAGAAGCCCTGGCGGACGAGGCGCTGTTCTGGGGCGACGTTCATCGGATTGGTGTTCTGGATCAAGAGCGCTGTTACCGGCCCGCCGTTCCGCAGCGCTTCCGCATCGCCGGTCAGCACCCGGCCGATCTGCGACTGGTCGAGCTGGCGGATATCGGGATCGGCATAGGCCGTGCCCATCAGCTCGGACTTGTTGAGCCGGAAAATTTCGCCGTTGTTGTGGAAGGCGCCGCCGCCCTCGTACTGCCAGCAGCCGAGCACGGTCGAAATCGACAGCGCCGCATGCATGGCGACCGTGCCGTTCCTCTGGCGGGCAAAACCGTAGCCCAGCCGGAAGAAGGTTTTCTGGGTCGTGCCGACGAGGCGGGCGAAGGTCTCGATCTCTTCGACCGACAGGCCGGTGATGGCGGAGGCCCATTCCGGCGTTTTCGTCTTCAGATGCGCTTCGAGGCCGGCCGGGTCGTCGGCATATTGCGCCATATAGGCGCGGTCTGCATATCCATCGCGAAAGGCGACGTGCATGACGGCGCAGGCAAGCGCCGCATCGGTGCCGGGGCGCACGGTCAGCGCCATATCGGCCTGTTTCATCGTCGGGTTGTCGTAGATGTCGATGACGACGATCTTGGCGCCGCGCTCCTTGCGCGCCTTCACCGCGTGGGTCATGACGTTGACCTGCGTGGAGACGGCGTTGGTGCCCCAGATCACCACGCAATCGGACTTTGCCATCTCGCGCGGATCGGGACCGCGCAGAGCGCCGGTTCCCATCACGTAACCGGTCCAGGCCATGTTGGTGCAGATCGTGCCGAAGAAGCCGGAGTATTTTTTCGCATGCCGCAGCCGCTCGATCGAATCGCGCTGCACCTGGCCCATGGTGCCGGCATAAAAATAGGGCCAGATCGCTTCCGATCCGTATCTCGCCTCCGCCTTGACGAAGGCGTTAGCGATCTCGTCGAGTGCGGCCTCCCAGGACAGCTCCTGCCAGTTCCCCTCGCCCTTGGCGCCCAAGCGGCGCTTCGGGTGCATCAGCCGGCCGGGATGGTAGAGCCGCTCGGAGTATCGGGCGACCTTGGCGCAGATGACGCCGGCCGTATAGCTGTTGTCGGCGGCACCCCGCACGCGGCCGATCTTGCCGTCGGCGGTGAGATCTATGTCCAGTGCGCAGGCCGACGGACAGTCGTGCGGACAGACGGTGTGTCCGACGGAATTGTGGCCGGACTTTTCGGGGGCGATTGGGGTTTTCGCGGTAATCGGGGTCGCAACGTTCATGGCTTTTCTATATTGCAAGCTGACGTCCGCAAAAAGCGTGATTTGCAGCGCATCAATTTAATTCAAGCGAGACACCAGCAACGATGAACTACCGGCACATCTATCACGCGGGCAATTTTGCCGATGTTCTCAAACACGCGATCCTGGCGCGGCTGATCCGCTATGCACAGAACAAGGACAAGGCTTTTCGTCTGCTGGATACCCATGCCGGCATCGGGCTTTATGACCTTTCCTCGGACGAGGCGCAGAAGACAGGCGAATGGCGCGACGGCATCGGCCGGCTGATGGACGCGGAACTGCCGGCAAAGGTCGCGGACTTGCTGGAGCCCTATCTGACGGCGGTCAGGGAACTGAACCCGACCGGCGCGCTGAAACTTTATCCCGGCTCGCCGAAACTTGCCCGCATGCTGTTCCGCCCTCAGGACCGGTTGTCGGCAATGGAACTGCATCCGGAAGACTTCAATCGCCTGCACAATCTGTTCGAGGGCGATTTCCAGGTACGCGCCACCGAACTCGACGGCTGGCTGGCGCTCGGCGCGCATCTGCCGCCGAAGGAAAAGCGCGGAATTGTGCTCGTCGATCCGCCTTTCGAGGAAGAAGGCGAATACAGGCGCCTGGTGAAAGGCCTGTCGACCGGCTGGCGCCGCTTTCAAGGCGGCACCTTCTGCCTCTGGTATCCGATCAAGAAGGGCGCGCCGCTCAGGGCCTTTCACGATGAGCTGAAGGCGCTGGACATCCCGAAAATGCTGTGCGCCGAGTTGACCGTTCAAAGCGACCGCGAGACGACCGGGTTGTCCGGCTCCGGCCTCATCATCGTCAACCCGCCCTTCACGCTGAAGGAGGAGTTGCACACGCTTCTGCCGACGTTGAAAACCATCCTGGCGCAGGATCGGTTCGCCTCGCAACGAGCCTTCTGGCTGACCGGCGAGACCGTCGACAACGACCTCGATTCGGAGTCTTGACCGGGCGCGGCTTCCCGCCCATGGTGCCGCGCATTGCAGGGGGCCGGCCGATGACCAACCGATTTATCGCTTTCCTTTTTCTCGCGCTTTTCGCATCCACCGCCTCCGCCCAGGAGCGCCGATCGGACAATCGGCAGGATCACGCGGGACAGTTCGATTTCTACGTCCTGTCGCTTTCCTGGTCGCCAACCTTCTGCGCTTCGCAGAGCGGCGGCAAAAACGACCAGCAATGCAGCACGGACAAGGACTTCCGTTTCATCGTCCACGGGCTGTGGCCGCAATACGAAAAGGGCTATCCGGATTTCTGCGAGACGAAGGAGCCGGGCCGTGTGCCGCAGTCGCTCGGCAAACCGCTCTTCGACATCATGCCGTCGATGGGCCTGATCGGACACCAGTGGCGCAAGCACGGAAGCTGCACCGGGCTCAGCCAGGCTGATTATTTCGAGAAGGTCCGCGAGGCCTTTTCGCGGATCAAACTGCCCGCCGATCTGTCCCGCGGCGACGCGGCCGTGACACTGTCGGCCGACCAGATCGAAGAGAAATTCGTTGCCGCCAATCCGGGCATGAGCCACCGCGGCATCTCGACGAGCTGCGAGGGCCGTCAGCTGGAAGAGGTGCGCATCTGTTTCACCAAGGATCTGCAATTCCGTGATTGCGCCGAGGTCGACCGCGACAGCTGCAAGGTCAGCCAGATCATCCTGCCGCCCGCGAAATGACGGCGCGCTGAAGTTCGTCGAGAAGGAAAGATCATGAAGCTGCTTTATTCCCCGGCCTCGCCCTATTCCGCCAAGGTGCGCATGGCGGCGCGCCATCTCGGCATCGGGATCACCGAGGTGAAGACCGACACCAACGCGGCTCCGCCAGAACTGGTGAGCAACAACCCGCTCGGCAAGATCCCTGTCCTGCTCCGTGATGGCGAGCCGCCGATCTACGACAGCATCGCGATCATGCACTGGCTCGATCGTCAGTCGGGCGGCAAGCTCTATCCGAAGAAGGACGCCAAGCGCACCGAGGCGGAAGTGCTGGAAGCGCTCTGCGACGGCATCACGGATTGCCTTCTGGCAATCGTCTACGAGCGCCGCTCGCGCGACGAGGACAAGGTCCACCAGCCATGGATCGACAAACAGTGGGGCAAGGTCGTGCGCGGGCTCGATCACCTCGAGAATAACCTGCCGAAAACCGGCAAGAAACTGCATGGCGGCCATTTCGCGCTGGCTGCGTTGGTCGGTTACCTCGATCTGCGCTTCAACGGGCAATGGGCCGCGGGCCGGCCGGAACTTGCCTCCTGGCCGGACGTCTTCACCAAGCGCTTCGCCTCCTATACCGCCATGAAATCGGCGGCCTGAAACAAAAAAAGCCCGGACCGAAGCCCGGGCTTTCCCCAGCCTGTTAAGGCTATCGAACTTAGAACTTCACGCCGATACCGACCTTGACGCTGTGGTCGTCGAAGCCCTTCGAGACCGAACCGGAATCGAGCGAGTAGCTGTCCGAACCGTAATCCGTGTAGCGGTATTCGACACGAGCGGTGACGTTGTTGGTGATGAAGGCTTCAGCACCGGCACCGACCGTGTAACCTACGCCGGTCTTGCTGTCGGACGAGGTCGCGTCACGCAGTTCGTTGTCCTGCAGAGCGACACCGGCCGTACCGTAGATCAGGAAGGGGTTGAGGTCGTAGCCGACGCGGCCACGAACCGAGCCGTTCCAGCCAGCCTTGCCTTCAAAGCCATCGTCCGTGGTGCTCTTCGTGCCGTTGTAACCGACGTCTGCTTCGACACCGTAAACGATCGAGCCGCTCTGGAAGTTGTAGCCCGTATAAGCACCGCCGCCGAACTGGCCGTCGCGGTCGCCGCTACCGAAGCGACCCCAGTCATACTGACCATAACCACCGAGATAGAAACCCTGCCAGCTGGCAGCCGGGGCCGGCTCTTCGGTTGCAACCGGGGCCTGCGGAATTTGTTCGACGGCATCAGCGGCATTGGCCGCGGAGATGGCGATGAAGCTGACTGCCGAGGCCATCAGAGTTGCGATGAGAGTACGCATACATTTTCTCCTTTTACTGCTGCGCCGGGAATTCGCCGCGACAACATGGTTGGCGACACATTTGTTCCCTGCCCGCTGAAACGGAATGTGGAGGGCAATTGAGGAATAGAAAGAGCCGAAATGTGAATTGATTGTGGCACACAGAAGGCCAAAATTTGATGTTGCTGTATCGCAACACACGTTTGATTAACCTTAAGCAATGCTTACTTTAAATATAAATATTTTTACATTTATAAATTACTTCTTAAATCCAAAGCACAACTCAGTCAATACACTTGTCAGCGCGAACCAGCGCGGGCGCCACTCGCCAAGTTCGACTTGTATTCGCAGCAAAACCGGATCGGCCGCTTGTAGAAATCAAAACTTTAGCAGAAACACGGACGTATTTCGCCTCTCCGCAGGCGGACGGCCGGCGTCGGCCGCCGGATTTCTGCCTTAAATATTCCACCGCGGGAACGGCCATTTCGGCCTTCGTCAAGAGCATGGGCGGAATTTTTGCTAGCGCTTTCAAAATCTGCCCCGAGACACTATTTCTCCGGCAGCGGCCTTTGCGCAGGGAATCGGGCCGCTTCAGCGCAATATTTTGACAAGCTGCCGTCGTCGGCACATGTCATGGACGCATGGTTCGAATCGGTGATGGCCGGATGCCGACATCCGGCGGAGACTAGGAATGAACGGAACGAAGCTGCCCGACGGCGGCGTTCTCTACGACGAGACGGAAGAAGACGACGACGATGTGCTGGTCACCGAGCCGGCCCAGGGTCCTGCCGCGTCGATCGACTGGAACGAAGGCTGGAAGAACGACAGCGGGCTGAAGGGTGCAGACCTGATCGCCGAATTCGTCAAGCACCTGCCGAACGCGCCGGGCGTCTACCGGATGTTCAACGATGCGCAGGACGTGCTTTACGTCGGCAAGGCGCGCAGCCTCAAAAAACGCGTTGGCAATTATGCGCAGGGCCGCGTCCATTCCAACCGCATCGCCAAGATGGTGCGCGAAACCACCCATATGGAATTCGTCACGACGCGGACGGAAACCGAGGCGCTGCTGCTCGAGGCCAATCTCATCAAGCGCCTGCGGCCGCGCTTCAACGTTCTTCTGCGCGACGACAAATCCTTTCCCTATATCATGATCACTGGCGACCACCGGGCTCCGGCGATCTTCAAGCATCGCGGCGCGCGGGCGCGCAAAGGCGATTATTTCGGCCCCTTCGCGTCGGCGGCCGCCGTCGGTCGCACCATCAATTCCCTGCAGCGCGCCTTCCTGCTTCGCACCTGCACCGACAGCGTCTTCGAGACCCGTACCCGCCCGTGCCTGCTGTTCCAGATCAAGCGCTGTTCGGGCCCCTGCACCCGCGAGATCAGCGACGAGGGTTATGCGGCGCTGGTCGAGGAAGCCAAGGATTTCCTTTCCGGCAAGAGCCAGAACGTCAAGTCGGCGATCGCCCGCCAGATGACGGAAGCCTCCGAGGACCTGGATTTCGAGCGCGCCGCGATCTATCGCGACCGGTTGGCGGCGCTCAGCCACGTCCAGAGCCACCAGGGCATCAACCCGGCCGGCGTCGAGGAGGCGGATGTCTTCGCCATCTACAACGAGGGCGGCATGTCCTGCATCCAGGTGTTCTTCTTCAGGACCGGCCAGAACTGGGGCAACCGCGCCTATTTCCCCAAGGCCGACCCGCAGCTTTCCGGCCCGGAAGTGCTCAACGCCTTCCTCGCGCAGTTCTATGACGACAAGCCGGTGCCGAAGCAGATCCTGCTCTCGGAAACCGTCGACGAACAGGATCTGCTCGCCCAGGCTTTTTCTGAGAAGGCCGGCCACAAGGTGACGATCTCCGTGCCCCAGCGCGGCGAGAAGAAGGACCTGACCGACCACGTGCTGGCCAATGCCCGCGAGGCGCATGGCCGCCGGCTTGCCGAAACCTCGTCGCAGGCCCGCCTGCTGCAGGGGCTCGCGGAGACCTTCAGCCTGTCCTCCGTGCCGCGCCGCATCGAGATCTACGACAACTCGCATATCATGGGCACCAATGCCGTCGGCGGCATGGTTGTCGCGGGGCCGGAAGGGTTCGTGAAGAGCCAGTACCGCAAGTTCAACATCAAATCGACCGACATCACCCCCGGCGACGACTTCGGCATGATGCGCGAGGTAATGACCCGCCGCTTCTCGCGCCTCCTCAAGGAAGAGGGCATTCCCGACCGCACCGCTGCTGCCGGCGCCAGCGCCGAGGATGCGGCCGATGCCGCCTTTCCAGCCTGGCCGGACGTGATCCTGATCGACGGCGGCCAAGGGCAGATGAGCGCGGTACGCGCCATTCTCGACGAACTCGGCATCCGCGACGTGGTGACCGCGATCGGTGTCGCCAAGGGCGTCGACCGGGATGCCGGCCGCGAGCGGTTCTTCGCCGACGGCCGATCCGACTTCTCGCTGCCACCGCGTGATCCGGTCCTCTATTTCATCCAGCGTATGCGCGATGAAGCGCATCGTTTTGCGATCGGCTCGCATCGGGCAAGGCGCAAGAAGGAGATGGTCAAGAACCCGCTCGACGAGATTTCAGGGATCGGACCCGGCCGCAAGCGCAAGCTTTTGCAGCACTTCGGCACGGCGAAGGCGGTGTCGCGCGCGGGTCTGACCGACCTCATGGCGGTCGAGGGCATTTCCGAGGCTGTCGCCAAACAGATCTACAACCATTTCCACGAGAACCGGGCTGGCTAAATCGGCATGACGCCATCGGCTGCAAAAAAGCCGCGAAACCCTGTTGACGCCTTGGCCTCAACACATCAACTAGGAGCAAACATCCGGAAGGCTCCCCATGGCGTCGCGCGCATACAATATCCCCAATCTTCTGACCTATGCGCGCATCGTGGCCGTGCCGATCATCGTCGGCTGCTTCTTCATCGAGGGGCAGCTTGAAAGCTCCGATGTGGCGCGCTGGACGGCGCTGGTTCTGTTTGCCGTCGCCTCGATCACCGACTATCTCGACGGGTACCTCGCCCGCATCTGGAACCAAACGTCGAATATCGGCCGCATGCTCGACCCGATCGCCGACAAGCTGCTGGTCGCTGCGGTGCTGCTGCTGCTCGCCGCCGACCAGACGATCGCGGGATGGTCGCTCTGGGCGGCAATCACCATTCTCTGCCGCGAAATCCTCGTCTCGGGCCTGCGCGAATATCTTGCCGCTCTGAAGGTCTCCGTGCCGGTGACGCGCATCGCCAAGTGGAAAACGACGATCCAGATGGTGGCGATCGCCTTCCTGCTGGCAGGGCCTGCCGGCGACAAGATCGTGCCCTACACGACCCAGATGGGCATCGCGCTTCTGTGGATCGCCGCGTTCCTGACCTTCTATACCGGCTATGATTATTTCAAGGCCGGCGTCAAACATCTGGTGGACGAAGAATGACCGTCAAACTTGTCTATTTCGCCTGGGTGCGCGAACGGATCGGCAGGCAAGAGGAAGACCTCGACCTGCCGGCAAGCGTCGTCACCGTGCGTGATTTGCTCGCCCATCTGACGACGCTTGGCGAGGAATACGAGAACGCCCTGCAGTTCCCGGAGGTCATCCGGGTGGCCATCAACCAGGAACATGCCGAACACGACGAACCGATCGCCGGCGCGCGGGAGATCGGCATTTTTCCACCGATGACGGGCGGGTGATAATGGCTGGGGCCGGCGCCAGTTGCGGAACATCCCACTTCTCCCCAGCGCGGAGAGGAAGGGGTTACCGATGACCGCTCCCACCATCCGCGTCCAGTCGACCGACTTCGACCTGCAAGCCGAAATCTCAGCATTGACCGCCGGCCGCAAGAACGTCGGCGCCGTCGTCACCTTCACCGGCCTCTGCCGCGACGAACAGGGTGCATTGTCGGCACTCGAACTCGAACACTATCCAGGCATGGCGGAGGCTGAAATGTTTCGCATCGGCGAGCTGGCGATCGATCGCTTTTCGCTGCTCGGCCTCACCGCCATCCACCGTTTCGGCAAGATCATGCCCGGCGAAAACATCGTGCTGGTCATCGCCGCCGCCCCACACCGGCAGGCTGCCTTCGACGGCGCCAATTTCGTCATGGATTTTTTGAAGACCTCGGCCCCGTTCTGGAAGAAGGAACACGCCGCCGACGGCAGTCAAGGCGACTGGATCGCCGCCAAGGACGCGGACGACACTGCGCGGGACAAGTGGCGGTGACTACGGCGATACCCTGCTCGTCACCACAGGCGGGTTAAGCCGGGAACCGTGTCAGCTAGAAGAAATCAGGTCCGCCACGTTCGACCTTGCCCTTCAGCAGCCCGATTGCAAATTTCCGCCGCGGCATCGGAACGATCTTCGCGATCGGCGTATTCCCTCCGACAATCTCTACATCCTCGCCGGCCCTCGCCAGATCGATGAGCTTCGAAAAATTATCCTTTGCTGCGTCGATCGTGAATTGCATGACATGCCTCGCGTTGTTCCGCTAGGATATCCCAATTTCTCACGAAGCGCATCCTGTTCGCGTATCCGCTCAAGGCACCACCCGCTCCCGCCGGCTCATCACCAGCACCATGACCAGTGCTGCGACTACAAAAAGGTCGCGCCAGACGATCGGGCCGTAGCCGCTCCAGAGCGTTTCGGCAAAACCTATGACAGCGGCGCCGGCGGCGGCACGCAGCGGGTTGGAATGGCCGCCGGCCGCAGCGATCAGTACCACTTTCAAGCCGAACAGCAGGCCGGCGCCAAAATCCATCGTGCCGAAGTGGGAGGTCGCGAGCACGCCGCAGATCGAGGCATAGAGCGCTGCCGCCGCGTAGGCCACGACGAAGACCCGCGCGGAATTGGTGCCGGAGAGTTCCGCCGCCAGCGGATCGTCTGAGACTGCCCGCCACATGCGGCCCCAATGGGTGCGCGTCAAGATCAGATAGCCCGCGCCGATGGCCGCCAGCATGATGGCAACGTTGGCGAGCTGGATCAGCGTCAGGGTCACCGGAAAGCCGTCTGCGTGCCAGAAGACGACCGCATCGTTGAGGAAGGGCGGCAGCCAGAGTTCGCGGGTATCGGCAGCGATGCGGGCACCCTCCATCAGCACCATCAGCACGCCGAGCGAGGCGACGATCACGGCATTCGGCGAGATCTTTGCAAGCGGGCGCATGACGAATTGCCCGATCGTTACCCCTGCCCCTATGCCGCCGGCGATCCCGGCCGCAGCACCGAGCCCCAATGCGGCCGGCAGGATCAGCCACAGCCGGTTCCAGCTGAAATGGGCGAAGAGCAGATAGAGATGGCCGGAAAAGGCGAAGATCGCGCCATAGGTGATGTCGGCCCGTTTCGTCACGGCAAAGGCGATCGCATACCCGAAGGCGAGCGTCGCATAGAGCGCCGCCAGCGGAACCGCGTTCGCCAGTTGCTGCAAGAGATAGGCCATGGGCACTCCGATAGCGATGACGAATATAACTGGTCAATCTCATTTTACCAGTTATAATATTGCATGAACTTTTCCTGGACCCCGCATCGTTTTGCCGGCGGCGCGCTGGCGCTGGATGTTGCCAACAGCGTCATCCTGCGCTCCGATCCGACACGTAGCATCGACCGGTTTGCGGAACCGCAGCAGATGCACGCCTTTCCGGAAGCCGCCGAAAAGTTCTCGGCCGAACGGACGCTGTTCGGCGATCTTGCGCCCGTCCGAGCTGAGAACCACACGCCGTTTCTCACGCTACGCGAAGCGATCGACCGCTATTTTCGCGCCCGGGTTCTCGGCGACGATGGGCAGACATTGCTTGCCGATTTCCTCGAAGCGACGGCGGCGATCCTTCGCCGTGCGGAGAGGAATTCGCTGGAGGCGGCGACCGCCCATTCGGCGCTCAGGCTGCTTGCCGACGAAGAGATTTCGCGGATGAAGATCTGCGGCAGTTGCGGCTGGCTGTTCCTCGACCGAAGCCGCAACCGCAGCCGCACCTGGTGCGACATGGCGGTGTGCGGCAACCGCGTCAAAGCCAGCCGCCATTATCATCGCAGGAAGAAGGAGGCCGCGTCATGATGCGCCGGTTTATGGTTCTCAGCCTTGCAGCCCTTGCCCTTTCCGCATGCCAGCGGGAAACCGAAAAGCTGGTGGAGGTGAGCGGGCATATCTTCGTGTTCAATTACCGGGTCGCCAGCGCCACCTATCTCGTGACGCTCAACAAGACCGGGCCGATCCCGGACGGAACCGTGGCAATCGCCAAATTCGACGACCCCGCCGGCGGCGATCCGATCGTCATCAACGAAAAGATCTTCCCCGCATGGAACAAGATCACCCTGCAGAGCCCCAATGTCCGCTGCGTGCGCAAGGACAAACCCTATTCCGTGGATATCCGGCTGGTGGATGCGGGCGGCCGGACATTGCAGGAATTGAAGACCCAGCTCGTCTCGGACGTCGACCAGTCGGTGCTTCCCAGCAAGCCGCTGGTGCTCGGAGCCGGTTATGAGCGGAACCCGGAAGTCTTCAAGCCGGATGGGACGCTCGACTACGCCCAGCCCGACGACTGCCCGGCGTGACGTGACAGACGGAAGCCGAATATCCCAGAACGAAAAAACCGGGGCCAGAGCCCCGGTTTCATCAAAATCGTCCGTCGAGACGGGCTTAGATCAGCCGACAATCTCGGTTTCGGAGAACCAGTAGGCGATTTCCTGGGCGGCGGTTTCCGGAGCGTCGGAACCGTGAACCGAGTTCTCGCCGATCGACAGCGCGAAGGTCTTGCGGATGGTGCCTTCGTCGGCATTGGCCGGGTTGGTGGCGCCCATGATCTCGCGGTTCTTCAGGATGGCGTTTTCGCCTTCCAGAACCTGAACGATGGTCGGACCGGAGATCATGCCTTCGACCAGCTCGCCGAAGAACGGACGTTCCTTGTGAACGGCATAGAAGCCTTCCGCTTCGCGCTTGCTCATCCAGACGCGCTTGGAAGCGATGACGCGCAGGCCATTGTCTTCAAACACCTTGGTGATGGCGCCCGTGAGGTTACGCTTGGTGGCATCCGGCTTGATCATCGAAAACGTGCGTTCAATCGCCATCGTTCTATCCTTCGTTTCCTGTGGCCCCGTGATTAAGGGGGAAAGTGGGCGGTCTTTACCCGCCCCTTTCGCTGGAAACAAGGGGGTTCGGGCAATTTCACGCCGCTGTCACACTGCGCCCGACGCCATTATGCAGGTCGAGGCAGCGTTCGAACCACAACCCGACCGGGTCGTCATCGGAAAACACCTTGGCGCCGGCGGTGACGCGCATCCACTGCAGCGCCCCGAACAGGATGTAGTCGACGAAAAGCGGGCCGTCGCCGCCGATGAAGTCATGATATTTCAGGGCGTGGCGGATCGGCTCCAGTTTTGGCGCGAAACCGTCGATCTCCGCCTGGCGGCTCGCGTCGATCTCTTCGAGCGTCCTGCCGAGCCGGGCCTCGCGGCTGGTGCGGAAATAGATCTGATCGGTCTCTCCGAGCATGTCATGGATGTTCTTGACCGCGATCTTGGTGATCGCGGTATGCACCACCATCTGGGAAAAACCCTCGACGAAACGGGCGAGCGCCTTGCCTGCCGGGCCGCCGAACAGCGTCGGCCGGTCCGGGTAGGCCTCTTCCAGATAGAGCGCGATCTCGAAACTGTCGCGGATCAGTTCGTTGCCGTCCCTCAGGATCGGTACCGTCTTCGAAAACCCGCCTTCGAGGCTGGGTATCTCGGTAAACGGCGTCGGCTTCTCGATGAAATCGAGGCCCTTGTGAGCAAGCGCCTGCACGACTTTCCAGCAATGCGGTGAAAACGGGCGGCTCTCGTCGGCGCCGCAGAGCGAATAGAGAATACGGGTCACGGCAGGCTCCTGATCTAGACATTCGGCTGGCGATATTGAAAGCAAATTGCCTTTTGAATCCAATCAGGAAATTTCATGGATCGCATTCGATCGACCGTTTCGACGGTCCCTTAACCGTAACTCCCGACGATCCGGCCCTTTTCAGCAAATGTTAAAGCCGGTCCCACATTCCTTGTCGCACTATAGAACACCTGTGGAGACGAGAGATGGCGGGCGAAGTGAGCAGAATGGCACAGGATCGCAGCCCGCAGGCTATCGTCCAGCTGATGGCGAAGCTGGACGTGAGCGGCCTGCCGCGCAATTACGAACTCTTCCACGAGGCGCTCCTGGGCGGCGACCCCGCCCTTTCGCGCGAAGTGCTGGCGCTCACGGCCGGTCCTTCGCAGACKGTGCTCGACGAGATGGGGCTGCGTCATCAGCTTCCGGCCTTCGTGGCACTCATGCCGGTCAGAGGTCGCGATCAGGAAATAAAGCTGCTGCTGGAACTCCGGGACAAGATGGCAAGCGGCGTTGCCCAGAAAAAGGGTTTCAGCCGGGTGCTGGAAACCGTCGCCCGCAGCTTGCGCCAGGACAGCACCGCGGGACCTGAGGATATTCTGGCCGAAATCGAATACTTAAGCGTTTCGCTCTCCGATGCCGTGGTCGCCGAAACCGAACTGGAAGCCATTCTTCGCTCCGGTGCCGATCGTCTCGTCAAGGCCGAACGCGAAGCGTCGGTTGCCCGCTCGGTGACCCTGCGCGACAGGCTGACCTCGCTGCCGAATCATGCGGCGCTTGCCGAACGGCTGGAGGCCCTCTACGGCGTCGATGCCGACAGCCGCGATACCGCGCTGTTCCTGGTGACGATCACCGACCTGCCGCATTTCGCCCGTACCTACGGCGATCCCACCGTCAACCGGATCGTCAAGAAGGCCGCCTCGATCTTCCGCAAGGCGATCAAGAAGAACGATTTCCTGGCGCGCATCGGCAAAGGCGATTTCGCTTTCGTCTTCCGCGACGTCGGCCGCGACAGCGTGCAGCCGATCGCCGAACGGCTGATCGCCTCGATCACCGACAATCTCGTCTTCGCCGCCTCCGATGGTACGAGCGGGATCGGTCTTTCGGTCGGTGCGGCGCTGACCGCAGACGCCTTTTCACCGCAGGAACTGCGCCTGCAGGCCGGCGCGGCGCTTGAAGCGGCCAAAGCCAATCCGCGCCTGATCGTCGCGCTTCACGGCGGAGCGCCTAAACGATCATCCTCCGAGGGGTAGGGTTTCCAAAACAGAAAGGCCGCGGTTTCCCACGGCCTTTCTGTTTTGCGAACGAAGATCGGCGGCCGATAACGATACGTCCGACGGCCGCCCTCTTGTCCTACCAGCAGGCCGGCGGAATTATGCCGGGACGAACTGGTTCTTCTGCGTGAACCGAACGGAGACGTCCGTGACACCGCCAAAGCTCACCTCGTAGGCGGCCGAAGACGTCGCGGTGTCGATCACCTGTCCCTGAACGAAAGAGCCGGCGAGAATGTAATATTTCGGTTTCGGCGTGAACTGATACAAGAGGCCGGGCTCGAGCTGGACCGCGATCGTCGGCTTGCCGGCCATGGCGATGCCGACATTCAGGTAGACGCTCTTGCTGGCCTGCACCGGCACGGTCGGAATGGTGTCGTCCGCCTTGGCGAGGATAAGGCCTTTCGTCGCGTCGGATGGCCCCTCCGGAAAACCGGGGGCGCCATAGGGAAACGGTCCCTGATAGGTCACCGGCACCTGATTCTGATTGTTGATCATCACGGCGACCGAGCTCGCCGTCTGGAAGGAACGCGGCGAGCCGGGCGTGCCCTGTTGCTGAACGTAGCCAACCGTCACGGAATAGTCGATCGTCCAGTTGAAGGAAGACGTGCTCGGCTGGTCGGGGGTACCGGCAGCGGCGCCGCCGACCATCCATGCCAGCGACAGGGGGTCGACCGACGGCCCGATAATCTGCGGGATCGTCTGGAACACAGCAAACTGCTGCCATTTCGCGTTTTCGTTGAGAACCGTGATGCTGTAGGGCTGGCCCGCCGCCGCCTGTGCGCTGAAGGCTTTGATCGCGTGCTGCCCCATATAAATGGTCATAATACATCTCCTCATTTGGGTTGCCGCCACCACACCATGCGGTGACGGCATCTGTGCTCACGGCACCGGCTTCCGCGGAGCATCATTTGCACAAGCACAACCTAGGATATTTAAATCTGAAAATATGTCACACAGGTAACAACCCTGATTTGCATTTTTGCTAAATATCGCCCCTACACACGGCAGCCATGTTTCCGACTTCAGGGTGGTCACGAGCAGATGAAAACGATGAAGAATCCGACGATTTCGGACGAAATAAGAAAGATGGAATTATTTAGCGCCGCGGATGACGCCGTTATTTCTACATTTGCAAAAAAGACAAATATAAATGTATACAAAGATCAACAGACCCTGTTTCTGAGCGGCGATCCTTGCGATACACTTTATATTATACTATCCGGAGGCATCTATCTTTATTTTATATCCGAGGAAGGCAATGAGGTGATTTTCTCCGACCTTCAACCGGGGGACGCAGTCGGCGAGATCGAGTTCGCTCTGAACTACCGGCATTCCTCGAACGCGGCGATCTGCGGAACGACGCGGCTGCTCGAAATCGATCGGAAAACCTTCAACGAGCTCTCGACGATCCCGCAGGTGTCTTCGTATCTGATGCGGACGATCGCCCGGAAGCTCCACCGCACCATTATGTTCGCGGAAGGGATGGCGCTTTACCCGCTGGAGACTCGCCTTGCGCGTCTCCTGCTCAATCTCGGCGCCTCGCACGGACGGTCGACCAGCGACGGCATCCTCATCGAAAAATCGATATCCCAGAGCCGCATGGGCCAGCTCATCAATGCCAGCCGGCCACGCATCAATGCGCAGCTCCAGGCCTGGAAGAGCGAGCGGCTGATCGGCGTGCGGCAGCACCGCATCGTCATTTTCAACAAGAGATCGCTGCAGATCATCTCG
This sequence comes from Neorhizobium sp. 05N33, assembly GCF_056397445.1. NCBI lineage: Bacteria > Pseudomonadati > Pseudomonadota > Alphaproteobacteria > Hyphomicrobiales > Rhizobiaceae > Neorhizobium > Neorhizobium sp. 05N33. The sequence goes on along the minus strand of NZ_JBFTNK010000007.1, from coordinate 37,478 downwards.
CGCCATTCAGACCCTGCCGCCTGAACAGCGCGGATGCCTCTGCGGACGCCAGGCCGATGCGGCGAGACCGCCGGCCCGTATGCTGCTATTCATGGGCAACCGTTCTTGACGATGGCGATCAGATCGGCGGTATCCTGGGTGAAACTCGGCCCGTAGACGCCGTCCGGCGCGCCGCTGGAGACGACGCTGACCGCCTTGTGGACGTTGTTGGCGGTCACGAACCACGCCCCGCCGCTTGCGCCGCCGCCATACATGGGATGTGGGCCGGCGTCATAGGCGGTGCCGGCCTGCACGGTGATGCGGGCCGTTTCCCGATACATGTATTCGCCGCCATCAAGCCGCCCGGGGTAGCCGGTGATCGTCACATTGTCATCGACATGGGCGCCGTCAATGCCGAGTTCATATTTGCCGACCGCGGATGCCGCGGTGGTGCGCATCACCGAATAGTCGAACTGCGACCGCGCCATGCTCGGTGGGTTCCCGGACACCTCGGTCCAGCGCAACAGCACCGCCACCCGGTCGATTTGGTAGAGAGTTCCGCCACCGCCCGCATAGCCTTGATAAAAGCGGATATTGGTGGCCTGGTTGCCGTTGCCCCAGGCGGCATGGGCGGCACTCATGACGATCCGATCATCCGCGACAAACTGAGCGCTGGCCGTGTAATCCGCGCCGCCGAGCGTAAACAGCAGCTTGCCTCCGAACTTATAGGGCGCGTCATTGATCGGCGCTCGCTCCGCCTCGGTATCCTTGAGGCCGCGACGTTGTTCGGAGAGACCACCCTCGCCCCGGCCAATCGTCTCCCCGAACGGAATCGCGTTGGCGATCCGTTCCGCAGTCCAGTAGCCGCCGGCGGCGCTCGCCAACAGGGCACCGCCAGGGCTCCAGCAGGTAAACTCCACCGCCCCGGCGCTGAGTGGCATCATCAGCGCGGATGCCGACAGCAGCATCGACCAAGTCAATCTCGTTACTCTCATGACATTCGCTCTCCCGATCGAAGTTCGGTCGCATCATCGCGACCGGCGGCGGCGCCGCCTCAACGATCTACCAGAGCGTGCAATTCTCTTCTGTTTCCCTCGGCACAGCGAAATACCGGCCCATCGGCGCCCTTGCCAACAAACAGGGTTTCGGCCAAAACCGCCGCCATGATCACGATTACCGAACTTTCCGCCCGCATTGCCGGACGTCTCCTTCTCGACAATGCCAGCGTGACGCTTCCGGCGGGCACCAAGGCCGGGCTCGTCGGCCGCAACGGCGCCGGCAAATCCACGCTGTTCAAGGTCATCACCGGTGAGCTGGGCTCGGAAACCGGTTCGGTCTCCTATCCAAAGAGCGCCCGGCTTGGCCAGGTGGCGCAGGAAGCGCCGGGCACGGAGGATTCGTTGATCGAAATCGTGCTTTCCGCCGACAAGGAGCGCGCTGCACTGCTGGCGGAGGCGGAGACCGCCACCGATCCGCATCGTATCGCCGACATCCAGATGCGGCTCGTCGATATCGATGCGCATTCGGCAGAGGCGCGCGCAGCCAGCATTCTCGCCGGTCTCGGTTTCTCCCAGGAAGCCCAGTCGCGTCCCGCCTCGTCGTTTTCGGGCGGCTGGCGTATGCGGGTGGCACTCGCCTCCGTCCTGTTTGCGGAGCCCGACCTGCTGCTGCTCGACGAACCGACCAACTATCTCGATCTCGAGGGCACGTTATGGCTGGAGGACTATATCCGGCGTTATCCGCACACGGTCATCATCATCAGCCATGACCGCGACCTCCTCAACAACGCGGTCAACGCGATCGTGCATCTCGACCAGAAGAAACTGACCTTCTACCGCGGCGGCTACGACCAGTTCGAGCGGCAGAAGGCCGAGGCCGACGAATTGCAGACCAAGGCGAAGGCCAAGAACGAGGCGGCCCGCAAGCACCTGCAGAGCTTCATCGACCGCTTCAAGGCCAAGGCCACCAAGGCCCGGCAGGCGCAGAGCCGCGTCAAGGCGCTGGAGCGCATGGGCACCGTCGCCGCGGTGATCGAGGACCACGTGCAGCCAATCACCTTTCCCGAGCCGGAAAAACAGCCCGCCTCGCCGATCGTTGCGATCCAGAACGGCGCCGTCGGCTATGAACCCGGCAAGCCGATCCTCAAGAACATCACGCTGCGCATCGACAATGACGACCGCATCGCCCTGCTCGGCTCAAACGGCAACGGCAAGTCGACCTTCGCCAAGTTCATCGCCAGCCGCCTCAAGGCGGAAAGCGGCGATATTCGCCTGGCGCCGAACCTGAAGATCGGCTTCTTCGCCCAGCATCAGCTCGACGATCTGGTGCCGGCGGATTCGCCGGTTGCCCATGTGCGCCGGCTGATGCCGGATGCGCCCGAGGCCAAGGTTCGCGCCCGCGTGGCGCAGATGGGGCTTGCGACGGAAAAGATGGCGACGGCCGCCAAAGACCTGTCCGGCGGCGAAAAGGCGCGCCTGCTGATGGGCCTTGCCGCCTTCCATGCGCCGAACCTGCTGATCCTCGACGAACCGACCAACCATCTCGACATCGACAGCCGCCGGGCGCTGATCGAGGCGCTCAACGACTATGAAGGCGCCGTCATCCTGATCAGCCACGACCGCCACCTGATCGAGGCCACCGTAGACCGCCTGTGGCTGGTCAACAACGGCACCGTGTCGAATTTCGAAGGCGACATGGAGGAATACCGCAACCTGATCGTCAGCTCCGGTAAAAAAAAAGAAGAAAAAATTGAACTGACAGAAGATCTGTCCTCGAAGGCGGACCAGCGCAAGGCGAATGCAGAAAAACGCGCCTCGCTGGCACCGCTCAAGAAAAAGATCAATGAAATCGAGGCCGTGACAGCCAAGCTCGAGAAACTGATCAAGGTTCTTGATAAAGAGCTTGCGGATCCCGCGCTCTACGAAAAAGCTCCCGCCAAGGCGGCCCAGAAGGCAAAGGAACGCGGCGAAGCCGCCGCCAAACTCTCGGCCGCCGAAGAGGAATGGCTGATGCTGTCGTCGGAATACGAAGAGGCGATGGCGGGGTGACTTTGTCCCTTCCTCCCTTGAACGAAAAGACCTCCTGGACGACAAGCGGGGAGAGAATGATGTTCACCGAGAGCTTGGCTGTCGCTAAGATCATTCTCGACGCGGAATTGGCGACGATCTCCTTCGGCAGATCGACGCTGCATCGCAGCGGTAATTAGGCCCGGCGTTATCTATGAAGCCGTGGTCGTATTGAGCACCCGCCTTCACCCTGCTCTGCAAACAACATCGGCTGGTCATGAAGACGATCGGCTTTCGGGATCTGCGTTCGTAGACAGCTAACCAGTCGTTAACCATAATCGGCGAATGTGACTTCACTTCAACTCCTTAGTCACTTTTTAGCCGAGTCGCTCCCATGTTTGTCCGCGTCCTTTGCGTCGCCGCTGCCGCCGCGTGCCTTCTTTCCTCCTGCGCCGGTCGCAACCAAACCGAGGGCGGCTCGCTTGCCACCTCGTTTGCGCCCGCCAAGGCGATTTCCTCGACCAGCCCGGTCAGGAAGGCCGAAGCGGATTCGCCGGTGGCGCTGACGCCGGTCGCCTGGGGGCGTTTCAACAATCCGGGCAGCCTTTCCGGCCGCACCCTCACCGTCTCGTCGCTTTCCGACATCAAGCTCGCCAACAAGGAGGTCATTCTGACTTTCGACGATGGTCCGATGCCGAAGAAGACGGAGAAGATCCTCTCCATCCTCGACGAATACAACGTCAAGGCGACTTTCCTGATGGTCGGGCAGATGGCCAAGGCCCATCCGGAAATCGCCCGCAAGGTCGTCGATGCCGGGCACGCGATTGGCAGCCATACCTATCGCCATGCCGATCTGCAGCACCTTTCCTTCGATGCGGCCATTGCCGAGATCGAAAAGGGGCGCGATGCGGTGATCAGCGTCACCCACGAGGATGCCGGCTTCTTCCGCTTCCCCTACCTTGCAGATACCAGGCGCCTGCGCCAATGGGTGGCCTCGAACGGCATGGTCGTGCTGGACGTGCAGATCGACTCCAAGGATTATTTCGGCGTCTCTCCCGCCGCCGTCGCGACCCGGACGATGAATTCGCTGAGGGCAAACGGCAAGGGCATCATCCTGCTGCACGACATCCATGCCCGCACCGCCGCCATGCTGCCGGCGCTGCTGACGCAGTTGCAGGCGGAAGGCTACAAAGTGGTCAGGCTGCGCCACAGCAACTCATCGATGATGCTGGCTTCGCTCTTCGACTGAGAGGCATCCGCCCGAGGACCTCGGGTCAGGCCTTCTTGACCCAGCGCCCCTCTTCCGATTGCTGCCAATAGGTCAGCGCATGCCCCTCGCCCTTCAACTTTTTCCACTGGGCGCGGGCATTGTCGAGCTGGACGGCATCATAGCCGTCGAACATGAAGACGATACGGTCGTAGTCTGCGATCGGCGGCGGCTCGGCACCATCCACCAGAAAGCGAACCGTCGCGCCATTGCCATTTTCGGCAGCGGATGTCAGAAGCACCGGCTGCGTCTCGGCCATCGGCGAGGCGTCGGTGCCATGCGGCAGAAAACTGTCCTCGCGAAATGTCCAGAGATGCGCGTCGAGAAAATCCCGCCGCACATCGCCGCTCGTCTGCACCGCCACCTTCCAGCCGCGCTCGACGCTCTTTTCGAGAAGCGCCGGCAGCGCATCCTCGAGCTTCGATTCGGTCAGATGATAGAACAGGACTTCGGTCATTAGCTCTCGTAATGCGCCCGGACGAGTTCGTCCAGCAGCCGGACGCCGTAGCCGGATCCCCAGGACTGGTTAATCTCGCTCGACGGTGAATTCATCGCGGTGCCGGCGATGTCGAGATGTGCCCAGGGCGTTTCGCCGACGAAGCGCTTCAAGAGTTGCGCCGCGGTAATCGACCCTGCGTTGCGCCCGCCGGTATTCTTCATGTCTGCGAATTTCGAATCGATGAGCTTGTCGTATTCCTTGCCGAGCGGCATGCGCCACAGGCGCTCCCCGGTCACATCGCCGACACCGGTCAACTGGCTGGCCAGCGTGTCGTCGTTGGAGAAGAGGCCCGCCTGCAGGTTTCCAAGTGCCACCAGGATTGCGCCGGTGAGGGTGGCGAGATTGATCATGAACCTCGGTTTAAAACGGTCGTTGCAATAGTGAAGCGCATCGGCAAGCACCAGCCGGCCTTCCGCATCGGTATTGATGATCTCGATCGTCTGGCCCGACATGGTGGTGACGATATCGCCCGGCCGCTGGGCGTTGCCGTCAGGCATGTTCTCGACGAGGCCAAGAATGCCGATCGCGTTGACCTTGGCCTTGCGGGCGCCAAGCGTATGCATGAGGCCGATCACCGCTGCGGCGCCGCCCATGTCGCCCTTCATGTCTTCCATGCCGGCACCCGGCTTGATGGAAATGCCGCCGGTATCGAAAACGACGCCCTTGCCGATGAAGGCGACCGGCGCCTCCTTCGGCTTGCCGCCCTTCCATTGCATGACGGCGAGCCGCGGCGGGCGGACCGAACCTTGCGCCACGCCGAGCAGCGCACCCATGCCTAGCTTCTTCATCTCCTTCTCGGTGAGGATTTCCACCTCGACGCCGAGCCTCTCCAGTTCCTTGGCCTTGTCGGCGAATTCGACCGGCCCGAGCACGTTCGGCGGCAGGTTGACGAGTTCGCGGGCAAGAAGCACGCCGCCGGCGATCGCTTCGGAATCGGAAAAGGCCTTCTTGGCGGCGGCATGCGCGGCGGTGACGATCGTCACTTTGACGGTCTTCGGCGCCTTGTCGTCGTCCTCGCCCTTCTTGGTCTTGTAGGTGTCGAAGCTGTAGGCGCGCAGCAGCATGCCGAGCGCGAACCCGGCCAGTTCGGCAGCACCGACGGCAATGCCCGGCGCGTCGGCGAAGATCGCAACCTTGGTCATCGACTTGACCGTCGAAGCCGCGACGCCGCCCGCCTTCAGCCAGTCGTAGGCGGTCAGCGTCTCGGCCTTGCCGAGACCCAATACGACCAGCCGATCAGCCGGCGACCCTTGCGGCGCGATGAGGTCCAGCGTCGACATCGGCTTGCCGGAAAACTTCGCGATCTCGGCCGCTCGGCTCACGATGCCGGCAGGATCGGCATCGGCGGCACCCGCCGCTGGCCCTTCGCCGGCGAGCTTGAGCTGGATGGCAAGGCCGCCGTCGATCTTGGCGGACTTGGCGAAAGAGATATCGAATTTCACGGACATTGCGACTCCAGGAGGCTTTCGAAAGAAAGCGGCGATCATCGCCGTTTCGGCCGCGAGCGCAAGGGCGAGATGTCGCTACCGTCTCAGCCCGCAGGCCGGTTCGCTCTCCGACGCGTCAAAAAGCCCGATTTCGGGAGCGGGCATTCCCTTCTATCGGTCCGCTGCCCTTCTATCGGTCGCCGGCCCTGTTCAAATCCGGCGCGTCTTGCTCTAGGGTCGCGCCGCCCGACGACCAATGGATAAGTTCGCATGACCTCGCCCTCCCAAACCGTCCCCGAATGGCTGGCCGCCATGCGGCGATTCCTTGCCACGCCGAGGGGATTGTTCATCGTGCTGATGGCGCTCTGGTGGGTGCTGCTGGCGGTCTTCTATCTGGTGCCGCAGATCGATCTTGCGGTGGCGCGCGCCTTCTTCGAACAAGCCGCCTGCGGCGAGGCTATCGAACGTGGCCGCGTCTGCGGCAGTTTCCCCTATGGCGCCGAAACGCTCTTCATACTGATCCGGCGCATTCTCTTCTACCTGCCGGCGCTGGTCGCGATCTGGATCCTCTACCGGCTGATCGCCAACCTGCAGCACCATGGCACGACCTACAGCCCGCGCAAGACGCGAAATTATTCCATTGCCCTGATTTCCTTCCTGATCGGCCCCTACGTGCTGGTCAACCTGATCCTGAAGCAGGTCTCCAACCGTCCCCGCCCCTACGAGACCGACTTTTTCGGCGGCAGGGACGTGTTCACGCCGGCCGGCGATTTCGGCGGCGCCTGCGTCGGCAACTGTTCCTTCATTTCCGGCGAGGCGGCCGGCGCCGGGTGGCTGGCCTGCCTCATCGTTTTGCTGCCTAAACCGCTGCGTCCGGTGCTCGGCCCGCCGCTGATCGCCATCTCGCTGATCTCGCCGGCGCTGAGGACTTCCTTCGGGGGCCACTACTTTTCCGACGTGACGCTCGGCTGGCTGTCGTCGCTGGTGGTCTATGCGGGGGTGGCCGCGTGTTTCGAAATGTCACAGCGAGCAAGAAAACGGAATTCGCAAACAAATTTGTGACGCGACCCCTGTCGCAATGCTGATATCAATCGCTTAGATAGGCGCGACCGTCATCTCGGGGCAACAAGCTGTCACCATTCCCCGGGTGACGTTGTGCAGGGTATCCAGGCTGGAATGAAGCTTCTCGAAGTCTACATATTGCGCCGGATTTTTCAGATGTTCCTGGTGACGCTCCTGCCGGTGCTCACCATCATCTGGACCATCCAGGTGCTGGGACGCATCAACCTGGTCACCGATACCGGCCAGTCGATGGGCTCGTTCGCGACTCTTGCTACCTTCATCCTGCCCACCATCATCCCCGTCGTGCTGCCTTTCGCGCTCGTCATCGGCATCACCCAGACGCTGACGGCGATGAACAACGATTCGGAGTTGCCGGTCATCGACGCGGCCGGAGCATCGCGCAACATCATCTACCGGCCGGTGCTGATACTCGGGATCGCGCTCAGCATGTTCTCCTTCCTGGTGACGAATTTCGTCGAGCCGCCTTCGCGCGTCGCAGCTCGCCAGATGGTCGCCGCGGCCTATGCGGACCTGCTCTCCTCGGTCATCGAGGAGAAGACCTTCCGCAGCATCGAGCCGGGTCTCTACGTGCAGATCTCGGAGCGTCATTCCGGCCGCGTGCTCAAGGGCCTGTTCGTCGTCGATTATCGCGACCCGAATTTCGACCTCATCTATTATGCCCGTGAGGGATCGATCGACGAAAGCGGCACCTCGCTCACCATGCGCGACGGCGAGGTCCATCGCAAAGCCGCCGACGGTCGCATCTCGATCATCAAGTTCGTCTCCTACGCCTTCGACCTGTCGGCGATGGCGAAGGCGGAAGGCGGGCTGCCGCAATATTCGTCCGACCGCAGCCTGGCCTTTCTCCTGAACCCGGATCCGAACGATCCGCTCTATCAGAAGTCGCCGAATGCCTATCGGTCGGAACTGCACAGACGCTTGTCCGACTGGCTTTTCCCGATCTGCTTCGCGCTGATCTCGCTGGTCATCGCCGGCAGCACTCGTTCGCACCGGCAGACCCGGGTCCATCCGATGGTATTTGCGCTGTTCCTTGCGTTCGGCGTGCGCTGGCTCGGTTTCTCGGCCACCAACATGGTCGAACGCCATTCGCTCTACACTCCGCTTCCCTACGTCGTGCCGGTCGTCTTCTCGCTGATCGCAATCTTCATGCTTGCCACCAACCGACAGTTCTCGGCGCCGCGCTTCATCACCCGCGGTATGTCGCGCGTGGCCAGCAGCCTGCAGCGCCGGATGCCCGCCTCGCGGACTTCGGGCGGAGGTGCTGCATGATCTTCACGACGCTCGGCCGGTATTTCTTCCGCCGCTATATCGTCACCGCGCTGTGGTTCCTGCTCGGCGTCAGCGCCATCATCTTCCTTGCCGACTTCAGCGAAACCAGCCGCCGGATGTCGGGCTTTACCGGCTATACGGTTTCGGCCGGGCTGCTGATGACCTCCATGCGCTTGCCGCTCATCCTGCAGCAGATCATCCCGACGCTCAGCCTCTTCATCGGCATGACGGTGCTGATCGCGCTGAACCGCCGCTATGAACTGGTGGTGACGCGTGCGGCCGGCATTTCGGTCTGGCAGTTCGTCTCGCCCTTCGTCATCGGAGCGTTTCTGATCGGGCTCGCCACCTTGTTCGTGGTCAATCCGCTCGCCGCGTGGGGCCAGCGCGAATCGGCTTCCATGGAGGCTAGCTGGCGCGAGGCGAGCAACCGGTCGCGAGCGTCCGCCTTCATCCCCTGGATCCGCCAGATCAGCGGCGACGACGATACGATCATCGGCGCCAAGAGCTATCAGGAGAAGGGAACGCTGCTCGTCGACGTGGTGGTTTTCCAGTTCGACAAGGACGGCCGCGTGGCCTTGCGGCAGGATGCCAAGACCGCAAAATTGGAAAATGGTTACTGGCTGCTTAAAGAGGTTCTGGAAAACCGGCCGGGCGAAATTCCGGTGCGTCGCGAGACAGCACAGGTTCGCACCAAGTTGAAGCAGGAATACATTCAAGAGAGTCTGGCGCAGCCTGATACTGTTGCGTTTTTTGATCTTTCCAGAAAAATTGAGGTCAGCAAATCGTTCGGCATTCCCACAAAGGCGCTCGAGACGCAGTACCACTCGCTGCTCTCCCTGCCGATCCTGCTCGTGGCAATGACTCTCATTGCAGCGACAGTTTCATTAAAATTCAGTCGGTTCGCCCAGTCCCGCTCCGTGATTCTGGGTGGAATAGTTTCTGGCTTCGTGCTTTATGTCGTCACTGTGCTTGTGAAAGCATTCGGGAGCAGTGGGGCAATTCCTCCCTTCGTGGCGGTCTGGATTCCAGTGATCGTTGCGACGGCGCTGGGGACGACAATTCTGCTTCATCAGGAGGATGGCTAGTGGCGGTAAGTGACCGCAAACATATAAGACGGCTCGCCGCCGCCCTGCTGACAGGTGTGTCTGTATGCGTATTCGGCGTATCCGCAACGGTTGTGCAGGCGCAAGCTCTGGTGCCTCAGGCAGCGGACGGCGCCAAGATGCTGCTGCGCGCCAATGAGCTCGTCTATAATCAGGATGCCAAGCTGGTCACCGCAACCGGTGGCGTGCAGATCTATTACAATCGCTACAAGATGGTGGCGCAGCGCGTTCAGTACGATCAGAAGAGCGGCCGCGTCATGGCGACCGGCAATATCGAGCTGATCGAGCCGGGCGGCAGCCGCGTCTACGCCGAGCAGCTCGACGTCACCGACAGTTTCAGCGAAGGTTTCATCAACGCGCTTCGCGTCGAGACCACCGACAATACCCGCCTTGCCGCCGAGAGCGCCGAGCGCCAGCCCGGCGACCTGATGGTGCTCAACAACAGCGTCTACACCGCCTGTCTTCCGTGCACCCAGACGCCCGGCAAAGCTCCGCTCTGGCAGGTCAAGGCGCAGCGTATCGTCCGCAACGGCCAGACCCATACGATTCGCCTGGAAAACGCCCAGTTCGAACTGTTCGGCCTGCCGATCGGCCGTCTGCCGTTTGCGATCGAGGTTCCGGACGAAACGGTCGAGCGCAAGTCAGGCCTTCTCTTCCCGCAATACAGCGCGAGCGACAATCTCGGCTTCGGCGTGACCGTGCCCTACTATCACGTGTTCTCGCCGAGCATGGATGCGACGCTCAGCCCCACCTATTTTTCCAATCAGGGGCTGCTGCTCCAGGGCGAGATTCGCAACAAGTTCGAGACAGGCGAGCACACGTTCCGCTTCGCCGGCATCCACCAGAACGATCCGGGGGCCTTCAAACCGAATACCAGCGACAGTGCCGCGGACAACCGCTTCATGGCCGCCTCCAAGGGTGAATTCAGGATCAATCCGCGCTGGACGTTCGGCTGGAATGTCATGACCCAGAGCGACAACAATTTTTCACGGACCTACAAGTTGACCGGCGTCGGGAGCAGCACGTTCACCAACGACATCTATCTCACCGGGTTGGGGACGCGGAACTATTTCGACCTGCACAACTATTATTTCAACATCCAGGACGACACCTATAGCAACACGGCCGAACAGAAGCAGGCGATCGTCTATCCTTCGCTCGACTACACCTACTATGCGCCGGAACCGATCCTCGGCGGCGAGCTTTCGGTCACCTCCAACATTACCAACCTGTCCCGTCGCGAAGACGACTGGTACAGGGAAGGCACGACTAATCGTTTCCCGGGTCTTGAAGGCAGCTACAGCCGCTTGACCGTGGAAGCCGAATGGAAGCGCACCTTCAACACGCTCGACGGCCTGCTGCTGACGCCGATCCTCGCCGCCCGCGGCGACGGCATCCGCCATACCGGTTCCGGCACTCCGGGTGCCTATTTCGGCGATATGGAGCCGGAAGGCGGCAATGGCCGCTATATGCTCACGGCCGGTCTCGAAGCGCGTTATCCGATCCTGCTGACCACCGAAAACAGCAGCCATATCATCGAGCCGATTGCGCAGATTTTCGCGCGTCCCGACGAGCAGATGGCGGGCGGGTTGCCGAACGAGGATGCGCAGAGCTTCGTCTTCGACGCCACCAGCCTTTTCGAGCGTGACAAGTTTTCGGGCTTCGACCGTGTCGAAGGCGGCACGCGCGCCAATGTCGGCCTTCGTTATACCGGTACGTTCGCAAACGGCATCGGCGTGCGCAGCGTTGTCGGCCAGTCCTATCAGATTGCCGGCCAGAACTCGTTCGCCACCGAGGACCTGGTTCATGCAGGCGCCGATTCTGGTCTCGAAACGCGGCGGTCCGATTATGTCGCGATGGCAGCCATCGATCTGCCACAGGGCTTCACGATCGGGGCAAATGCCCGCTTCGACGAAAAGACGTTTGCGATCAAGCGCACCGATGCCTCGCTCGGCTACACGACGCCGCGGGTAAGCGGCACGCTGGTCTACACGCAGGTCGATGCTCAGCCGGAATACGGTTCGGACGACGCGAGGGACGTGCTGAAGCACTCGATGAGCTTCCGGATCAACGAAAACTGGGCGCTTGCCGGCACCGCGACCTGGGACCTTGTGGACAAGCAATTGATCCGGCGCGGCATTGGCATCAGCTATGCGGACGAGTGCACGATCTTTACGCTTGCCTACACGGACAAGCCGTCGGACACGGCTGCCAACGACTGGACCGTCAGCGCACGCTTGAGTTTCCGCACACTTGGCGATATCAGCGTCGGCTCTACCACAGGATTCGACCAGGACTACCGCAACTGATGTGGCGGTTCGTCCGCTCGGTGAAGCGTCATCGTTTCGCCGCAAGAATTGTGCAAGCGGTCGCGGATAGAGTATGAAAGGCGAGGCTGGGCGGGTTCAAGTACCCACCGGGGCGGGAAAAGGGATTGGTATCATGTTCGCAATGACCGCAACGCGCAAGCTGATGCTGGCCGCGGCCGCTTTGGCCGCCTCGGTCGTCATCCAGCCCGGCGTCCAGCAGGCGCAGGCCGCAAGCGAAGTCTCAGCCGTCGTCAACAGGACGGCGATCACCAGCAGCGATGTCGCCAAGCGCGTCGCCTTCCTGCGCCTTCAGCGTCAGAAGGCCGATGCCAAGACGGCGCGCGAGGTACTGGTGGATGAGGCGCTGAAGCGCCAGGAAATCTCCCGCGTGAAAATGTCGGTCAGCACCGAGGACGTCGACAAGGCCTTCGAGCGGTTTGCCGCCGGCAACAAGCTGAGCGTGGCGCAGATGAGCCAGATCCTCGAGAAAGCCGGCGTCGGCGTCGAGCATTTCAAGAGTTACATCGCCGTGCAGATGAGCTGGCCGCGGCTGGTCAATGCCCGTTACGGCGGCTCGCGCGGCCGTATGTCGAGCCAGGAACTCGTCAAGCGCATGATGGAGAACAAGGAAAAGCCGGTCACCACCGAATATTTCCTGCAACAGGTAATCTTCGTCGTGCCCCCGGCCAAGCGCAATGCCATTCTCGCCAAACGCCAGAAGGAAGCGAACGCCGCACGCTCCAAATTCCCGGGCTGCGAGCAGTCGAAGGATTTCGCGGCGACCATGCTGGACGTGTCGATCCGCGACCTCGGCCGCGTTCTCGCCCCCGAACTGCCGGCCGACTGGAAGCCGCTGATCGAGAAGACAGCCGATGGCGGCACGACGGGCACCCGCGTCACCGAACGTGGCGTCGAGTTTCTGGCCATCTGCAAGCAGCGCCAGGTATCGGACGATCTTGCGGCGGAAGTCGTGTTCCGCGCCGAGGACCTCGGCAAGGAGAAGAAGGGCGCTCCCGACCCCAACGACAAGAAATATCTCGATGACCTGCGCAGCAAGGCACAGATCGAGTATCGCTAAGAATATCGCTGACCTCGACACTTAAGTCATTCCCGGAGCCGTAATGCCTCTCGACCGTCCGCTTGCGTTGACCCAGGGCGATCCTGCCGGCATCGGCCCCGATATCACGCTTGTCGCCTGGGCCTCGCGTCAGAAATACGACCTGCCGCCTTTCCTCTTCCTCGGCGATCCGGCCGTGCTCAGGGCCCGCGCCGTGCTGCTTGGCCTCGACGTGCCGATTCGGGAGGCGGATAGCGACAGCGCGATGTCGATCTTTCAGGATGCCCTGCCCGTGCTGCCAATTGCCGCCGGCGCAGAAATCGCCGCCGGCGAACCGCATGTGGCAACCGCCAAGGGGACGATCCAGGCAATCCAGACCGCCGTTTCGCTCTCGCTCGAAGGCAAGGCCGCCGGCACGGTCACCAATCCGATCGCCAAATCCATTCTCTACCAGGCCGGCTTCGGTTTCCCCGGCCACACGGAATTTCTCGCCGACCTTGCCGAGCGCGCCACGGGCAAGAAGATCCTGCCGGTGATGATGCTGGCGGGGCCGAAGCTTAGGGCGATCCCCGTCACCATCCATATCCCGATCAGCCAAGTCCCGGCGGCCCTCAATGCGGACCTGATCGCCGAGACCTGCCGTATCGCCCATCACGATCTCAAGACCCGTTTCGGCATCGACAAGCCGCGGCTTGCGGTTGCCGGCCTCAACCCGCATGCGGGTGAGGATGGCGCGATCGGCCGCGAGGACCAGGACATTATCCATCCGGCGATCTTCAAGCTGCGGGCCGAGGGCCTGCATGTCTTCGGGCCACTGCCGGCCGATACGATGTTCCACGACGAGGCGCGCGCTCGCTACGACGTGGCGATCTGCATGTATCACGACCAGGCGCTGATCCCCGCCAAGGCGCTCGGCTTCGACACCTCCGTCAACGTCACGCTCGGCCTGCCGTTCATCCGCACCTCGCCGGACCATGGCACGGCATTCGGTATCGCAGGCCAGGGTGTGGCCCGCGAAACCAGCCTCGTCGAGGCGATCAAGCTGGCCGGCAATCTCGCTCTCACTTCGAAAGCCGCCTGATGGCCACTCTGGACGGCTTGCCGCCGCTGCGGGACGTGATCCAGCGTCACGGGCTCGATGCCAAAAAGGCGCTCGGCCAGAATTTCCTTCTCGACCTCAACCTCACACAGAAGATCGCCCGCAGCGCCGGGCCGCTACAGGATGCGACCGTCTTCGAGGTCGGCCCCGGCCCCGGCGGCCTGACCCGAGCCATCCTGTCGCTCGGCGCCAAAAAGGTGATCGCCATCGAACGGGACAGCCGCTGTCTTCCTGCTCTCGCCGAAATCGGCGACCACTATCCCGGCCGGCTGGAGGTGATCGAAGGTGACGCGCTGAAGACCGACTTCGCGGCACTCGCGCCTGAAGGCCCGATGAAGATCATCGCCAACCTGCCCTACAATGTCGGCACCCAGTTGCTCATCAACTGGCTGCTGCCCGCGCCGGACCGATGGCCGCCCTTCTGGGAAAGCCTGACGCTGATGTTTCAGAAGGAAGTCGGCCAGCGGATCGTCGCCGACGAGGACGATGACCATTATGGCCGCCTCGGCGTGCTCGCCGGTTGGCGCACCGATGCGCACATGGTCTTCGACGTGCCGCCGCAGGCCTTCACGCCGCCGCCAAAGGTCACCTCAACGGTGGTGCACCTGACGCCCCGGACAAATCCCCTGCCCTGCGACGTCACCAAACTCGAACGCGTCACCCACGCCGCCTTCGGCCAGCGCCGCAAGATGCTGCGCCAGAGCGTCAAATCACTCGGTGGCGAGGCGCTATTGGTGAAAGCCGGCATCGACCCAGCACGGCGGGCGGAAACGCTGTCGGTCGAAGAGTTCGTTCGGTTGGCGAACTGTCTCTGAGCTCCGGCCAAGACCGCTTTCGGCCCGAATCTGCAGTTGGCGATCTTGGCGTAGACGAGCGGCTTTGCCCTTCCGCATTGCGGCGGATTCGCAGTCTTTTAGCGACAGATGAGCGACAAGCGCCAGCTCCGCTCAGGTTCATCTAGTTTGGTCATATTGCCAGCGCGCCTGCTCGATCACATCCCGGTTTGAATCTGCCCAGGTCATCAAGGCCATGACTGGGGCGAGAAGCGACCTGCCGACCGCAGTCAGTTCGTAATCCACGCGCGGAGGGATCGTCGGAAAGTGGGTGCGACTGATTAGCCCATCGCGTTCCAATTGCCGAAGCGTAATCGTGAGCATCCGCTGCGAGATCCCGTCGATCTGCCGTCGCAATGCATTGAAGCGGACCGGCCCATCCTTCAGAGCCACGAAGATGTAAAGACTCCACTTATCGGCAATGCGATCGAGGATCTCCCGAACGGGACGGCAGTCGGCGTCTTCGCTTGGGGTAGGAAACTCTATGTCACTGAGTGTCATCAATGTGCCTTCTTGCGGACGGTCAAATAGTTATCTTAATAGGGTTGGTCACAATTTGATACTACTCTATTCTCCCAGGAGCCACCAATGACCAACATCCTCCTCGTTACCTCCAGCCCACGCGGTCCTCAGAGCTTTTCCACCCGATTTTCCCGTGACATCGCTGAAAGCCTCAGCGCCCGTTCTGCCGGCACAATTGTCGAACGTGATCTCGGGGCGGCACCGCTCCCGCATATCACAGCAGCCTATATCGACGGCCGCGTTGCGCCGCCCGAGACACGTACACCCGAACAGGTCGAAGCCGTCGATCTCGCTCAAAGCCTCGTTGATGAGGTTCAGGCTGCCGACGTAATTGTCGTTGGCTCGGGCATGATCAACTTCGGCCCGCCGACGCAGCTCAAGGCTTGGTTTGACTACATCACTTGGCCTGGCGTCACCTTTCGCTACGACGCAACCGGTGTGATGGGATTGTTGCCCGCCAAGAAAGTCTATCTCGTGACCGCAACTGGCGGCGTCTTTTCGGAAGGCAGGAACGCCCCGTTGGACTTCCAGACCACCTATCTCGTGCATCTTCTCGGTTTTATAGGACTGACGGATATCGAAGTGGTCTGCGTGGAAGGGACACTCGTCAGCCCGGACGCTGCCAAGGCTGCGATCGCCTCCACCGAAGCCCAGATCCGGGCTGCACTAGAGCGTGCCGCCTGACCGGCAAACCCATCAGTCAGCTAGCCAAGAAATCGGCGAATGGCCCTGATGCGAGCGGGGTCGAAGAATTCGCTAGGCTGGCGAACTGTCTTTGAGCAGTCCTCTACGCCACCAGGGCCGTTGCCGGTTTCTTGAGACGTAAACCGAGAACCAGCGGGACGCTGGCGGCGTAGACAGCGACCACCGATAGCCAGATCGCACCTGGCCATTGCTCCCGCACGACGAAATAGAAGCTGGAAAAAGCCAACGGTCCCACGATCGAGGCCAGGCTCACGGCCGAGGCCAGCACGCCCTGGAACTGGCCCTGCTGGCTCTCGTCGACCTGCCGGGTCGCCAGAGACTGCAGTGCTGGAACGCCGATGCCGCCGAGGGCGAAAACCGGCATGATCGCGAAGATCATCCAGCTCTCGGTCGCAAAGGCCATGACGGTCAATGCAATGCAGGCGCTGGCAACACCCGTCAGAATGGCAGTTCGCTCGCCGAGCAGCTTCACCGCCGGTCCCGGAAGGAACGCCTGGGCGAGCGTCTGGCAGACACCGAATGTGCCGAGCGAAAGACCGATCCAAAGCCCGTTCCACCGGAAAGCGTCGCTCCCCCAGAGGGCCCAGGAGGTGCCATAGGCCTCGCCGGTGGCGCTGAAGACGAAAAAGATGAAGATGAGCGGCAGCAGGCTCTTCACCGAGAACACCCAGCGCAGCGGCGACAGCGGGTTGAGTGCTCCGAGGTCGATTTTCTCCCGTTTGGGTGTGCGCGACTCCGGCAGGATGAAGAACGCCAGCAGAAGATTGCAGGCATTGAGCATGGCCGCCGCCATGAAGGGCAGCCGCAGCCAATAATCACCAAGGGCGCCGCCAAGAATGGGGCCGACGATGAAACCGATGCCGAACATGGCGTTGAACAGGCCAAAGCGGCGGGCGCGCTTATCCTCGGGAGAAATGTCGGTGATGTAAGCGGCCGCCACCGAGGTGTTGGCACTGGTCAACCCGGCAATGGCGCGACCGAGCAGCAACATCCAGAGGCTGGGCGCAAAGGCGAGGAACAGGTAATTGATGGCCGCGCCGGCAAGCGAGATCAGAAGCACCGGGCGTCGCCCGAGCCGGTCGCTCAGCGAACCGAGCACCGGTGCGAAGATGAACTGCATCACCGCGTAGAGGGCAGTCATGATGCCGATATAGGGAGCCACGTTTTCGGTGTGGGTGACGTCCTGCAGCAGCGAGGGCAGGATCGGAAAGATGAGGCCAATGCCAACGGCATCAAGGACGATGGCAGTGAAAATAACGATGAGGGATCTGTTCATGGCACGCTCCGGTGGACGCGAGCATACAAGCGCCGCCAGGCGCCATCGCTCGCGATTAGGCCTGACGGACGTCAGGCGTTCTTTTCTGGGGAACGCTGGCCGATCCACGCTCGAAAGGGCATGGATGGCGTGTGCTTGACCACCTGGACGACAATTCGTCCACCTGTTTACTCCGCCACTGAGCGGATCAAGGGAAGCAGTCGCTTTTCGCGATATTTGCCAGTTACACCCGACGACTAAATTCGACAAGGCTCTTTTTTGCCACCACTTCCATCAACGGCCATCTTTGAAGTCCCCCGGGCTGGCCACCACCGCATCTTTCTCCGCTTTGGATCTAGAATGGGCAGCCGCGTTTCAGCCTGCCGGGAACCTTTGGTGTTCCGTCTCGTTCGAATTTAAGAGCTGAGGACGCCTGGCATGGTGATTAGAACTGTTCAGTTTCTGACAATCATCGTCTCTGCGCTTACGCTGATTCCGGCGGGAGCGCATCTTGCCGCTCTGCCCAACAAGATTGACTTGCCGCAGGCCGAGTATTTCACCGTGCAGGGGATCTACCGAGGGTGGGCCGCTCTCGGGGCGTTATGGGCACTTGCGTTGATCCTGAACATGGCGCTCGCATTTCTTGTCCGCTCGCAGGCGCGGTCCCTCGGATTTTCCGTGGCCGCCGTCGCTTGTTTTTCCGCGATGATTATCATCTTTTATCATTGGACGTTTCCGGCCAATCAGGCGACACAGAATTGGACCGTTGCTCCTGCAAATTGGCAAGCGCTGAGACAGCAATGGGAATACTCCCATGCGGCGAACACGGTGATCGCCTTCCTGGCCGTCTGCTTTGTTACATTGTCCACGCTTTGCTGGAAGCCGTCCTACTAAGAGCTCCTCTGCAACGTGACCCTCGAATAACTTAAAGCTTCGGCTCTTCCGTCAGCAGTTCGCTGACGAAATCGAACAGGCCATGGCGGCGGTCGCGGCGAATGCGTTCGGCGTTGACGATGCAGCTGACATGCCCGAAAGCCTCGTCGAGATCGTCGTTGACGATGACGTAGTCGTATTCACGCCAATGCTCGATCTCGGCGCGGGAATTCAGGAGCCGCGTGCGGATCACTTCTTCCGAGTCCTCGGCGCGGCGGTGCAGGCGCGACTGCAGTTCGGTCATGGTCGGCGGCAGCACGAAGATGGAGACGACGTCGGCCGCCATCTTTTCCTGCAGCTGGCGGGCGCCCTGCCAGTCGATGTCGAACAGCATGTCACGGCCCTCGCTCATCGCCAGTTCCACCGGCTCACGCGGGGTGCCGTAGAAATTGCCATGCACCTCGGCCCATTCAAGCAGGTCGCCGGCGTCGCGCATCTTCTCGAATTGCTGCACGGTGATGAAATGATAGTGCTTGTCGGCGATCTCGCTCGGCCGCTTGGGCCGCGTTGTGACGCTGATCGAGATTTCGAGGCTGCGATCCGCATCCAGGAGATTGCGGGCGATCGTCGACTTGCCGGCGCCCGACGGCGAGGAAAGAACCAGCATCAGCCCGCGCCGGGCGATCTTCACGGGCGAGGACGGCTTGCCCTGGGACGATGGGGCCGGGCTCATGTCTTACTCCAGATTCTGGACCTGTTCGCGGAACTGGTCGATGACGACTTTCAACTCGATTCCGGCGGAGGTGACCGCGGCCGAATTGGACTTCGAACAGATAGTATTCGATTCCCGGTTAAATTCCTGTGCAAGGAAATCAAGCCGCCGGCCGACCGGGCCGCCCTTGTCTATAAGTTCGTTGGCAGCCGCCACATGGGCCTTCAGCCGGTCGATCTCTTCGCGCAGATCGGCCTTGGTAGCAAGCAGCGCCGCCTCCGCATGCAGCCGGTCGCGGTCGAGGGTCGGCGCCTCCTGGAGAAGCGCTGCGAGCTGGAAGGAGAGCTTGCGGGCGATCTCCTCCGGCGTGCGGGAAGGATCTGCCTCGACGACTTGGGCGAGCTCGGCGATGCGGGCGACCTGGCTCTTCAGCACAGCCGCAAGCGCCGTGCCCTCGCCTTCGCGCATCCGCTGCAGATGGCCGATCGCCTCGTCGAGACTCGTGAGGATCGCAGCATCGCGGGCCGCGACCGTCTCCTCGTCTTCTTCCGCCTCGCGGATGTCGACCAGGCCGCGAATGCCCATCAGCGTGTCGAGCCTGAGCGGCGACGGATCGACGAGATCTCCGAGTTCGGCACGCAGCGCCAGCACGGCAGCCAGCGCATCGCGGTTCAGCACCGCCTCCACCTTGGTTTCGGCAACGGTGAGGGTGAGGGTCGCCTGCAGATTGCCGCGCGAAAATTTCTCCGTGATCAGCCGGCGGACGTCCGGCTCCAGGCGTTCGAGGCCGGGCGGCAGACGCAGCCTTATATCGAGGCCCTTGCCGTTCACCGAGCGCAGTTCCCATGCGTAACGGTTGCGCCCGCTCGTGCCTTCGCTGCGGGCAAAACCGGTCATGGACTGCAATGTCATCGGTGTCTCCAGATCATGCTTTAAAGGAAGCGGTCAGTTGCTCTTCGGCGGCTTTTCCGCTTCGTCGCCATCCGGCTGGCCGTCCACCACTTCCGGGTTGGCGGCGCGCTCGGATTCCATTCTACGCCAACGGCGGACGTTGGCATTGTGTTCCTCGAGCGTCGCGGCGAACACATGTCCGCCGGTGCCGTCAGCCACGAAATAGAGGTCCTTGGTCCGCCAGGGATTGGCCACGGCCTGCAGCGCGGCGCGCCCGGGATTGGAGATCGGCGTCGGCGGCAGGCCCTTGATCTGGTAGGTGTTGTAGGGCGTCTGCCTGGCAAGGTCCGACTTGAAGATCGGCCGGTCGGAAGGTTTTCCCTCGCCGCCGAAGATGCCGTAGACGATCGTCGGGTCGGATTGCAGGCGCATGCCGCGCTGCAGACGGTTGATGAAGACGGAGGCCACATGGGCGCGCTCGTCTTCCTTGCCGGTCTCCTTCTCGACGATCGAAGCGAGCACGACGAATTCTTCCTTGGTCTTGATCGGCAGGCCGGGATCGCGGCGCTCCCAGATCTGATCGACCAGCTTCTGCTGTGCGACGCGCATCTGCTGGATGATGTCGGCCCGCTTATTGCCGCGCGTGAACTTGTACGTGTCGGGGCGCAGGCTGCCTTCCTGCGGCAGTTCGGCCGGCAGGTCGCCTTCGAGAGCCGGGTCCTCGGCAAGCCGCAGCATCATCTGCCTGACGGTCAGGCCTTCAGGAAAAACAACGGAATAGAGGATCGACTTGCCACCTTCCAGCACGCCCATGACGTCCTTCATGGAGGCGCGTGCCTTGATCTCGTATTCGCCGGCCTTCAGCGTCTCGCCGTTGCGGAGATAGGTGGCAGTCATGTAGCGGAAGATGCGCGCATCGGAAATGATGCCGTTGCGCTCCAGATTGCTGGCAATTTCAGAGTTGCTGTTGCCGGGGCGGACCATGAAATGGGTGTTGGCTTCGAGCGGGCCCGGCTGCTGGAACGCCGAGATCATGTAGTAGAAGCCGGCAATCCCGATCACGCAGAGAACGACGACCATGGTCATCACGAAATTCAGGAAGATGACGACCTGGCTGCGCGCCTTCTTGGAACGGCGGGGCGGTTCCGGAACACGTTCGGGCTTCAGGGCCTCGTTCGGCGATTTCGGAATAATCGGCCCCCTGCCATTGCCGGGCGGCAGTTCACTGACATGATTCGTATCGTTCAACCGCGCCCCCCGGGGTTAACGCCCCCTACAGACTCAAAGACTTGCAACCCGCTGTTTGGCCAACCAATGCGGCGAAAAACAGGTCCAGAAGATGATACGAGCCGGCTCGCGAGTCCAGCCGGCATATGTTTCAGGGGCCGAAACGATCCATGCCCGAAAAGTTCGGCCCAAAGATCGAGGCGCCAGAGATCAGGCCCGAAAGATCAGGCCTCGTAGCGGCGCAGCACGAGAGATGCGTTGGTGCCGCCGAAACCGAAGGAGTTCGACAGCGCCACATTGATCTCGCGCTTGCGCGCCTTGTGCGGCACCAGGTCGATCGCCGTCTCGACATCGGGATTGTCGAGGTTGAGCGTCGGCGGCGCGATATTGTCGCGGATGGCGAGCGCCGAGAAGATCGCCTCGACCGCACCGGCAGCACCGAGAAGATGGCCGATCGCCGACTTGGTCGACGACATCGAGATCTTCGAGGCCGCATTGCCGACCAGACGCTCGACCGCGCCAAGCTCGATCGTGTCGGCCATGGTCGAGGTGCCATGGGCGTTGATGTAGTCAACGTCCGACGCCGAAATACCCGCACGCTTCAGCGCCGCAGTCATGCAGCGGAACGCGCCGTCGCCGTCTTCCGACGGCGCGGTGATGTGGAAGGCGTCCCCGGACATGCCGTAGCCGACCACTTCCGCGTAGATCTTGGCGCCGCGGGCCTTGGCATGTTCCAGCTCTTCCAGAACCACGATGCCGGCACCCTCGCCCATGACGAAACCATCGCGATCGCGGTCATAGGGGCGCGAAGCCTTCTGCGGATCGTCGTTGTGTTGGGTCGAAAGCGCCTTGCAGGCGGCAAAACCGGCCAGCGAAATGCGGCAGATAGGCGATTCCGCACCGCCGGCGACCATCACCTCGGCATCGCCGAAGGCGATCATCCGGGCCGCATCGCCGATGGCGTGCGCGCCGGTGGAACAGGCAGTGACGACGGCGTGGTTCGGACCGCGCAGCTTGTGGCGGATCGACACCTGGCCGGAGACCAGATTGATCAGCCGGCCGGGAATGAAGAACGGCGAGATGCGGCGCGGACCTTTGTCGCGCAACGTATAGCCTGCCTCGACAATGCCTTCGAGGCCGCCGATGCCCGAGCCGATCAGCACGCCGGTGGCGATCTGGTCCTCGTCGGTCTTCGGATGCCAGCCGGCATCTTCAAGCGCCATTTCGGCGGCGGCCACGCCATAGATGATGAAGGGATCGACCTTGCGCTGTTCCTTCGGCTCCATCCACTGGTCGACGTTGAACGTGCCATCGGAGCCGTCGCCGACAGGAATGCGGCAGGCGATTTTTGCGGGAAGGTCTTCGACCTCGAATTCAGTGACGACGCGGGCGGCATTGCCGCCGGCAAGCAGCCGCGACCAGCTGACTTCCGTTCCGCATCCGAGAGGAGATACCATGCCGGTACCGGTGATAACGACCCGTCTCATCGCCAGTGCCCTACCCTATAATTTTTCTCGATTTTTCAGGGCCCAAGCCCCAATTGCTGAAACGGCCCGAACAAGCGGGCCGTTTTCGGGATCTGCCTTGCGGCGTCATCCCCTCTATGTCGGGTCGATCAGGCCTGAGCCTTCTCGATGAACTTCACAGCGTCGCCGACGGTCAGGATGGAATCGGCAGCATCGTCGGGGATTTCAACGCCGAATTCTTCCTCGAAAGCCATGACCAGTTCGACGGTGTCGAGCGAGTCCGCACCGAGATCGTCGATGAAGCTTGCGCCTTCGACGACTTTGTCGGCGTCGACGCCGAGGTGGTCAATAACAATTTTCTTCACGCGTTCTGCGATATCGCTCATGTCGGTTTCCTCGACCTTTGTCTTTATCGAATGCCCGATCGGCATCCGCACCCTGTTAAAAACCTGCGACCGCCGCTTGTTCAGCGCCGATGCGGGCAAACCCGTTCTCCCCTTTTCAGGTTCCAATCCTATCGCGCTCACGCAATATGACGGCCTGCATATCAGGGTGACCATTCACAGTCATGGCCCGCTTAACATGGTTTCCGTGTTCAGCAAAGCCAGAATTTGTTCCATTGCACAGCCGCCAACAACCGTTTGCAACGTGTTTTCTTGAAGGCGGCACTCTATCAGATCATCGCCATGCCGCCGTTGACATGCAGGGTCTGGCCGGTGACGTAACCCGCCTCGCTGGAGGCGAGATAAAGAACCGCAGACGCGATGTCCGAACCGGCGCCCATGCGCTTCATCGGAATGGCGCCGAGGATCGCCTCTTTCTGCTTGTCGTTGAGCTTTCCGGTCATCGCGCTGTCGATGAAGCCCGGCGCCACGCAGTTGACCGTCACGTTGCGGGTGGCGATCTCCTGGGCGAGCGACTTTGAGAAGCCGATCATGCCGGCCTTGGAGGCGCAGTAATTGGTCTGGCCCGGATTGCCGGTGACGCCGACCACGGAGGTGATGTTGATGATGCGGCCATAACGGCGGCGCATCATCGGATGGGTGAGTTCGCGGGTCAGGCGGAAGACCGCCGTCAGGTTGACTTCCAGGACCTTGTCCCAGTCGTCGTCGCTCATGCGCACGAACAGGCCATCCTTGGTGATGCCGGCATTGTTGACGAGGATGTCGACGCCTTCGAGCTCGGCCTCGGCCTTCTCACCGAGCGCCTTCACTTCGGCGCGGTCGGAGAGATTTGCCGGGAAGATCTTGACGCGCTCGCCGAGTTCGGAGGCCAGAGCTTCGAGCTTTTCGACGCGGGTGCCATGCAGGCCGACGGTGGCGCCTCGGCTATGCAGCATCCGGGCGATCTCCTCGCCGAGCCCGCCGGTTGCGCCCGTCACCAATGCCTTGCGGCCGGTCAAATCAAACATGATCGTGTTCCTTCGCGTGTCTCTGGTTTCAGCCCATGATGGCTGTGAGCGCGGCTTCGATATCGGCCGGCGTGTTGACGGCAATGCCGGAGATATTCTTGTCGATGCGGCGGGCAAGGCCGGTCAGCACTTTTCCCGAACCGATCTCATATAGGGTCGTCACGCCGTTGGCGCCGAACCATTCCACGGTCTCGCGCCAGCGGACCTGGCCCGTCACCTGGGTGACCAGCAGCGTGGCGACCTCGTCGGCATCGTAGACCGGCACGGCGCGCACGTTGGCGATTACCGGCACGACCGGATTATGCTTCTCCACTTTGTCGAGCGCGTGACGCATGGCGTCGGCGGCCGGCGCCATCAGGTCGCTGTGGAAGGGTGCGGAGACCGGCAGCATGATGGCGCGCTTGGCGCCCTTTTCGGTCGCAAGCCCGGCCGCCTTCTCGACGGCCGCCTTGGAGCCGGAGATGACGAGCTGGCCGCCACCATTGTCGTTGGCAATCTGGCAGACGCCGGCATCGCGGGCCGCAGCGCAGATCGCGTCGACGTCGCTGTGTTCAAGGCCGATGATCGCCGCCATGGCACCCTGCCCGACCGGGACCGCCGATTGCATGGCATCGCCGCGAATGCGCAGCAGCCGCGCCGTGTCAGCCAGCGAGAAGGTGCCGGCGGCACACAGCGCCGAATATTCGCCGAGCGAATGGCCGGCGACGAAGGCAACCTTGTCGGCGAGCTTCAGGCCGCGCACTTCCATCACCCGGATCGCTGCGACAGAGACCGCCATCAGCGCCGGCTGCGCATTGGCGGTCAGCGTCAGCGTTTCTTCCGGACCGTTCCACATGATGTCGGAAAGCTTCTGGCCGAGCGCCTCGTCGACTTCATCGAAGACGGCGCGGGCTTCGGGAAAAGCCTCCGCCAGATCCTTGCCCATGCCGACAGCCTGGCTGCCCTGGCCGGGGAACGTGAATGCGATCGTGCTCATGGGGATGATTTCCTTCCCTTATGTTTTGCCTCTCCATTCACATTCCGGCCCGGAGAGTCAAGGGCAGCGCGGTTTTCGAGCCCTTTTACAACCTGTTGTCCCCTTGCGCTTCATCAAATCCGGCTTAGAGTGCCGCCGACTTTTTGAGAACGGGATCTCATTTCCATGAAGTATAAAAAACTCGGCCGCACGGACTTGTCCGTGTCGGAAATCTGCCTTGGCACCATGACCTGGGGCACCCAGAATTCGGAAGCCGAAGCCCATGAGCAGATGGACCACGCTTTCGAGAACGGCGTCAACTTCTTCGATACTGCCGAACTCTATCCGACCACGCCGGTCAGCGCCGCCACCTATGGCCGCACCGAAGAATATATCGGTACCTGGCTGAAAAAGAGCGGCAAGCGCAAGGACCTCGTCCTCGCCACGAAGATCGCCGGCAGCGGCCGTCCGCATATCCGCGACGGACGCGACATCGAATCCGCCACGATCCGCGAGGCGGTCGATGCCAGCCTGACCCGCCTGCAGACCGATTATCTCGACCTCTACCAGATCCACTGGCCGAACCGCGGCACTTTCCATTTCCGCAACTCCTGGACCTTCGACGTCGCGCAGCAGGACCGCGACAAGGCGGCGGCCGAAATCGCCGAGATTCTCGAAACGCTCGGCGACCTGGTGAAGGAAGGCAAGCTGCGTGCCGTCGGCCTTTCCAACGAAAGCGCCTGGGGCGCGATGAAATACCTGCGGCTGTCGGAGAAAAAGGCCCTGCCGCGCATCGCCTCGCTGCAGAACGAATACAATCTCCTCTACCGGCACTTCGATCTCGACCTCGCCGAGGTCGCGCACCACGAGGGCGTCGGGCTGATGGCCTATTCGCCGCTCGCCGCCGGCATCCTCACCGGCAAGTATCAGAACGGCGCAAGGCCGGAAAGCTCGCGCGCCACGATCAACAAGGATCTCGGCGGCCGCCTGACGCCCTATCAGGAACCGGCGGTGAAGGCTTATATCGAGGTCGCCGAAAAGCACGGCCTCCACCTCGCCCAGATGGCGCTCGCCTTCTGCCTGTCGCGCCCCTTCATGACGTCGGCCATTATCGGCGCGACGTCGATGGCCCAGCTGAAACATGACATGGCGGCGGCCGACGTGACACTGTCTGACGAGGTGTTCGCGGACATCGCCAAGGTCCATCGCCAATATCCGATGCCGCTGTAAGATAGGGCATGCATTCGGGGGGAGCAAAGCCATGTCACGAGCCAGGACAACATCGACGGGCCACGAGGCGAGCGACGCTTCCTGGCTCGATCTTCATTACCGTTCGTCGCGGGCGGAGTACGAGCACGCGCTCTCGAGCGTCGGAATAAAAACCGGATGGTCGGTGCTCGACGCCGGCTGCGGCGGGGGCGACTTCCTTCCGCTGCTTGCCGAGTTCGTCGGAACGGAGGGGGCGATCACCGCCCTTGACCTGGCACCCGAAAACATCGCCAGGGTGGAAACGCTTGCCCGGGAAGGCCGCCTCCCCTCCGGTATCGTCACCAAGGTCGGCAGCCTCCTTGATCTTCCCTTTCCGGACGCGGCGTTCGACTGCGTCTGGATCGCCAATGTCGCGCAATACCTGACGCCGGCCGAATTCGAGACCGCCGTCGCCGAAGCGCGGCGCGTCCTCAAACCCGGCGGCCTGCTGGCGATCAAGGAATTCGACTCGCATATCCTCCAGGTCCTGCCGATGGATAGCGGTGCCTTTTCGCGCTTCATGAATATCCGGCTGGCGACCTTCGCCACCAAAGGCGTACTCGGCACCGGCTCGGGAACCGGCATCGCCTCGCGCCTTCGCGCAACCGGGCTGACGGACATCACCGCGCGCGGCTTCCTGGTGGAGCGCTGGGCCGATTGCGGTGCGGACACCAAGGCCTATGTCCGCAACCTGCTTTCCTATTTCGCGACGGTCGCGCCGCAATACCCGCTGCCGTCCGAGGATTTCGCCGCCTGGCAGGGCGTTGCCGCCAATCCTGAGAGGCTGCTTGACGATCCCGGCTTCTGCTACCGCGAATTCTTCGTGCTGACGCTTGCCACCATGCCAGGCTGAGCACGCGTGATTTTCGAACGAAGCCTCCGGGCGAGAGCGGCGCTACATCGATCAGCAAGCGTACAAGGCAGATGACGGACGGAAGTTTGAGGAACCGCCCTTGCCTTCTCTCCAAAAATCCGTATAAGCGCGCTGTTCGCAACACCCGGTCTTCTGGCTGGTGGCTGAACGGAGGGCAGGTTCGCCGCAAGGCAAGCCGCAGGGACCATAGGGTCCAAGCCTCCCGTGTCTCCGCTCTCGACCGTCTCGATAACAACACTTTTCTTGCCTGGGGTTTTCCCGTTCAGGAGCAGTCGTTGAGGCTTAGCCGCCGAGGTCCGGGTAGACAACCGCAAGAAAAGGCAAAGCTTACATGGCTCTTTATGAACACGTATTCCTTGCCCGGCAGGATATGTCCGCTCAGCAGGTTGATGCCCTCGTCGAACAGTACAAGGGCGTCATCGAAGCTAACGGCGGCAAAGTCGGGCGCATTGAAAACTGGGGCCTCAAGTCCCTCACCTACCGCATCAACAAGAACCGCAAGGCTCATTACGCCCTGATGGACATCGACGCACCGGCTCCCGCCGTGCACGAGATGGAACGCCAGATGCGCATCAACGAAGACGTTCTTCGCTACATGACGATCGCCGTCGAGAAGCATGAAGAAGGTCCGTCGGCGATGATGCAGAAGCGCGACCGTGACGACCGTCCGCGCCGCGATGGCGACGACCGCGGCCCGCGCCGCGAATTCGGCGACCGTCCTCCGCGCCGCGAAGGCGGCTTCGGCGACCGTCCGGACCGTGGTCCGCGTGAAGGCGGCTTCGAGCGCCGTCCGCGCGAAGACCGTGCGTAATAGAGGCTAAGGAGAAAAGACCATGGCTGACGTATCATCATCCTCCTCCCAGGCACGCCGTCCGTTCCATCGCCGCCGCAAGACCTGCCCGTTCTCGGGTGCCAATGCGCCGAAGATCGACTACAAGGACGTACGCCTCCTGCAGCGCTACATTTCCGAGCGTGGCAAGATCGTTCCGTCGCGCATCACGGCCGTTTCCCAGAAGAAGCAGCGCGAACTCGCCCAGGCGATCAAGCGCGCCCGCTTCCTCGGCCTGCTGCCCTACGTCGTAGCGTAATTACGAATACCGGACCCGCTGATTAAGAGTCAGCGGGTCTATCCCTTCCGCGATGGGCGCGGATCGGAACCTTCCAAATCCCATGTTGGGGATGAAGTACCTGAGACAGTGATTCAGGTGTGATCCCCTAACTGCTTCAAAAAGCAGGACAGCGAGACCGTGACGAACAAGATACAGACAGTGCTGCCCACCGGCATTCTTGCCGGCATTGCCGCCACCCTGCTCGTGCTGGGTGCGAATGCGCAACTGTCGTTTGCGTCCTTGCTTTACGCCGCCTCCTCGCTTCCGATCTTCATCGCCGGCCTCGGCTGGGGCAATCGCGCCGCCGTCATCGGCATCGTGACGGCCGGAACCCTCGGCGCCATCCTCGTCTCGCCGATGTTTGCCGTCGCCATGGCGGTGTTCACGCTGATCCCGGCGGGCTGGCTGTCGCATCTCGCCAATCTGGCGCGTCCCGCCTCCGAACTCGGCGGCCCGGACAACCTGATGGCCTGGTACCCGATCTCGGATATCCTCCTGCATCTCTGCGGCCTGGTGACAATCGCCGTCATCGCGCTGGGCGTTGCGATCGGCTACGGCCCGGAACTTACCGGCCAGATGGTCGATGCGATGACCGCGGCCCTCAAGGCCCAGGAGCCGGCCTTTACGCCGGAACCGGCGGGCATGGCGCAGACCAAGTCGCTGCTGGTGTTGATGTTGCCGCTCGTTCAGGGCGGCGTCTGGGTGACGTTGCTGTTCGCCGCCTTCTACATCGCCGTGCGCATCGTGTCGCGCTCCGGCCGGGCCTTGCGTCCGCGCGAGGACATGCCGTCGGCGCTCCGGATGAACCGGCATGCGATCTTCATCTTCCTCGGCGGCATCGTACTCTCCTTCCTCGGCGGCGTCCCGGCGATGATCGGCGCGACCATCTGCGGCACGTTTGGCGCCGGCTTCCTGATGGCCGGTTTCGCTTCCCTGCATTTCCGCAGCCTCGGCAAGGACTGGCGCATCCCGGTCCTCGTCCTCTGCTACCTCTCTTCCATGCTCGTCCTGCCGGCGATCGCGATCCTCATCCTGGGGCTTTCCGATACGAGGCGAACGATCGCGCTCACTCCGCTCAAGACCGGCGCGAGCCCCGACAATAAGACCACCGAAAACAAGAACTGAAAAACAAGAACCGACTGATCGAAAGGAAATCTAACCATGCAAGTCATTCTGCTTGAACGCGTACCGAAGCTTGGCCAGATGGGCGAAACCGTCAAGGTTCGCGACGGCTTTGCCCGTAACTACCTGCTGCCGCTCGGCAAGGCTCTCCGCTCCAACGAAGCCAACAAGAAGCGCTTCGAATCCGAGCGCGCCACGCTCGAAGCCCGCAACCTCGAGCGCAAGGGCGAAGCCCTGAAGGTTGCCGAAGTTCTCGATGGCAAGTCCTTCGTCGTCGTGCGCGCCGCCGGCGAAACCGGCCAGCTCTACGGCTCGGTTGCTGCCCGCGACATCGTCGAAGCGCTCGCTGCCGAAGGCTTCACCATCGGCCGCAACCAGGTCGACCTCAACACGCCGATCAAGGAAATCGGCCTGCACAAGGTCTCCCTGCACCTGCATGCGGAAGTCGAAGTTTCGGTCCAGCTGAACGTCGCCCGCTCGACGGAAGAAGCTGAACGCCAGTCCCAGGGCGAAAGCCTCACCTCGGCCGACGCCATCTACGGCGTCGACGAAGATGCGCTGCGTCCGGAAGACTTCTTCGATCCGGAAGCCGACGGCGCCGGCGAAGACGAATAATCGTCTTTTCCAAAGCATTTCAAAGAACGCCCGGCCCGGAAGGTCCGGGCGTTTTTTTGTCTCTTTTCAACGTGTAGAATGAAGCGTCGCACCAGCGATTCGCCGATTGCCACAGTCAACCGGATTCGTGCCGTCCTCCGCAATTTTATGGTTGGCCTGTGAATCACTGTGTGTAGCGAACTGAATCATTTCAGGACGCCTCGCAACCCGTTAGAACCGACGGCTTGGCAGCAGGACAGAACGGACAGAAGACCATGAACGACGCAGTACGCAAGCTCGCCAACATCCAGCCGGCAGAGCCGCATTACCGCGAAGCCCCGAACAATATCGAGGCCGAACAGGCGCTTCTCGGCGCGATCCTGGTCAATAATGACGCCTATTACCGCGTCTCCGATTTCCTGAAGCCCGTCCATCTTTACGAGCCCCTGCACCGCAAGATCTTCGAGGTCGCCGGCGACATCATCCGGATGGGCAAGACCGCCAACCCGGTGACGATCAAGACCTTCCTGCCCGCCGACGACAAGGTCGGCGACCTGACGGTGGCGCAATATCTCGCCCGCCTCGCCTCCGAAGCCGTGTCGATCATCAATGCGGAGGACTACGGAAGGGCGATCTACGACCTGGCGCTACGCCGCGCGCTGATCACCATCGGCGAGGACATGGTCAACATCGCCTTCGACGCGCCGCTCGACATGCCGCCGCAGACGCAGATCGAGGATACCGAACGCCGGCTGTTCGAGCTCGCCGAAAACGGCCGTTACGACGGCGGTTTCCAGTCGTTCAACGATGCGGTGGCGCTTGCGATCGACATGGCCGGCCAGGCCTTCGAGCGAGACGGCCATCTTTCCGGTGTCTCGACCGGCATCATGTCGCTCGACAGCAAGATGGGCGGGCTTCAGCGCTCCGACTTGATCGTGCTTGCGGGACGCCCCGGCATGGGCAAGACCTCGCTTGCCACCAACATCGCCTATAACATTGCCGCCTCCTACGAGCCGGAAGTCCAGCCGGACGGTTCGTACAAGGCCAAGAACGGCGGCGTCGTCGGCTTCTATTCGCTCGAAATGTCGGCCGAACAGCTCGCCACCCGTATCATCTCCGAGCAAACGGAAGTCTCCTCGTCAAAGATCCGCCGCGGCGACATCACCGAGGCGGATTTCGAAAAGCTCGTCGCCTGCAGCCAAATGATGCAGAAGGTGCCGCTGTTCATCGACCAGACCGGCGGTATCTCGATCGCCCAGCTTTCCGCTCGCGCCCGCCGCCTGAAGCGCCAGCGCGGCCTCGATTGCCTGGTGGTCGACTATATCCAGCTGATGACCGGCTCGGGTAAATCCGGCGAGAACCGCGTTCAGGAAATCACCCAGATCACCACCGGCCTGAAAGCGCTCGGCAAGGAACTCAACGTGCCGATCATCGCGCTCTCGCAGCTCTCGCGCCAGGTGGAAAGCCGCGACGACAAACGCCCGCAGCTCTCCGACCTTCGCGAATCAGGCTCAATCGAACAGGACGCCGACGTGGTGCTGTTCGTGTTCCGCGAGGAATATTACGTGAAGAACATGGAACCCCGCGACATCGCCGACCCGAAATATCCCGAATGGGAAACGCTGATGGACAAGGTCAAGGGCACCGCCGACGTGATCATCGCCAAGCAGCGCCACGGACCGACCGGCACCGTCAAGCTCGCCTTCCAGTCCGAATACACCCGCTTCGCCGATTTGGCCGACCCGAGCTTCACGCAATACGAAGAGCATTGATCAGGGCGGTCGCCGATATCATTTTTCGGCCGATGGCAAGTTTCGGATCGTCTCAGCGGGATTGGGGTTTTCATCGTCAATATTTGAGCCAGCCCGCCCCCCTCTGGCCTGCCGGCCATCTCCCCCTCAGGTGGGGAGATCCGCTGGGCGCCTGCCCACAGTCTCACGTCAGGCTTCTCCGATCCGAGCGCTGTCCCGCCTGAGGTTTATTGGGAAGCGAAGGTCGTGCCGCGGGTAATCTCCCCACCTGAGGGGGAGATGGCCGGCAGGCCAGAGGGGGGCGGGCATATTCCAGCGCTTGTGACAGGTCTGCGGCATCCACGACCCAAAAGATTGTGCAGCGCGAAGGATTTTGCAGGCATGGTCTTTTTCCTGCCTTCGAAACCGGTAGGATCGCTGCAACCGTTCTCATCCCCCCGATCCTCATGCCTTACGAGCCGACATGACCGATTTCGACAGCGAGCTTTCCTATCCCGACGATTTCGATATCGCGCCGGTCCGGCTGACCGTCGATCTGGGTGCGCTTGGCGACAACTGGCGGGAGATGGCGCGGCGCTCGGGAACGGCGCGGGCGGCGGCCGTTGTCAAGGCCGATGCCTACGGGCTCGGGCTGGAGGATTGCGGCATCACGCTTTACGAGGCCGGCGCCCGGGATTTCTTCGTGGCGGTGGTGCAGGAAGGCATGACGCTGCGCACCTATGCGCCCGACGCCCGGATCTACGTACTCTCCGGCATCTGGCCCGGTCAGGAGCGGATGTTCTTTGAACACGATCTGGTGCCCGTTCTGGCCTCTGAGGAACAGCTGGCCTTCTGGATGTCGGTGACGGCAGAATACGGCGACCACCCCTGCGCGCTGCAGGTGGACACCGGCTTCAATCGGCTCGGCCTGCCGCTCGAGGACGCCGTCGCCTTTGCCGACGACGTGTCGCGTCCGGCCAGCTTCTCGCCGGTCTTGGTACTCTCGCATCTCCATAGCGGCGATACCCCCTCCTCCCCGCTCAACCAGAAACAGCTTTCGGCTTTCCAGAAGGTCGCGGAGGCTTTCGAAGGCATCGAGACGAGTCTTTCGGCTTCCGCCGGGATCTTTCTGGGGCCGGACTATCATTTCGATCTCACCCGCCCCGGCATCGCGCTTTATGGCGGCGAAGCGGTGGTCGGAGTGCCGAACCCGATGAAGCCGGTCGCCAAGGCGGAAGCCCGCATCATCCAGATCCGCGACGGCAAAAAGGGCGAGACGGTGAGCTACGGCGGCACTTATCAGCTCTCCCGCGACAGCCGGCTGGCGATCGTCTCTGCGGGTTACGCGGACGGCTACAAACGCGCACTCTCCGGCTCCGGCGTGCCGCTGCGCCAGACCATAGGTCAGGGCGGCTTCGGCTTCGTCGCCGGACGCAAGGTTCCGGTCATCGGCCGCATCACCATGGACCTGACGATCTTTGACGTCACCGACATCCCGGCATCAGACATCCAGGCCGGCGACTATGTCGAACTGTTCGGCCCGAACGTCGCTCTCGACGACGCCGCCCGCGCCGCCGGCACGATCGGCTACGAGCTGCTCACCAGCCTCGGCCTGCGCTATGAGCGGCGGTACATCGAGGCCGAATAACTCCCTTCCTCCTTGCCATCACCTGCATTTTCGGATTAGACAAGAAAAGTTCCGCTTTTGTTCACGGTGGAATTTTGTGAATATCGAAGGCGGCAACTGATCCCATGGCAAAATCCAAAAACCAATTCGTGTGCCAGAACTGCGGCACGGTGCATAACCGCTGGGCCGGCAAGTGTGACGGCTGCGGCGAGTGGAACACGATTATCGAAGACGACATGATGGGCGGCATCGGCTCCGGTCCAGGCAAGGTGCCGAAGAAGGGCCGCGCGGTGGCGCTCACCACCCTGTCGGGCGAGACCGAGGAAGCGCCGCGCATCTTCACGGGCATTTCCGAGCTCGACCGGGCGACCGGCGGTGGCTTCGTGCGCGGCTCGGCGGTGCTGGTCGGCGGCGATCCGGGCATCGGCAAATCGACGCTTCTGATGCAGGCCGCCGCCGCCCTCTCCCGCCGCGGCCACCGGATCATCTATGTCTCGGGCGAAGAGGCGGTGGCGCAGGTGCGCCTGCGCGCCCAGCGCCTGGATGCCGCCGATACCGAGGTGCTGCTGGCCGCCGAAACCAATGTCGAAGACATCCTCGCCACCATCGGCGAGGGTAAGCGTCCCGACCTCGTCATCATCGATTCGATCCAGACGCTGTGGAGCGACACCGCCGATTCGGCGCCGGGCACCGTCACCCAGGTGCGCACCGGCGTGCAGGCGATGATCCGGTTTGCCAAGCAGACGGGTGCGGCCATGGTTCTCGTCGGCCACGTCACCAAGGAAGGCCAGATCGCCGGCCCGCGCGTCGTCGAGCACATGGTCGATGCGGTCCTCTATTTCGAGGGCGATCGCGGTCACCACTACCGCATCCTGCGCACCGTCAAGAACCGATTCGGGCCGACCGACGAGATCGGCGTCTTCGAAATGTCCGACAAGGGCCTGCGCGAGGTCACCAACCCGTCCGAACTTTTCCTCGGCGAGCGCAACTCGAAATCACCAGGTGCTGCGGTCTTCGCCGGCATGGAGGGCACGCGGCCGGTCCTGGTCGAGGTGCAGGCGCTGGTGGCGCCCACCTCGCTCGGCACGCCCAGGCGTGCCGTGGTCGGCTGGGATTCGTCACGCCTGTCGATGATTCTCGCGGTGCTGGAGGCCCATTGCGGCGTCAAGCTCGGCCAGCACGACGTCTATCTGAACGTCGCGGGCGGCTACCGCATCACCGAACCGGCGGCCGATCTTGCGGTCGCTTCCGCACTGGTCTCGTCGCTTGCCGGCCTTGCCCTGCCGGCCGATTGCGTCTATTTCGGCGAAATCAGCCTCTCGGGCGCTGTGCGACCTGTGTCTCAGACCGCTCAACGCATTAAGGAAGCTGAGAAACTTGGTTTTTCAGGGGCGATGCTGCCGGCCACCTCCGCCGAGGTGCCGAAGGGTGCCAACGGACGCTGGGTGACGATCGAGGACCTGCCGGATCTGGTATCGCGCATTGCCGGTTCCGCCGCCAAGCTGAGACAAACGCCGGAAGATGATTGATCTTCCGTTAACAAGCCCGCTGATGTATGACGGCTGCGGTAAGGCGGGGCGCCGGGCTAAAAGCCGGCAAGTCTTGAAGTCGGCAAGTCTGGAGTAGATCATATATGCCCATCACGATTTTCGATGGTATCGTCATCGCTGTGACGCTGTTTTCCGCCGTTCTCGCCATGGTTCGCGGCTTTTCGCGAGAGGTGCTGTCGATAGCAAGCTGGGCCGGCTCAATCGCCGCCGCTTATTACCTCTATCCCCTGGTTCTGCCCTATGTGAAACCTCACCTGAGTGACGAGCGCATCGCGATCGCCGCGTCCGCGGGCGCCATCTTCCTGATCGCGCTGATCGTCATCTCGTTCATCACCACGCGGATCGCCGATTTCATCATCGACAGCCGCATCGGCGCGCTCGACCGGACGCTTGGTTTCCTGTTCGGCGCCGCTCGCGGCATCCTGCTGCTCGTCGTCGCTGTCGCATTCTGGAACTGGCTGGTAGCCGCCAATGCCCAGCCGACCTGGGTGACGCAGGCGAAATCGAAGCCATTCCTCGATACGCTGGTCGCCCGCCTCGAAGCCGTACTGCCCGCCGATATTGAGCCGCAGATCCGCGCGCGCATCCTCGGCAAGGAAGCAGCGCCTGCCGATGGCGCTCCGGCTCAGGATCAGCCGGCGGCAGATGACGCGCCTGCGACAAATAATTGACGTGATCTTGCGCTTGATGCAGCGCAAAACGTCACCATTTGTGGTATCATTCGCATCTAAGTGAAAAACAGGCTGGTTTCCGGGGAGCTTCTCCCCCGGCCGGCCTTTCCATTTTTCCGACAGGGACAGGTTGTCCACAGGGATAAGGGGCCAAGATGACACAGCCGGTTTCCGAGACATTCGCCGAGGACAGCGTCAACGAATGGGATGGCGATACGCTGCATGAGGAATGCGGCGTGTTCGGCATTCTCGGCCATCCCGAGGCCGCGACGCTGACGGCGCTCGGGCTGCACGCCCTGCAACACCGTGGCCAGGAAGCAGCCGGCATCGTCTCCTTCGACGGGTTGCGCTTCCATTCGGAACGCCGCATGGGCCTCGTCGGCGACCATTATACCGACCCTGTGACACTTGCCCGTCTCCCCGGCAATATTGCCATCGGCCACAACCGTTATTCGACCACCGGCGAGGTGGCGCTGCGCAATGTCCAGCCGCTGTTTGCCGAACTCGAAGTCGGCGGCATCGCGGTTGCCCATAACGGCAATTTCACCAACGGCCTGACGCTGCGCCGGCAATTGATCGCCGGCGGCGCCATCTGTCAGTCGACCTCCGATACCGAAGTCGTCCTGCATCTCATCGCCCGCTCCCGCTATTCGTCGACCGCCGACCGGTTCATTGATGCGATCCGGCAGATGGAAGGCGGCTATTCGATGCTCGCCGTCACCCGCACCAAGCTGATCGCCGCGCGCGATCCCACCGGCATTCGCCCGCTGGTCATGGGCGAACTCGACGGCAAGCCAATCTTCGCGTCAGAGACCTGCGCGCTCGACATCATCGGCGCCAAGTTCGTCCGCGACGTGGAGAATGGCGAAGTCATCATCTGCGAGATTCAGCCGGACGGTTCGATCTCGATCGACGCCCGCAAGGCCGGCAACGGCCAGCCGGAGCGGCTCTGCCTGTTCGAATACGTCTATTTCGCCCGCCCCGATTCCGTCGTTGGCGGCCGCAGCGTCTATGTCGCCCGCAAGAACATGGGCATCAACCTCGCGAAAGAAGCCCCGGTCGAGGCCGATGTCGTCGTGCCTGTGCCGGATGGTGGCACGCCGGCTGCTCTCGGTTACGCCCAGGAAAGCGGCATCCCCTTCGAATACGGGATCATCCGCAACCACTATGTCGGCCGCACCTTCATCGAGCCGACCCAGCAGATCCGCGCTTTCGGCGTCAAGCTCAAGCATTCCGCCAACCGGGCGATGATCGAGGGCAAGCGTGTCGTGCTGGTCGACGATTCGGTGGTGCGCGGCACGACGTCGCTGAAGATCGTCCGGATGATCCGCGATGCCGGCGCCAAGGAAGTGCATCTGCGCGTCGCCAGCCCGATGATCTATTATCCGGACTTCTACGGCATCGACACGCCGGACCGCGACAAGCTGCTCGCCAACCAGTACGACAGCCTGGAAGCCATGTGCCGGTATATCGGCGCGGACTCGCTGGAGTTCCTGTCGATCAACGGCCTCTACCGCGCCGTCGGCGGCGAAGACCGCAACAACGCCCGCCCGCAATTCACCGATCACTATTTCACCGGCGACTATCCCACCCGCCTGCTCGACAAGGACGGCGAGACGATGGGCCGCAAGGTTTCGGTTCTGGCCAGCAACGGGTGAGGTGAGCGTCGGCTGACGGGGCATGAGGCCGTCGGCCGAATTGTGTGGCCGACATCCGGCACTGAGCAAGCTCGCCCCCTCTGTCCTGCCGGACATCTCCCCCACAGGTGGGGAGATTGGCTGGGCGCGCCGGCTTCCCTCCTCCTCAACGACCGAGAAGGGCGAAACGTCGCCACGAGTCGATCTCCCCCCTTGTGGGAGATGCCCGGCAGGGCAGAGCGACTGTCTTGTGCGTCAAGCGCTTTGCCATGGTTTATTGTCCCGGATGATGGCGTTGAGGATTGTGAGGAGCTTTCGCATGGTGGCGACGATGGCGACGATCCTGGGTTTGCCGCCGGCGGCGACGAG
>NZ_JBFTNK010000006.1:0-332171 GCF_056397445.1 Neorhizobium sp. 05N33 | reverse complement strand
GCTTCTCATCCGTCCCGCGTCGCCGGAGGGAGACCATTTTCCGCGAACCCGAACGCCAAGGTTTTGCGTCTTGCCCTTGACGTCCGCGCCGGTCCCGCCTCGCCGGCACGCCTGCCGGTGTATCCGCGACGGAACGGGGCGATTGTAGGCACGGGCCGAGAGGGCGGGGATGGAAGGGAATGTGGATTGGGCTAAGGTGTTGAAAAACTTATATTCCGTATTCGTACCAGTCCTCATAAAGCGGGCTCGCGAAATGTTACGACTTCCTCTATAGGTAGCAATAGTTGTCACTCGCTGTGAGAATCTGATGAGCAACAAGCCGCAGGCTGCATTAGAAAATGCGGAGATGAAACTCCGCCGCTTTCTCGACGCCCAGACGTTGGTTTTCGAGCAACACAAGCAGCTCACCGATTGGTGCAGAGAGAGCTTAGAAGGTCAACACGATCAAACTCACTACGACTTGGCAAAGCGAGTTTTTAAAGACGTCGTCGCGTTCGAGAACGCATTCGAGGAGTTCGAGGTTGAATTCTGGAACTATATCGAGGACGTCGAGGGCGCACGGGAGCGGCTCGATCATCAGGTTTTGGCGCTCGGCTTCGCAGACCACAAGGAATATTTCTTTTCCAAAATCGAGGCCTGCATAGCCAGATTGAGTGACGTAGTCACCGAAGTGAACGCGAGCGGGTTCGAATGGCAATTTCTCGATGAACTCGAGAACTCTTTGGAGGCACTATTTGACGTCTCTGAGGATCTAATCGAGAGCGACATAAGCCAATTGGGCGACGGCCTTGTTACCGAGCTTCTCGAGAAGATTCCTCCGCAACGTGTCGCGCCACTCGAAGTTGTTGCCAGCGCCAATAGCATTCGCAGAAGGACTGACTCCCGTCTTCAAACTCGGGTAAGCGACGCCAGTGTCCGCCAAGCGGCGATTGCGCTGCATGAGGTACTGTCGGACACCTATGAGGAGCTTCAAAGATCGAATTGCGATCCCAGAATTATGAAGGCATTCGCAAAATGCCTAAACGAGATCAGTGGCGAGTTCGAGCTTTTTTCTCCAATTAGATTTGGCATTTATGTGGGCGTTGCAAATGGGTTCAGGGATGCGGTCTCTGAAGAGTTTAGCGCTTTTCTGGCTCGCCAAGTCATTTCGGCTCTAATGCAATGCGACATCTTCTTGCGAAATTTTCAGGCGTGGTCTGCCTATTCGGAGGAAGAGCAAAAGGCCGAAGCCAGCGATAGCATGGCCCTCTTGGTAGAGTTTCAGGAAATCGCAAAGGATCCTCTTTTCGATGATGGTATTAGGCTGGCCCTCGACGATCTTGCCGAAGACAAGAGGGATTTTGGGACGCGTAAAAAAGTTGACTATTCGGTTTTTCAGAGCATCTCTAATGTTGTGTCTGAAGTTTGCCGACAAGGACTCCGGTACATCTCTCTGACACCCCGCATCATTTCCTCACTGCTTGCCGAAACTGCTCGCGACGGCATTAAAGCAACGCTTGGGGTCGTGGCGGTGATATGGCTTTTGCGTTACAGCAAATTTCTCGTTTCCATCTCAGAACAATTCCCATTCTTCGCGTGGCTCAAACCGGTGATTGAGTTTATAAAAACGCACTTCGCTGGTTGACTTGATTTTCGGATCCATTTGGGATCAATAGCAGCCAAAGCGGCGCTAGTCCTCGTCCATCACGATGCTCAGCAAGGGGAAGAGCCGCCCCCTCAATCCCGCTTGATGCTCATCAGCACGTCCCACATGTCCGCGCCCGTCTCGAACGCAGCGGCGTTGGCGGCAAAGCCCTGTGCCGAGGTGAAGGCGTCGAGCATTTCGCTGGCCATGTCGACATTCGAGCTGTCGGGGAAGGTGACGGAGGTCGAAGGGGTGACGGTGGTGGTGACGCCGCCGGAATTGGGGAGGGAGGAGACCTGGGTGTCGAGGCGGTTGTAGCCGGGCGTGCCGGCATTGGCGATGTTGTTCGCCGCGGTCGCGAGGCGTCTGGCCTGTGCCTGCATGCCCGAAACCGCAATGTTCATCACCGCCGACAGACCCATTGCGCACATCCCCAAAAGCCGATGACGGATGTTTTAGGGCAAGAGCTTCAAGGAAGACTGAACGGGCAGGGTAAGGGAAGCGTATTGCGGCGCAGCACAGATGTGCCGGAACGGGGCGCGGCTGGCTTTTTCCGGGGTGCGGCCGGGCGTTTTAGGCAGTCGGCGGCATTGACCGGATCGAAAGGAAAAGCGGGTAGGATCGCCGCTTTCCAACCGGCGGAGAAGGCGGGTGATGGCGTCGCGGCGTCGATTTGGCCGACGAGGGATCGCAACGGCCGGCAGCGAGCCATCCGGGCCGGCGGCGGCGGTTTCCGCCCGCATTTCGGAGCGCTCCGCGCAGGCCGGTGATGAGGGGCGATCTTTCCGGATTTCGTGGAAACAGATTCGCCACGGGCTGTGGATCGCCGCGCTTGTGTTTCTCGTCGTCGGCAAGGTGTTTTTTGCCTTTCGCGACGACCAGGTGCGCAAGCAAGCTTCCGAGGCGGATCGCCTTGCCTGCGCCAGCCAGAGGATGTCGTTTGCCCGCAGCGCCTATGTAAATTGCCTGATGCGGATTGCGGCCGGCGGCAAGCCGTGAGGGGCGGGCATCGACCAGCATCGCCAATCTTTCGGGATTTCCGACGGCTTGGGCCTTGATATCGAATTGCTCGTCGCTCCGGCCCTCCGCCGATTTGCGGCCGGCGGAGGGCTTCGGGACGCGAGCGGGTGCGGCAGTCTTGACCCTCCCCTTGTAGGGAGGGTGGCCGGCAGGCGGGAGGGGTTTTGCCAGGCAAAAAGCCCTCCCTGAGCGGGAAACCGCGCTATTCGGCCGCCTCCGCGTAAGTCTCCAGCGGCGGGCAGGTGCAGACGAGGTTGCGGTCGCCATAAACGTTGTCGACGCGGTTGACCGGGGACCAGTATTTGTCGACGCGGAAGGCGCCGGGCGGGTAGCAGGCCTGTTCGCGGGAATAGGGGCGGTCCCATTCGCCGACCAGGTCTTCGACCGTGTGCGGGGCGTTCTTCAGCGGGTTGTTCAAGCGGTCCATGCGGCCATCCTCGATGGCGCGTGCTTCCTCGCGGATCGCCAGCATCGCTTCGCAGAACCGGTCGAGTTCAGCCTTGGTTTCCGATTCGGTCGGCTCGATCATCAGCGTGCCGGCGACCGGCCAGCTCATGGTCGGGGCGTGGAAACCGCAGTCGATCAGGCGTTTGGCGACATCGTCGACGCTGACACCGGCCGAGACATTGAGCGGGCGCGTGTCTATGATGCATTCATGCGCGACGCGGCCGGCCTCCGACTTGTAGAGCACGTCATAGGCGCCCTTCAGGCGGGCGGCGATATAGTTGGCGTTGAGGATCGCCACCTTGGTCGCCTGGGTGAGACCCTCGCCGCCCATCATCAGGCAGTAGGACCAGGAGATCGGCAGGATCGACGGCGAGCCGAAGGGGGCGGCGGAAACCGCGCCTTCGCGACCGTCCGTCGCCGGGTGGCCGGGGAGGTGCGCCGCCAGATGCGACTTGACGCCGATCGGGCCCATGCCGGGACCGCCGCCGCCATGCGGGATGCAGAACGTCTTGTGCAGGTTGAGGTGGCTGACGTCAGAGCCGATGTCGCCGGGGCGGGAGAGGCCGACCATGGCGTTCATGTTGGCGCCGTCGAGATAGACCTGGCCGCCGTGGGCATGGGTGATCTCGCAGATCTCGCGCACGGTTTCCTCGAAGACGCCGTGGGTCGAGGGGTAGGTGATCATGCAGGCCGAGAGGTTCTCTGCATATTGTTCAGCCTTGGCGCGGAAATCGTCGATGTCGATATCGCCGTTGTCGCGGACCTTGACGACGACCACTTTCATGCCGACCATCTGGGCCGAGGCCGGGTTGGTGCCGTGCGCGGAGGTGGGGATAAGGCAGACGTCGCGGTGAGTGTCGCCCTTGGCGATGTGGTAGTTGCGGATGGTGAGCAGGCCTGCATATTCGCCTTGCGCACCGGAATTCGGCTGCAGGGAAAAGGCGTCGTATCCCGTGATCTGGCAGAGCTTTTGCGACAGGTCGTCGATCATCTCCCTGTAGCCGAGCGCCTGGTCCGCCGGCACGAAGGGGTGGATGTCGGCAAATTCCGGCCAGGTGATCGGCAGCATTTCGGCCGTTGCATTGAGTTTCATGGTGCAGGAGCCGAGCGGGATCATCGCCCGGTCGAGCGCCAGGTCCCGGTCCGAGAGCCGGCGGATATAGCGGGTCATCTCGCTTTCGGCGCGGTTCATGTGGAAGATCGGGTGGGTCATGTAGTCTGATTTGCGCAGCAGCGCGGTCGGCAGGCGCCAGGTGGGCTCGAAATCCGAAACCTTGAAATTGCCGCCGAAGGCACGCCAGACGGCTTCGAGGGTGGCAGGCCTTGTGCGCTCGTCGAGCGACATGCCGATGCGGGTTTCGCCGACCTTCCTGAGATTGACGCCCTCGGCGACGGCGGCGCGCATGATCAGGCCCTGCATGTGGCCGACCTCGACGGTGATGGTGTCGAAGAAGGTGTCGGGTTCGATCGTGTAGCCAAGCTTTTCGAGGCCCTTGGCCATCAGCACGGCCTTGCGGTGGACCTGCTGGGCGATCGCTTTGAGCCCGTCCGGGCCGTGGAAGACCCCGTACATGGAGGCCATGACGGCGAGCAGGACCTGGGCGGTGCAGATGTTCGAGGTCGCCTTTTCGCGGCGGATATGCTGCTCGCGGGTCTGCAGCGACAGGCGATAGGCGCGGTTGCCGCGGCTGTCGACCGAGACGCCGACCAGGCGGCCGGGCATGGCACGCTTGTGGGCATCCTTGACCG
This sequence comes from Neorhizobium sp. 05N33, assembly GCF_056397445.1. Taxonomy (NCBI): domain Bacteria; kingdom Pseudomonadati; phylum Pseudomonadota; class Alphaproteobacteria; order Hyphomicrobiales; family Rhizobiaceae; genus Neorhizobium; species Neorhizobium sp. 05N33. Next base: position 327,331 of record NZ_JBFTNK010000006.1, on the reverse strand, counting down.
CCATATAGGCCGCATGCGGGCCGCCGTAACCGACCGGCACGCCAAAACGCTGCGAGGAGCCGATGGCGATGTCAGCGCCCATTTCGCCGGGGGATTTGAGCAGCGTCAGCGCCAGGGGATCGGCGGCGACGGCGGCGACGGCGCCGGTCTGGTGGAGGCGGGAGATCAGGCCGGTGAAATCGCGGACATGGCCATTGGTGCCCGGATACTGGAAGATCGCGCCGAACACGTCGACCGGATCGAGATCGGTCATCGGGTCGCCGATGATAACGCTCCAGCCGAGCGGCGCGGCACGGGTTTCGATCAGCGCGATCGTCTGCGGGTGGCAGGCGGCGTCGACGAAGAAGGCGGTCGCCTTCGACTTCGCCTGGCGCTGGCAGAGCGCCATGGCTTCGGCAGCGGCGGTCGCCTCGTCGAGCAGCGAGGCGTTGGCGACGTCGAGGCCGGTCAGGTCGCAGATCATCGTCTGGAAATTGAGCAGCGCCTCGAGGCGGCCCTGGCTGATTTCCGGCTGGTAGGGCGTGTAGGCCGTGTACCAGGCGGGGTTTTCGAGGATGTTGCGCTGGATGACCGGCGGCGTGATGGTGCCGTAATAACCTTGGCCGATCAGGGAGACGAGCGCCTTGTTGCGGTTGGCGGTGTCGCGCAGCTTGTCGAGCGCCTCGCGTTCGGTCAGCGCCGGCCCCCAGGCAAGCGGCGTCGTCTGGCGGATCGAGGATGGCACGGTGGCGTCGATCAGCGCGTCGAGGCTTTTGTAGCCGACGATTTTCAACATCTCGGCCATCTCGGCGGGCGAGGGGCCGATATGGCGGCGGTTGGCAAAGTCGTAGGGCTGGTAGTCGGTGAAATGGAAATCGGTGCTGTCGGTGGTCATGCGATCAGTTCCTGGTAGGCGGCCTCGTCGAGCAGCGCGTCGGCGTCGGAGGCGGTCTTGAGCTTCAGCTTGAAGAACCAGCCTGCTCCTTGAGGATCGGAATTGACGATCGAGGGGTCGTCGACGATCGCCTGGTTAACCTCGGTGACTTCGCCATCCAGCGGACAATAGACGTCGGAGGCGGCCTTGACGCTTTCCACGGTCGCGGCATTGCCGTCCTTGGAGAGTTCGGCGCCCACTTCCGGCAGCTCCACGAAAACGAGGTCGCCAAGCTGTTCGGCGGCGTGAGAGGTGATGCCGACGGTTGCGACACCGTCTTCGAGCTTCAGCCATTCGTGTTCGGCGGTGAATTTCAACATGGTTCTCTCCGGAGGATTATCGTTTGTAGGTGGGGGTGACGAAGGGAAGGGCGGCGACCGTGACGGGCAGATATTTGCCGCGCACCTCCGCAAAAATCTGGCAGCCGGGTTCGGCAAAGCGGGTCGGCACGTAGCCCATGGCGACTGGCCCTTCGACCGAGGGGCCGAATGTGCCGGAGGTGACTTCGCCGAGTTCGGTCTGGCCCTCGGCGTCGGCATAGAGCTTGGCGTGGGAGCGGACGGGCGCCTTGCCCTCCGGCTTCAGGCCGACGCGGCGGCGGGCGGTGCCGTTCGCGAGTTCGTCGAGGATGCGGTCGGCGCCCGGAAAACCGCCGGCGCGGACGCCGCCAGCGCGGCGGGGCTTCTGGATCGCCCATTCGAGCGCAGCCTCGATCGGGGTGGTGGTCGTGTCGATGTCGTTGCCATAGAGGCAGAGGCCGGCCTCGAGGCGCAGCGAATCACGGGCGCCAAGCCCGATCGGCTGGCAGTGCAGGTCTTCGAGCAGCGCCTTTGCAATCTGTTCGGCCTGATCTGCCGGAACCGAGATCTCGAACCCGTCCTCGCCGGAATAACCGGAGCGGGAGACGATACAGTCGACATCGTGCAGAGACGCGTCGCGGACGTCCATGAACGTCATGGAGGTGACATCCGGCCAGAGAGCAGCCAGAACCGCTTCGGCGCGTGGTCCCTGGAGGGCGAGGAGCGCGCGGTCTTCAAGGAGTTCGACGTCGCAACTGGAAAGATGTGCCCGCAGATGGGCGAGATCGGCCTCCTTGCAGGAGGCGTTGACGACGACAAACAGGTGATCGCCGCGATTGGTGATCATCAGGTCGTCGAGAATGCCGCCGTTGTCGTCGGTGAAGAAGCCGTAGCGCTGGCGACCGGGTTTCAGGCCGAGGATATCGACCGGCACCAGGGTTTCGAGCGCAAGTGCCGCATCCTCGTAAGCGCCGGATTTCGCACGGATGACGACCTGTCCCATGTGGGAAACGTCGAAAAGGCCGGCGGCGGTGCGCGTTTGCAGATGTTCCTTCAGCACGCCGGCCGGATATTGCACCGGCATGTCGTAGCCTGCAAAAGGCACCATCCTGGCGCCGAGCGACAGATGGAGGGCGTGAAGCGGGGTGGTCTTGAGAACGGTCTGATCGTCCAAGGACGCCTCCAGGGTTGGCGCATTTCAAGCGCCGGCTCAGATTCAGGCGCAATGACGCACCGGTTTATGAGCCCCCTCTGTCCTTGTCGCCTGAGATTGTTATCCCTTCGGCGGGCCCTCTTCGGGCCTCTCTCCAGAGTTCCTGTCGGTCGACTGCTGGTCCTTTTGCCTGAGAGTTTCCGGGGCGGTTGCTCCTTCGGCACCGCATTCAAGCGGCTTCTCCCAGCGAGTCTGGGTGGTATTATCGGCCTGGATCGCCATTTGGCAAGCCCTGCATGTCGCACGGAACACTATTTTTGTCGCAACGCAGCAAACGCGATTTGACCTAATGCAATGGCTGGCGAAATGACCGAAGAACCGCGGCAAAAAGGGCTTTTGCGCTTTGCGGCGATTTGGGTTATTCCGGCAGGCATTCGAACAGGCGAGACGATGACGGCACGGCTCAACACGGCGGCGAACTCAACGCGCATTTTCTGCGCGATGCTGCTGCTTTTGCTGGGATTTGCCCATCAGCCGGTGGAGGCTTCGGCGCCGCTCGATTCTTACAGCGAAACCTATCGGCTACCGGACGGCACCTTTGCCGATATCTGTTCCGAAGGCGACCACGGCCACCAGATGCCGGCGGCAAAGCCGCTCTGCGAAGTCTGCCTGCTCTCAGCATCTGTCATCCTGCCGCCGCCGGAGGATCAAGCCTTATTTGCGGCGGCGCGCGCGTCGCTTGCCAATCCCCTGCGCCAGTTTTCCGAACTGCTCGGTACGACCGCCGTCGACCGACCTAAGTCTCGTGCCCCGCCGATCCCGATCTGACCTTTAACGCTCTCAGATCAATCGCGGTCGACCGGCATGGATGCTGTCACCGCATGGGGATATTCCATGAAGACTTTCACCAAACTCGCTTTCCTCGGTATTTTCGCTGCCACCGGCATTATTATTGCGGGAGCTACAGCCGCTCAGGACGCGCCCACCAAGCTCGCCGACCTGGAAGTGACGGGCGCCTTCACCAAGGCGATGCTGCCCGGCCAACCGGTCGGTGGCGGTTATTTCACCATCAAGAACAACGGCAAATCCGACGACATGCTGGTCTCGGTCTCGTCGCCGGTCGCAGGCAACGTGGAGATGCACGAGATGGCGATGCAGGGCGAGGTAATGAAAATGCGCAAGCTCGATACCGGTATAGCCATCCCGGCAGGCAAGACCGTCGAACTGACGCCCGGCGGGCTGCACCTGATGTTCATCAAGGTCAAGGAACCCTTCAAGCAGGGTGGCAAGGTGCCGGTAACGCTGACCTTCGAGAAGGCCGGCAAGGTGGATATCACGCTGCCGGTCGAGGCGGCGGGACCGGCCGGCCACGAGCACAAGTGAATTCGATGGAGGCCCGCTCGTGGGAGCGGGCTCTTCGTCTCTAGCGCAGCAGTTTGAGGCTGCCGGTCAGCGACTTTATCCATTTCGAAGGGCCGGCGAGGCCAAGGCCGTCGATCTCCTCCTCCGCCAGATCGCGATTTGGGAAGGTGGCTTCATAGTCCCGATAGTCGTGCAGCGATCTGGCGAAAGCCGGAAAGGGAACGATTGCGTGGTCCTGTAGCGGCAACAGCGCCTTCAGCATCAAGGAGCGGATCGTCTCTGCCTGCGCCTGCAGGATCGGTACCGGCAGAGCGGAACTGATATCGATCGTCCGGCTTTCGCGATCGGTCAGCCGGCGGGCGGCAAGTGCCGGCATGCGCGCACCGAGGCCGACCGAGATGGCACCGACCGTGTTGGCGACGAGGCCGAGCGGCAGGGCGGGGTTGACGATAATGGCGAGGCGGATGTCGTCGGTCATAGGCGGGCGGGGTATCCATCTGTCGAAGAGAACCGCAGCCTACTCCGAATTGGCCGGTCGATCCTGTCTTTTTCCTCCCGTTTTCGGCATTCTTCGGTAAGATCTACCTGAATGATCGGAAGTATGGGTAGATTTTTATGGCGAACGACGTCGAACCGGCGGACATACGAATTCTGGAAGCGTTGCAGGAAGACGGCCGGCTGACCAATCAGGCGCTGGCCGACAAGGTCGGGCTTTCGACCTCCCCGAGTTGGCGGCGCGTGCGGCATCTGGAGGAGACGGGCGTCATCCAGGGATACAAGGCGGTGCTGAACCGAAAGGCGATCGGCCTCGGCGTGCTCGCCTTCATCCGCGTCAAGATCGACAGCCATAGCGAGGAAGAGGCGGAAGCTTTCGCGGCCGAGGTGATCGGCCTCGACGAGGTGGTGGCTTGCTACAGCATCGCGGGAGACGCGGATTTCCTGTTGCAGGTCGTCTCACCCGATCTCGATGCCTATGCGGATTTTGCCATGTCGACGTTGCGGCGATTGCCACGCATCAAGGAAATGCAGACGACCTTCGTCCTCAAGGAGATCAAGGCTTTCGACGGCCTTCCGTTGCGTTTCGCGGACAAGCGAACCTAGGAAGCCAACGGATTTGCCGGCCGTTTAGCGCATTCAGGCTGACTGGCGCCGCGCGGACGACAACCGGAAGGGCTTTAGAAATTGCTTCGATACAACCTGATCAAGTTGCATCAATGAATCTTAACAGAAGTCCGCGATGAATACCGCCCAAGACCTCTCATCAAAGGTTTCGGCAATGGAACTGCGACGTTCTCGGGTGATTGCGGCGGCCATTTTCCTCGGCCTGCTCGGGGCAATCATTCCGATTGCCGCGATGGTCTATATTTCGTGGGTCATCACGGTCGAGAAACAGCAGAACAATCTCGAGCGGATCGCGCAGCAGACGATCACGCGTGCGAGCAGGACGTTCGAGGATGCGCGGGCAGCGCTTGATTCGCTCGCCTATCCGCGTCTGGTACCCTGTTCGGACCAGCACATCGCCCGCATGCGGGTGATCGCCTTCAACACGCCCTCGGTCAAGGAAGTCGGTTATTTCGAGAACGGCCTGCTGAAATGCACCTCCTGGGGGATCGAGGAGCGCAAGGTCGACCGGCCGTGGATCGACTACATGACGCCCGACGGCGTGGAAGTGGCCACCCGCGTGCAGCCGGCGGTCAGCATGGGCAATCCGATGATGGCACTGCACTACGGCCCCTATAACGTGCTGGTCGATCCTGCCCGTTTCGTCGACATCCTGGCAGATGCCGACATCTCGCTGGCGCTCGCCAACCGGCAGGGCATGCTGATCAACGAACTCAATTCCCCCGAAACGGCCCTCGTCAACGCGCTGATCGACGAGCCGAAGAACGGCATGACGTCCTCGGTGCTTTACGCGATAGCGCGCGACAAGGGATTGATCGCGATCGCCATGGAGCCGCGCTCCAACCTTGCCGGCAGGCTTCAGGCGGAACAGTTCCTGCTGCTGCCGGTCGGCGCCTTCATCGCCATCTTCATCGTCGGCGTCGTGATCTGGCTTTCCAGGAAGCGGCTGTCACCGCTCGGTGAACTGGTGATCGCGGTGCGCAAGCGCGAATTCATCGTCCACTATCAGCCGATCATCGAACTGAAGACTGGCATCTGCGTCGGTGCCGAGGCCCTGGTGCGCTGGCGGCGGCCGGATGGATCGCTGGTGCGCCCGGATCTGTTCATCCCGCTTGCCGAGGAGAGCGGGCTCATTCTGCCGATTACCGACCAGGTCGTCGAAGCCGTCATCGCCGATCTCGGGGCGCTGCTCGCGGCCGACCGATCGCTGCATATCGCCATCAACCTCTGCGCCGACGACGTCACGTCCGGCCGTATTCTCGATGTTCTCGGCGACAAGCTTCCCAAGACGGAGATCGCGGCGGGGCAGATCTGGCTGGAGGCGACCGAACGCGGCTTCATCGATATCGAGGCGGCGCGGGCGACGCTCGCCCGGGCCCGGGAACGCGGCCATCTGGTTGCGATCGACGATTTCGGCACCGGATATTCAAGCCTGCAATATTTGCAGGGGTTGCCGATGGATGCATTGAAGATCGACAAGTCCTTTATCGACACGATCGGCCGCAACAGCGCCACCAGTTCGGTCACCGGCCATATCATCGAGATGGCGAAGACGCTCGACCTGCAGATCGTCGCCGAAGGCGTGGAGACGGAGGAGCAGGCCGACTATCTGAAGGCTCACGACGTGAGTTTCGGCCAAGGCTGGCTGTTTTCCAAACCGCTTCCGGCCGCAGATTTCATCGACTACCACCGAAACGCAAAAGCCCGCTCTGGGAGCGGGCAAAAGAATATCCGGTGCGTGGCGGCGTGAAACCTGCGGGAAGAGGTTCAGTCTTCCAGGTCGCGATAGGCTGACTGCGCCTGGGAGAAAGTCGCCTGCGGGTGATGCTGCTGGTCGGTCGTCAGCACATCAATCGAGACCGTCGTGGCGGGAATCATAAATTCGATATCGCCGGGGTCGCCGGCATTTTCGGCGCGACGGGCATTGCGCTCGGAGTCGGCCTTGATGTCCTTGACCTGATCCTTGACGGAGAGGCGTCGTCCGGGCTTCAGCGCCTCGATGGCGAGTGCGGCGGTGTTCGCCGATATGGTGACCAGTTGTGTCATGGCGCCTGTCGCGTCTTTTCTCAGAATATGATAATTACGCCGGCCCTGATTTGTTCCCGTTTAAACAAAATGCGGGCATTTTATCGATTTGACGATTTCCGGTTTTGGCCTACAGAAAACTCCCATGAATAATATGCTTCTCGTCGCCATCGGCGGAGCCATCGGCTCTGTCTGCCGCTATATCGTCGGGTTCTGGGCGCTGCGCCTGTGGGGGGCTGCCTTTCCCTGGGGAACGCTTGCCGTCAACATCGCCGGCTCGTTCGCGATCGGCTTTCTCGCCGAACTCATCGTTCGACGGTACGATGCGTCACCCGAGATGCGGCTGCTGATCATCACCGGCTTTCTCGGCGGCTTCACGACGTTCTCGGCCTTTTCACTGGATGTCGTGTCGCTGCTGGAGCGGGGTGCGACCATGGTCGGCGTCAGCTATATCGTCGCGAGCGTGGCGATCTCGCTCGGTGCCGTCTTCGCCGGACTGGCGCTCGGGCGGGCAATGCTCTAAAGACCGGGCAAAGGCCGTTGGCCCACATCCAGATATGAAAGAGCTTTGATGGCAGGCATCGAGCATATCCGCGTCGAAGCGGACGAAGCGGGAATGCGTCTCGACCGCTGGTTCAAGATCCATTACCCGGGCCTCGGCTTCGGGCCGCTGCAGAAACTGCTGCGTTCCGGACAGGTGCGCGTCGACGGCGGACGGGTAAAATCCGACGCCCGCGTACAACCGGGACAGACGGTGCGCATTCCGCCGATGGAGGTCGACGCCAAGAAGACCGGGCCGATCGCCGGCAAGGATCTCAAGCATTCCAGCGATTTCGAACTGTTGTCGCGCATGGTGCTGCACGAGGACGAGAAGGTGATCGTGCTCAACAAGCCGGCTGGCCTTGCCGTGCAGGGCGGATCGGGCGTCGCGCGCCATATCGACCAGATGCTCGACAGCTGGATCAGCCCCAAGGGTGAAAAACCGCGGCTGGTCCACCGGCTCGACCGCGACACATCAGGCGTGCTGGTGATCGCCCGCACCCGGGGTGCTGCGCAGAAGCTGACCGCCGCCTTCCGCGAGCGCGATACCAAGAAGACCTATTGGGCGCTGGTCAAGGGCGTGCCCCGCAAGCACGAGGACAAGATCTCCACGTGGCTGGTCAAGGAACAGACGCCGGATGGCGACCGCATGCGGATCGCCCGGCACGGCGAGGACGGCGCCGACCACGCGGTGTCCTATTACCGGGTGCTGGAAATGGCGGCGCAGACGCTCTGCTGGCTGGAGATGGAGCCCTATACCGGCCGTACCCATCAGCTGCGTGTCCATGCGCTGCATATCGGCCATCCGATCATCGGCGACCCGAAATATTTCGACGACGATCACAACTGGGATTTTCCGGGCGGGATCCAGAAGAAGCTGCATCTCCACGCCCGCCATATCGACATTCCGCATCCGAACGGCGGACGGCTGAAGGTCACGGCACCTCTCCCGCCGCATATGGTGCAGAGCTGGAACCTTCTCGGCTTCGACATGGAAAACGGCCGCAGGGACGACGACGACGAATGAAACTGGTCCTTTTCGATTGCGACGGCACGCTGGTCGACAGCGCCAACCTGATCCATGAAACCATGCGCCGCACCTTTGCGCATTTCGGCAAACCGGAGCCCGGGGTGGAAGACACCAAGGCGATCATCGGGCTGACGCTCGACATCGCGATTGCCCGCATGCAGGGCAAGCCGCATGCGGATGAAGAAGCCGTCGAGATGATGGCTTATTACAAGACGCTGTTTGCCGTCGTGCGCCAGGATCTCGGCTTCAAAGAGCCTTTGTTCGAAGGGATTCGCGCGCTGATCGACGCGATCGGGCCGCGCGAGGACCTGCTGATCGGCGCGGTGACCGGAAAATCGCGGCGCGGGCTGAAGCTTGTGATGGAGACGCACGGGTTCGACAAATATTTCGTCGTGTCGCGCACCGCCGACGACTGCCCGTCGAAACCGCATCCGGCGATGGTGACCGAATGCTGCGACCAGACAGGCATTGAGCCTTCCGATACCCTTGTCATCGGCGATGCGATTTACGATATGCAGATGGCGAAGGCGGCCGGCGCCACGGCGATCGGCGTTGCCTGGGGTTACGCCTCGGTGGACGAGCTGAACAAGGCCGGAGCCGACGCGATCATCCATCATCCGAGCGAGTTGCTGAGCCATATCGGCTGAGGTTTATTTCCATGCGTGACATGTTTCCCGATCCATCCGAAGCGCTGAGCCATCCGGACCCGACGCGGCGGGCGCAGATCCAGATGCACAAGCCGCTGCCGAAGCGCTTCTACAAGGAAGTATCGGTAACCGAAGGCGAGGGCGGCCATGCCATCCATCTCGACGGCAGGTCGGTCAGGACGCCGGCCAAGAAAGCACTCGCGGCTCCGACGGCCCGGCTTGCCGAACTGATCCGCGACGAGTGGGCCAGCCAGGTGGATGTCATCGATCCCGGCACCATGCCGGTGACGCGGCTCGTCAACACCGCGATCGACGGCATCGCCACCGACCCCCAGGCGGTGTTCGAGGACATCCTGCGGTTCTCCTCGAGTGACTTGCTCTGCTATCGCGCCGAGACACCGGAAAACCTGGTGGCGCGCCAGAGCGAACAATGGGATCCGATCGTCGACTGGGCCGCGAACGAACTCGGCGCGCGCTTCATCCTGGTCGAGGGCGTGATGCCGCAGGAGCAGCCGAAGGAGGCGATCGCCGCCTTTGCGGTGACGCTGAAGAAATACGATACGCCGATCGAACTCGCCGTTCTGCACACGGTGACGACGCTGACCGGTTCGGCGATCCTGGCGCTTGCGTTTGCGGAAGGCCGGCTCACCGCCGACGAGGCCTGGACGCTCGCCCATCTCGATGAGGACTGGACCAACGAACATTGGGGCACGGACGCGGAGGCCGAGCATCGACGCACCAAGCGGCTCGAGGAAATGCGGGCGGCGGCGGAAACTTTTCTTGCGTTGACGCCCTCGGCTTAATCGTTCTCTAACCGTGTTCGTTGGAACATCTGAAGGTGCCGTTTTGCAGGTTCCTTCATGCTCCGTCGTCTCTCTCGTTTCTGTCTTGTTGCTTTGACGGTCTTGCCGTTGATGTCGTTCCGCCTGGAACAGGCAAACACGGCGCAGGAAAAACTTCTCTACGACGTGCGCGGCGCCTTCGTGACCGCGCGGCCGGATGTGCCGAAGGGATTGTTGATCGCCACCGACATGCTGGTCGACGAGGCGATCCGCGCCACCACCAGGTCGATCGCCCTGCCGCGGACGATCATCTCGGTGCGAATAGACGAGATGTCGCACATGCCGATGCTGATCGGCAGCCGGCATGAGGCGAAGGTGACGGTACAGGCGATATCGGTGAACACCGGCGAACCTATCGCCAGGGGAACATTCAAGACGTCGATCTACCTGCTGGACGGGGATACCGCGGATCGTGACCTCGCCGAAAAGATCGCCGACCGCATCGCCGGCGAATTCCGTCTTGACGGCCAGCGCCGCCCGACAATGGCGACGGCGCTGTTTCCGTGAGACTTAGGAAACGTATTTGTGCAGGATCGAATTGATCAGCGTCTGATAGGGCATGCCCTGTTCCAGCGCCTTGGCTTTCAGGCGCGCGAGGTCTCTTTCCGGAATGGAAATGGAAATCCTCTGCCGCTTGCCGTCGATCGTGTCGCGCGCAGCATTCTGCCAGAGACGTTTGCGTTCTTCGATTTCACCAACCGGCAACCATTCATCGGTTTCCGATAGCGCAACGATTTCCTGTTCGCTGAGTTCGCTGGCGGACTTGCTTTTGCTCACGGCTTTCACCCTCTTCGTGACGGTGCCACCCTTTCATTCTTTACCGTTGGATGGGTCCGATCAAGCCTTAGCCCAGCCGTTCCGCGTGCCAGCGGAGATGGTCGTCCATGAAGGTCGAGATGAAGTAGTAGGAGTGATCGTAGCGCTCGTGCATCCGCAGCGTCACGTCGATATCCGTTCCCTTGGCCGCTTCCTCGAACAGCCAGGGGCGCAGGCCGTTTTCGAGAAAGCCGTCGGCCTTGCCTTGGTCGATCAGGAATTCCGGAAAGCGCGCACCGTCCTCGACCAGTGCGCAGGCATCATATTGCCGCCAGGCTGAGCGGTCGGCGCCCAGATATTTCTCGAAGGCGGGTGCCGACCAGTCGGCGGTCGAGGGCTGGACGATCGGCGCGAAGGCAGAGCAGCTCTTGAAGCGGTCGGGGTTCCGGAGCGCGATCGTCATGGCGCCATGACCGCCCATGGAGTGGCCGAAAATGCTCTGGCGGTCCATGTCCATGCGAAAATGCTGGCTGACGAAATTCGGCAATTCCTCGGTGATGTAGGTGTACATCTGGTAGTGCTCGGCCCACGGCTTTTCCGTTGCATCGAGATAGAAGCCGGCGCCCTTGCCCATCTGCCAGTTGGTGAGTTCGTCGGGTACGTCATTGCCGCGCGGGCTGGTATCCGGGCAGATGACGATCAGCCCGAGTTCCGCGGCCATCCGCCTGTATTCGCCCTTTTCCATGACGTTGGCATGGGTGCAGGTAAGGCCCGATAGATACCAGACGACGGGGCAGGGCTCCCTGATTGCCTGAGGCGGCACGAAGACGGCGAAGGTCATCTCGCATTTGCAGGCTTCGGATTCGTGCATGAACACGCCCTGCATGCCGCCGAAGGCAGTGTTCTGGGAAAGGACCTTCATCGATGCTCCTCGAGAATATCAATTGCCCATCGACACGACGGCGTTGACGGCCGCGGCGACAAGGACGGTGTTGAAAAAGAATGACACGACCGCATGCACGAGATTGATGCGGCGCATGTCGGTCGTGGTGATCTGGACGTCCGATGTCTGGGCGGTCATTCCGATGACGAACGAGAAGTAGAGAAAATCGTAGGCGCCGGGCTCGTCGGTTTCGGGAAAATCGAGGCCGCCTCGCTTCGCCTCATTCTCTTCGGCCTGCTCGTCCGGCCGCCAGAAGCGATGGGCGTAATGCATGGCGAACATCGTATGGATCGTCAGCCAGCCGAGCACGACGGATGCGAAGGCTAGCGAGACGGAGGCAAGGCCCGCAGGCTGCGAACGGTTCAGCGCTTCGAACAGCGAAACCACGGCGGCGGCAACGGCGAGCAAAGTTACCCCTAAGATGACCGGCGCGGGCTCGTCGTCGTTTTGGCCTTTCTTTCTGAACGTGGCGCCATCGAGCTTCGGGATGCGGGCGGCCATCATGACGAGATAGATCAGGAAGAAGACGATGACCGCGATGCCGGGCGCAAGTTGCGGCACGGAAAGGAACAGGAACGGCAGACAGACCAGCGAAGCGATGGTGCCGGCGAAGAACGGGCCATGCCGGTGATAGGTCAGTTTGCGCCAGGGGCTCGGCATCCGGGTTTTCCGATCGCTCACGTGGCTGATTTGGCGCGGCGGCAGAGCCTGTCCAGCGTTTCCAGGAATTTCGAGCGGTCGCGCGGCGAAAAGGCGGCGTTATAGCCCTTGCTTTCGCCTGTTTCGCGCAGATGTGCTCCGAGATCGCGCATGGCGCTCGCCATGCCGATATTGGTTTCATCGAAGACCCTGCCGGTCGGGCCGGTCACCAGCGCGCCTGAGGCAACGCAGCGTACCGCCAGCGGCACGTCGGCGGTGACGACGATATCGGCGGGGCCGGCGCGTTCGGCGATCCAGTTGTCGGCGGCGTCGAAACCGGCGGAGACGATGACATTATGGACCATCGGGTCGCGGGACGGGCGAAGGCCGGAATTGGCGACGAACGTCACTTCGAAGTTATGGCGTTCCGCGACTTTCAGGATCTCCGGCTTGACCGGACAGGCATCGGCATCGACGTAGATCATGGATGGATACTCCGGCCTCAACCCGGTCGGCTCCCCGAATGGGGGGAGGCAACGCAGCCCGCCCCGGCGGGCCGCGCGCGGGAAGCGGTATCAGGCTACGGCGGTCGTCTGGTCGTCGACCGTTGCGCCGGGTACGTTCTTCTTGATGGATTCTATGGCCGACACGGCAGAAGCCTTGGCCGAATAACCTTCAGAGGAGAACATGGTCTGACCGTTCGGAGCCTTGAAGCGGAAACGGTATTCCCCGGCCTTGTCCTTATAAATCTCGAATTTGTACATCTTCTGCATCTCCCATTCATCGGAGTTGAAATCGTGGACTTATTCGTAACAATGAGGCGCGTTCCGGAAAGCACCCGATACCGCGCTCAGTAAATCACTACGCTGCGAATCGATTCGCCGCCATGCATCAGCTCGAAACCCTTGTTGATGTCCTCGAGCGGCATCGTGTGGGTGATCATGGGGTCGATCTCGATCTTGCCCTCCATGTACCAGTCGACGATCTTCGGCACGTCGGTGCGGCCGCGAGCGCCGCCAAAGGCCGTGCCCATCCAGGTGCGGCCGGTGACGAGCTGGAAGGGACGGGTGGAAATTTCCTGACCGGAGCCGGCAACGCCTATTACCACCGACTTGCCCCAGCCGCGATGCGAGGCTTCGAGCGCCTGGCGCATGACCTTGGTATTGCCCGTGCAGTCGAACGTATAGTCGGCTCCGCCGATCTGGTCGGCGCCGCGCTTCGTCAGGTTGACGAGATAGGGAACGATATCGCCGTCGACTTCCTTCGGGTTGACGAAATGGGTCATGCCGAAGCGTTCGCCCCAGGCCTTCTTGTCGTTGTTGAGGTCGACGCCGATGATCATGTCGGCGCCGGCAAGCCGCAGGCCCTGGATGACGTTCAAACCGATGCCGCCGAGCCCGAAGACGATGGCTGTCGCACCGATCTCCACCTTGGCGGTGTTGATGACCGCACCAATGCCCGTGGTGACGCCGCAGCCGATGTAGCAGACCTTGTCGAAGGGGGCGTCCGGGTTGATCCTGGCGACCGCGATCTCCGGAAGAACCGTATAGTTCGCAAAGGTCGAGCAGCCCATATAGTGATGGATCTTGTCCTTGCCGATCGAGAAGCGCGAGGTGCCGTCTGGCATCAGCCCCTGGCCCTGGGTGGAGCGGATGGCGGTGCAGAGATTGGTCTTGCGCGACAGGCAGGAGGGGCATTCGCGGCATTCCGGGGTATAGAGCGGAATGACGTGATCGCCCTTCTTGACAGAGGTGACGCCGGGGCCGACGTCGACGACGATGCCGGCGCCCTCGTGGCCGAGGATCGCCGGGAAGAGGCCTTCCGGATCGGCGCCGGACAGGGTGAAATCGTCGGTATGGCAGATGCCGGTCGCCTTCACCTCGATCAGTACTTCGCCGGCGCGGGGGCCTTCGAGCTGTACGGTCATGACTTCGAGCGGTTTGCCAGCCTGAACGGCGACGGCGGCGCGGACATCCATGATGTTCTCCCTTGAGGCTTTATAGATTCGGCGCGACCTTGGCACAGGCGAGGGGGCCGGCTCAAGCCGGAACGAGCCGTTCGCGGTCGCATTTCGGTGAGCGGATCAAGGACCGATAAGCGGCACGTGCGGAGACGTCGTGCGCGGCGTCAGACCGGTCAGGCGCGGATCGTCCAGCACTTCGACCATCAGCGCGTAGGGCGTGAAGCCGGACCGTTGATAGAACTGCATTGCGGCCGGGTGATCGAAGTGACAGGTATGCACCCAGAAACGACGGATCGGATGCGCCCAGGCCCTCTCGATCGCCCAGTTCATCATGAAACGGCCGGCGCCCTTGCCGATCGCACCGGCGACGAGGCCGAAATAGACGAGCTCGCATTCGCCCTGTTGACGGAAATCGAGCTCTAGGAGGCCGATCCGGCGGCCGCCGTCGAGAAGCACGTAAATCTCGACCCGCGGATCGTTGAGGACCGAGGCAAGTTCGTCATCCCCCATGACCAGCCGCGAGACCCACATCCAGTTCTCGCCGACCGTACGGAACAACGCGCGGTATTCGTCGAGTGCGGGAGACTGCCAGCGTTCCAGGGCGAGTGTGTCCGGCGCCGTCGCGGTCTTCCTGCGCGGCTTCTCGAACATTTCGAGGCAGGTCACGACGGTGGCAATCTTGCCCGGAGGAACTGCGGAATAACCGGATGGTAGTGCGGGGTTTTCGCTTTTCATGTAACCTTTGGAGCCGCTTGGCGGGTTGATGTCAATGGGCGGAGACGTCGATGTCGAGTGATATGGAGCGCGGGTGATCAGCCGAACAGGCGGTCGCAGGCGTAGACAAGACCGTAGGAATGGATGGCGACCGCGGCGTAGAGGCCGAGGCCCGCCATCAACCGCTCGCCGGGATGCATTTGCTCAAGGGTTTCGCGCGGCTTGACCGACGAAAAGCCGATCAGGCTCATCAGCGTGAACACGGCAAGTGCCGCGATCAGGGCGGTGGAGGACAGCCCGATCCGGTAGCCGACCCACAGCATCAAGAGCGTAATTCCGAAGCTGCCGGCGACGAGCAGGCTGCGGGTCGGAAAGATCTGCCTCAGTACCCTGCCGCCGTCGAAGCGGTACATGGGCAGAAGATTGAGGAGGTTGAAGGCACCCAATATCAGTAGGAAGACCAGCGCGGGTTGCCGCAGCGACGAAGAAAACAGGTGGGTGGCCGAGAGATCGTGGACGGAAATCACCACCGGTACGAGAAAGGCGGACATGCCAGCGCCCATGAGCGCGCAGGTGGCGACTTCGAAGCGGCTGTTGTAGGGCCGACCGCCGATAGCGATGCCTCCAAGAAGCGGAACGAAGATCATCCTGACCCTCTCATGCTCGAAGGCGCGATAGGCGGCCATGTGCCCCAGTTCATGCAGCACGATGACCACCGTCAGAATTGTGGAGATCGTCAGACCTGCCGCAGTCAGCCCGAAAAAGGGCCAGAGCAGCAGCGTCGAGAGGAGTGCCAGGACTAACTGGGTGAGCGGATGTTCGATCATGCCGCCTGTTTTCGGCCGGCCGTTTTTCAGCCATGCAGTCAGCGACGAGAGCTCGCGGCGGATCATGAAATAACGAAACAGGTAAACGCCGAGGCCGCGATAGTTGTCCGTCTGGGCAAGGGTGATCGTGGAACCGCCAGGCGCGGCCGACACGGCGCGGTATTCCTCGAAGTTGCGCCAGAAAGAAATGTCGAGCGCGGTATCGTCCACCACGCGTGCACGGCTCTCATAGCTGAGCTGGGCACTATCGATAGTTTCCTCCACCTTGAAGACCCGCCGGATCGGCGAACCGTGGCGATCGGGATGGCTGTAGGCGATCTCTATCCCGCCGCGGTTCCGTTCCATCCCTGAGGAGAGGATCGAAGGGTTCCAGCTCGCCTCTTCGCCGCCGGGGTGAAAGGCGCGCCAGAGACGTTCCGGAGCGATTTCGAGCGTCCGATGCAGCGTGATGGTGCGGCGGCCGACGGGTGCTGCCATCAGCAGCCAGAGCAGGCCGAGATTGATCGTCAGCAACAGGACGGCGGAGACAATAGGCGTCATATCGACCTCGGGAGCCTGTCGGCTCGCGATTGGCCGATCATCACAGACACCATTAGGCCGATTGATTTTCCAGGCGGTTTAGCCAACCGATAAAATGCGAACGAGCAGCCGTGCAACGCGTCGCGACCGGCTGTTTGTCAGGCCGCCACCTCTCGCGTCAGCCGATGCCCGGCATCGGTCACCAGCCAGGGACCGGAGCGCAGCACTTCCTTCGGCCTTTCATAGGTCGCCACCGCCGCGATCATCTCCCGCCAGGCGGGATGATGGGCTCTAACATCGGTCAGTTCATCGATCTCGCGCAGGACCAGCGCTTCGACCGGCGAGAGCAGCAGCCGGCCTCGCTCCATCGCGCCGCGCAGCACCCGCCAGATATAGGTGAGATCAAAGGCTGTGATGCCGGCAGAGGCGGGGCGGGCGGCATGATAGGCACCGCGTGCCCCAGGATCGAGGGCCAGGCGAACCTGGTCGAGCGCAAAGGCCGATAGGCTCTCCGGTACCTCGGACGCCACTTCCATGGTATGCAGCAGCAATTCGAGCTCCAGCGCGGAACGAACGGCTCCGTCGACGGCGATCGTGCGCATCAGCCAGCCAGCCTTTGCGTCGTCGATGCGCCCCTTCGGCTCTGTGTCACGCACGAGATATGCCGCCAGGCTTTCGACGAAGTAAGTCGACCATTCGGGGCTCTGTTCGGGACAGGAATCATTCAGCGCAAAAAGGACGAGCGCGTCTTCGGAGGAGCAAATGCCGTCCGGGAACGCATATTTGCGCAGCATCAAAATATCGTCGGCCACAATCCGACCCTTCCCGGCGATGACACATGCCGGAAAAGAAAAGCGGAACCCGCTCATCTTCATTTCTCCGTTTCATCATGAAACTGAATGTGGGGGATAAATGAGAGAAGTTGAGAGGCAGAAAAGAAGCGCGGTTAACCGGCGGGAAACAAGGCCATCAAACAGTTTCGAGCTGCTTCGATTTGGAACGTTCCCGCCAGATGATGAACAGGCCGGAGGCGACAATGACGGCGATGCCGAGCCATTTGGAGGCGGTCGGGAAGTCGCCGAACAGAGCGTAACCGAGCACGGTCGCCGAGATGATTTCGAAATACTGGAAAGGTGCCAGCAGTGAAAGCGGCGCCAGCCGGAAGGCCCGCACCACGAGCAGATGCATGTAGCCCGAAATGGAACCGAGCAGCATCAGCAGGATGAGACCGAGCCAGGAAGCGGGGAGCGACGGCGCGAAATCCGCGGCCCCGGCGTTATCTCCGGCCACAAGCGCCGCCGCCATGAACAGCGTGCCGCCGACGCCTGCCATGGTCTGCATGACCAGCGGCGAATCGGCCTCGCCGATCGCACGGTTGAGGAACAGGTAGAGCGTGTAGAGGAAGGCGCAGGCGACCGGCAGCAGCGCCGTCCAGCCGAAGATCGCATAGCTCGGCTGGATGACGATCATGGCGCCACTGAAACCGACGACGATCGCCAGCCACCGCCGCCAGCCGACCTTTTCCCGCAAGAAGATCGCCGACATCATGGTGAGCATGAAGGGTTCGACGAAATAGATGGCGAAGACGTCGGCGAGCGGCATGTATTTGACGGCCGCGAAGAACATCAGGCTGGCGGCCGCATGCAGCACGCCGCGCAGCAGGTTCATCCACGGGCGCTTCGGCCGGAAGATGGCAGCCCCGGTGAAGACGACAAGCGGCAGGATGCAGACGAGCTGAAAGAAGAACCTGTAGAATGTCACCTGCGCGGGCGACATCGCCTCGAAGGTCGCCATATATTTGGCGATGGCATCCATCAACGGCAGGATGACCATGCAGGTGGCCATGATGGCCATCCCCTTCAGCGGATTTTCAGGTGTGGAAGAGGGCATGCCCGGCACTTTCGAGGAACCAGGTTCTTCAACCACAGCGGGCGGCAATGTTCAAGCCAAGATCAGGCGACCGCGGTATCGGAAATCGTGGCGCCGAAGATTTCCCCGAAAGCTTCGCGCAGGCGCATATCCACGTCGGCCATCATCACCGGAAGGCCGAGATCAACGAGGCTCGTCACGCCGTAAGCGCTGATCCCGCAGGGCACGATGCCGGTGAAATGCGAGAGGTCCGGTTCGACATTGAGAGAGAGTCCGTGGAAGCTGACCCAGCGGCGCAGGCGGATGCCGAGCGCGGCAATCTTGTCCTCCGCCATCGAACCGTCCGGCAGAAGCGGTTTTTCCGGCCGGCGCACCCAGACGCCGACGCGGTCCTCGCGCCGCTCGCCGCGCACGTTCATCATGTCGAGGGTGCGGATTATCAGTTCCTCGAGTGCCGCCACATAGGCGCGCACGTCCTGGCGCCGGCGTTTGAGATCGAGCATCACGTAAGCGACGCGCTGGCCGGGACCATGATAGGTGTATTCGCCGCCGCGGCCTGTGGAAAACACCGGAAACCGGTCCGGCTCGATCAGGTCCGCGGCATCGGCGCTGGTGCCGGCGGTATAGAGCGGCGGGTGTTCGAGCAGCCAGACGAGTTCGTCGGCGCGGCCATCGGCGATCGCCGCCACCTCGCGCTCCATCTCGGCCACGGCGTCCTCGTAAGGGACAAGCCCATCGGAGATTCGCCAGCGCACCGGCGGCGAGCCTGTTTGCGGCAGCATGGACAGATTGAGGTCGGTGCGTGTGAGCATGGAAAATCTTCTGGCAAAAACAAAAGGGTGCGGCAAGGGCCTGGTTTCGGCCCGGTTTATATAGGCATTCACACCTGGAATTTTTATCCTTCAAAAATCTGTCACGGCGCACTTGTGCACCCCAAATGCTTTTGCTACATGCAGCCCCGCCGGCGCAAGTCGGCATCTACCACGATGCGGTCGTGGCGGAATTGGTAGACGCGCAGCGTTGAGGTCGCTGTGTCGCAAGACGTGGAAGTTCGAGTCTTCTCGACCGCACCATTTTATCATGAAAAGAGCCGGTTTTCCGGCTTTTTTTGTGCCTTTGTGTCCCACGTCAAGACCATGCGCGGGACACCTCGACTCTGTCCAAGGCAACTTTTGCCAGCTTCCAGCGCTCTACCCGCTTCGTGTAGGCCTCGCTCGTCTTGGCTTCCGAATGGCCGAGAATCGCCATGATCTCGTACTGGCTACAGCCAAGCTCGGCGAGAACTTCTGCCAGTCCCTTGCGGACCCCATGCGCGGAAAGATGCCCCAAGCCTGCATCCTGGCACCAGCGCTTGAACATCGCCGACGCGCTGTCCCCGCTGGATAATGGCTTGCCCCCCTTCGCCAGAACATATGTGTTCCCCTGCACTGTAGCCGCGCGCGTTGCCGTCTTGAGCGGGGGCAGGAGAGGGATGCAAACCTCTGACGACCCCTTCTTAAGCGGGGTCCACCGTAGGGCCTCGAAGCCGTCGATGACGCATTCGTATTTCCGCCCCAGAATGGTCAGATCTTCGATCCGGCAGCCGGTCCAGAGAAGGACGGCCATGGCCGCATAGGGCTTTGTCCCCACCCGGTGATGCGCGAAGAATTTCTTTACGTCGGCGGCTTTCCATGGAGTTGCGCCGTCTCCCTTGACGTAGACGGACTTTATCCCCTTGGCTGTGTTTTCCTTGATATACCTACGCTCCAGAGCCCAATCGTACATGACGCTCACCGCCTCAATGAAGGCGTCGGCTTGGGCAGGAGTTGCGCCCATCTCGTCTTGCTTCTCGATCAATATCTCGCGGGGGATCAGCATTTCCTTGTCGGGCCTTTTGAGGAGGCGATCCAGAAGGTTTTTCTTCTTTTTGAGGGTTTTAGGGCTTGTCGTACCTGCCTTGACTCGGCCCTCCAGATATTCAAAATAGCTGTTGATCAACCACGCGATAGATTTTGGCTTCGCGTACTCGGATGCTCTCTTGAGGGGCTTTGGTTGCTCTCCCCTCCGAGCCGCTAGATACTGACGCTGGAAATCCTCGTCGCCCGGGCCGCAATAGATGCGGATTCGCTGCTTCCGCTTTCCTTCGGGGCGCACCCGATAACGGAATTGGCCGGAAGGCATCTTCTCTTTCAGAAGGCCGGGATAGTCTACTCTCATTGAAGGCCTCACCATTTTTCAAGGCCACCATCCTTTTTGCGCGTCGGCCTCTCTTCAAGAGCGCCGCAGTGGATCTCAATCTGTCCACCGGATACGCACACCTTATCCACAGGGAGGCCCGCGTCCTGGATAGCCTTCAGGGCGATCCGTAGAGCACGATCGCTTGCACGTACCCGCTTGGCGCCGATCGACTGGCCGAGAGCCGGTGTTGTCACAGCCGGTCCTCCCTCGGTTGGGGCGCTGGTGTGCGGCGGTTCCAGCGATCGACATTTCCTCGACCATCGCCGGCACGATCATCGAGATAATCGACCACGTTCGCATGCTCGAGCATGCAGGGGTCTGCACCGTCCTCGAGCGCAGGGTGTGTGTAATGGTCCTGACGACGTGTCGAGAAGTCGGCGCTGCGCTCGAGGCGCTTACCGCAGAACGGGCACGGCAAAAGCTTATCGGCCATTTCAGTCTCCTCCGGTCAGATTTGCTGCTTCGCCGACGGGATACGGCTTTTTCGTCCGCCAAAAATCCGTGCTCTTGTAAGACATGCCGGCGTACTCGCTTTCGTTCAGCGCGTTGCCGGCACGGGCCTCGATTGCGTCGTCTATCGACAAGTCCCAGACTTCATCGAAGGACAGACAAAGACCTCGGCCGTTCGCGGCAGCGTGCATGATGGCCATGTAAACGTCCCGCTTCCGGCTCATGGCTTGCCGTCCTCCGTCGCGGTGGCGGCAAGGGCGGCCTGGATACGCTTCTCGGCAAAATACGCTTGGATGCATTCTTCGCCGGTCGGCATCGTCATGTTGACGGTCATATCCCCGTTGTCATTGAAGACTGCATCCGCCATGGGGCGGAGCGCTTCAGCGGCCTTTTCCAAGGCGACCCGCAAATTCGTCTGGGGTGATGGGGTCTGCGCCTGGTGTCTAGCCCTTGCCATGATCAGCATTTCCTTCTGGAACTGCTCTTTGGAAATCTTTCCGGCCCGGTGATCCGCACGGATGTTTGCCTCTGCTGCATCAATCATTTCTGGCGTGGTCATAGGCATGCTCCCTTGATGGCATCCCGTTTCGCCTCGGCCATTGTGTTGACGCCTTCCGGCGACCAGCCGTCATAGAGATAGCCGCCATCTTTCCAGCGGACACGGATGTAGAATTTACGGTCCGGATCTCCGGGGCAGGTGTCGCGCTCTATCTCGATCGTTGCGCCCTTGTGGGTGCCGTGGAAGTACCCACGCTTCTTTTCAAGAATTCGCATCGGACGCATCCGTCGCTGTGGCGGCAAGGGCGTCCCGTATCTCGCGGATGCGGTCGGATGCTTTGGCGCGCCATTCGCTGCCATGCTCCAATGCCAGCCCGATCAGCCAGTGCATGACTTCGGCCTGCTCTTCCTCGGCCTTCCGCTTGATGTCCTGCCCGCCGTCACGAAGAGCGTGGGCGATAGGGCCAGTGTTCCACATCATCATGGAAAGGATGTCGCGAAGATCGTCCGTCAGCTCCTGCGGGTACGCCCGCAAATTCGGTTGGGGCGCTGGGGTCTCTGCCGCTGACTGGAGGGCGGCGGAAAGCATTGCAGCCACGACATTCGCTGCTGGCGGCTGCGCGCGAAGATGACCAACCTGGCCGAAAGTCGCGTAGGCTTCTTGTGCCGCCTCGACCATTTCCTTTGTCGGCGTCTTACTCATGATTGTCTCCTGCGAGAGTGCGGGCGGGATAGTCATCAAGAACCGTGTCGACAATCGTACGCACGAACCCGAAGGCGACGTGTGCATTCCCGCTATTCGTGGACTCGGGCGTTGCTTCGCGTAACCGCTCCAGCGCCTTCCGCAGCGCATCTATTTCGGCTTCTGCTGCTTCGGCACGGGACAGAAGAGCAGGAACAAGATTGCGCAGAGCGAGGAGATCAAGAAACCCAGGGCCAAGATCTTCGACGGCACCCGCAGACATGCGCTCTTCAGGCCACTCAGCCACCTTGGCATATGCCTCCCGGATCTTCTCTATGATATGGACTGCTGTCATGGCTTCCTCCCGAAGATGATCGCGGCGAATGCGACGACACCTTGAGTTATGACGCCAATCAGCATAAACGTTCCAAGGAACGTCCAGAATGAATAGAACACGGCGTTGAATAGTTCGATCATGCGTCCCTCGACTTGCGGAAACCCGCGCTCTTGATTTTGGATTTGGACTGGGGCCATGCGCCGATATGCTTCGCCCGGATCCGATCCGCCTTGCGGATGTTGTCGACATCGACCGCCGTCTTTGTTTTGTGACATTCCTTGTGGGCCGGCTTTACGTTCCCGTCGCTGTCATCGCGGGTCAGTTCCCAAGCGACGATATGCTCAAGTTCCCAGACTTCGCCGACCCTGATTTTCTCATTGCAGATGTGGCAGGCGCCGCCGTGAAGATCGAATAGGCGAACACGCTCAGTTCTGGAGAAATGCTTCCGGGCCATCACGCGCTCCATATCCGTCCAAGCCAGAACAACGTCCTGCGAAGCTTCGACTGCTCCCGTTTAGGGATGGGCTGGTATCTGCCGAGAAGGATGGCCTTCCGTGCCTGGATATCCGGGATGAGCGGATCTGGCTTCCTCTCTGGCTTACGGCGGGTGTGGCCTTTTACTGGTATGGTGGTCATGCTGCAGAACCTTTCCGATTATCCTGTTGCGGTTCCGACCATTCGACGCCGTGCCGGTCTCCGTATTCCTGAATGACGGTGATAAGGTCGATCATCTGCCGCACACTCAGGCGCGACGATCTGAAGCCGAGGGGGAATGGCCCCGTGTCGTCCAAGCCCTGGCAGAACTGCACCTGATGGCCTAGGACGTGCATGAAGGCGCATTTCCAGACCTCTGGCGTCCAGCGCCGGCCTTCTGGCTTGGCGCGGCTGATGTCGGACAGCATGGCCCACATCTTATCGTTCTGACCGCCGGAGCGCGTGGCCTCCCGAACTGTGACGACCGCATCCACAGGGGCGCGATCTATCATGGCCTTTGCGAAAGCCCGCTGTGATTGCCCGTGAAGGATGACGGTTTGAGCCATGTCTTAGCCCGCCATGACCGGGTGCTGGCGCAATGCGTCGAGTGTCGCCGGGTCCATGGCCTTGCGATGTTTGGCAGCCTCGATGCGTTTCCGAAGCTCAAGAGCATCGCCGGGATGGCGAGCCCAGAAGAGCTGCAGGCTGGCGCGATTGGCGTCCTGCCATTTTGCGATGGTGGCTCCATCGGTCTGGCTGATGTGGTCAATAACCCTGTCGAAGAACTGGCCGTCCTGAACGTTCTCCAGAGCGAAGCCGTCGCCCCACCATACCGTGAGGGCGTCCTTGCCGCCGATCTGGCGTAGCCTGTTCTCTTCGCGGTCGTGTTCGACGATCTCGGATGCTGACAGATCCAGCGCCTTCGCCCTATCCATTTCGGCTTCGTCGTAAAGCCCGGTGAACTGTTCCGGCCATCCGGCGCGAAGGGCCTGCATCTCCGCGCACTTGGCGATCATGAGCCGCGGCATCCGGCACCAATTGCCGGAATCGTCCAGTGTCTGCTTGCCGGTCTTGTAGTTCTTGCCGCTTTCGTTCTGACCCCATTCGTCCTTGATCGGCGCGAACTCTTCCCAGAAAGCCTGTCCGGCGACTTCGTACCAATCGCCGCTCTTCTGGTCCTGCTTCCAGAGATAGGTCGTCGCGGAAATGATGCCCTGCGGATTGAGGGGAGAGATCATCTCCTTGTCGGCCTCGTACTGAGGAGGCTTGCTCGCCGGCCGGTAATCGCCGCACCGTTGAGCAATAACGCGCTGCCCGTCGCGGCTGATGATGATCGTCATCTTCCGCTTGGCGGCGTCCTTCTTGGAAAAGACCATGGGGATGATCTGGCCAAGGAACGGGTCAAGCCCTTTCGCCCGCGCCACTTCCATGAACAGGTTGAATTCCTCGTCGTTCGTGTCCTTGGCGACGGTCGTCTTGACGAGGGTGATCTGCTTGGGGGAAAGATCGAATTTCGTGATCGCGTTCATTATCGTCTCCTAACCGAGAGTGACAAGGTTCCATTGTCGAGGTTGGCGCCGGGGACCGGGTCTTCGCCCTTGAGGGCTTCGGCAAGCGCCTTCTTGTCCAGCTTCGGGGCAGGGCGTTCCTGCTCGATCCAGAACCGGACGGGGATATCTGCTTCGTTGGTGATGATGACGGAAGGTTGCCGGCGCGCGAGGGAAAGAGTAGCCGTAGCCAGCCGGATAGACTGCTGATCGGTGGCAACCATCGCCTGTTCGATCATGGCCCGGATGCGCTCTGCCCTGTTTTCGGCAGACCTGCGGCGGGCTTCGAAAGCCGTTTCCTTCGCCTTCAAACCTGCTATCATGACTTCGCACTCGTCGATTTCCGACAGCGCAGCCTCGATCGCCTCGTTAAGGCCGGTCTGGCCTTCGATCGTGTCGGCGATCAGTTCTTTGTCATCCTCGCCTTCTTCGAAGAGAGACTTCATGAGCCTCTTCGCGGCTTCAGCCTGGCGGCGGATATTGTGCTCAACGTCTTGCGACATAGACATTTTCCTGATTGATCTTCAGCGCCCGATCGTCCACCGGATTTCCGAAAAGCACGTATGAGGACACGGTGGTGACGGTGAACAAGGCAATGAGCGCAAGTTGAATGGGGCGGGTGTCAAGCATCGGCTCGGCTCCCTGTTTTCCACTTCGCGTATTCGATGAAGGACATGGACCCGTCGTAGTCGAGGAAGTCCTGATATCGCTGTTTCGAGGGGGATAGTTTTGGAGGGGCCGGACTATTTGCGACGGCCGCCCTCTTGCCCGCTTCGGTGACCCAAAACCCGTCGTCGCCGCCAGCGAGGGGGTGGTTCTTGCGAACTCCCATGTATCCGGCCTCGACAAGCGCCATACAGTCGGCGTGGTCATCACTGCCTTCACCGGTAACGAAGTGGCTACGGTACATCGTGCCTCGGCCGTATTCGTCGAGCCCAAGCGAATGCTGCAGGATGTGGAGCTGCTTACTGTCCATCGTCCCTTACTCCTTCTTCGCGGGTGGGAGGGGATGGGTCGCCGATGAAGGCCAGCAGGTGATGGGCGGCCGTTCTGATTGCGTCCTCGTCCGCTTCGGAGATTTCGCGACCGGCCAACATCTCCGGCTCTATCGCGACGATCTGCTCACCGCTCGTTTCGACGCTCACACGCCAATGCTCGTGCTTGCTCTCACTCATGGAGGTTAGCCCCTACTGGATGGCCTGCGGCACGGTTCCAGAACTTCGCGGCGTTGCCAGGAGTACCGGCCGTCACGCTTATCTTGCACTGCTTGCAGGTAATCGTTTCGCGATAGAATGGTGTCTTGCTGATGCGACCGGCGCGTCCAGACTTCTTGATCACCGAAGGGTTCAATGCGCTGCAATGAGCGCAGGGGGACAGAGCGAAGTTCAAAGGATAGCTCCCTTGACCGCGCGGCCCGCATCGATGTAGGCCATCAGCCTACGCTCATGGGTGGCGCTGTAGACGTTATCCGGGCCTTCGATCGGCCGAGACATATCGAGGTCTTCTTTCCACGCCGACCAAGCCATGCTATCCTTCACGTAGTCAGGGAAGCCGGCTTCGAGGTCCGTCGCATCGATATGCTGATCAACCTCAAGCTCGTTCGCCTTGTGAGCGCGTCGAAGCCAAGCCTGGGCGAACACCTCGGTAACGTCGGTGGACTTCAGGGTCTTGTTGTTGAGGACCAGAATGCGCGGGCAGTGATCTCCCGGCTCGTCCAGCAGCATATCGAGGGTGTATGTCTCGCCAAGGTTCGTGCTGTCGCTGATGTAGATTTTCCCCGACCGCGTCGTGTTGTAGATCAGGAGCATTTCTTCGTCGCTGATGAGATACTTGCTGTCTGCCATTTCAGCCTCCTGCCTTCCGAGCTGCGATCATTGCGTCTGCGATGAGATACGAGCACTTCGCCCAAGCCTCGATGCGAACCATGTCATCGCTACCGAGATGGTCCCACGAACGAAGCGGGATGCTGCCGATCGCCTGACCAGCGAACCAGTCGCGAAGGGTCATGCCTGGGTTCCACGGCTCTCGGTCATTGGTGCCGCCATGCTGAGGTTCGAACAGGCCGCCGGCAAAAGCAGGACCGCCATCATCGATTTTCTTGCTGTCTGCCATTTTGGTTTCCTTACTAGGGTAGGGAGGGGGTCTAGACTGCGTATCGATCAATGATCTGCTGCGTATCGAAACCCTTCGCTTCGAGTTCCTTCTTCATGCGCATGACATTGTTCGCTGCGTAGACGCACGTCTGGTGCTCAGCCGAATGGCGAACCGTGTTCTCGAACTTGATGACTTGAGTTGCCGTTGCTTTCATTTCCGTACCCTCATGTTCCGCGTCGGCCCTGTGCCGTTACCGCTGGGTTTGATCTTGGATGGTTAGGGTGGTAGCCTTGGCGATGGTCTCGCGGGCGTAATGTTCGGCTTGCTGGCGAACGGTCGATCCCATGCAGCCGCAGTCGCGGCCATCACAGCAAAGGCGACTATCTGGCTCAGAGTAAGCCTGAAGAAGCTCCTGAAGGGCCTCAAGAAGATCTGGAGCATCTTCGTCTTCGTTTGCCACATCATCCATCATCGATGATGCCGCCGACATCTTGTCGATCATCGATTTGTCGAAGCGGAGAGCCATCCCAATGGCCGCGTTCAAAGCGGACTGGATCTGCTCGAACTGCTGGTCGTTGAATTTGTAGATGCTCATCTTCTTCCCTCTATCTGAGACTAGGTTGTCTCTGTGGTGTGGAATTGCTTTGGAGTGGGTTAGGCGGCGATATTCGTGCTGATCGCATCCAGAACGGCGTCACGAATTTCCTGAAATGCTGCCGACYSTGCTGCCGACCGTGCTGCCGACTCTGCTGCCGACCGTGCTGCCGACTSTGCTGCCGACYSTGCTGCCGACCRTGCTGCCGACYMTGCTGCCGACCRTGCTGCCGACTCTGCTGCCGACCGTGCTGCCGACCGTGCTGCCGACCGTGCTGCCTCATTCAGAGGCTCGCCGCGCAATGCCGCTTCGTGAAGATCAATCACGCTCTGCACTGCAGCCTGCGCCGTTCCTGCAGTCCGGTACGAGAGGCGAAGAATGCCGAGGTGGACGCGATGAAGCGTTTCCTGCCAATCGATCGAGCCGCTACGGGCCGCGATGACTTCCGCAAGCTGCACATGCCACTTGGCGCTTTCGCCGTTGGGCAAGCCCTCGAAGATCGTATCCTGAAGTAGTGCCAGCCATTCCGGGTAGCCGTAGTATTCGGCGACGATCTTGTGCTTGTTGTTGAGATTGCCGATTTCTTCGGCATCCAGATCGGGCTTGATGTGGTGCAGATGGCAACCAACGGAGCACCCGCGGAAATTGCCATCATCATCGCCATAAGTGCCCTTCAGCAGCATATCTGCCGCGAAGTGAGCCTTGGCCTGCTCCAGAAGTTCGATATGCTTTTCCATCTCGTTCGTCCTCATGTGTGCTTTTCTCTGAGGATGAGAGTGGCAGAAAATGCCACCATGCGCAATAGCCTCGACGAAAGAAAGTGGCAACAAATGCAACTTTCTTATTGGAGAACGGGAATCAGGGGTGTAGAACAAGAAAACCCCAGCCGTTGCGGGCCGGGGTTTTGAAATGCGTTTGGAAGGTTGAAGACAGTGGCAACCGCGACGTTTAACGTAACGTTATTGTATTACCATTGGGCGCAGACAAAGTACACCCCCACTCCGAAAGACCGAAGGGGCGTCTGCCGTGGCTCTACCAGGAGCGACGAAAAAGTGCGGTCAAGATTTGGTGCTGGCAATCAACCAAGTCGGAAGGGGTGACGGGCGGCTCCGGCGGTCAAGATCACTACCTGCATAGGGGCTAACCTGACTTAATCGTCGGGCTTAGTCCTCCTATGTTCGGAGTTCAGGGCTCACCATCAGTCATGAACCTTAGAGAAGATAGTTTGATAATAACACACTGTCTTAAAACGTACGAAACACTCAAGTTTGGAACTTTTAACTACTCAGTTCAATTTCTCGCGATTGATATTTTACGCCTTGCTAATTTTTAGGCCGATCTTAAGATTTAGCCCAAAAGGCGGAGGAAACGATGGGATGCGCGCAGAAAAATCACATAGACGAATACATAGATCAGATGACTCACGAGGAAATCGGCGCTTTTCGCACTGTTGTCAGTTGCCTTGAGTGCCCCGCTTGCGACTCCTGCCTGACCTCGCGGCGCTTGTTTCAGCTATCTCTCTGGCAACTTGCTGATGCTTCTCGGATAGAGAGGCAACTCGCTCAGAGATGCCAGATCCGCCGCTCGCTACGCGAGGAAACGCAGTTTCCAGTACCGTTCGAATCTTCTGAAGCTCATCTAAAGAGCGTTCCTTGAAGAACTCGGAGATCCAGTCCATTTCTGGCGGCCGGAGCAGCGCTCCAGGATCGTCATCGAAGCCGAGGGCCGCGGCAATCCTCTTCTGCATTGCAGGCTGAGGAAGCTGGCCCTTTAGCCAGCGATAAACCTGGCTCTTGTCGATCTCCGGGTATTCGCTCGACCTGTCAGGGTCGTTCAGCAGCTCCAAAAGCTCGACAGGCGATATGTCTTTCTCCTCCATCCACTCTGCGATGAAGTGACGCCTAATCGGCTGTTTATTCTGATGTATCCGAGTTTCTTTTGCCATGGTGGCAGATTTTACCATTCCATTTATTTTCGCTCGCCTGCAGAAAATGCCACCATGCCTATTTACTTAAGTGGCAGAAAATGCCACTAGTGGTGAATGAGCAAGCAAACGGCTTTCCAAAACTTCAGGAAGAACAGCGGCAGGACCCTCGACGGGGTTGCCGAACTTTTCAAAGTCGATCGCACCACGATCTTGCGATGGGAGAAGGGCGAGCCGCCTGTCCCCATCAAGCGTCTGGCTGAGATCGAAAAGCTGACCGGGATCTCGAAAGAAGATCTTCGGCCGGACGTTTTTGGAAGGCCTACGGCTTCGAAAGCCAGACAGACGGAGTCGGCACAGTGAGTAACCCTGCCGGCATGTTCCACGCCCTTAAAAGCCGCATCGCGGAAAAGCGAGCTACCGATCTCCGGGGATCTCAACCCAAAGAAAAAGGCGGCGCGCCCGAAGACGCCCGCCAAGGTGTTGATATGTTGAACATAGCAGAAGAACTGAAAGTTTCCAAGCAGCGCCGCGCCAATCTGGCGGATATTCCCGCTCCAGCTTCTCGGCTTCCTCTCAGTGGCCCAACGGCATCGTCCATCGTTTCGATGACGCCCGAGAGGGCAGCCAAACTCAGAGCCGACGCCCATTTCCCTCGGCAGCGTCCGATCAAGAGCGGCAACGTTGACCGCCTCGTGGAAGAAATGAAGGCGCGCCGGTTCATTCCGGGCATCCAGATTTACATCTGCGTCCTGCCTGATGGCACGGAATATGTCGTCAACGGCAACCACACCCTCGAAGCGATCATCAAGGGGTGCTTTGCGCAAGTGGTGACAGTCACCCGTCATCCAGTGGAAGACATTGAGGAAGCGGCTGCGATCTATTCGGTTTTCGATCTCCAGAGCCGAAGATCTGCCGGGGACTCCATCCGAGCTTACGGCTTTACCGCCATACCGAATTCCAAGGCGGTCTATGCGGCCATGCCGATCATCAGCACGAACTTTATCATCGGCCATACTGGTATCCGGTCACGACCTGAAATCCTTGAACAAATGAGGGAATACGAAACCGAGGCCGTTCTGTTCGACAACGCAACGAAGCGTAATACGGACGGCGGCTCCTTGACGAAGAGGGCGGGCATCGTAGCGGTGGCGCTGGAAACGTTCCGGTATGATCCAGAATCCGCATCTGTGTTCTGGTCAAATGTCTGCGCCCTTGATGAAGATTTGAAGCCGGGGATGCCGGAGCGGGCTCTCCTGCGATGGATGCGCGCCAACAAGACCTCCGGCAAGCTCGGCCAACTTGAGAACTCTCGCGCGGCTGCTTGCGCCTGGAATGACTACGTGCAGGGCAAGTCTGTCTCCTTCGTCCAGCCGAATAGGATGAGGTCGTTTTTCCTCCTGAACACGCCAAGGGCCAATGGTTCCGTAGGTGCGGAGCAATGAGCGATCCCCGCGCGCCTGAGACGTGGAACGAGATCCAGGTCCCTGGAAGCAACGTTGGGGCTCATCTGCTGCCATGTCCGTTCTGTGGTTCCGATAATCTTTACACGCGGTTTCGGGGGAATTCGGCTTCAATAAACTGCTTCGGGTGCGGCCTCGATGTCCTTCCATACAAGGACGGAATTGACGTTGTCGCAGCTTGGAACACTCGTCCGACCCCTTCCAAACCCAAGCATGTAGAGGAACACAGATGAGCATGGAGTGGGTCCGAAAGAACTACGGCGTCCCAGCAAAGCGCGGGGCTCGTGTTGAGTATGCTGGCGACAACGGTTCGGGCCCACGATTGGGAACGATCCTTCGGTCTGCTGGCCCCAGGCTGCGGATAAGGCTGGACGGCGACGATTGGGCCGGTTGCTACCACCCTACATGGGCTCTTCGCTATCTGCATGCCCCTTCCAAAGCAAAGCAAGCAGAGGAGACCATATGAGCGAACTCCTCCCGTGCCCTTTCAGCGGCCATGACGCCAGCGAAGACAACGCAATCCAAGAGGCCGGCGTGTACCTCGCCGAGTTCAAGAGCGTGATCGGCAAGCGAGCATACCACGTCAAGTGCGTGTGCGGCGTTACTGGTGCCGCGGATCTCGATCCCATCAAGGCAATGTCCTTCTGGAACACCAGACTTTCTCCATTTCCCCCCCAAGAACACAGGAAAGCAAACGATGCCTGAGGGGAAGAGCGACGATCTGATGGAAGCAGCGATCCGGGCTGTAGATGCGGCCCGCGAGGATCTGCTGCTGGCGAAGGCTTCGGACAACAAGGCCCTCCTGCGCCGTGTTGCGATCAGCATGGTTCACGGTGCCCTCCTTGCTGAACGCCAGCGCTGCGCCAATGTGGCCGAAGCCGAGTACGAAAAGCGTTTCGATAACCGAGATGGATATCCGGCCTCCCGTGTCCACGACTTCATCGTCGTAGCCCGGGCTATCCAAAGGGGAATTCTGGAACCAGCCCCACCATCCTCCACAGAGGAGCGCTGAACCATGACTAACGACCAGGAAGAGCCTCTGTTCATCTGCGAATCCTGCGGAAAGAACATCATGGACGGAGACCCCTACCATAGGGGTGTTGATGTCGAGCTTTGCACTGAATGTGCTCCCTCATGGGCCGAGATGATCGCCAACCCGTGGGATTTCAAAACGACGGACGGCGGTGCGGTGAATTTCAAGGACATCCTACGGGACTACAATCTGCATCTCGCCCGCGGCGGAAAGCCAGAAGACAAGATGGTGAGGCCATGACTAACGAGAGACACGAGAAGGCGCTCGAATCTGCCGAGTGGATCGAGCATGACGGCCAAGGCATGCCGGTGACCGCCAATACGCTCGTGCAAGTGAAATTCTCTGATGGCTCTGGCGCGGACATGGAACCAATGCCGGCAGGCGTCTGGGATGCTGGACAGAGCAACTGGAAGTATCTCCGAGAGATCGCTCCAATCGTCGCCTATCGGCTCGCCCCCAACCACTTCACCAACGGAGAGTAACACCATGACCTCCTCCATCAGCTTCATGACCAGAATGCTTTCGAAGTTCCGTAAGCCTGAACCGGCTCCCAAGCAGGACTATTCCTGGATGAACAACGACCAGATGGCTGAATGGGAAGCGCTTCGGGCGCTGGAGCGCGATCTGTTCGCTGCCGACCCGGACAGCAAGACGATATTCCACCATCCAGTTTGATCGCCGGGCCTCCTCCTCCCACCCAGAGCGATCAAGTGAGGTGATGCGGCGGGAACACGATCAGCCCCCTATGACTGGTCCTGTCGCATCACCAACAATTTCGGGAGATTGAAGTTCCCGACGAGTTTAACGGCGACGGAACCGATGTGGAAAACATCCTCATCAAGTTCCGTCGCATCTCCCCCGAGGCCATAGGCGGCGGCGTTGTGGGCGGGGAATGAAATTACGTTATCGGCCCAGGCGGACCGCAGAGACGACGGGGAATCAATCCCTGCAAGGACGGAAACTCCGTCGTCTCGATTTTCATGAGTGCTGTGCATTGAAAGCACCTCCGTTGAACGAGGTAATTCATCGCACAGGAGTTTTCGTAAATGTCGGAATATCGACCGGAGAAATCAGAAATGTCGACTGTCGAGTTTTGCAGCAGAGCTTTGAAGGATGAGGTGGCGCCCCGCAATATCGGGAGTGTCCAGACCCGTATTCGCTCTGCAGCCCGTGACCTTGGGTGGTCCTACAGCCGAACCAAGAGCGTTTGGTACGCCGACGAACGGGTTTCCATCAAGCCAAAAGAGCTGTTTCGCGTCGAAGCGATCAGCGGACTGACCTACGCACGAGAGGAGATGCGGAAACATGACAGCGCAATTGAACGGGCCACAGCTCTCCTTGGCAGCGAGGGTCCGCATATCATTAGCGAGATCGTTGCTGCGGTTGTCGCGCGACTTGGCCTATCGCATCGCACCGGAAATCAAGGATGAGAGCAATGAAGCAGATCCAAAGCGTCCTCCACCCGGTCCATAACAGCGTAATTCGCCGCGGCAGGATAAGTCCGAACCGGATGGACAGGATCACGATCCCAGACGAGATGCGCGAGGCGCTAACCCGCATCACCATCAGCATTTTCACCGATATGTCTAACGCCAACCAGAGCTTTCAAGACGCTCTGCTGGCGATCTACCTCAGCGGCCTCCAGCACGGTCAGGCCATAACCTCAGAAGGATTAGCATCATGACGAACACTGTAGATTCCGCCTCCGACGCCCGCACCGTCAACAACACCGTGCGCCATCAGTACCGCGTCCTGTCCGACGCCGAAAAAGCGCAGATGGTCAAGATCAAGGATGCCGGCCAAGCGCTGATCGACATCATCAACGAGACCGGCAAGAGCCGCGAACTTTCGCTGGCACTCACGAACGCCGAACAGTCTGTCATGTGGGCGGTCAAGCACGTCACGGCCTAACCCCACAGGACAAGGAACCAAGACAATGACCGATAAGCAACCAACGATGGTAAACATCAAGAACGTCGTCGAAGGCATGGGACGGATAACCGAAGTGCTGCCCGATGATCCAGAGGATGCGCTGGCGGCTCTGACATTCTGCCTTGTCGATGTGGCCGTGAAATCCGGAGTACCGGTCGAGGAGGTTCGCAAAAACATCGACACTGCGATTAGAGCACGGACAGAGGCAGCACGAAAGGCGTTCTCATGACCGATAAGCAAGAGCAAGACACAGCGGGCTCTGCACATTTGATGGAGATCGATGCCGACAAGATCGCTAAGGCGATCGTTCTCGCGGCATGCGAATTGGACGAGATGCCTTCCCCAGATGACGCCGACACGCTGTTGATCACGGTTCAAGATCTTGAAGCAGTCGCGCACCGACACATCACCGCTGCGATCGAGCGCGCCGCTCTTGCGGTGGCATCCCGGCCGCAGTTTCTGCCCACTGAAGACGGCGAGTTCAACGGGAATGATCAGCCAGATGCGTGGCTGCCAATGCAGACCGCCCCGCGAGACGGCACTGTCATTCTCCTCAGCGGAGGAGCTTACGGTGGATATCCATTCTCCGGGAAATGGGAGCAAGGCCCATTCGCCAATACTGATAGGCCTTGGCTGAACGTGATCACGGACAGCCGGCTGTACGAACACGTGCCGAAAAAGTGGATGGCGATCCCTGTCTGAACTCCACCACTTCCTAAGCCCACCCCTCAAACAGCATATCAACGAGGCATGAGGATGACAGTATCAGAGACCAGCGGAAAAATGGAACCACGTGTCGTCTGCAGGTTCTCTTGTGGCGCTGCGTCTGCAGTCGCTACGAAATTAGCGCTTCGGAAATACGATCCCGACCGCGTCGTCATCACGTACAGCAACCCGGGGAGCGAGCATCCTGACAACGCCCGGTTCCTGGCCGATTGCCAACGCTGGTTCAACCACGAGATCATCACTCTTAAGTCAGAGAAATACGCTGACACGTGGGAGGTATGGGAAGGTGAGAGTTTTATCACCTCCCGTCAGGGAGCGCCGTGCACTGGAGAGATGAAGCGGGCGCCGACCTACGCTTTCTCAAAGCCTGACGATATACTCGTGTTTGGCTATACCGCAGAGGAAACAGCCAGGGCGAAGAGTTTCAGGGCGCAAAATTTCGAGATCACTCTTGAAACGCCTCTCATAGACGCTGGCCTCGGTAAGGCCGACTGCTTAGCGATGATCGAAAGAGCAGGAATTGTCCTGCCGGTCATGTATCAGCTCGGATACCGAAATAACAACTGCATCGGCTGCCCTAAGGGCGGCATGGGGTATTGGAACAAGATCCGCGTCGATTTCCCGGATGTGTTCGAGCGGATGGCTGCCTTGCAACGTAAGCTAGGCCCAGGCTCCGGGTTCTTTCGCGAGAAAGACGGGACGCGCATCACCCTTGATGATCTCGCGCCAGATCGAGGCAACCATCAAACCGAGGCGAACATCGAATGTTCATTGCTCTGCCACGCGGCAGAGTCCTCGATCGCTGATGAAGCATGCGAGGCAGCATGACCCTCTCCACCACAGAGACAGCCAAGATGAACGCGCTTGAGATGCTCCGCATGGGTAATGACTACATCCAGATCGCCGCCTATTTCAAAAGCTCTGAGGCTGAGGTGGAAAAACTTATCCACCTGCTTAGGAGCAGAGAGCGCATAGCTTTGCAGAAGGCTGACTGGCAGGATAAGCGCAAAGAAGAGCGCAAGGTTTACATGCGCGAATACATGCGGCGCCAGCGTGCTGAAAATCGGCAGGCGAGGGCTGCCAGATGACCACGGCGCAATTCTTCCTCCCATGGCCTTCAAGAGTTCTTTCTCCCAACGCCAGAGTTCATTGGTCATCTCTGGCGAGAGCAAAGAAGTCCGCGAAGAATGTTGCCTATTATACGGCGCTCGAAGTTGGCCTCGGCAAGATTGAGGCCGAAGCGCTGTCGGTCAAATACACTTTCTACCCTCCGAGCCGTCGGCAATTCGACCTCGACAACTTGCTTTCCAGCATGAAGGCGTCGGGCGACGGAATCGCGATGGCGGTGGGCATCGACGACAGCAAATGGAAGATCGCCATCGAAAAGGCAGGCCCGATCGAAAAGGCCGGGATGGTGAAGATTGAACTGGAATGGAACGAGGAAGCGGCATGACGAAAGAGCAATTGGATCAATTCGAATCCTTCTGGCGCGCATATCCCCGCCGCATCGGCAAAGGGGCGGCCAGATCGAAGTTCGAGCGCGCGCTGAAGCTTGCAAGCTTCGAAGACATCATGGCCGGCATAGAGCGCCAGCTCGCCTATTACGCCAGCCGAGAGCAGCAGTTCATTCCCCACCCCGCCACATGGCTCCATCAGGAGCGCTGGAGCGACGAGCCCCAGCCGGTTGCAAACAACAATCACCGGAGGACGATCCGCGATGCCGCAAGAGACCTTGAAGCCAGTTTCGATTATCGCGGCGATGCTCTCGGGTTTCCCAGCATCGGCCGGCACTGACGTTGATATGCAGATCCGCGCCTATCTTGTCGCCGTCGATGGGATAGAGCCCGACGCGGTCAAGAACGCCGCCAAGGCCTTCATTCAAGGCAAGGTGAAGCGGGAAGACAATCGTTTCGCTCCTTCCTGTGCGGAGTTTGCCGATCGATGTAGGGACGAGGCCAACATGATCGCAGCGCAGCGCCGGCCGAAGATACAGCCGCCGCCACCAAAGCCGAAAGGGCCGCCAGTAGCGCCGGAGAAGATGAAGCTCCTGACGCTGGCAATCAAGGGCGACGAGCAGGCACAGCAGAAGCTTAGAGACATCGGAGTTTGGAAATGATCGCAGCGCAGAAAATCCAGCAGGATTTCGAATGCCCGTTCAACGATCGGGAGATCGAAGTCATCAAATGGGCAGCGGAAGGAAAGACGGCCGGTGAAACGGGGCTCATCATGGGTATCTCGCAAGACATCGTGCGGACCGTCACCCAGCGCGCCGGCTACAAGATCAACGCCTACAACAAGGTTAATCTCGTGGCGCAGTCGCTTCGGAACGGGTGGATCGCATGACCATTCCAGACCTTATCGAGAGATTAGAGAAGGCGACAGGCCCGGATCGGGAACTGGACGAGATGATTTCGGCCACGCTGTTTTCTGAGCATGAATTTATGCAGTTGAAAGATGCCCCTGAAGGTGTCGGCTGCATGATGTACCGATGGCCGGATGGTCAGCAGGTGTCTGTATTGCGAGCCACTTCATCGATTGATGCGGCGGTGAAGCTCTGTGAACTGAAGCTGCCTGAACATACGTGGGGGATCAACCCGACAGCCGCAAATGTCTACGATGGGGACCCCCATCAGGGCTTCGCAGTCTATCACAAGACCGCCCCGATCGCCCTCTGCATAGCCATTCTACGCGCTCTACAGGCCAAGGAAGGAGAGTGAGATGAAGATCCTTCAGAGAGGGCATAAGCCCGAAAACCGGGTCTACGACTTCAAGTGCTATTATTGCAGCACAACATTCGAAGCTGAAAGACACGAGTGCAGTTTTTCCGAGGACCAGCGGGACGGGTCTTTCCTCACCTACGCATGCCCAGTCTGCGAACGACCATGCACCGTAGCTACAGCTAATCATCGGCGATAACCAGCGAGGACACCATGGCGGCGGCAAAACCCAAACGACCGAAGAAGATTGTGACGACCTGGCAGTCAAAGGAAAGGCTGGAGAGCGTCTATGTCGACAATCCCTATTATTCCAAGGCCCATGACGGTGAGGGCGCCAACCCGATCAAGATCAAGGCGAGCCTCAATATCAGGGAAAGCGCGATCGTCACTCTTGCAGCTCGGAAGCATATCGACGAATCCCAACTGGCAGCCGCCAATAAATTCCGGTCCCTGTGGGAATCCATGGGCGGCGCTGGGGCCGGGTCATTCGATTACAGCCGAGAGCACGTTGATGGAGGCGGGGCCCGTGAGCCGTTGACGGAACGGCAGATCCGCGCAGGCCTTGAACTGAAGCGCGCTCAAGAGGCCCTCGGCAATCGAGCTTACGATATCATGAGCAAGGTCGCCGGCCAAGGATACGCCATCCAGGAGCTTGCCAAGACCCATCGGGAGCGCACGACGCTTACAGATTATCTAAAGGATGGGCTTGATGAGCTTGCCCGCAATTGGGGCTACGCAAACGGTGGGAATAAACGGAAGAGCGCTTGACGCCTATTGCCCCGTTACAACGAAC
Organism: Neorhizobium sp. 05N33; assembly: GCF_056397445.1. Taxonomy (NCBI): domain Bacteria; kingdom Pseudomonadati; phylum Pseudomonadota; class Alphaproteobacteria; order Hyphomicrobiales; family Rhizobiaceae; genus Neorhizobium; species Neorhizobium sp. 05N33. The sequence continues at coordinate 289,686 of NZ_JBFTNK010000006.1, read as the reverse complement.
AGGCTATAGATTAGCTATAGTGGTGATTTGCGCAAGGCGCACAGTAGTTTGGAATGTTGCTTGCCAACAAAGCCCCTGGGCACAATAGGCAAGATCGCGGATATCGCCATTCCAAAGCCAATCGGGAAGACGACAGTTATCTGTATCGACGATAGGTGGCATTCGCATAGAACGATGGGACTGCGCCCATCGCGTCAGCCACCTTCCCGAGCCAAACAAAGCCGCATAAGCGGTAGATATCGGGGCTTGGAATATGCCGGTTCGATTCCGGCCCGGTGCTTCGGCGCCGGTAGCTTATAGTGGTGAAGAGCGCCAAGCAGCAGAGAGGCCAGAACTAGCGCAGTTTCTAGAGCTTCGTTGTGTTCAACTCTTCCCCGAGCCCATTCACAGGTAAAACGCCCACATCGGCAGCGAAGACTTGTTGATCCAGAGACGGGAATATCTGCAGTAATAGCGGATCCAGCAAGATCAACGCATTCGGATTTGATCCAGTTTTGACGCACCACAGCCGAAAGGCGCAGATCATGAACACATTCGTGATGATGCTGCCTGATCCCAACTGGCGTTGCCGCATAGGTCGGATAAAGCTCAAGGCCGGCGCATATATGATATGCCCGGTTCCATGCGGTTCATTCTACTAACGGAACGGAAGTCCAAGGCTAGGCCCACCGAAACCAGGCCACCTCAGTGAAAACAAGGCTTCGCTCGTGGCAGAAGATGCCGCGCCGTCCGTTCCAGGCTTGACCAGCCTCCACATAGCGGCGTCAAGCGGGCAATTCGGTAGAATTTCATTCCAGCAAGTGTCAAAATCTGCGGGGTTGTATCCAGCCTCGTGGAATTGTTTTCCCAAACATGCACCAACCTGAGAGGGAGTGCAAATGGCAGCCCGTACAGCCACCCCAAGCCTTGAACAGCAAGAGCGCACCCGAGCGGCCATCAAGACCACCCAGCTCGTAAAGCGCTTGCAACTCTATGCGTTAGCCGAAAAGGATGAACAGGGAGTTGTTCCTGATCTCGACACCGGCAAACTGAAGGCGATCGAGATCCTTTTGCGGAAGACGCTGCCCGATCTGAGCGCCATCACGATGGATGGCAAGCTCACGCTCTCGCACGAAGACGCGCTGAACGCACTTGGATGATCAAGAGAAGGAAATCCGTCGCCGTTTGCGTGACGAGTTTCCGCACTACGCGCCGCGGTGTCTGAGGATCAGAACGAAGGCCGGCACAGTCGAGCCGTTCACGCTGAACAAGGCGCAGCAGTATCTTCACGATCGGCTTGAGCAGCAGCTTTCCGAGACTGGCAAAGTCAGGGCCCTAATCCTCAAGGGCAGGCAGCAGGGTATATCGACGTATGTCGGCGGCCGGTACTATCACAAGGCAACGCACAAGCGCGGCCGGCGGGTATTCATCCTCACCCATGAACAGGATGCGACCAACAATCTGTTCGGAATGGTCGAGCGCTACCACGATCATTGCCCGGAACTGGTGAAGCCAGCGACAGGCGCCGCCAATGCCAAGGAACTATCGTTCCCGAAGCTGGACAGCGGGTATGCAGTCGGCACGGCCGGAGCAAAGGCGGTAGGCCGATCGCAGACGGTTCAGTTCTTCCACGGTTCGGAAGTGGCTTTCTGGCCTAATGCGCCAACGCACTTCGCCGGTGTCGTCCAGGCCATCCCAGATCTTCCCGAGACGGAGATCATTCTCGAAAGCACGGCCAACGGGGTTGGCGGCGAGTTTCATGAGCGCTGGCAGCAGGCAGAAGCGGGGATAGGCGATTATATCGCGATCTTCATTCCCTGGTTCTGGCAGCCTGAATACAGCCGCGCGGTTCCAGTCGGATTTGCTCTCGACGAGGAAGAACAGGAATACCAGCGGTCCTATGGGCTCACGCTTGAGCAAATGGTCTGGCGTCGGGCGAAGATGGCGGAGTTGAAAGACCCGACGTTGTTCAAGCAGGAGTATCCAGCCACTGCCGCCGAAGCATTCCAGATGACCGGGCATGACAGCTTCATTCGCCCCGAGGCGGTTGTCAGGGCGCGCAAGGCAAACCTGGAAGGTATCGGCCCGCTTGTCTTGGGCGTGGATCCTTCTCGGTTCGGAGACGACAGGTTCTCGGTAGCGTGGCGCCGCGGTCGCAAGCTCCTCAAGAAGGAAAGCAAGCACAAGCTCGACAATGTGGCCGGTGCAAACTGGATCAAAACTATCATCGACTTCGATAAGCCGGACAGGGTGTTCATCGACGTTGGTGGTCAAGGTGCGGGCGTCTACGACATCCTCAAAAGCTGGGGCGCTCCGTATTCCGAGATAGTCGTCCCGATCGACTTCGGCGGCTCTCCTCAATCATCCGAGATCGTTCTACCGAACGGTGAAAGACGGCCAGGTCCTCGCAACAGGCGAGCAGAAATGTGGATGCGCTCCAGCGATTGGCTCGATGAGCCTGGTGGAGCTGACATCCCCGATGAGGATTCGCTGCAGACTGATGCATGCGGGCCTCAGTATCACTACGACACGAACCAATATCTCCTGATCGAATCCAAAGAGCAGATGCGCAAGCGCGGTGTCCGGTCCCCTGATGAATGGGACGCAGTGGCCCTGACGTTTGCGGAGCCCGTTGTTGAACGGAAGAAACGGTCAGACCCCCGTGCGGCAACGCAGTTCGGCTGGTTAGGATGACGATGGCTGACAAGACAGACAACGACGATCTCCTCCTTGAGGGCAGAGAGGCATTCGAAAAGTGCCAGGATGCCGAGCAGGACAATCGCCGTGAAGCCTTGGACGATATTCGGTTCTCCCGGCTTGGCGAGCAGTGGCCTGATGCGATCCTCAAGCAGCGCGAGATCACCAAGCGCCCGTGCCTGACGATCAACAAGATGCCGGCATTCATTCGCCAGGTCGTCAACGATGCGCGCCAGAACAAGCCGTCGATCAAGGTCCATCCGGTCGATAGCGGGGCGGACGTTCATACGGCAGACGTGATCAACGGGCTTATTCGCAACATCGAATATACGTCCAATGCTGATGTTGCATATGACACGGCAATCGAGGCGAGCGTGTCGGGTGGCTTCGGTTACTGGCGCATCGGCATGGATTACGCCTACGACGACACGTTCGAGATGGACCTGACCATCGAGCGCGTTGCCAACCAGTTCGCTGTCTATGGTGATCCGAACAGCATGGCGGCGGATTCGTCTGACTGGAACGTCGCGTTCGTCATCGATCGCGTGCTGAAGACGGAATACAAGTCCCGGTACAAGGACAAGAAGAACGCTGACGGCAATGACATGTGCGTCGATTTCGATAGCGATGCATGGACCAAGGCGGATAGCTGGGTTGACGATGATGCTGTCCTCATCGCCGAATGGTGGCGGCGCGAGGAAGTCGAGAAGGAGATCGTCAAGCTCTCGAACGGCATCGTCTACGAAACCGAGAAGCTGAAGACAGATCCGGGCCTGTCGGATATCGCACTCGGTCTCGAGACCGGCATGCTGCAGATCGTCGGCGAGCCCCGCACGACTAAGTCGCACAAGGTGACCCAGGTCATCATGACCGGCGCCGATGTGATCGAGATCAACGAATGGCCCGGGAAATATATCCCGATCGTTCCGGTTTACGGCGATGAGATCGTCATCGAGGGCAAGCGGTATTTCCGCAGCCTCATTCACAATGCCAAAGATGCGCAGCGCATGTTCAATTACTGGCGCACCACATCGACGGAACTGGTGGCGCTTGCCCCTCGGGTGCCGTTCATCGGCCGCAAGGGGACATTTGACAGCGATGCCGACCGTTGGGCAACGGCGAACACGGAAAGCCACTCCTATCTTGAGTTCGATGGAGAGATGCCGCAGCGCCAGCCGCTTGATGTCGGGCCTGCCGGCGGCGCGCTTCAGGAGGCTTTGAACGCTTCCGACGACATGAAGACCATCATTGGTCTCTATGACGCCTCCCTAGGTGCGAGATCGAACGAAACCAGCGGCAAGGCCATCATGGCCCGCCAGCGGGAAGGGGATGTTGCCACCTTCCACTTCATTGACAACCTGTCCCGCGCCATTCGCCATACCGGCCGTATCCTGATCGACCTCATTCCGAAGGTTTACACCGGAGAGCGTGTCGTTCGGGTGCTTGGCGAGGACGGTTCGCCGCGGTCTGTCACGATCAACTCTCAGGAGCCAAAGCCGGTCACCAAGGCAGACGGTCAGCCGGAAATGGACAAGACCGGGCAGGCCATCATGTCGCTGCATGATATCGCAGCCGGCAAATATGACCTGACCGTGACCTCGGGTCCGTCGTTTACGACCCGCCGCGAGGAAGCTGCAGCACAGATGACTGAACTGGTCAGGGCCTTCCCGCAGGCCGCTCCGTTTGTTGCCGACATCATGGCGAAGAACTTCGACTGGCCTGGCGCTGATGAGATCGCCAAGCGGTTCGAGGCCATGAACCCGATGAACCAGCAACAGCAGATTCCGCCGGAAGTGCAGAAGGCATTGCAGGAGATGCAGGCCGCGATTGCGCAGCTTCAGGGCGAGAACAAGGACCTGAAGGCCGGCAACAATATCAAGATGTTCGATGCGCAGACGAAGCGCATGGACGTCGAGGGCGACCAGAAGATGGATCAGATGCGTCTCGGTGTCGATCTGATCAAGGCGGCTGAAGAGCCCCAGCAGAATCCCGCGCGCCAAGGGTAAGCGGCGCAACCCCATTCACCAACCTGACAAAGGAGTGAACCTTCATGACTGAGGGTATGACGGCTATTGCCGGAGAACTGGCACCTACGCCAGCAATCGAAACGCAGGCGCCTGAGACAGTGCAGCCGGAACAGGTGGAAGTGCCTGAACTGGAGCAGGCCTCGGAGACTGAAGGAGAAGACGGCGCGGAAGGCGAACTGCCAGAAGCGCCGGAAATGGCCGAAATCGAGATCGACGGGAAGAAATATCAGATCCCGGCCGAACTCAAGGACGGCTATCTCAAGAGTGGCGACTACACCCGCAAGACGCAGGAAGTCGCGGAAATGCGCCGATCGGTCGAAGCGAAGATGGAGGAGGCTGCCCAGCACTTCCAGTCCTCGCAGGATTTCATCCAGGCAAATGCTCACCTGATGAATGTCGATCAGCAGCTCCAGCAATATCAGAACGTGGACTGGTCAAAGCTTGAGCAGGAAGATCCGATGGGGGCCATGTCCCATTGGCGTCAGTTCCAGACGTTGAAGGAACAGCGCGGTCAGGTCGCCCAATACCTCGACAAAACGCAGGCAGAGCGTAATGCGAAAGCGGAGCGAGATATCGCCAACCGGCTGCATGAAACGCGGGAGTTTGCGCAGAAAGATATTCCCGGGTGGTCCGAGGAAGTGGACAAGAAGATCGTCGGTTTTGCCCAGGGAGTCGGTTTCTCAATCGACCAACTCAAGGCTGCCATGACGCCTCAGGTCTACAAGATCCTACACCTGGCATGGCTTGGCGATCAATCCATGCAGAAACAGAAGGCGGCTCCAGCCCGTCCCCAAGCTCCCATCAAGCCACTGACGACCGTAACCCCGAAGGCATCGCCAGCGGGCCGGAAGAGCGTGACCGACATGAGCGTGGACGAGATGGCGGCTTATCTCAACAAGCGCTGATCTAGCGCAGCTCCCAAAGGAAAAAGGCAATGGCCAATACGACATTGACCGCCAGCGTTATCGCAAAGGCGGCGGTCGCAATCCTCGACAACGAACTCGTGATGGCGAAGAAGGTTTTTCGCGGCTACGAGGAAGACATCTCCAAGAAGGTGAACGGCTACACGGTCGGGGACACGCTCTCCGTTCGCAAGCCGGCTGACTTCACCGTTCGTGATGGTGCAACCGCGTCGGCGCAGAACGTCACGGAAGGCAAGACCACGATCACCGTGGACAAGCGCAAGGGCATCGATTTCAAGTTCACATCCCAGGAGCTGACCCTGAACATCAAGGAACTGTCCGATCGCGTCATTCGGCCGGCCATGGTGCAGCTCGCCAACCAGATCGACGTAGATCTGCACGCGCTGTACAAGAACGTCCCGAATTGGGTCGGAACTCCGGGCCAGCTCATCAACTCGTTCGCAGACTTTGCAAAGGGTCCCGAACGCCTCGATGAAGGCGCGGTTCCGCAGGATGGCCGCACGTCGGTTCTCTGCCCCGCGGACCATTGGGCGCTCGTCGGTTCACAGACCAACCTCTACAACGACACGATCAACAAGCCGGCCTACCGTCAAGGCAACACCGGCATGGTTGGCGGCGTTGACATGTACATGACCCAGAACGTCGCAACCCATACCACGGGTTCGCGCTCCGGTTCGATCCTGATCGATCTCGCCATCACGTCTTCGACCATCACCTATGCCGACGTGAAGGACACCAACCAGCAGACCATCCACATCGATGCCCTCGGCGGCGCAACGCAGACCATCAAGGCCGGCGACGTGTTCACCATCGACGGTGTCTATGATGTGAATCCGGTCACCAAGGCGCCGCTCTCGTTCCTGAAGATGTTCACCGTCGTCTCTGACGCGGTTGGCGTCGGCAGCGAATGCGATCTGGTCATCACCCCGGCCATGATCTGGGATGGTGCGTTCAAGAACGTCGATGTCCAGGGCGTCACCGATCTGAACAACCAGGCGGTAACGTTCGTCGGCACTGCCTCGACCTCCTATCGCCAGAACATGATCTTCACGGAAAAGGCCTTCGCGCTGATCTCCGTGCCGCTCATCAGCCCTCCAGGCGCCGTCGATGTCGGTCGCGAGTCCTACAAGGGCACCAGCGTTCGCGTCATCCCCGTCTATGACGGCATCAGCGACGAAAGCATGTGGCGCCTGGATGTTCTCTACGGCACCAAGACGATCGATGGTCGGCAGGCCGTCCGTCTTTCCGGCACAGCCTGATAACCAGAAAGGAACACGACCATGACTGTGAAACAGCTCTCTGATGGCGGTTCTGACGGCGTAAAGCTCGGTCAGTCCGCCACCGACAAGGTCGGATTTTACGGTGCGACAGCCGTTGTCCGGCCTTCCTGCACTCTCGCAGCGGCTTTGACCGCCGGCACGACCACGCCGGCCAACATCGCCGCCGCACTTTTCGAGGTGCGCGCCGCTCTCGTGCTTCAGGGCCTCATTTCCTGATGCTCATCTGCGTATGTATCCCGACAATCGACGGGAAACCATGCGTCAATACGGTGGATTCCCTCCTTGCCGAGCAATTGCTTGGGTTCAAGGAGGGGGTCTACCTCTACGTCATGTGGGAAGTCGGATGCTCCTTGATCGGGGTGGCCCGCAACAAGCTCGCAAAACGCTTCATGGAGACACCGGAAGCGGATTGCATGATTTTCGTGGATTCGGACATCTCATGGACGGCCGGCGAACTCGCGAAGCTTGCCAGGCGCCCTGCTGACGTGATCGGCGCCACCTACCGCGCCAAGCGTGACGACGATTATTTCCATATCCGCGGCACTCCGAAGCAGAACGGCGACCTGTTCGAGGTTGATGGGCTTCCGGGCGGATTCCTGAAGATCTCGCGCCGCGCGCTGGAGACCATCAAGGCCGAACCTTATCTCGACGAAAACGAACGGGAAATGAAGGACTTTTTCCCGACCGGAATGCACAAGGGCCAGATCTTTGGCGAAGACTACGGATTTTGCCGCCTTTGGACCGAGAGCGGGGGCAAGGTCTTCCTCGATCCGTCCATCAAGCTCCGCCACCACGACGGCCTGCGCTTCTTCACTGGCGACCCGCGCGCCTGGATAGGAATCCCCGATGGCAATTAGCAACTATTCGGAACTGCAGACCGCCATTTCCGACTGGATGGCGCGGTCCGACATTACCGCAACGGTACCGGATTGCATCACGCTCGGTGAGGCACGGTTGAACCGGATGCTTGGTCCCGTGTCCACCTCGGCAGTTCTTGCGGCGACGGTCGGCGTCAATACCATTTCGATCTCGGCGCTTTCGCCGACGATGATCAAGCCGACATCCCTGTTCCTGACGGATGTGGAAGAATACGCGATCAACCCGCAGCCGAATGGCACCTTCAGCATCCTGGCGGATAACGGGTTCCCGAGAGCATGGGCCATCCAGGGCACGAATATCATCTTCGATCGCCCCTGTGATCAGGCGTATGCAGCACGGTTCGTCTACCAGGGCCGGTTCGCGCTGTCCGATGTTGCACCGACCAACGAGTTCCTGACGAACCATCCCGACCTCTATATGGCGGCGTCGATCGTGTGGGGGAACGTCTACGTCAAGGACATGCCGGCCGCCTCGATGTGGCAGCAGATGCTTTCCGAGTTCGAAGCGCAGGTAAAGAGCGAGAATGCCCAGAAGAAGCGCGGCACATTGACGGTTGACAATGCCTTGCAGGTCCGCGGCGAAAACACCCGCTATTGGGCAAGCCTGCCGTGAGGGTTCCATTCGGTCTGTTCGAGCCCGATCGGGCATCCTACAGCGGCAAATCCACCGACAACGCGCTGAACGTCGTACCAACGGCTGACGGCTGGGGGCCGATGGCAGCCCTGACACCGCAGTCGGACCCGCTCAGTTCCGCACCTCGGGGCGAGATCACTGCAAGAACGGCCATGGGCGTTCAGGTGACCATCGCTGGTACTGCAACGGGCCTCTACCGCATCAACAATGACGGAACTTTGACGGACGTATCGACAGGCACCTATGCGGTTCCAGACGGCGACGATTGGTCTTTCGACCTCTACGGCGCCCGGATCATCGCAACCAATCTGAACGATGGCGCCCAATATTACGATGTCGGCTCCAGCACCGTGTTCCTGCCATTGCCTGGGAACCCACCGAAAGCCCGGTTTGTCAAGGTTATTGGCGACTTTGTTGCACTTTATTACCACGACACCGACCCTTCGGCCATTCAGTGGTCAGGCATCAACAATTCCGAGCAGTGGACGCCCGGAGAAGAACTGTCGGATATCAACTCCTTCCCGGATGGCGAGGAACTGATGGCGGTCAGCACCAACGGAAGCGGGGCAATCCTGGCATTCCGTCGCGGCTTCAGGACCATGACATTTGCGCCGGACAGCGGCTTTGTGTTCGTCTTCTCCCCGTTCATGGAAGGCAACGGCTGCACGGCTCCGCTGTCTCTGGTGGAGATCGGGCGAGGGGATTTCGTCTACTACTCGGACACGGGCTTTTACCGCGGGGTGTCTGGAACCCCGATCGGCGCCGAACGGGTAGACAAGTGGATTCAGGAGGTGGCGGCAGACGGAAGCCTCGAACAGTTGCGCGGCGTGGCTGATCCATTCCGCAAGGTGGTGCTGTGGCGCTATGTCGATGCGGGCGGGAACGGCTATATCATCGGCTATTCCTGGCAACTGGACAGGTGGTTCCAGAGCGACACGGTTGTGTCTGGTCTCGGGGTGTTTGCGACCTCCGGTTATACGCTTGAGGATCTGGACGCGGTATCAGCCAGCATCGACGCGCTGCCGTTCTCGCTCGACAGCCCGGCATGGGGTGGGGCTCGTCCATCCTTCGCAGGCTTTGACGAAGATTTTCGGTTCGGCTTCTTCGCAGGCCTTCCGCAAGCGGCAACTGTCGAGACGGGAGCAATCGAGTTCAGCCCGGGCTACCGCACCTTTGTCGATCCGGTTCGAACCATCTCCGATGCAGTCGGCGGGACGGTCCAATGCGGCGCGCTGGACGACTTCAACGACACCCCAACGTGGGGGCCAGAAGTATCGGTCAACTCCAGGTCCGGTCTGGCGAATGTCAGAACTGACGCTCGGCTGCATATCTTTCGCCGCAAGATTCCGGCCGGCATCGTGTGGAGCTCACTTTCCGCCGTCGATGTGACGGGCACACAAACGGGGATGCTATGAGCGTTAACATCCCGCAGCTCGGTACGCCTAAGCCGATCATTCTCGATCTGACCACGACGGCTGCAACGCCGATCTATACCGGGTCAACGCAGCTTCGGGGGCTGCTGAACAGCATGTTGGTCTGCAATGACAGCGCGTCCGCTGCAACCTTCACACTGACCTTGACGGACAATGCCGGCCTGACCGTCAAGCAATTTGACCTAAAGTCGGTACCCGCGCACGACACATACGAGCTTTCGGGGCAGGAAATCCCGATCCCGAACGGCTGGACACTGGCAATCACCGCGACAACCGCGAACACGCTGCATGTCACGGCGGTAGTCATAGAGCTGGCCGTCACCCGCGCATGAAGATCGGCATAGCGAGTCCCGCAGAGGTTGACGCCTTCTGGCCGTCGATCGCCAAGGAAATGCAGCGCGGCTGTGACAAGACCGGCGGCGGTATGTCTGCCGGAGATCTGTGGCAGATGTGTCGGTCAGGCAACGCCTTCCTGATCCTGATCTTCAACGATAGCGGCGTTGCCTGTGCTTCCGTGTGGCGGTTCGAAAACTGGCCTTCCGGGATTGTGTTCAAGTGCCTTGGCCTTTGCGGTCGCCGCATGGGCGCGTGGGTGGCTGAACTCTACGATTTTGCAATGCAACAGGCGGAATTTGGCGGGACATCGCGGCTGGTCGCAGAAGGCCGACCGGGCTGGCCGCGAGTTCTTTCAAAATACCTAAACCGGCCCGTAAAGGGGCTCTGGATGACGTTCGAGGTGCAAAATGCCAGGCGGTAGCAGCAACAAACAAACCACCACCAGCACAAACGCACCATGGTCCGGTGCGCAGCCGGCGTTGAACACGGCCATTAGCGGCGCCCAGGATCTCTATAAAGCCGGGACCGGCGGCAAGGTGTTCGAGGATTCGACCGTCATTCCGTGGTCGTCTCAGTCAAACCAGGCCATGAACAATATCCAGAACACGGCGACGGCCAATTCCGGCGGGGCGGGGCTATCCGGGCAATATCAGGGCGTCATCGATAACGGCGGGTTCAACGGGTCGCAGATCGAAGCGCTGAACAATACCCGATCGGTGGCGAACGGCAATTTCGACATCAACGCCGATCCGGGGTTCCAGCAGGTTCTCGATCAGGCCCGCAACTCGGTCAATGGGTCCGCTTCGAGCGCCGGCCGCTATGGTTCCGGCATCCATCAGCAGACCATGGCAAATACGATCGGCGATCTCGGCGCGCGGCAGTATCAGAATTTCCAGGCCCGCAAGGACGCTGCCAACGCAAACCTGTTCGGCATGGGTCAGCAGGGCCTCGGCAACCTCGGCACGGCCTACACGGGCATGCAGGCGCCTAATACGGACCTGATGAACGTCGGCGCCATGAACGAGGACCTTGCTACCCGGCAGATGAACGACAAGCTCCGCATTTTCAACGAGCAGCAGAACAAGCCCTGGGAGCAGATCGGCCGTCTGAACGCGATTGCGAGCGGCGCCGGCCAGATGGGCGGAACCCAGACGCAAACAAAGCCTGGACAGAACCCGTTCCTAACTGCCCTCGGCTACGGCACGTCCACCGCCGGTCTTCTCGGCTCTTTCCTCTGAGGTAAATGATGGCCGGTATTCAGGACTTCCTTCGCAATAACTCATCGGCTCTCCTGCAGGGCGGCGTCGGGCTACTTGGCGGCGCTACGGCAAGCGAACAGGCTGCCGGCGGCTTCAAAGGCTTCGGCTCCGGGCTGCAGGCTAACAAGACCATCAAGTTCCTTGAGGCAACCAACCCCGAATTGGCGCAGGCCGTGAAGTCGGGCGCTATTTCCGGCGGGGATGCCTATAAGCTGTATTATCAGCAAAAGCTTGAGGCCGCGAAGCCGAAAAACAACCTCATGGCCGTTGGTAAAAACCTCTATGACACTCAGAACCGCACGTGGGTTGCGCCGCCGGCCGGTATGGCCTCCGCTGACGATGAAGAGTGGGGCCTGAACCCTGTCTGGGGCAAGAATGCCGAGGGCAAGACTGTCCTCGGCCAGCTTTCAAAGGGGGGCAAGTTCAAGCCTCTCGATACCGGCGATTTCTCGCCGACGCCAGTTCTCCAGACCATTGACACCGGAACCGGAACCGTTTCAGTCAATAGCAGGACAGGCGAGACCGTTCGCGAGACGCCTAAGAACATCGCCGAAAAGCAGCGTCAGGAAGAGGTTGGCACCGCACAAGGCAAGGCTGAAGTAGCCGCACCACAGGACTATCAGGCAGGCCAAAACGCCCTTGATCTCGTGCAGACGATCCGCAACGACCCGTATAAGGGTCGCGGTACCGGCTTCTCGTCCATCGGGAACAAGATCCCCGGAACCGGCGGCTACGACTTCCAGAACAAGGTCGATCAGGCCAAGAGCGGCGCATTCCTCACGGCTATCCAGCAGATGCGCGGGCTTGGCGCCCTCTCGAACTCGGAAGGCGGCGCAGCGACGGCGGCAGTTACCCGCATGAACACGGCTACCTCCGAAGGTGAATTCGACGCCGCCCTCAACGACTACGAGAAGATTGTCCGTCAGGGCATGGCCCGCGCTCAGTCGAAGATGGGCGGTCAAGCACCCGGTGCGGCACCCAAGACCGGCGCCACCTCTTCCGGCGTCAAGTGGAGCATTGAACCATAATGCCGACACTCAACATCGAAGGCCGCAAGGTGAAGGTGGATGACGCCTTTCTCTCCATGTCGCCGGAAGAGCAGAGCCGCACCGTTGATGAGATTGCCAGTCATCTAGGCGTCACCGCTCAAGCGTCCCAAGCCGCGCCGAAAGGCGATCGTGTCGTAGCAGAAGCACCAAATCAGGTTGATACGGCCAAAGCTGACCGCGACAAGTATTATTCCTCGGGCATCTATTCAGGCGCCTACAACCCCCTTGGCCCGATCGCTAAGACCATCGATGCTGCGGCAACCGGCGTCCAGCGCGCGCCGCTGTTTGGCTGGGACGATGAAGCCAACGCGGCTCTGGCAACGGGTGCAGGCATGGCGGGCGACTACGAGAAGTCCCGCGGTGGCTTCGATGCCCGAAAGCAGGCTATGCGCTCTCAGAACCCTGTCGCCTCGGCAGTCGGCGAAATCACTGGCGGCGTGGCGACGGGTGGAACACTAGCAGCCGGCGGCGCGACACTCGCTGGTCGTTCGCTCCCGCTGATCGGGCGCACCGGAGCTGCTGCTCTTGAAGGTGCCGGCTATGGTGGCTTGATGGGGGCGGGGGAGGCCAAACCGGGAGAGCGGCTGGCCGGGGCTGGTATGGGCGCAACGGTTGGGGCCGCCACCGGTGCGGCTGCTTCCAAGGTCGGCGACATGCTGGCAACGCGGCTGGCGAAGGGCGCATCCCGTGCAGCTGCGCCGACGACTGACGATCTCGCGGCCGCTTCGAACTCACTCTATACCCAAGCCGATCAAGCTGGCGTTGTCCTCAAGCCTCAGACCACCGACCGGCTTGTAACCAACATGAAGATTGCCGCCGGCAACCTGAATGAAAACCTGCGCCCTCGCACGGCCGGCGTCGTTCAGGATCTTGCCGACCTTCAGGGAAAGCCGATCACCCTCAAGGAATTCGACGAGCTGCGCCAGTCCATTGGCCTCGCGATGAAGAACGCCGATGCGCAGGACGTTCGCACCCTCCAGCGCATGAAGACCATCGTGGATTCGTTCGCCGACAATGCCGGGGCCTCCGATGTCACCGGCAACGTGCAGGGCTTCGAAGTTCTGAAGCAGGCGCGCGACCTCTGGTCAAAGAAGTCCAAGACGGAACTCGTCGAAGACCTGTTCGACCTGGCAGACGTGAAATCCGCCCGCTACTCACAATCCGGCATGGCAAACGCCGTTCGCGACAAGGCCTCGCAGCTTTATACCCGTATCGTCAATGGCAAGGAAAAGGGCTTCACTGCGGAAGAGGCCGCCCTTGTCCGCCACCTTGCGAAGGGCGAGATGACGCCGAAGGCTGTGCAGTGGCTTTCGAAGTTCGCGCCACGCGGGGTTATTTCCTTCGGAACGGGTGTTGGCCTGGGCTCGGCAGTTGGTGGTCCTGTCGGCGCGCTCCTCCCTGGCATGGTCGGATACGGTTCGGCAGCGTTGGCAGATCGGGCGGCCGCTGGCGGCGTCACCGCTCTTCGCAATGCGGCAGCTTCGGGGAATGCGCCCGTCCTTCAGGCAATCACCAATAAAACGGTGCCATTCATCGGCGGATCGGCTGCGGAGGCTTCTAGCCAAATAGTCCGTAAACGATGAAATTCATCAGGTAGCCGAACGCAATCGCAAAGGCCATCGTAGGCAAGACTACCTGGAAAAACCATGAGGAGCCGGGACCAAATATCGGCTCTTTCTTGTCGGCTTTCGCCCATTCGCTTTCGTGAAGATCGACAGTTTTATCAAATGGCCGTGTTTTTCGGTTCATATGGTCGGTTCAAATCCAGCAGTAATCGAGTGCGTAGCGACGGGCGTATTCGTCAACCATGACCTGAACGTCGCCCTTTACCGGCTTGTAGTAGATGGCCTTTTTGCCTTCTGCGACAATGCCTCCTGCCTTCGGAACACCCTTGCACTTCACCGCTGCCTTGTAGTCGTTCTCATACTCTTCGGTGATGAGCGGGAACGGTCCAACGCTCGGCACCCCCGAAGGCCCTAACGGTCTGTCATCTGCGAATGCGGGCGCGGCCAACAGTGCCAGCGCGAATAACGATCTCAACATTCAATCCTCGGTGAAAAGCCCATGGCTGAAGTCCAACTGACCCAGCGAGATATCGATTATATCTCAAGGGTCGTCGATACGGAAGTGCCTCAGTCGCTCGCCCGCAGCAACCCTGCGGAATATGAGCGGATGGTGCAAGCCGTTGTCGATACGGTCACCAACCGCGTGGCCTCGGAACAGTTTCCGAACCGGACGGTAGATGTCCTCAATCAGGATCGGCAGTTCTCGAAAATCTCCGGGCCGTCGTCGCTGAACCCCTATGGTTCCGTCCAGAACGCTCCCAAGGCATCGCAGCGCGCGCAGGATGCCGTCTATGATTACGTGGCGTCTCGTGCCCAAGGCGCACCGCGTACGGCCGGCGGCGCGGTCAACTATGCCAACCCCAACTATTCCAGCGCGCGAAACCTGACGAGCTGGATCGACCCGATGATTGCGGCCGGCGCCCAGGCGTTCGGGGTGGGGAATTCCACCCACTACCACGGCAATGCTCCGGGCATGCGCTCCGTCGATGAGTATTCGCTCCGCGCCGAAAACATGCCGAGCGGCAATATTCCAACGCCGACGTTCAGGGACGATATCCCCGGCCAGTCTGCCTCGGCAACCGGCATCATGGCGGCGATCGACCCCCCAACCCCGATGGCTGTCGAGCGCGGCGGGCTGCTGGATGCGCCATCGGCACCTTATGACATGTCGCTGTTTGGCTATGAGGAGCCGTCTTTCGACATGGGCCGGTTTGGACCGGAGACCACGGCCCCGGCGCAGGCCAGCGCTTCCCGTTCCTCTCCTGCTTCCACGCCTTCTCCAACCTATGACACGAGCATGTTCGGTTGGGATGAGCCATCGTTCGACGCAGGAAGGTTTGGCCCGGAACAGCCTGCGCAGACAGCAGCATTCGACTATGGACGCTTTGGACCAGAACCGACGACACCCGCGACGGCTTTCGATTTCGGCAGGTTTGGCCCTGAGATTGCTACTCCGGCTCTTGCGGCTGCCCCTACGGCTCCTGCCTCTCCGTTCGATACGGAACGCTTCGGTTCACCGGCTCCGGTAGCCCAAGGCTATGCCGGTCTTCAGCGCGGCCTTCTCGACCAGCAGCTCAACGTCGGCATTCTCCCGAATATCCCGGCGCCGATCACGACCGCGGCAATTTCTCCGCAGATCACCCAGCCAGCCGCCCCGAAAGGCTATCGAGATCCGATGGTGACGGCACAGCCAGCGAAACCAGCTCAGCCGATCGGCGCCAGCGCAGCCCGAAGCGCCAGCCGTTCCGCATCGCCGACGAACGCGGGCTTCATGGGGCGCAACAACCCGGCCCTGCATGATCTTGGCCCAACCGGTCGCGGGCTGCTTGGCGGTATCGGCGGGGCAATCCTCGGGGGCGCGCTGCTAGGGCCTGTCGGCGGCATCGTCGGCGGTCTGCTTGGAAAGTCCACCTTCGGAAATCCAGAAAACTATTACCCGTCCGCACCGGCCCCGATCGCCGGCCAGCCGCAGAACTCAGGCGGCGGTTACGAGTCATTGTCAGATTATGGCCAACAAGCCTACTCGGATTCGCCTCAGTTCGCGGGGGCCGTGGATAGCGGCTCCGTTGGTCTCTGGTAACTTAAGGAACCTCAAATGGTAAAACCTAACTTCCTCTCCTGGGATACCACGGCGAACAACAACGAAGACGTTGGCGGCGTCAATATCAAGGAGGGATGTGCGCCGTCCGGCATCAACAACGCCATCCGCGAGATCATGGCCCAGCTGCGGGCTGATATCGACGGAGGTATGGTCTACACGGCCAAGGCCACGAACTATACGGCTGTTGCCAACGACAATAACGGGTATCTCCGGTTCACGGCTGCAGCTACCCTATCCCTGACTGCGGTCGCTACCCTCGGGGCGGACTGGCATGTGTTTGTGCAGGCTGACGGCGGCGATGTCATCGTTGACCCGAACGCCTCGGAAACGATCAACGGCGCGTCTACGATCACGATCAGGAACGGCGAGAGCGCGCTGATCATCTCGAATGGCTCGGCGTTCTTCGCCCGCATCAACTCGATCACCACTGTCACCTATGCGGAGAAAGCGGCCAACTATACGGCTGTCGCAGCAGACAACGGCGGCACTCTTCGGTTCACCGCTGGGGCAACGCTGGCCTTGACCGCAGCGGCAACGCTCGGATCTGCCTGGCGCACGACAGTCATCAACTCATCCACCGGCCTTGTCATCGTCGATCCGAACGCTGCGGAGACGGTGAACGGTGCGGCCTCTGTCATCATCGGACCGGGCCAGACGGCGTTGATCGTCTGCAGCGGCACGGCCTTCTTTGCCGACATTCGGGGCGACACCTTCGCAGGCCCTCAGATCCAGGGCTATGCCTCCGGTCTCGCGCTCACCACCAACGCAGGGGACGCCACCAACGATATTGATTTTGCTGCCGGCGTAGCGGCGTCCGACACGTCGCCGTACAATCTAATGCAGTTTTCCGCCCTGACCAAGCGTCTCGATGCCACGTTCACGGCTGGCAACAATGGCGGCATGCTGGATACAGGCGCAGTCGGGAACGGCACCTACTATCTGTTCGGCATTGGCCGATCGGATACCGGCGGGACTGACTACCTTGGCTCATTGTCTTCGAGCGCCCCGACCATGCCAGCGAACTATGACCGAAAGCGGCGCATCGGCGTGGTGGTTAGGGCTGCGGCTGCGAATGGCCCTCCCTATCTCGATATGAGCACGGGCGGCGTGAAGCCGGATGCGGTGGTTACTCTCTCAGGAACAAGCCAGGACATCACCGGCATTCCGGCCGGGGTCCGGCGACTGACGATCATCCTCGACGAGGTGACGGTCAGCGCGGCCGCTCAACTGTTCATCCAACTTGGCACATCGGCCGGCGTGGTGACGAGCGGGTATCTCGCGACGGCGGGCGCCACATCTTCCGGCGGTGCGCAGGGCAGCACGGCGACCACGTTCGTTCCTATCTCCTACGCCCTGACTGCGATGGTCGGCCCCCACCGCGGGCATATTTGGCTAACTCGCCTCGGTGGAACCGGCCGTTGGCAAATAACGCTGATGGCGCAAGGCGCTTCCGGCATCCTGAACTATGCCGCCACAGGAGTAACGCTTCCTGGAACGCTGGATCGTATCCGTTTCGGCACGGCGCCCGGGACGGCT
The DNA here is from genome assembly GCF_056397445.1 of Neorhizobium sp. 05N33. Classification (NCBI taxonomy): domain Bacteria; kingdom Pseudomonadati; phylum Pseudomonadota; class Alphaproteobacteria; order Hyphomicrobiales; family Rhizobiaceae; genus Neorhizobium; species Neorhizobium sp. 05N33. The sequence goes on along the minus strand of NZ_JBFTNK010000006.1, from coordinate 271,989 downwards.
ACTCTTGGCGGCAATGTCGAATTCCTCCGAGAAATGGATACCTGATATGGCACTGAGAACTATCTACGACCTGTCCACCGGGGAGACCTCCTACGAGGAATACGAACCGGAAGTCTACGAGCAGCCGGTAATCCCGAAGACGCCTCAAATCATCGCATCTGCGAAGCTCTCCATCAGCGACGGGGCGATCAGCGGGTTTACCGCAGAGAGCGCTATTGCAGGCGGGTTTGCGGTTGATACCGGAAAATTCTGGATGTTCTTCGGAAATGAACAGCCAGACATAGACTACATCGTCAACGTCTTCGATGGCGGCCTCTACCGTTGCTATGTGCAGCCTGACGACTACTCGACAGATTCATTCGTCATCACGACAACCGACCTATCCGGCACTCCCGCCGATCCTGCCTGTATTTCAATCATCATCATGCGAGCAATCTAACCATGGGAACAGAACCGATGATCCTCGTCTGCAACAAGACACTCAATGGCGTTACATTTCTGGCCGTCATCACAACGGCCAGCGGCAACCAGGGGCAATGGGTAAAATCCATCGCCAAGGTTGGAAACCCCTACTGGATCTGGCCGAGCATCCCCCCGGGGACTGTCATCGCTGCTGATTTCTCAGGTGCTCCTATTGTCGACACAGACCCCGCCATCAACAATACGAACATCGCGGCTATTACGGCCACGCCTGCGGACGTTCTCACGTACGCCCCGTGAAAGTGCCTTGGCGGCGGAGTCCGAATATGCAAGAACACCGCCTTAAGTTGAACCGGTCTCGGAGTGGAAATGCGTGTCGTCCCATGGGTTACCGATCAGACGGTCACCTTCCTGCTGAACTTCATCGAAGGCTTCGAAAAGGAAAACGGACGGTTCCCAGCCGTTCTTGAGTTCGGCATGGGGTCAAGCTCCCTGTTCTTCGGGGATCGATCCTCCAGCCTCGTCAGCTTCGAGCATGACCCGGAATGGTATTCCAAGACCACGGCGATGATGGATATTCAAGGATGGGCTCCAGAGGCTCATCTTCTGGAGCGTCCTTATTCTCGGAAGATTGCCGAGATCGTCGGGACGAGGAAATTCGATCTTATCCTGATCGACGGCCGGGATCGTGTTTCGTGCTTGACGGAACTTCTGCGCATCGGAGCCTTGGCGAAGGACGGCGTTTTCGTCATCGACAATACCGAGCGCATGTTCGACACGGACAGGGAATATGAACCGATGCTCGATCTTCTGGGGCCGGCGTTCAAGGTCGTGCATTTCGAGCAGAAGGGCCGGGATCGCACCGGCTGGCAGTCTGGGCATCGCTGGCTGTCAACGGTCGCATGGAGACGGGACGGACGGCAGTATCGCAGGAACGGCACCTCCACGGACTCCCTGCATGGCCTTCGCGGTCTGCCCAAGCGTCTGAAGCGCTCCATCGCAAGACGGCTGAAGTAAGCCACCCAATCGCATCACTGACCATATGAGCCCCGCTTCGGCGGGGTTTTCGTCGTTCTGACCTAACCCCAAAAGGAAACCGTATGGACCGCCATCAACCGCGGAGGCTTTGCCATGCTCACTGAAGCGCAGATCCGCAAGATCAGCAAAAACAAAGCTCCAAAAAAGAACCTGCTTGCCGCTATCATTGCCATCTCCGACGAATACAAGCCTCACCAGCTTGCCCACGTCTTGGCGCAGGTCATGCACGAGAGCGGTGGCCTGATCTACGATCGCGAGGTCTGGGGTCCTACGGCTGCCCAGCAGCGTTACGAGGGCCGTAAGGATCTCGGCAATAACCGAAAGGGCGACGGGTCGAAGTATCGCGGCTACGGGCCTATCCAGATCACCGGGCGCGGCAATACGACGGCATTCTACGAATGGTGCCAGAAGCGCGGGCTGAATCCTCCCGATTTTGTCGACAAGCCGGAACTGATGGCAGCCTCGCCTTGGGCCGGCTGGTCTGTCGTGTGGTACTGGACGACGCGCAACCTCAACCGATACGCCGACACCAACGATATCGAGATGATTACCCGTCGCATTAATGGCGGCCTGAATGGATATGAGGATCGGCTGTCCTATTATGACAGATCTGCGCTCGTCCTGCTCGGACTTCCTCCGACCGATATCAAGGCCTTCCAGACATCGGCAAAACTGAAGCCGGATGGCGTAAGCGGGCCTCAGACGCGCGCCGAGATGCACAAGCGTCTGGTCGCCATGACCAAGGGCGAATCCTCCCGGCCGGAAGTGAAGAACGCCCCCGTCACCGAAGAAACCACCGTCGAGGTCGAAAAGCCGACCGTTCCCAAGAAGGTTGAAACCGAAGTCCGGCAGAAAACGAGCTGGATCTCGTGGATCTTCGGAGGCCTGTTCACGGGCGGCAGTGGGGCGTCATGGCTTGCCGGCATGGACCGGGATTCGCTGATCCTCGTCGGCGGTATCGGCGTGGTCGTCATCGTCGTGGTCCTGATCGGCGGGGAGTGGATCATCCGCCGCGTCAAGTCTATCCGCAAGGAGGTCGAAGCCTGATGCTCACGTTCATCAAATGGATATTTGGCTGGGCGTCCGGCGATCTCGCAAAGGCGCTGACCAACGCTTACCAGATGAAGCTCCAGGCGCAGACGCAGGAACAGAAGCTGGTCGCGGAAGCGGCTATAGCCGATGTTCAGCGCCAGATGACGGCGATGCAGAGCGCGAAAGAGATCCGCCTTGCCTCTGCCGGATTCTGGGAGATGCGCCTCATCACCGCGGTGATTGCCGGATGCTTCTCGGTCCACCTGCTGTTGGTGACGATTGATACGTGCCTGCGGCTCGGCTGGGGCATCCCGAAATATCCCGCCCCGTTCGACGAATGGCAGGGCGCGATCCTGTTGTCGTTCTTCGGCGTCCAGGTTGCCGGCCAAGGCCTCACGGCTATAGCAGCGGCTATTCGCGGCCGGAAATAGCATGCGAGCCAACGCTTCGTTGTGACCCGAAGCGCTGGCTCTGACCACGAAACGATCTAACAGGGATCGCTATGGCTCTCTATACGTTATGCCGGAATGGTTCCCGAAAGATGAATTGCATACGCCAACGGGGATCAATTGCTGATGGAATTGCTGAAGGAATATTGGGGGTTCATCGTCGCAGGAGTTACGCTCGTGGTATGGTCTATTCGTTTAGAGGCGAAAGCCAATGAGAACTCAAAGGAAATCCGAAGGATATGGAACCAGCGGGCGGAGGATCTTGCTGCGCACAAGGAAGCACGTGAAGCGACGAATTTGCTATTAACCGAATTGCGCAACGACGTGAAGATATTGCTTGGGCGCGTCCGGCATTAGAGCCATCCGAACAGGTACGCAATACCCACCCCTGCAATCATAAACAGGGCTATGGAGAGCTGGAGGCCGACCTTGCTCATCCTTTAGTCTTCCACATCCCCGCGTCCGGTATATCGCTTCCCGTCCGCTACGACAAAGCCGCTCGGGTCAACATAGACCTCCCCGGCTTCACACAGTTCGCCATTGACTGTTATCGTGCGCGGCCCTCGCACGATAATTCCATGCGAGACAAGGTAAGCGTCTATCGCCACAGCGAGCTCATCGCCAGAGAGAGACACGCTTACGCCCGGTCCGTATTTGGTAGGGCCGTTTCCGAATCGTACGTCCATGTCCTACTCCTTCAGTGCTTCGTCGATCATGGCTTCCAGAACTTTCTCCATCTCACCCATCCGTATTCCCTTCCTCTAGCTTGGCCTCTGCAGCGCGATTTCCTCGACCTATCCTTTCCAGAGCCCCTTTGATGCTTGAAATGCTTTCGCGAAGCGCGTTGATCTGGCCGATATCCGTGTAGAGTGGCAAGCGACCTTCGATAATTTTAATAGCGTCACTCAGCCCTTCCTCATATTGGCCCTTGGCTACAGCCTTAAAGCTCAAGTCCCTCATTTAGGTATTCCCTTCCTGTAGCTTCGCCGGAATTGCCCCACACATTAAGCTGCGCTGATTCATCAGCATCTGCTTTAGATCCTCGTTCTCAATCCTAAGCTCCGTCACAAGTTCGGTCAAAAGCTTCACCACATCATTGTGAGGCGCCTTTCTGGCGATTAGCATTCCGGAAGTCTCGCTCATTCTATTCTCCTATAAGGCCCTCCGAAGAGGGGAGCTACTGAAGCCGCTGCTTATTCCGGTTCTCCAAGGCTTCCGAGGCGAGCAGGCAAAGTGCCATCGCCATATCGGCGTCCATCTGCACCTTGAATTCGCCGCTCTTTACCGCCAGATCGGTAAATCCGATCACCTCCCCAAGGCCGCCGGTTTCGAGATAGCGCTTAGCGTGGTCCAGGTCGTATTCCTCAATCAACTGTCTTCTCCTATTAAGTGGTAGTAAGTGGTAGTGGTGGCCCTCCGAAGAGGGCCGGGTTACGGCTCTCAAGGGACGGTCACTGCACAATCAGCCCGCTTCAAAAGCTCTTCGGCCTCGGTCATATAGCCGCCGTAGGTCCCGTGCATTTCTTCAAATGCCTCGTTCACCTTGGCGATCTTGAATTCTGCAAGTTTCCCGTCTATTGACGCCCAAGCTCGGGCGAAGCGTTCGATTATCTCGGGAGTGAATTGAACATTACTCATCCTTCGCCCCTTCCTTCATCAGAACAGAGGCTTCCTGTCCCGGCTTGCGTTGCTCCCATTCAGCCAATTCAGCAGCAGACGCCCCCCGCTTTACAAGATAGTCGTAATAGCGCTGCCATATTATTTCATCCTCATCCGAGCCTTCGGCCATCGCGACATAGTCTCGTATCATGCGTGCATGCCTCTCAAGGACGGCCGCATTATAAAGCCATGCTTTCTTGGCTTCCTCAGGCATTGAAGCCCCACCTTGTAGTACTTCGTATTCACCCAAACCTGTGACGATCGCTTCGCCTAGGTGGACACATGCCAGATATGCATCATCTTCTTCATTGAAGACGTTGACCTTGAGGTCCGTCCAATTACCCTGGCGCATTTGCGCGTATGTATTTCGATATTTAATGCTCATCTGATTCATCCTTGGATATATGGCGCTGCAACTGCGCCTCGCTGATCTTCTTCAAGTCCTTGAGGAGAACCTTCCGGCACATCTGCCGGATAGCATCACCTCGTGATCGTATGCGGTTGGCGAACATCCAGTCGTCGATCAGGCCGAGTTCGCTCTTGGTCATCATGACCGTTACGCGCTGGTCCTTCAGTTCTGGTTCCGGGTCCATTTGGGTTCCTAAAGTTTATAACATCTATACAATTGCACATATTGATAAACATGTAAACGGCATAGGTTATCCACAGGGACCGATTTCGGTGGATAAATTTGCCGGATATCGTGGGACACCCACCCTCTAACCGCTTGATTCATAGTGCCGTTAGATGCCTTGTCGTGGGACACAAAATCCTAGCATTTCCAGTGCATTCAGGCAGGATCGCGAGTCTTCTCGACCGCACCAAAATAAAAACCCGCTTCGGCGGGTTTTTTGTTGCCCGGATGAAATTGCATCCGGGAAATCAGGCCCATCTGCCGCTTCGATGGCAAAACATCGAGTCATATCGCCCATTCCGGATGCGATCCTGAAATTCCTCGCTTATCTTGGCCTGATCCAAGCTCGTATGTGCAAGGTAAGGACAAACAATGGTCGAACTGAAAATCAAGACGCGGCCGATCGGCGCGACGGCGGTGCTCGGACGCCTCGGTCACCCGCAGGTGACGAGTGAGACGGGTGGTCAGGTGGAGGTCGTCACCGGCGCTTCCGAGCCGGGGTTCAATCCGCTCGACCTGATGTTTTCATCGCTCGCCGCCTGCCTCGTGCTCAGCGGCCGTATCGCCGCAAGCAAGCTCGGCATCCTCGACAGGCTGAGCGAGGTAAGGGTGCATGTGACCGGCGAAAAAGCCCACGAAGGCCCCTCCCGGATCACCAGGTTCATCGTGGATTTCCGGATCGAAGGGGATTTTAACGAGGAGCAGAAAAAGCAGATCGCTCACATGGCCGAGGAAATCTGCACCGTCAGCAATACGCTGAAAAGTCCTCCGGAGATCGTGCTGACGAGCGCCTAGGCGTCGTCGGGCCGTCAATCCTCGTCGGGAATGTGGCTGTCGACGCCTTCGAGGCGAAGGTTGTTGACCAGTTCGCGGACGCCGGCGACACGCTGAATCCGGCGGACGATCTTGCGCGAGGTCGCCGCATCGTCGACGGCGCCTTCGAGCGTGACGGTGCCATCCTCGACATGCACGTCGATCGACGCCATGTCGATCATGTCCAGCTCCTCGATCGCATCGGTGATCCGCTCTTCGAGATCGTCGGCCTCCTCGATCCCCTTCGTTCCAGGGCGAATGGTGTCGACCAACCGCTCTTCCGATCCGTCGCGCTCGGCGCTGTCCACCTGATAACCGCGATTGCGGTTGGTGTCGAAATTGGCCTTGGGGTCGCCATAGGCGGCGTTATCGACGGGGCGGGCGCCGGATGCATCGTCGTAGGGCCAACCTTCGTCGATATTGCGGTCGTCGTAATCGCGAAAATCTTCCTCGCGGGAAATGTCGTCAGCTTTTTTCTTGCCCGGCACCGCAGTCTCCTATCGTTCCCACATGGACCCGGCGCACCCCCTCCTGAAAGGCCGGTGCGCCGGGTATTTCGGCTCAGTGGCTCGTGGATGCGCCATTCCTTTGACCCGTCAGGGTCAGGTGGCTTTCGACATCATGTACGCCATCCACGGTTTCCGCGCTCAACACCGCCTTGCGGGCGGAGAACACGGTATCGACAGAACCCTCGAGAATAACCTTGGTTCCCTCGGCATGTGGTTCGATCATCGACGAATCGACGTCCGGCAGTGCAGCCAGGCGCTCGGACACCTGTCGCTCGAGCTCGGCTGCGGTCTTGTCTGCTGTCGCATTCATGGTCGTAGCTCCTCGCTGGGCTTGCGACCTGACAACGGGCGAACGCGAATTTGGTTCGGCCGTATTTTTATTTCCCTTGCCCCATTTGCGCAGCAGCCGCTCGCGCTTCAGGCGGGACAGCCGTTTCAGCCAGAAGATCCCGTCGAGCTGGTCGATCTCGTGCTGCATGCAGATGGAATGAAAGCCTTCGGCGTCCTCTTCATGGACGACACCGGTGAGATCCCGGTAGCGGAACCGGATCCTTTTCGGGCGTTCTACCTCGTCGTTTGCGCCGGGCATGGAGACGCTGCCTTCCATATGCCGCATCAGCTCGTCCGAGGAGACCAGGATCTCCGGATTGGCGTAGAAGCGCGGGCCGGTTTCCCTCGACAGTTCCAGCACCACGAGCCGGGTGAAGACACCGACATGCGCGGCGGTGATGCCGACGCCGGGTGCCGCCCGCATCGTTTCGAGAAGGTCATGGGCCAGCGCCGTCAGAGCCGCGTCGAAAACCGTGATCGGCTCGCATGGCTTGGACAGGCCCGGATCGGGATATTTCAGGATGGTTCGGATGGCCATTTTCGAACTCCTCTTTCTGCCTATCGGGCTGCCTCTCGGGTTTTTCCGCATCGTTTCGCCATGCGCTCTGGACCCGGAACGGCAATTGTTCTAGCAGGAAAACCGGCGGCAGGAGCAATAGCGCCGGGTGCAGCTATCCGGTTGTTGACAATATGTTTTTTGCCGCCATTCTCGTTTTGTCAAAGACCAGCAGTGAGGGCGGCAGATGAGCGATATCGGCGAAGACCACCGCCTGCGCACAAAAACCGACGATGCCGGTGACGACATCTATTCCGAGGACGGTGCGATCCGCGCCGACTTCCTGGCGATGGTCGGCGCCGCAATCGCTGATCGCGACACGCTTTTCCTGCGCAGCCATGTGGCGCGGCTGCACGAATCGGAACTCGGCGACCTGCTCGAAGCGATCCTGCCCGACCAGCGCCATGCGCTTGTGCGGCTGCTCGGCGACGATTTCGACCTCACCGCACTGACCGAAGTCGACGAAAATATCCGTATGGAGATCGTTGACCAGATGCCGAACGCGCAGATCGCGGCGGCGATCGGCGAACTCGATTCGGACGATGCGGTCTACATTCTCGAGGACCTCGACCACGAGGACCGGGAAGAGATCCTGGCGCAACTGCCGTTCACCGAGCGGGTGAGGCTGCGCCGCGCGCTCGATTATCCGGAACAGTCGGCCGGCCGCCGCATGCAGACGGAATTCGTCGCCGTGCCGCCGTTCTGGACCGTCGGCCAGACGATCGACTACATGCGCGACGAGGAAGACCTGCCGGAGAGCTTCACCCAGATCTTCGTCATCGACCCGACCTTCAAGCTGCTCGGCGTGCTCGACCTCGACCGTATCCTGCGCGCTAAGCGGCAGGTGAAGATCGAGACGATCATGCGGGAGACGAACTATCCGATCCCCGCCGACATGGACCAGGAAGAGGCGGCTCAGCTCTTCGAACAATACGACCTCATCTCGGCTGCAGTCGTCGACGAGAATGGCCGCCTCGTCGGCGTGCTCACCATCGACGACGTGGTCGACGTTATCCAGGAGGAGGCGGAAGAGGACATCATGCGCCTCTCGGGCGTCGGCGACGAAGAACTGTCCGACTCGGTGCGCGAGACCTCGCGGTCAAGAGTGCCGTGGCTGCTGGTCAATCTGTTCACCGCCTTCATTTCGGCCTCGGTGATCTCGCTGTTCGAAGCGACGATCGAACAGGTGGTGGCGCTCGCCATCCTGATGCCGATCGTCGCCGGCATGGGCGGCAATGCCGGCTCGCAGACGATGACGGTGACGGTGCGCGCGCTTGCGACCCGCAATCTCGACATTCACAATGCCTGGCGCGTCGCACGACGCGAGGCGGGCGTTGGCCTGATCAACGGCGTGGTGATCGGTTGTCTCGTCGGCGTGGTGGCCGGCCTATGGTTCCACGATGTCCATATCGGCGGGCTGATCGCCACTGCCATGCTGATCAACATGTTTGCGGCGGCCATGGCCGGCATCATGATCCCGCTGCTTCTCGACCGGGCCGGGGCCGACCCGGCGGTATCGTCGGCGGTGTTCGTGACCGCGATTACCGACACGACCGGGTTCTTCTCGTTTCTCGGCTTGGCGACCTGGTGGTTCATGCTCCGCTGAGCCCAAAAATTGACTGTTACGTAAAAGTCAATTAGTTTGGCTGACGAGTAGCAGGACATGAACGTGAACAAATATTATAGCATTACGGAGCTGACGCGTGAATTCGGGGTATCGACCCGCACGCTGCGCTTCTATGAGGACGAGGGTCTGATCCACCCCGAGCGCCGGGGTCGCACGCGGCTTTTCAGGGCAACGGATCGCCGGCTGATCCAGGAAATTCTGCGCGGCCGCCGGATCGGCTTCACGATCGCCGAGATCCGCGAAATCATCCAGGTCTACAAGGAACCGCCGGGCGAACTCGGGCAGCTCAAGCTCTTGATGACGCGCCTCGATGAAAAGCGCAACGACCTGCGCCAGAAGCGCAAGGATATCGACGATACGCTGACGGAGCTCGACAATGTCGAGGAAGCTTGCCTGACCCGGCTGGCCGAAATCGGCGTCGGCACCTGACCTCCAAAACGACTGCTATTGCGCCTCGATCGAGCACTGTTCGGCGAGCGATTGCACGCGGCCGTCCTGCGGAGCGATGGCGCCGGACTGCAGCGGCGTCATCAGCGACTGGGTGATCAGCTTGTCGGCGGTGCAGCCGCAGAATTTCTGGCAGAGGCCGGCATCGTTGCCCTGGGCCGTGCAGCCTGCTTCGCAGCTTCTGACATAGCCGATCCGCGGATCCGGCGGCGGGGCTGGATGAACCAGCGAGAAGAGATAGACGAGCGCGATCAGCACCGGCTGATGGACGAGATAGACGATCAGGCTGTGGCGGCCGGCTTTCGAGAGAAAGTTCTCCTGCGTCTGGACCGCAGCGAGACGCAACGGCCAGTTCCTCGACAGTGCAATTCGCGCAACGGCCACCCCGGCCAGAAGTGCCGCGATCCAGGGAAACAGCGGCACATAGTCGTTCGAACGCGGCGGGACTTCTGCAAAACCGAGCCAGCTCAGGTAACGGGCGTCGAACAGGGCCGAATCCAGCGCGCCAGGCACCAGGCTGTAGTCGATGATCATCGCCACGACCACCAGGGCGATGATCGCACCGGTCAACAACGGTGGCAGGCGCAGGAAGGCGAGACCGATCAGGCTCGACAGCGCGATATTGTGCAGGATGCCGAAATAGATCCACTCGCCCGGAAAGGCGACCAGCGTCGCGATGCTGATTGCGACTGCAGCGCCTGCAACCATCGCAAAACGCTTCCAGAAGGGCTGCCAGCGGATCTTCGGGAAATGCGCGAGGACGAGGCTGACGCCCGCCAGGAACAGGAAGGAACTGGCGATGGCGCGGGCATAGACTTTGAAGACGCCCTGGGTCGCCGTGCCAGGATCGACATAACCGAAAAACTCGAGATCCCAGGTGAAGTGATAGGTCGCCATGGCGATGAGGGCGACGCCGCGCAGCGTATCGATCAGCGTGATGCGGGGTCTGCGCGGGGTGGGGTTCTGGGTTTCGGCAACAGTCACTGCTTGTCTTTCCGGATCAGATCTCAGGGCGTCCCGCGGTCCATGATCGCCAGCCGGGCCTCGGAGAAATACTGGCGGCGGGTGAGCACGACGACCACCACAAGGGTCATGGCAATGAACATATAGGGCCCGATGAACCAACCGAGATAGCCGACCGACAAAAACAGTGCCCGCAGACCCGAATTGAAATGGCCTGCCGCGATCGTATTCATCCGAACCACCTGATCGGCCGCCCGTTCGGCAGCAGCGCGGTCACCATTGGTGTCGTGCATCATCGGCAGGGCACCGAAGAGAATGGTGCAATAGTTGAACAGCCGGTAGGACCAGCCGAACTTGAAAAAGGAATAACCGAACAGGAAGGTGAGGCCGGCGACCTTGAGTTCGAACGCGGTGCGGCCCCCGTAAGCGACAAAGGGCAGGTCGCGGAAGACCGCCTCGACCTGTTCGGTGGCGCCGAGCAGCGCAAAACAGCCGCCGATCGCGAAGATTGATGTCGAGGCGAAGAAAGCCGTGCCGTTCTGCAGGCCCGCCAAAATCTGAGTGTCGATCATCTTGAGGTCGCGGCGAAGCGAATTGTAGATCCATTCCTTCCGCCGTTCGGCCATCGCCCGGTTGAGGCTGGCGCGGGGAAACAGGCGGGAGCCGGCGCCGGCGGTCACCCAGGAATAGAGGGACCAAAGGACGGCAAAGAGGGCAAGCGCAATATAATCAGCGTTCGTCATGGGCTTCACCGGTTGGAATCGGTCTTTAATCCGTCTCGTCATGCTTTGTTTCGGTTTCGGCGGCAAGCCTCCTCGATCCGGATAGGAACCGCAAACGGCGTGCAGGCGTTACGAATGTGATCCGCCAAAGGCTTCCGCCATGTTTCCGCCATTTTGCGGATTGCGAAGGCGGCGGGATTTTAATAGACCATTAGCCATGACGACCGGGAGCGGACGTTAATCGATGCGGCATGAACCTGGAGACGACATGGAAGATACCGACCAGAAGTCCTGCTGGGGCGTGACCTTCAAGGCGCTCCTCGGATTTGCAGGGGCGTTGGCTCTCGCGTATCTGTTTGGCGCTATCTGATTGCCGCAGTGAAATTCCGGAATTTCTATTCCCGGCGTGGTATTCATACCGCGCCGTTTCTATTTTAAGAGCATGTCGCGGCCGGTTCACCGGATGTCGGGCAATCGCCAAGACATAGCGCTGGTCTGACATAGGCTCGGCGATCGTTCCACTACCTTGCGGATTCTCATGTTCCTGTCCGTTTTCGACGTCTTCAAGATTGGTATCGGCCCTTCGAGCTCGCACACGATGGGACCGATGTCGGCCGCCAACCGGTTCCTGGAGCTCATCCTGTCCAACGACTGGCCGCGCCCGACCGGCGCGCATGTCGCGGCGCTGAAGGTGAGCCTGCACGGTTCGCTCGCGTTCACCGGGATCGGCCACGGGACGGGCAGGGCGGTGATATTGGGCCTGGTCGGCGAGGAACCCCACGCGGTCGATCCGGACAGGATGGACGCGATCATCGAGGAGGTGGAGAGGACTGGCCGCGTCACGCCGCCCGGCCATCCGGCTTATGAATTCCAGCCGAAGACCGATCTGATCTTCGACAAGAAGCAGCCACTGCCCGGCCATGCCAACGGCATGAGCTTTTCCGCCTTCGACCGGGACGATCGGCTTCTCTTGAAGCGGATCTACTATTCGATCGGTGGTGGTTTCGTGGTGACGGACACCGAGCTCGAGGCGATGCGCGGTGCCAAGAAATCGGCCGGCGACTCACGCATTCCCTATCCATTCGCCTCGGCAAAACAGATGCTCGACATGGCGCGCGGCTCAGGCCTGACGATCGCCCAGATGAAGCGCGCCAACGAAGAAACCAAGATGAGCGCTGCCGAGCTCGATGCCGGTCTAGACCGGATCTGGGAGGCGATGTCGAGCTGTATCGACCGCGGCCTTAAGGTCGACGGGATCATGCCGGGCGGTCTGAAGGTGAAGCGCCGAGCGAGAGCGATCCACGACAAGCTGAACGAAGAATGGCGCAGCAACCGGTTGAACCCGCTGCTCGCCAACGACTGGCTGAGCGTCTACGCGATGGCGGTCAACGAGGAGAATGCCGGCGGCGGGCGCGTGGTCACGGCGCCGACCAACGGGGCGGCGGGCGTCATTCCCGCGACGGTACGCTATTACCTGCATTTTCACGACGACGCGACCCAGGCAGACGTCCATAGTTTCCTGCTGACGGCCGCCRCCATCGGCGGCATCATCAAGCACAACGCCTCGATCTCAGGCGCCGAAGTCGGCTGTCAGGGCGAAGTGGGCTCGGCCGCCGCGATGGCTGCGGCGGGGCTTGCGGCCGTCATGGGCGGCTCGCCGGAGCAGATCGAGAACGCCGCCGAGATCGCGCTGGAACACCATCTCGGCATGACCTGCGACCCGATCGCCGGTCTCGTGCAGGTGCCCTGCATCGAGCGTAACGCGCTCGGCGCGGTCAAGGCGGTCACGGCCGCTTCGCTCGCCCTCAAGGGCGACGGGACACATTTCGTGCCGCTCGACGCCTGTATCGAGACAATGCGCCAGACCGGCAACGACATGAGCGAGAAATACAAGGAAACCTCCACCGGCGGTCTCGCCGTTAACGTTGTCGAGTGCTGACAGGTTTCGCCACTGTGGAGTGATCCGAGCAAACGCTTGACCTCACGTCCGGATGGGTCTTCAACCAAACCATGGCTCTCCATCTGATCAAACTCTGCGTCGGCGCCGATTCTATCCAGGATCTCCAGGATTGGGTCGCCGAGCGCGCGCTCAATGCTATTGCCGCCGGCCTCGAACCGCACAGCATCCATACGACCCGCATGGCGCCGAAGCGCATGGAGGAACTGCTCGACGACGGATCGCTCTACTGGGTGATCAAGGGGCAGGTGATGGCGCGGCAGAAGCTGCTCGACATCCGCACGGTTACGGGCGGCGACGGCATTCAGCGCTGCCAGTTGGTGCTGGGGCCGGAGGTCATCGAGACCGCACCGCAACCGAAACGGCCCTTCCAAGGGTGGCGCTATCTCAAAAGCGAAGAAGCGCCGAGGGACCTCGGCAAACTGGGCGAGGACGTTGCGGCGCTTCCGGAAGATCTGCGGCGGGAACTCGCCGAGCTTGGACTACTGTAGCCGGAAACTTCCTATCAGCGAAGCTTGATGCGGACCGGTGCACGGCCGGCGCGGATGCCGACATGCAGGTGGATATTGGCTTCCGGCTGGGAATGGCGCCAGGCGCGCGCGCCGTGGCTGAGCAACAGAGAGACCAGATCGCGGGTCTTTTCCTTGGAGCGGTTCAAGCCGAGACCGGCAAGCCGCATGGCCGCCTCGTGAAGCGGGTTGAGGGCGACGCCCTTGGCTCTGGACTTCTGAGCCGGTTTGAAGTCGAGTTCGGCGCTGTTTTCATTCATCATCATCGGAAACCCCGTCTACGCGTTACTTTCGAGATCCCTCCGCGCCGAAGAACCGGCGCGGGTATTTCCTTGATCGCCGGTGGCGACTGCTCACTGGAGCGACGCCCAGCAGCTGATGCCCTTCTTCTTCAGCACGTTGCAGGCGTCGACAGCCGTCTTCTGGTCGTCGAAGCCGCCGAAGCGGGCGCGGTAGATCTGTTCGCCGTTGTTGCTGAAGGCGACAGTGAAGGGTTTGGCGGAACGCAATACCTTGCCGCCTTTATCCTGCGCATTCTGCAGGAGATCCTGAGCTTGTTTCTGGTTCGGCGATGCGCCGATCTGGATGACCCAGCCGTTGGAGGCCATCGAAGCCGCGGCTGCGGACTGAGCGGCCTTCGCGGACACGGCAGACACCTTGGTGGATGCCGTCGTGACGTCGTCCACCGTCGAGCGGCCGGCACGGTGCGCGACGGCTTCCTCGGTGCGGGCGGGCATATATTCGGGAGCCGGGGTCGGGACGGCAGCCACACCGCCCATGGCCGTGTTCATCGCCTGGGTGATGACCTTCTTTTGCTCCGGTTCTGCGGCATAGGCCGATGCGGCGGCAGGCGCCATGGCTGCAGCCTGCTGTTCGGCATAACGGGCGCCCGGCCGCGGGCCGCTCGGCGGCAGGTCGAGAGCCGCCATCTGGCGCACGTCGGACTGGGTCGCGGTAACGGCCGGAGCGGCGCGTACCGGGGCTGAAGGAGCGGGCGCAACCGGGGCAGGGGCCGCTGCCTGGGCGATCAGGTTGCTGTTGCCGCCGCGAGAAGCTTCCGGAAGATAGTCGGCGACCAGCTTGCGCATCGTCGCGTCACGGACGGCGCTGGAGCGGCTGCCGAGCACGACGGCGACGATCGAGCGGCCATCGAGTTGGGCCGAGGTCGCAAGATTGCTGCCGGCGGCGCGGGTGTAACCGGTCTTGATGCCGTCGACACCCTTGACCGTGCCGACGAGGCGATTGTGGTTACCGATCGTCTGTTTGCCGAAATTGAAGCTGCGGATCGAGAAGTAGCCGTAATACTGTGGAAAGTGCTGGCGCAACGCCATGCCGAGCCGGGCCTGATCGCGTGCCGTCGTCATCTGCGCGGTGTTCGGCAGGCCGTTGGCATTGCGGTAGGTGGTGCGGGTCATGCCGAGTGCGCGCGCCTTACTGGTCATCAATGAGGCGAAGCGTTCTTCGGAGCCGCCGACGAATTCGCCGAGGGCCGTGGCCATGTCGTTGGCGGAGCGGGTGACGAGTGCGCGAATAGCCTGATCGACCGAGACCGAACCGCCGGCGCGAACACCGAGTTTCGAGGGTGGCTCGGCTGCAGCGTGAGCAGAGACCGGAACCTGTGTGTCGAGGCTAATGCGGCCGGTTTCAAGCGCTTCGAAGGTGAGGTAGAGCGTCATCATCTTGGTGAGCGACGCGGGATAGCGCAGACCGTCCGGATCCTCGGAATAGAGAACCTTACCGGTCTTGGCGTCAACGACGATGCCGGCGTATTTCGGACCGGCAGCAGCAGGCGTCGAAAACATCGAAATCGCCACAGCCAACGTGAAGAGAAAACCGAGGAACCGTCCCGGGACCGTCGCATCACCCTTGGAAAGGGATGCAGATATCATTTTTTTCGACACTGCCGCACTCATCGCTTGCATCACATTAGTCAAATATCCGGACGCGCCCCCGCCACGGCCGTTACCGTTCAATCTAGGGGATTAGCGTTACCAAGAGGTTTATGATGAACAGCAGCTTACCTCGATATGCTGCATTTTAGACATCATCCCAGGCTTCGACCCGACCCGTCCGCGGCGGCTTATTTCGCCAGCCGGTTTTCGACAAAGAGGCGAACTGCGGCATCAATATGTTGCCAGTCCCGCAAAAGCACACTGGAGAAGCGATAGAGCACCGTCAGGTCCTGTCCGATGTGGATATCCCGCTGGCAGTCGCCGCTGGTGGCTTTGTCGCCGGGGGCAGGCAGCACGCAGCGCACGGCGTAATCCGGGGCGCCGCCGACCTGGCCAGTTAGAACCACTTCGCTGCCATAACCTGAATCGGCGCGCAGCCGGTGAACGGTCAGTCCGAAGGCAGCCTGCTGCGGTGCGCCATCGAACAGTTTGGAATAGATCGGCTCCAGCCGGCCGGACATGTCGCGCGACATGGTGCTCTGGGATAATTGCAGGAAAATCAACGAGGAAGACTGGGCAACATCATCGAAGCGCGACCGCAGGCCTGCGCTATAACCTTCGAGTTCCGGCCAGGTGAGATAGAGGTCGACGCGCTCGGTAACGCCGGCCTGACGCTGGTCGCGGAAGCGAATCGTGTTGGCCGGAAGCTTGAGCTTGTCCTGGCCGATCTGGATCGGGAATTCTTCCCGGCTGTCGGTATGGCCGGCAAGCGCGATGCGCTGCCCGAACCAATGGCCACCGACACTGATCGCAGCCGTCAACAGAGCAAGGATCGCGATGACGGCCGCCAGCCGATAGACGAAACGGTTGGATAGGAGCGGCGCTTCTTCTGCAGCCGAGAGGTTCCGGGCTGGACCTGCCATGACGCGCGCTCCATGTTCTCATTCGAGAGGGAATTCGCCAGCGCCGGAATGGGACAGAACGCGGATACGAACGCGGCCAAGCGATTTGGCAGCAGTCTGGATCGTTATGATTAACGCTTCGTAAATAAAGCTTGATCCGGGATGGTGACAGCCTCCCAGTAATCCCTTCGGCGCCCACCTTCAGTCCTGCACATTGACCGCGGCTCGGATCGCCGTGGTCTTTTTCGTCGATGGGTAGGCGAGAGATTACTGGCCGACGGAGCCGACGGCGGTGGCGCGGCCATCCTGCAGCTTGACCCAGCGGGCGGGATCGTCGTTCGCCTGGCGCTTCAGGAAGGTGTATTCGGTATCCGACCAGATCATGACCTTGTTGCGCATGTTGTCGAGCACGAAATCGCCGCGATCGGTCCGGACGGTCAGCACCGCGTGACCTTCGCCGTTCGGCTGTAGCACGACGGTGATCAGTAGGTCGGACGGCGAGAAACCTTTCGCCATCAGCATCTTGCGCTTCAGAAGCACGAAATCTTCGCAGTCGCCGACGGTGCGGGGATAGGCCCAGCGCTCTTCGACGCCATAAATTTCCTGATCCGTCATCGGCGTGATCGAGGAATTGACCGTGTAGTTGACATCGAGAAGCGTGCGCCACTTGTCTTCGGTCAGTGCGAGCGGGCCGGCGTCCTTGTAGGTCGCGGCGCATTCGCTCACATAGGTCTTGCAGAATTCATAGTGGCCGAGCGGCGGATTGGCCTGGCCGAGAACGCGCACCGTGTTGGCCGGCATGCCGAAAGAACTTCCGGCGCTAAAGATCGCCATGACGGCGGTGATGGCGGCGAGGCCCAGTCCCTTGCTGTATTTCATTTTTATGTCTCCCCGTTGTGAGGAGAACACTGCCAGACAGGGTTTGATCGACCGCAAAATCTCGCAGTAAAATCAATATCTTATTTGAATTCAATTCGCCTAAAACATACATCAAATACATCTCGAACTTTCACAAAATTCGAGCCGAATTTGCCGATAATTTTTATAAAATGCCGATTATCGAGCGCCTGGCTCCTCGGAGCTTTCCCGCTATCTATCCGTGAATAAAGGAGTTTTTGAAATCCGCGGAGCAGCCCACTGAGCGTCGGAAATCCCGCAATGACGACGATTGGCCGTTGCAAACAGGGAAGGTAAGGTAGCGCATTGCGTTGCGTCATGACCAAATCAGGCTGATCGAGGCCGGTTTTCGGGCTCGAAAAAAGTGCCGAAAGGGCACATTTTTTTGAAGAAAGTTCATTTCGGCACAGACAGGCGGCTTTTTCCTGGCCCGTCCCGCAATGAAACAGGACGCAAAGGATAGGGCACGCAACAAAAAAGCGCCCGGATGGGGCGCTTCTGAATTGCCGTCGTAAGAGCCCTTTTAAAGGAATTCGGTCAGCGTATCGCGTGATTGGACCGAATTGAACTCGATTGCCACGCCTTCCATGAAGTGGCGTACGACGCGGCCGCGCATGTTGCCGAGCCGGACAGGCGTGCCGAGCGCGGGGCGGATGTCGATATCGATCGCCGCGCCGGACAGCGAAAGGTCCACGATGCGACAGGCATAACGCCGGCCGTCGTCGAGCGTGATCTCGGAGCGGGTGTTGCGCGGCGCCAGGCGATCATGGCGACGATCTTCGGGCAGGCCGAGTTCGTGCTTGTTGGCGATCCATGTAAGCTGGGCGGCCAGTTTCTCGCGCTTGCGGTCCGTCGCGTTGATCGACATCACGAAACCAGTGCTCGACAGGCTGATGACCATGCCTTCGAGACGGCCGATATGATCGAGATAGGCGATGACGCGTTCGCCGACGAGCGGCCGGCCGACGCAGGCGAAGCTGACGTCGCCCGGCGACATGTCGACGACGTCGCAAGGAAATTCCTCATGCGTCGCCAGCATCAACCGTCCTGGAATACTGACGGACACGCGCTGAAAGGAACGCTGTGCGGGAACGCTGGATGCCGATGGAGTATGAGATGGCTGAAAAGAATACATTTGAGAGAGCTTTTCTCTTCTAAGTCTATCGTTAAGAGTATTAGCGCGCCGCGGTTAACAGAAGGTTTTGGCAGGGACCGTCAGCAGCGCGGGCTGCGATGAGATGCTTCCCTCAAGACGGGCTGCGGCCGGGTGTGTGGGAGAAACTGCGGCGATCGCCCGTGACCGGCACACCGAAATGTGAACCGCCGCCGGTCAGGAACGTCCAGTTCTCGAGCGTCAGAAAAATGGCCGGCGTTGCCGTTACGGGGTAGGGAGAAATCACCGGCAGAAGAGCGCCAAAAATCCGATCGCTTGGCGCCGCCTCCACCGATCGGATTGGCAGAAGCAGCATTTCATAAGCGTGGCGGATGTGGCCATTCGAGGCACGGACATCCAGGAGTGCCGGCTGCTGGGAGTGAATGACGCCGTGGGCGATCTCCACCGGCTGCCGGTGATCGGTCTCCTGCCAGACGTCCGCGAACGGCTTGCCGCGAAACTCACGGTCGAACAGTTCGCAGATGCGGGTGCCCGCCAGGCGGAACGCCAGCGTGCCGGCCGGGTCCATGGCGGCCATGAAAAGATGCGGGAGAAGATGACGCAGAGCGGTCGGGTCGATCTCGGTCTTGAGGGGAGCCATCCCGTCGCGTTTGAGATTGATCCAGTAGTCGAAGATTGCCCTGGTTGCCTGATTGCGCATCCATCTTACCTGTCATATTTCGATACAGGCCGCGCTTCATGGACGGCCGATCCTCCTCACGCAGCGAAAACCATGCCACGGCGAGGGCATCATGGTTAAGGATTTGCCACCGATCACGGCACCCGCGCGACCGTGATCCTGCCCGCGCTTTCCTTTGAACAGCCGCTCCTATATGGCTGTCGGACCCATCCGATAGGGGACGAGAAGACAGAAGGAACTGGCATGAACGACGGGCCGGATATGGCTGACGAGCAGCGCGAGACGGATGACGGCGGCGAGCGCTCGCAGCCGATCTTCAATCTTCCGCGGAGCCTCGTCGTGACGCTGGCTTTGCTTGCAGTCATCTACATTGTGCAGGAATATCTGCTGGACGAGGACACGCGCGCCACCATGGTGGTGAACCTGGCGTTTACGCCGCTGCGCTACGTCTATCCGCTCAGCGAGCAGGGACTTGCCTGGGCGTGGACGCCGGTCACGTATTCGCTGCTGCACGGCAGCATCGAGCATATTCTTTTCAACGGATTGTGGCTGATGGCCTTCGGGGCACCGGTGGTGCGGCGGATCGGCACTCTGCGCTACGTGATCTTCTGGATTCTCTCGGCGGTGGCTGCCGCCTTCTTCCATGCAACGCTCAACTGGGGGGACGAGACGCTGTTGATCGGTGCGTCAGGCGTCGTCTCGGCTTTGATGGGAGCGGCCTGCCGTTTCGCCTTTCCCGAACGCCGAGGTTATGATCGGACCCATGGCCATCTCTATCCGCGCCAGTCTATCCTCGGCTCGTTCCGCAACCGCACCGTCGTCATCTTCACCGCCATGTGGTTCATTGGCAACCTTCTGATCGCCTTCGGGGTGACGTTGTTCGGTGCGGATATGGGACCGATCGCCTGGGATGCGCATATCGGCGGCTTCCTGTTCGGTTTCCTGCTGTTTGACCTTTTCGATCCCCTGCCGCCCAGCGTCATGCCCATCACGCAACCTTGATCTTTCTTGATCTCTCTCCGGCATCGCTCTACACTTCTGTGCACGTGCAGGGACGGTTCCTCCACCCGGGCGCTTTGCTTCTCGGGAATGGGCGACGTCCAGGCCGAGCCGGTTGGGAGGAGAGAGCCATGGCAATAATCGTCAAGAACATGTTGGATGCAAAGGGTCGTGACGTGGTCACCGTTGACCCCGACAAGACGCTGCTCGAAGTCGCCGGGATTCTCAACGACAAGAAGATCGGCGCCGTCGTGGTAACCGGCATGGAAGGCCGCATCGCCGGCATCTTTACGGAACGCGACCTGGTGCGCGCCATCGCCGGTAAAGGCGCCAGTGTGCTCGACCAACCGGTAAAGTCGGCAATGACCACTGCGGTGCAACGCTGCAAGGATGACACGACCGTCGATGAACTGATGGGGATGATGAGCAGCGGCCGTTTCCGCCACGTGCCCGTCGAGCAGGACGGAAAGCTCGCCGGCATCATTTCGATCGGCGACGTGGTCAAGTCGCGCATTCGCGAGATCGAACTCGAGGCCGAACAGATCAAGGCCTATATTGCCGGCTGATCGCTTTCGGCTGAGCCTCGCCCATGGGCGGGGCTGGATCACCTCGTGACGAGGCATCCCCCGCTTAGCGGGCGAAAACTTCCTGCATGCGCTTCAGCGCAGAGATCTGCGCCATGGTCTCCGTATAACCGCGGTCGATCGCTTCGCCGGCGCGGTGGAATTCGGACAGGCCGATATCGGCAAGACGCGGATGCAGCGCCAGATCCGGAGGATCGCCCGCCAGGCGCGCGCGGGAAATGCGTTCCTGGATGATGTTGAAGGCCTGCACCATGGTGCCGGTCAGACCGACACGGATGTCCTCGGGCTTCTTGCGCCCGTCATCGATCGGCTGGACGCTGGCATTGTGCTTGACGACCGCCGAGCGGCCGAAAATCTCGTAGTTCAGGTTGACGGCGACCACGAGCGGCTGTTCGTAGGCGCGGCAGACGGAGGTCGGCACCGGATTGACCAAAGCGCCGTCGACGAGCGTCCGGTTGTTGCATTTCACCGGTTCGAAAATGCCAGGCAGTGCGTAGGAGGCGCGAAGCCCGGTGATCAGCGAGCCACTGGAGATCCACACTTCGTGCCCGGTATGGAGCTCGGTCGCAACCGATACGAACGGGCGGTCGAGATCCTCGATCGACAGGCCTTCGAGGTGTTCCTGCATCCGCTTTGTCAGCCGCATCCCGCCGAGAAGACCGCCGCCGCCGATCGTCAGATCCAGCAGGCCGGCAATGCGGCGCATGGTCAGCGAGCGGGCGAAGGTTTCGAGTTCGTCGAGCTTGCCGGCGAGGTAACATCCGCCGACCAGAGCGCCGATCGAGGTGCCGGCGATCATGCCGACTTCGATGCCGGCTTCGTCGAGAGCCCTGAGTACGCCGATATGAGCCCAGCCGCGCGCGGCACCGCCGCCGAGAGCGAGGGCAAGCTTTGCTTTTTTGGGGGCTTCAACGATGGGAGGAGGGGTGGGTTCGAGGATTTTCGTTTCGTCGCCTTCGGCAGATGCCGCAAGCGGATCGTGACGGTTCCAACTCCAGTTCAGCATCGACAAAAATCCTCCACAGCTGAACAAACCCCGGTCTGACGATTAACGCATCGACAGGTTTCGAAATCGTTTATTCAGTCGAGACACGCCAAAAAACGAGGCAAATGCCTAAATGGTTCCTTGATCGGAATAGACGACATTTGGATCAAAATGACGCTGATTGTCGGTGATTTCAAGAACCGCCCTACCATCACTTTGGGTAACAACCCGATAGAAACAGGAGCGACGGCCGGTATGGCATGTAGCGTCGTGTCCGGCGACCGAAACCTTGAGCCAGACGGCGTCCTGATCACAGTCGGTGCGAAGCTCGTGGACGGTCTGCAGGTTGCCGGAGGATTCGCCCTTCTTCCAGATTTTGGCACGCGAACGGCTGTAGTAATGGGCAATGCCGGTCTCGACCGTCAGCGCCAACGCTTCGGCGTCCATATGCGCGACCATCAGCAGTTCGCCGTCACGGACATCGGTGACGACGGCGGTGACGAGACCGTTCTGATCGAAGCGGGGCGTGAAGGCGCCGGCGCCTTCGAGTTCCGTCTTGTCAGCGGAAGGCTGGTCAAAAGAAAACGACATCGGGAAACTCCGCCCGGAAAACCGCCGATCAGCGGTTGCGGGCCAGCGTGAAGAAACGGGCCTGTTCGGCGGCGTTCGTCTTGAACTCGCCAGTAAACGTCGTCGTCATTGTATGCGAGCCCTGCTTCTGCACGCCGCGCATTTCCATGCACAGGTGTTCGGCCTCGATCATCACGGCGACGCCGCGCGGCTTCAGGGTCTCCTCGATCGCGTTGGCGATCTGCGCCGTCATGTTTTCCTGCGTCTGCAGACGGCGACCGAAGATCTCGACGACGCGAGCGATCTTCGAAAGACCGAGGACCCGGCCGTTCGGCAGATAGGCGACATGCGCCTTGCCGATGATCGGTAGCATATGATGTTCGCAATGGGAGAAGAACGGGATGTCGCGCACCAGCACGATATCGTCATAACCCGAGACTTCCTCGAAAGTACGGCCGAGCACGTCTTCCGGTGACTGTTCATAACCGGAAAACAGCTCGCTATAGGAGGCGGCGACGCGCTTCGGGGTGTCGAGCAGGCCTTCGCGGGCCGGATCGTCACCTGCCCAGCGCAAGAGAACGCGCACGGCTTCCTCGGCCTCCTGCTGTGAGGGGCGGACCTGCTTCTCTTTCGAAGCCGGGAAATTCTTCACAATGGCATCCATTTATCGTCTCCTGATGCGGTTCAAGGCCGCATCCGACTGGCGTTACTCACGGACTGATCAGCTGCTAGGCATCGGCGGCTGATTTTTGGGCAATCCGGGGTTATCTGACCTTCGGCGAACATTTTTACAAGATATCCTATTCCGTTTTCGGTAGGATTTCGTGAAAACATCCTTTCTTGATGATCTTGCCCGGACATCACATATAATGGCAGGAACCCTTTTATGGTAGTCCGCCTGACGTGACACAGTGTTCAACAAGCGACGGCCGGACTCAAAGCGAGCCTTGATGGACGACATCTATAACAGCAAGATTCTCGAATTTGCCGGCAATATCACCCATGCCGGCACGCTTCCGGATGCGGATGCGAGTTCCGAAAAACATTCGAAGCTGTGCGGCTCGAAGGTGCGGGTGCACCTGAAGATGGACGGCGACCGGGTGACCGATTTCGCCCACGAGGTCCGCGCCTGCGCACTCGGCCAGGCCTCCTCCTCGATCATGGCGCGGCATGTGATCGGCGCAACGACCGCCGAGATCCGCAAGGCGCGCCAGGACATGCTCGCTATGCTGAAAGAAGACGGCGAGGGGCCGGACGGCCGGTTCGAGGAGATGCGCTACCTGAAGCCGGTCAGGGACTACAGGGCCCGCCACCCCTCAA
Organism: Neorhizobium sp. 05N33; assembly: GCF_056397445.1. NCBI lineage: Bacteria > Pseudomonadati > Pseudomonadota > Alphaproteobacteria > Hyphomicrobiales > Rhizobiaceae > Neorhizobium > Neorhizobium sp. 05N33. The sequence continues at coordinate 248,382 of NZ_JBFTNK010000006.1, read as the reverse complement.
CCATGCTGACCTTCGAAGCAGTCGTCGATGCGATCGACCAGATCGAGGCAAGGCAGCTGGCAACGGTCGGATGACGATGGCGTCCCGGGATACCCCCCTCTGCCCTACCGGGCATCTCCCCCTCAAGGGGGGAGATCGGATGGGGGACCGTCTTCGCTTATTCTCGGATGTTTCGCGCTCGGCGACGTGTGCCGTTTCCAATGAGGTGCAAACAGCGCCACGAGTCGATCTCCCCCCTCGAGGGGGAGAGGGCCGGCAGGCCAGAGGGGGGCTGGATCGGCACGCCCTAAGTGACGTCCTGCCATCAACTGCGGTTCACCCCTGATGTGCGGCGCCCCAAACTGTCAGCACTCCGAACCCCAGGCGAAGGCAGGCCGCTCCCGCAACTGGTCCGGATCGTTCCGGAAAACACCCGGCCGGCTGTTCGGCATGGGTCTGATCCGCTTCTACCAGCTGACACTGTCCGGCTTCATCGGCAATTCCTGCCGGCATATTCCGACCTGTTCGGAATATGGATATGAGGCGGTGGCGCGGCATGGGCTGTGGCCGGGCGGATGGATGACGCTGTTTCGGGTGGCGCGCTGCGGGCCGGGCGGCACAAGCGGCCTCGACTCGGTGCCGGAAGCGCTCGAAGGGCGGCAGCATTGGTGGACGCCGTGGAGATATTGGCGCCGTCATTCCGAACCGGTATCGCCTCCGTGAGGAACCGATGATCACCTATATCGCGCTGCTCCACAGCATCGTTCTCGGCGGCGGCAAGCGGGTCATCATGGCCGACCTCCGCGCCATGGCGGAGGATCTCGGCTACCGGAATTGCCGGACCCTGGTTTCGACCGGCAATCTCGTCTTCGAGACCGGCAGGTCATCGACCGGCAATGTCGAGCAGAGACTGGAGGCCGCCTTCGAGAAGCGGTTCGGCAAACATGTCGATATCATCGCAAGGACCGGTGCCGATTGGCTGAAGCTCGCGGCCGGCAATCCCTTTCCGTCGGGAGAAGGTTCCGAGGTCGGCGTGCGGGTGATGCGAAAGCCGCTCGACGAAAGTGTCCTGGACCTGCTCGAGCGCCACCGCGGCGAGGAGAAGATTTCCATCGTCGACGGCAATCTCTGGGTCGATTTCGGCGGCAAGGCCAGCGAGACGCGGCTGCTTTCGGCGATGACCGCCAAGAAGCTCGGCATCGGCACGATCCGCAATGCCAACACGGTCGCCGGGATTGCCGAAATGATCGGCTGAGCAGCCGCTCGCCTTTACTAAAACGCCAAAAGCATTTATCAGCCACGCCGGCTGCGCCCCAAGGGCGAACCGCCATTTATTCCAACACCACCCGCATTCGTTGGCGGGACTGGACAGGAGAAAGACATGTCCCAATCCGTTTCCCTTACATTTCCCGATGGCTCCGTCCGCGTTTTCGACGCCGGCACGACCGGCCGTGACGTTGCCGAGAGCATTTCCAAGTCGCTCGTCAAGAAGGCTGTCGCCGTCACAATCAATGGCACCGTGCAGGACCTTGCCGAGCCGGTGACCGACGGAAAGATCGAGATCGTCACCCGCACCGACGCCCGAGCGCTGGAACTCATCCGCCACGACGCCGCCCACGTGATGGCGGAGGCCGTGCAGGAGCTTTGGCCCGGCACGCAAGTCACCATCGGTCCGGTGATCGAAAACGGATTCTATTACGATTTCGCCCGCAACGCGCCTTTCACGCCCGACGATCTGCCGAAGATCGAGGCGAAGATGAAGGAAATCATCGGCCGCAACAAACCGTTCACCAAGCAGGTCTGGTCTCGCGAGAAGGCCCGCGAAGTCTTCGCTGCCAAGGGGGAAGGCTACAAGGTCGAACTGATCGATGCGATCCCGGAGGACCAGGATCTCAAGATCTATTATCAAGGCGACTGGTTCGACCTCTGCCGCGGTCCGCATATGGCCTCGACCGGCCAGATCGGTACGGCCTTCAAGCTGATGAAGGTTGCTGGCGCCTATTGGCGCGGCGATTCGAACAACGCCATGCTGACCCGCATCTACGGCACCGCCTGGGCGACGCAGGAAGAACTCGACCAGTACCTGCACGTGCTGGCCGAAGCCGAAAAGCGCGACCACCGCAAGCTCGGCCGGGAAATGGACCTCTTCCATTTCCAGGAAGAAGGTCCGGGCGTGGTGTTCTGGCACGGCAAGGGCTGGCGCATGTTCCAGACGCTGACCGCCTATATGCGTCGCCGGCTCGCCGGCACCTATGAGGAAGTCAACGCGCCGCAGGTTCTCGATGCCTCGCTCTGGGAGACGTCGGGCCATTGGGGCTGGTACCAGGAGAACATGTTCGCGGTGAAGTCTGCCTATGCCTTCACCCATCCGGAAGACAAGGAAGCGGACAACCGCATTTTCGCGCTGAAACCGATGAACTGCCCGGGACACGTGCAGATCTTCAAGCATGGTCTGAAGTCTTACCGCGAACTGCCAATTCGGCTTGCAGAATTCGGCCTCGTGCATCGTTATGAAGCATCCGGCGCCTTGCACGGGCTGATGCGTGTACGCGGCTTCACCCAGGACGATGCGCATGTCTTCTGCACTGACGAGCAGATGGCCGCCGAGTGCCTGCGGATCAACGACCTGATCCTGTCGGTCTACGAGGATTTCGGCTTCAAGGAAGTCGTGGTCAAGCTATCGACCCGGCCGGACAAGCGCGTCGGCACCGATGCGCTTTGGGATCGTGCCGAATCCGTCATGCTCGATGTCCTGAAGACGATCGAGGCGCAGTCGGAAGGCCGCATCAAGACCGGTATCCTGCCGGGCGAGGGCGCGTTCTATGGTCCGAAGTTCGAATATACGCTAAAAGACGCGATCGGCCGCGAATGGCAGTGCGGCACGACGCAGGTGGACTTCAACCTGCCGGAACGGTTCGGCGCCTTCTATATTGACCAGAACTCGGAAAAGACCCAGCCGGTGATGATTCATCGCGCCATCTGCGGTTCGATGGAACGGTTCCTCGGCATCCTGATCGAGAACTTTGCGGGCCACATGCCGCTCTGGTTCGCGCCGATGCAGGTGGTGGTGGCGACGATCACTTCGGCCGCGGACGATTACGGCCGTGAGGTCGCAGAAGCTCTGCGCGAGGCGGGCATGGTCGTCGAGACCGATTTCCGCAACGAGAAGATCAACTACAAGATCCGCGAGCACTCGGTCACCAAGGTGCCGGTCATCATCGTCTGCGGCAGACAAGAAGCCGAGGAGCGTTCGGTGAACATCCGCCGCCTCGGCTCGCAGGCGCAGACCTCGATGACGCTCGACGAAGCGATCTCTTCGCTGACCCTCGAAGCAACGCCGCCGGATGTGTTGCGCCGCCTTGAAGCGAAGAACAGGAAGAAGGCCGCGGCCTAACCGATAATGACAGCGCCTGCCGAACGGCGGGTGCTGTCAGAACTCGACTATATCGAGACGGGACTTCTGGAAGACTATCTGTCCGGCTGGCGAAGGTCCGGCAAAACCTGCCTGGACCTGTCAATTCCGGTCGCCGGTGACCCCGCCGGCCACCTGAGGCGTATCGCGCATCAGCACTTCGACCTCGGTGTTTCGTCCGGCTTTGACGGTGAACGAGCGTTGATAGATCTTGGTCTTGTTGCGGGCGACGGCGAGATATTCGCCTTCCGACAAGACCATCGTGGAAAAAGCGCTGACGCTTTCGTTGACGACGTCGCCGGCCGCGGTCAGTACCGACCAGGCCGTATCGGCGATCGCTTCACCGCCTTTTTGAGAAACGAGCTTCAGGGTGATCTGCGCGGCGCGGTGCTGCAGTACCGCCTGAGTGAGCTTGCCGGCTTCCACCTGGATGTCGGCCCGAACCACTGCATTGACGTCCCCATATTCCGAGACGACGTGATAGGTGCCGGCATTCAGACGCACGACCGTATTCGGCTTGACGTCCGACATCACCAGCGCCCGGTCGCCATTGTCGCGCACTTCGGCAGAGTAGACCGAAAAGCTCAGTTCCTTGGGCGGGATGCGCTGGTCGGTACCGGCAACCGCATTGAGGACGAAACCGCCGGCATCGAGCACCAGGGTCTGTTTCGGCACATTGCCGTTTTCGGGGACTTTCAGTTTCTTGGTGACGCCGGCGCGGCCGAAGGCGCAATTGACAAAGTAGTCACCGGGGACGAGCTGGAATGACGCGGAACCGCCTTCGGAACTGGCCACCAGCGGCAATTTGCCGTCGTCACCGGCGATCGGGCTGAAAACGCGCCAGGTGAGGCCTTCCTGCATCGGCTGGCCATCGGACGTCAGCTTGGCATCGAACTGCACGTCTTTTGAGAGAATACCGGACGGGCCGCCCGGCAGAGCCGAGAAAGCGTTAAGCTTCGGCATCTTGCCGGTGCTGTCCGGCGTGCGGAAATTCTTGAAGGCATCTTCCTGAGCGAATGCGCCGAAAGCCGGGCCGAGAGCCATCGCTCCGGCGAGGAACCAGCGTGCCGCAAGGGAAGTGCCTGCCATCTGTTGTCTACCGGTTGACTCTTGTTTTCCGAGACGGCACTTGAGACCAATGACAAGGCAATTTCAAGACCTTCCCACCGCGCCAGCTCCAAATGAAAGCTTTGACCATGCAAAATGACGTTAAACTCATCGATTTTCTGCGCGAAAGGCATTCCACGCCAGTAGCACAGTTCAAGGAGCCGGGCCCGTCGCGGGAGGAATTGGAGGCGATTCTGACCTTGGCGACCCGCGTTCCGGATCATGGCAAGCTCGCGCCCTGGCGCGTCATCGTCTATCGCGGCGACGTGCGCAGCAGGCTCGGCGAACAGTTCCTCGCCCTGTCGCTCAAGAAGATGCCCGAGATGACCGATGCCGCCAGGGAGGCGGAACTGGCGCGCTTCACCCGCGCGCCGCTGGTCGTCGCCGTCGTCAGCACCGCGGCACCGCATCCAAAGATCCCCGAATGGGAACAGGTGCTTTCCGCCGGCGCCGTCTGCTTCAACATGCTGATGGCCGCAAACGCGCAGGGCTACGTCGCCAACTGGCGTACGGAATGGGTCGCCTATGACGACGAGGCGCTGGCGCTCCTCGGTTTGAAGCCGGGCGAAAAAATTGCCGGCTTCATCCATATCGGCTCGAGCGATTTTGCGACGCCGGACCGCCCGCGGCCGGAACTGTCGCAGATCGTCACCTACGCCGGCGAATAGGGTTTTCGATGTTCTACACGACCGATACCAACCAGCATGGACTGAAGCACGACCCTTTCAAGGCGATCGTCGCGCCCCGCCCGATCGGCTGGATCGGTACGAAGGGCAGGGACGGATCGATGAACCTGTCACCCTACTCCTTCTTCAACGCCATTTCCGACAGCCCAAAACTGGTGATGTTTTCCTCCAGCGGCCGAAAGCACAGCCTGAAGAACGCCGAGGAAACCGGTGTCTTCACCGCGAGCCTCGCAAGCCGACATCTGGCGGAGAAGATGAACGCCTCGTCGGAAGCGGTGCCTTACGGCGTCAGCGAATTCGAGGTGGCGGGGCTGACCGCCAAGATGGCGGAACTCGTCGATGCGCCTTACGTCGCGGAAGCCTATACGGTGCTGGAATGCCGCGTCACGCAGGTGATCCAGCCGGTGGGGTTGGACGGCCAGGGCGCCGAGGCCTACATGGTTTTCGGCCAGGTGGTCGGCATCCATATCAGCGAAGAGATCCTGCGGGGCGGGCGGATCGACATGAGGCTTGCCCGGCCGATCGCGCGGATGGGCTATCGCGATTACGCCGACGGCGGCGCGGACGTGTTCGAAATGACCCGGCCGGCCGGCGCCGAGCCTAAACGCTGAAAACCCGATTGACGATCGCAACTTGATCAGGGCTGCGGCAGAGCTTGGCGGAGAAGCCGTTCGCTCTTGCTCTTTCGCATTCAGACAGAAAAGCCGCCGCGTCCCCAGCCGGCGAGACGGCATCGACGGCCGTTATGCCGGCGGCGGCGGCGGCAAGCGCGATTGTCGCGGCCGCGATACGCGCGGTATCGGAGAAGGGCTTATAACCACCTTCCCAGCCAAGGGCCACCAAGCGGCGACTGCAGTGCTCGAAGCTCGGGGCGGCAAGGATGCTGGCGGCATCGGCAAGCGCAACGATCTGCGTCCTGCCCGGTGCCAATCCTGCGCGGATTTCCGCCACCCGCAGAGCCATATCTAGCCTCTGGACTTCGGCCCCGCTGCGGGCGCCGGACAGAATGACCGAGGCGGCGCGACACTGGCTGGCGAGCGCGACGGCGGCCTCCGTTCTTCCAGAAGAGAAAGCCGGCAGAAGGAACGCAAGCTGTCCGGCCGGTGCCAGGTCAGCCCACTGGCGCTCTAGACTCGTCGCTGCATCCCACGACTCGGGCGGGGCGGTCAGGTCGACAACGATCGCGTCCGCACCTGCCGAACGGACGGTTGCGGCCTCCGCGGAGGGGTCGACGACAAGCCAGGAGCGTATTTTCAAGGACTTCGCCATGGTTAAGGAACGTGGTGAACCAATCTTAAACTTTTTGCTACTAGCGTGACTTATCAAGCCAGCCAGATCCGAACTGGCATGTGTAGTCGAGGCCGAGTGTGATCGTACAGGCATTTCTTCGTTGGGCTGAAACAGCAAGAACGGGCGAGAGGGCAAAGGCGGCCAATGCTCTCGGCCGGGCCTATCTCCACTCGCCGATGGGCAGCGATCAGCGTCGCGCCGCAGCGCTTGCGATGACCTATCTGCTCGACGACCCATCGCCCCACGTGCGCCTGGCGCTTGCGGAGGCTCTGGCGGGTTCCCCCGATGCGCCGCGCGCCGTCATCGTCTGCCTTGCGGAAGACCAGCCGGAGATCGCCTGCACGGTCATCGCCTGTTCGCCCGTCCTTACCGAAAACGATCTCGTCGATCTTGCCGGGCGCAGCGACAGCCTGACCCGTGCGATGATCGCCGCAAGGCCGAACCTTTCGCGCGGGATCGCTGCCGCGATCGCCGAGATCGGCGACGAATGCGAAATTACCCTTCTGCTGGAAAACGAGACCGCCTCGATCACCCGGATTTCGCTCAGGCGGATCGCGGAACGGTTCGGGCAGTGCTGCCAGATCCGCAACCTGCTGCTGGAACGCGATGCGCTGCCGGCGGATGCCCGCCACATGCTCGTCAATCACATTACCGCGGCACTTGCCGGCTCCGGACTGGTGCGAACCAGCATGGCGCCGGCCCGGATCGAGCACATGACCCGAGAAGCGGGCGAGGCTGCGGCCGTCGCCATTGCCGGCACCGTGCTGCAGGAAGAAATCCCCGGCCTGGTCGAACATTTGCGCACGGCCGGACGGCTGACGCCGGCCTTCCTGATCCACGCGCTCTGCAGCGGCAAGGTCGATTTCTTCGCTGGCGCAATGGTCTCCCTCTCCGGGCTCGACGACCGCCGCGTGAGAGCGATACTCGCGACCGGCCGCATGCATGCGGTGCGGGCGCTTTTCGAAGCTTCGGGCCTCGGGCGGGATATCGCAGCCGTCTTCGTCGAAGCGGTCTTCCTCTGGCGCAAGGCGGCGGCAACCGGCGCGCTCGACAATATCGCCGGCATGTTGCTCGAGAAATTCCAGCGGCCGAACATGCAGCTTTCGCCGGTCAGCGAACTTCTCGACATGATCGAGAAGCTGCATAGGCTGGAGGTCCGGCTCAGTGCGCGGTCTTATGCCAACGGCGTGTCGCTGGCGGCGTAACCGCCTGCTTACCGGAATTTCTTGGCAACCCAGGAATAGCCATTCTCGACTAGCCGTACCGGACTGGTCATCAGCGTTTTCACGCCTTCAGTGGTCGGCAATACGGTCTTGACCCGCTGGATAGCGCGACCCGCAAGCGTTTCCTTCTCCTGTTGCGTCACCGGCTCCGGAGCTGGCGTCGCGGCTGGCTCTGCCGATGGTGCGGGCATCGCCGTCTCCGGTCGCGACTGCGGCACCGGCGCCTTGGCGATCTCCGTCGCTTCCGGTTTCTGGCAGACGGCGATGAGCATCGGGTAGGCCTGGTTGGCATAACCGGAGAGCTGTTGTTCCGATACCGAATTGCACATCTCGATGCTCGGCCAGCGGTTTTCTGCGGTCGCGATATAATGGCAGTCCGTCCCGGCGTCGTTGCAGCCGAGAATGGTCATGACAATCAGTGCGGAATTCATGGCGTTCCCCGAAATATGGTGAGCGACTTAAAGCGAGCAATCTTGGCCCGACCAAGGCAGCTTCAATGGATCCGCCACATGCGCTAAGCAATGTGCAGGAACCATCGGAGTACACAAATGACCGTCGCGATTGCGATCGAACCGCCGCGCCAGGCGGGCGTGCTGAGGCTTCTCGAACTCTCCGACGCCTATGCGACTTCGCTCTATCCCAGTGAGAGCAATCACATGGTGGACGTCGCGGCGCTCGAGGGTCCCGGCGTTTCCTTCTTCGTGGCGCGCGATGGAGACACGATTTTGGGCTGCGGGGCGCTGGTCGAGGCGGGTGACGGCACCGGGGAGATCAAGCGGATGTTCGTAGACGAGGCGGCGCGGGGCCTGAAACTCGGCAAGCAGCTGATGGATGCGATCCTGCAACGCGGCGGCGAACTCGGCCTTTCGGCGGTTCGGCTTGAAACGGGCGTCCACCAACCGCAGGCGATCGGGCTTTATCGCGCCTGCGGCTTCTCGGAGGTCGGGCCGTTCGGAGATTACCGGACCGATCCGCTCAGCATCTTCATGGAGAAGAGACTTTCCTAACGACGGGAAGATCTGGGGGAAGCTCCGGAGATGTCGCCGGCCCCTTGGGCATCTCGACGGTTTCAGCCTCGGTCACTTCGGCCATCTTCACTTCGCGGATCCATTCGCGCCAGATCGACACGAGCAGCGCCATCAGGACCGGGCCGATGAACAGGCCGAGGAAGCCCATGGTGCTGACGCCGCCGACGAGACCGAAGAATGTCGGCAGGAAGGGAAGCTTGATCGGGCCGCCGACCAGGCGAGGCCGCAGCGTTTTATCGACGATGAAGAGTTCGACCGTGCCCCAGAGGAAAAGACCGCCGCCGGCGAAGTAGGCGCCATTGGCGACCAGATAGAACGATATCAGCGAGAACGACAGCGGCGCGCCGCCCGGGATAAGCGCCATCAGGCCGGTCAAAACGCCGAGCGTGACGGGCGAGGGGACGCCCGCGATCCAGTAGGCGATGCCGAGCACGATGCCTTCGCCGATCGCAATCAGCGTCTGGCCGGTCACGGTGGAGCTGATCGTCCTTGGAACGACGCGCGAGATACGCTCCCAGCGGGTCGGCAGGATGCGCTCGCCGAGAAGATCGATCTGCTCGCTGAAGGAACCGCCGTCGCGATAGACGAAGAACAGCGCGATCAGCATGAAAAGCAGTGTCAGGACCAGATGGAAAGCGCCGTCGCCGGCGGCTACGATGGCCCGGTAGATATTACCGATATTGGCGCCCGAGACGATCTGGATCAGTTCGCCGACCGCACCGGGCGAGCCGACATGCTGGACCCATTGGATGCCGAGCCATTCGCCGACCCAGGGAAGGCCGGTGATCCAGGCAGGGGGTGGCGCGCCGAAACGGTTCACTTCGGCGGCCCAGATGATCCACTGGCGCACTTCGCCGATCGTGTAGGAGATGGCGATGCCGATCGGCACGATGAGGAAGGCCAGGATGAAGATAATGGCGAGCGAGGCGGCGATCGTCGTGTTGCCACCTGTACGGCGCAAGAGCTCGCGGTAGAGCGGCCAGCTTGCAAAGCCGATTACCAGGGCGGCCAGAACGGGGACCAGGAAGCCGTGGAAGAAATAGATGCCTGCGGCGGCGACGAGCACGAGAAGCCAGCGAGCAGCCGAGATCGGCGGGATCAGCGCGACCCTGCTCGGTGCAACTGGCCCAAGCCAACGTGGCTCTTTCGGGCCTTTGCGATCGTTATTTCCGCTCACCGCATTTCCTTTTTTTCATTTTCACCATCATATGGCTTATGAGGCTGCCTGGTACAAGACTAATGCGTCATCCATTAAAAGGAAGCTTACTCCTTGCCCTAGACGGCAGATGCGATAGAAATATGAAATCACTTCTGACAAAGCCGGAAGTACGGAACAAACCTTCTTGATGAAGTTTTCCCAGCCTCGATGGAATGCCCAAGCGTCTGCTGTCCCATCTATTGGCCGGACTGCCTTCAGGGACTTGTAATATGCCTTACAGGGATACGGTCGATCTTACCAATTGCGACCGAGAGCCGATCCATATCCCCGGCAGCATTCAACCTCATGGATGCCTTATCGCCTGCGATGCCGCCGGATCCGTCGTCATGCAGCACTCAGCCAACGTGGCGGACATGCTTGCGATCACGGGAGAGATCAACGGGCAGCGGCTGGAGGATATCGTCGGCGGGGAGGCGGCCCACACATTGCGCAATGCGCTCGCCACGTCCGACAATCCGGCGCGGCCGGCGCTTCGGCATGGGCTGAAGTTTGCCTCGGGTGGCGCTTTCGACGTTTCGATCCATCGTTTCGAGTCCAAGGTGATCCTGGAGTTCGAACCGGCCTCGACCGATTCCGACCAGCCGCTCGAAGTGGCGCGCATGCTGATCAGCCGCATCCGCAACGTCGCCAGCCTCGACCGGCTGATCGAAAGCTCGGTGCGGCTGATCTATGCCATGCTCGGCTACGACCGGGTGATGATCTATCGTTTCGAAGAGGATGGTGCCGGAAAGGTCGTCAGCGAATACAAGAGACGCGACCTCGAAAGCTTCAAGGGCCAATATTTCCCGGCGGGCGACATTCCGAAACAGGCCCGGGCGCTTTATGTGAAGAACACTATCCGGGTGATCTCCGACGCCAGCAATCCGCGCATCCCGATCGTGCCGGAGACCGACGAGACAGGCGAGGCGCTCGATCTGTCTTTCGCACATTTGCGCAGCGTTTCGCCGATCCATTGCGAGTATCTGCGCAACATGGGGGTCGCCGCGTCGATGTCGATCTCCGTCGTGGTGGATAACGAGCTGTGGGGCCTGATCGCCTGCCACCACTATTCTCCGAAAATACTCTCGATGCCGCAGCGTGTGGCGGCGGAGACCTTTGGAGAGTTCTTCTCGCTGCACCTGAGTGCATTGAGACAGCGACAGCTCATGGAGACCGCCGGTCAGGCACGGCGGTCGCTCGACCGTTTTCTGCAGGCTGCCTCCCATCATGCGGATATTACCGCGCTGCTGCGCAGTTCGCTCGGAGAGTTCGGCCAGATGCTGGCCTGTGATGGCATAGGCCTGTGGCTCGGGGGCGTGTTGACCGGGGAAGGCGCCGTGCCACCGCAGGACCGGATTGCCGAGCTTGCCGAGTTTGTCGGCGGCGTTGCAGGCGGCAAGATCTGGTCCAGCTTTCAGCTCTCCACGGATCTTCCGGAAATTCGCATCTCTCCCGACATGGTCTGCGGTGTGCTGGCCATCCCACTTTCGCAGCGACCTCGCGACTACCTGTTCTTCTTCCGCCGCGAAATGGTGGAGACGCTCAATTGGGCCGGCAATCCTGAGAAATCCTATGAAACAGGCCTCCTCGGAGACCGTCTGACACCCCGCAAGAGTTTCGCGATCTGGCGGGAGATGGTGCATCGGCAAGCCCAGCCCTGGAGCGACAGCGACCGCGAGATCGCGGATGCGATCCGAGCCGTGCTGGTCGAGGTGGTTCTCCACCACAACGAACTGCTGGCCGACGAGCGCGGCAAGGCGGACGTACGTCAGCGGATGTTGAACGAGGAGCTCAACCACCGGGTCAAGAACATCCTTTCGGTGATCAAGGCACTGGTCGGGCATTCGGTCGATGCCGAAGTCAGCCTCAAGGATTATATTGGCTCGCTCAAGGGGCGCATCCAGGCGCTCGCTTTCGCCCACGACCAGGTGGTGCGCGGCGGCGACGGTGGCGGGCTGTCCGATCTTCTCGAAGCGGAGCTGAAGCCTTATAGCGAGGGAACGCGCAGCGTCACGCTCAAGGGTCCACGCATATGGCTCGACAGCCGTGCGTTTTCGGTCCTGGCGCTGGTATTGCACGAGATGTCGACTAATGCGGCGAAATACGGCTCGCTCTCCGTTAACGGCGGGCGGCTGGATATCGAGTGGCGGCGGCTTGCCAACAACGATTGCGAGCTTGTGTGGACCGAAAATGGCGGACCATCCGTGAGTCCGCCGTCCCGGGCCGGGTTTGGCAGCGTCCTGATCACCCGCAGCGTGCCCTACGAGCTCGAGGGTGAGGCAAAGATCGACTATCCGCCCGAAGGGGTGAGGGCGCGCTTCGTGGTGCCGTCGAAACATATCCACGGCGATGAGGAGTTGGCGGACGTGGAAGCCGAGGAGAGCGGCAGCGTCGTCAGCCACGACGCCGTTGCTCCGCGGCTTCAGGACCTCGAATTCCTGCTGGTGGAAGACCAGATGCTGATTGCGGCGGACGTGGAAGCAATGCTCGCCGACCACGGTATCGACAAGGTGACGACGACGCCCTCGGCTGCCGACGCCTTCCGCAAGCTCGAGGACATCCGGTTTGATGTGGCGATCCTCGACGTCAATCTCGGCTCCGGCACATCTCTGCCGATTGCCGAGGAACTGATCCGCCGAAATATTCCGTTCATTTTCGCAACCGGCTATAGCGACAAGGCGATCATCCCGGCAAGCTTCTCGGCCCCGGTCGTACGCAAGCCCTATGAGGCGGCCGCACTGATCAGCGCCGTTACCAAAGTGCTCAGCGAGCGGAGATGACCGTCATGGCGAAGCCGGAGATATCCAAGCCGGAAATCCGGCTTAGATATCGAGGTTTTCCGCAAATGCGGCACGCTCCTGGATGAAGCGGAAGCGGGCATCAGCCTTGGTGCCCATCAGGTTGTCGACGGCCTCGCGGGTGCCTTCGAAATCCACGTCGTCGATCGAGATGCGCAGCAGCGTGCGATGGGCAGGATCCATCGTGGTTTCCTTCAGCTGCGCCGCCATCATCTCGCCGAGCCCTTTGAAGCGGCCGATCTCGACCTTCTTGCCCTTGAACACCGTTTCCATCAGCTCCGCCCGGTGGGCATCGTCGCGGGCATAGACGGTCTTGCCGCCCTGGCGCAGCACGTAGAGCGGCGGCACCGCCAGATAGAGATGGTTGCCGCGGATGAGTTCCGGCATTTCCTGGTAGAAGAAGGTGATCAGCAGCGAAGCGATATGGGCACCATCGACGTCCGCATCGGTCATGATGATGATGCGTTCGTAGCGGAGGTCTTCCTCGCGGTATTTGGTGCGGGTGCCGCAGCCGAGCGCCTGGATGAGATCGGCGATCTGCTGGTTGGCGGACAGCTTTTCACGGCTGGCGCTGCCGACGTTGAGGATCTTTCCACGCAAAGGCAGGATGGCCTGGTTGGCGCGGTTGCGGCCCTGCTTGGCCGATCCTCCTGCCGAATCACCTTCGACGATGAAGAGTTCGGCACCTTCAGCGGTGTTCTGCGAGCAGTCGGCGAGCTTGCCGGGCAGGCGCAGCTTGCGCACTGCAGTCTTGCGGTTGACTTCCTTTTCCTTGCGGCGGCGCAGGCGCTCTTCGGCGCGCTCGATCACCCATTCGAGCAGTTTTGCGGCCTCGGCAGGGTTGCCGGCAAGATAATGGTCGAAGGGGTCGCGCAGGATGTTTTCGACGATGCGCTGGGCTTCGACGGTCGCGAGCTTGTCCTTGGTCTGGCCGACGAATTCCGGCTCGCGGATGAAGACCGAAAGCATGCCGACCGCGGAGATCATCACGTCGTCGGTGGTGATTTCCTTTGCGCGCTTGTTCTGGGTCAGATCCGCATAGTTCTTGAGGCCCTTGGTCAGCGCGATGCGCAGACCCGCCTCATGCGTGCCGCCTTCGGGCGTAGGGATGGTATTGCAATAGGAATGCAGTTCCGGATCGCCGCCATACCAGGTGATCGCCCATTCCATGGCGCCATGGCCGCCGGTCTTTTCGGTGCGGCCGGCAAAGATTTCGCGGGTGACGGTAAAGTCCTTGCCGAGGGTGGCGGAAAGATAGTCCTTCAGGCCGCCGGGGAAGTGGAAGACCGCCTTTTCGGGGATGTCGCCGCCGGCGGCCACCATGCCCGGATCGCAGCTCCAGCGGATTTCGACGCCGCCGAACAGATAGGCTTTTGAGCGCGCCATGCGGAAGATGCGGCCGGCATCGAATTTCGCATGGTCGCCGAAGATCTGCGGATCGGGATGGAAGCGCACCCGGGTGCCGCGGCGGTTATGGACGTCGCCGAGTTCTTCCAGGCCGCCCTGCGGCATGCCGCGCGAAAAGCGCTGGCGATAGAGTTTGCGATTGCGGGCGACCTCTACTTCGAGAAGGTCGGACAGCGCGTTGACCACGGAAACGCCGACACCGTGCAGACCGCCTGATGTCTCATAGGCCTTGCCGTCGAACTTACCGCCCGCATGCAGCTTGGTCATGATCACTTCGAGCGTAGACTTGCCCGGAACCTGGGGGTGATTCTCGACCGGGATGCCGCGGCCGTTGTCGGTGACCGTCAGGAAACCCTCGGCGTCGAGATGCACGTCGATGAAGTCCGCATGGCCGGCGACCGCCTCGTCCATCGAATTGTCGATGACTTCGGCGAAGAGGTGGTGCATCGCCTTTTCGTCGGTGCCGCCGATATACATGCCGGGACGCATGCGCACCGGTTCCAGGCCTTCGAGCACGCGGATCGAGGAGGCGCCGTAGTCGTCGCCGGACAGGGTGGTCGGCGCCGGGCGCGGTGTCGAGGGCTCGGCCTTGACGGCGGGCGTGGGTTCGACGGCAACTGCCTTGGCTGTCACCGGCAAATCGGCAAAAAGGTCATTATTGTCATCCATTGGCTGCGTCGGTACTACCTGTCGGGGTGCGGAAGAGGAAGCCATACCAATCTCGTGCTGTTTCGAATCACTCGCGATTCTGCCAGAAACCCGGCTTTTTCGCGATGCCGCATGGAAACGGTCGTTTTTCACCAATGCTGCGCCGATCGGGCCATGGCAAGCTTGCGAGGCTGAAGGAACCGGATGAAACAAAGCATGTCCACAGTTCATTTCGTTTTCGGCACGTTTCTTGCTGTGCTGGCAACTCTTGCCGCAGCGCCGGCAGGAGCACAGGAAGGGCCGATAAAGCCTTTCAAGGATGAACTCTTTTCCCAGATGAAGGTGTTGCGATCCTCCGACGGCGGCGCATACGAGGTAATAGACTACCAGGAAATGCGCGACATCAACGGCCGCGACCGCGAGCCGGAACGACGCGTCAAGGACGAGTATGTTTCGCTGGGTGTCAGGCGCTATCAGCAGAACGAGACGCTGGCCCTCGCCGGGCGCCGGCTCGATGTCACCAGGGTGGGACAGGCGGACGGGGCCGCCTTCACGGTGATCTTCATCCACGGCCGCGGCGGTGACCGCCGGCTCGGCGTTAACGACTATACGTTCGGCGGCAATTTCAACCGGCTGAAGAACCTCGCCACCGGCAATGGCGGCACCTATTATTCGCCGAGCGTCACCTCGTTCGACGACAATGGCGTCGCCGATATCGCGGCGCTGATCCGCTACGCGTTCGACCAGTCGGCCGGGCGGCCGGTGATCCTCGCCTGCGCGTCGATGGGCGGGTTCATCTGCCAGGGCATCAGCCGCGACAAACAGGCGGTGCGGTATCTGAAGGGCGTGGCACTGCTCGGCGGCCCGCCGGACCCGGAATTGCCGAAATCGCTTCTGGCCAAGCGCAAGCTGCCCATTTATTTCGCGCATGGCGGCAGCGACAGCGTCTACAGGTCCGAGGATCAGGAAGCGGTCTATCGCAAGCTGAAGGCAGCACGTTACCCGACCCGGTTTACGCTGTTTGCGACCGGCAGCCACGGCACGCCGATCCGGATGGTCGATTGGCGAAAGGTCCTGAATTTTCTGCTGACCAGCCACTGAGCGCCGGTCGTTAACCAAAGACTTGAACCAAAATCTGTCTTTTGCATACCAATTCATGCAGGATAGGCTAAAAACACGTTTCTGATACATGGAGGCTTCGGTTTTGCTCGTCGGAACCGAACGGAGAGGAAATATTTGCCGATGACGCCTGATGTGCGCCCGCTCGTTGCCGGAAACTGGAAAATGAACGGCACCCGCGAGTTCCTGACCGAAATCAAGACGATTGCCGATGGCGTGATCGGACCGTTGTCGGAAAAGGTCGATACGCTGATCTGCCCACCGGCGACGCTGCTCTATGTCGCAACCGCCTTGGCGACAGACAGTCCGCTGGAGATCGGCGGCCAGGATTGCCACCAGAACATGTGCGGCGCCCATACCGGCGATATTTCCGCGGAGATGATCGCCGACTGTTTCGGCACCTATGTGATCGTCGGACATTCCGAGCGCCGAGCCGACCATGCGGAGACCGATCATCTGGTCCGGGCCAAGGCGGAGGCGGCCTATGCCGCCGATCTGACCGCAATCGTCTGCATCGGCGAAACCGGCGACGAACGCGACGCATACCAGACCCTCGACATTCTGAAACGTCAGATTTTCGGCTCGTTGCCCCAATCGGCAAACGCCGTCAACACTGTTGTCGCCTATGAACCGATCTGGGCGATCGGCACCGGACTGACGCCGACCGTCAAGGATATCGAAATCGCCCATGCCTTCATGCGGGCAGAACTCGTCCAGCGGTTCGGCGAAGAAGGCAGGCTGATGCGCATTCTCTATGGCGGTTCGGTCAAGCCGGGCAATGCCCGGGAGTTGATGGGCGTCGAGAATGTCGACGGCGCACTGATCGGCGGCGCGAGCTTGAAAGCGGAAGATTTTCTCGCCATCTATCGGGTCTATGAGGGACTGACGGCCTAAAGCTTTTGATAAGGGCTTGGAATGCGCGCAGGCCTCATGTAAAGAGCCGCCAATCTTCTTCTATTGCCTCGTCGAGGGGCAGGGATCTTTAATTCATGCAGACCGTTCTGATTGTCATTCATCTCATGATCGTGCTGGCGCTTGTCGGCGTCGTGCTGATCCAGCGCTCCGAAGGCGGCGGGCTTGGCATCGGCGGCGGCTCCGGCTTCATGTCGGCACGCGGCACCGCCAATGCGCTGACCCGCACGACCGCCATCCTCGCGACGCTGTTCTTCATCACCTCGCTGGCGCTCGGCATCCTGGCGCGCTACGAATCCCGCCCGAGCGACATCCTGAACCGCATCCCGCAGAGCCAGCAGGGCACCGGCGGCGGCATTCTCGACCAGCTCGGTCCGGCACCCGCTCCCGCTCCGGCAGGCAACGGCGTTCCGTCCGGTTCCGGCGCATCCGCTCCGGCAGCCCCGGCAACTGGTGCTGCGCCGGCAACGCCGGCTCCTGCTGCCCCCGCGACCGGTTCGGCGCCTGCCGCCCCGGCTGCGCCGACGGGCGTTCCGACCGGCCAATAAGGGCGCGGTCCACGTTTCAAGCTCCGGCAGGCCAAAAGCCTGCCGGTTTTATTTTGTGAAGATTCCACAGCCGTTTTTATAAAGCAGACGATTTGGGCTGGCGGAATCACCAATGAAAAGGTATCCGGTGAATCCCATGGCGCGATATGTATTCATAACTGGCGGCGTGGTTTCTTCCCTCGGAAAAGGAATTGCGGCCGCGGCACTCGGAGCTTTGTTACAAGCACGAGGTTACCGGGTTCGGCTGAGGAAGCTCGATCCTTATCTCAACGTCGACCCGGGCACGATGAGCCCGACGCAGCACGGCGAGGTTTTTGTCACCGACGACGGGGCGGAAACCGACCTCGATCTCGGTCACTACGAGCGCTTCACGGGGCGTTCGGCGACCAAGACCGACAACATCACCACGGGCCGCATCTACAAGAACATCATCGACAAGGAACGCCGCGGTGACTATCTCGGCGCGACCGTCCAGGTGATCCCGCACGTTACCAACGAGATCAAGGATTTCGTCACCGAAGGCAATGACGACTACGATTTCGTCATCTGCGAGATCGGCGGCACGGTCGGCGACATCGAGGCGATGCCGTTCATGGAAGCGATCCGCCAGCTCGGTAACGACCTGCCGCGCGGCACCGCGATCTACCTCCACCTGACCCTGATGCCGTTCATTCCGGCGGCCGGCGAATTGAAGACCAAGCCCACCCAGCATTCCGTCAAGGAGCTGCAGGCGATGGGGATTGCCCCCGACATCCTGCTGGTGCGCGCCGACCGGGAAATCCCGGAACCCGAACGCCGAAAGCTGTCGCTGTTCTGTAATGTCCGCCCGTCCGCCGTCATCCAGGCGCTCGACGTCGCCAATATCTACGACGTGCCGATGGCCTACCACAAGGAAGGCCTCGACAATGAGGTTCTCGCCGCCTTCGGCATCGAACCGGCCCCCAAGCCGCGCCTCGACGCCTGGGAGGAGGTCTGCAACCGCATCCGCACCCCGGAAGGCGAAGTGACGATCGCGATCGTCGGCAAGTATACGGGCCTCAAGGACGCCTACAAGTCGCTGATCGAGGCGCTGCATCACGGCGGCATCGCCAACCACGTCAAGGTCAACCTCGAGTGGATCGAGTCGGAGATCTTCGAGAAGGAAGATCCGGCGCCCTGGCTCGAGAAAGTCCACGGCATCCTGGTACCCGGCGGATTCGGCGAGCGGGGCTCGCAGGGCAAGATCCATGCGGCTCGTTTCGCGCGCGAGCGCAAGGTACCGTATTTCGGCATCTGCTTCGGCATGCAGATGGCCGTCATCGAGGCCGCCCGCAATCTCGCCGGCATAGAGAAGGCATCGTCGACGGAATTCGGTCCTTCCAAGGAGCCGGTGGTCGGCCTGATGACCGAATGGGTGAAAGGCAACGAACTCGAAATCCGTTCAGTGGCCGGCGACCTCGGCGGCACGATGCGCCTCGGCGCCTACAAGGCGGCGCTCAAGAAGGACACCAAGATCGCGGAAATCTACGGCTCGACCGATATTTCCGAGCGTCATCGCCACCGTTACGAGGTGAATGTCGACTACAAGGACCGGCTGGAAAACTGCGGCCTGGTGTTCTCGGGCATGTCGCCGGACGGCGTGCTGCCGGAGACGATCGAATATCCGGACCATCCGTGGTTCATCGGCGTGCAGTATCACCCGGAACTGAAGAGCCGGCCGCTCGATCCGCATCCGCTGTTTGCGAGCTTCATCGAAGCGGCCCTGGAACAGAGCCGCCTCGTCTGAGGAAATCCGAAAAGGCAGGATCCCGCATCCTGCCTTTTTGCTATCAGGCGCAGACATTCTCTTTTTCGCACTGGCGGCACCGCTGCGACATCCCCTATGCTCGCCGGAATTGCTCTTTTCATTTCAGCGGTGCGATATGGGTATTTTCGACGGATTTTCTCTTAACGGACGCGTGGCGCTCGTCACAGGCAGCGGCCGAGGGCTCGGCCTGCATATGGCGAAGGCTCTGGCGGAGGCCGGCGCGCATGTCGTGCTCAGCGGCCGCTCCAGCGACATGCTCGAACAGGCCGTTGCTTCCATCGCCGGTGCGGGCGGCGAGGTGAGTGCAGTTGCTTTCGACGTCGCAGATCTCGATGCCGGACGCGAGGCGATCGCAAAGCTCCACGCAGATCATGGCCGGCTGGATATCCTCATCAATAATGTCGGTGCCCGCGACCGGCGCCCGTTTGCAGCGTTCAGCGATGCCGAAATCCTGAACCTGGTTCAGACTGACCTGCTCTCGGCAATCGCGCTGTCCCGCAATGCTGCTGATATCATGAAGGCCCAGGGCCATGGCCGTCTCATCTCGGTCACGTCGATCATCGGCAACATGGCCCGTTCGGGCGACGCCATCTACCCCGTCGCCAAACAGGGACTGACCGGTCTGGTGCGAAGCCTTGCGGCTGAATACGGCCCATTCGGCGTCACCAGCAACGCGATTGCGCCCGGCATGTTCGCCACCGAGACCAATGCGGAGATTTCCGCGGATCCCGACATGATCGCTTTCATGCGCCAGCGCGTGCCGCTGCAACGCTGGGGCCGGCCCGACGAGATCGCCGGCGCCGCATTGTTTCTGGCAAGCGACGCCGGCTCCTTCGTCAACGGCCATGTGCTGACCGTCGACGGCGGCATGTCGATCCAGATGTGATCGCCAATTATGCCGCCTGGGGCAGGGGGCCGACATAAACCGAACGTGGCCGGATCAGCCGGCCTTCCAGCGCCTGTTCGCGGGCATGGGCGATCCAGCCGACCGTGCGGCCGATCGCAAAGACGCCGGTGAAGGCAGCCCGCGGGAATTTCAGCGCATCGAGCAGCAGGGCTGTGTAGAACTCGACATTGACGTCGAGCGGCCGGTCCGGCTTGCGCTCCTTGAGGATAGCAAGCGCCGCCTGCTCGACGGCTTCGGCAAGCCGGATGCGGTCGGGGTCCACCTGTCCGGTCATGACCAACGGCCGCAATGCACCTTTCAGTGCGTCGGCGCGGGGATCGCGGACGCGGTAGATGCGGTGGCCGAAGCCCATCAGCCGTTCGCGGCGATCGAGCGCCTGGGCGAGCCACGTCTTGGCATTGTCCTCGCTGCCGATCGCATCCAGCATGTCGAGTACCGGTCCCGGCGCCCCGCCATGCAGTGGACCCTTGAGCGCGCTGATGGCAGCCAGCACGGCTGACGTGAGGCCTGCGCCGGTCGAGGCGACGACGCGCGAGGCGAAGGTCGAGGCATTCAGTCCGTGATCCGAAATCGTCACCAGATAGGCGTCCAGCGCTGCGACCTGTTCACGCGTCGGCGGGCTGGCGTCCAGCATGGCGAGGATATCGGCGGACTGGGAAAGCGATGAGTTGGGCGCCACCGGCGTCTCCCCCTTCTGGAGCCTCAGCACGGCCGGCAGGAAGACGGCGGGGGCTGCGAACAGTCGAAACGTGGTTTCGAAATCCTCGCCGTCCGGCAGCCGTGCGATCAGCGCGCGCATGGCATCGACGGGCGGTAGGCTCAGAAGCGCGGCATCCGCCGCGCGTACATGCGCAAAAACTTCGGCGCGGGCCTGGCCGAGGCGAGCCTTCAAATCGGCCGCGGTGACGGGATGTTCCAGAAAGCCATCCAGGAGCAGCGCCGCAGCGTCTTCATAAGTCGCGCGCTCGACAAGCAGGTCGAGAGATACGCCGCGAATGACGAGGCGTCCCGCTTCTCCGTCCACATCCGAAAGCCGGGTCTCGGCGGCGATGACATCTTCAAGTCCGTTGTTTTTCATGGGTGTTTCTCCTTTACGAGCTTGATGATCCGACCTAGTCTTATTGACGTCAATCTTGATGCAATCGATCAATATGAACATGCTCTGGATCACCGCCGAAGAAGCGCTCTCCCGCCTCGGGACCAAACCGCAGACGCTTTATGCCAATGTCAGCCGCGGCCGCATCCGCGCGAAGCCGGATCCTGCTGATCCGCGCCGCAGCCTCTATCAGGCCGACGACGTCAAGCGCCTCTCGGAACGGCATGCCGGGCGGCGACAATCGGCAGCGGTGGCGGCGGACGCGATCCGCTGGGGCGATCCGGTCCTGCCGACGACAATCTCGACGATTTCCAACGAGCGGCTTTTTTATCGCGGTCGTGATGCCGTCGAGCTGTGTGAACATGCGACGCTAGAGGAGGTCGCCGCACTTCTCTGGGATACGGAAAGCGCGCGCGTCGCCGCAGGCGGGGCGGGGCCGAGCGGCGCCACCCGCATGGCTGCGGCCTTTGCCGGGCTTGCCGCCCGGGTGATGAGCGACCTACCGGCGCTGCGGCGGAAATCCTTCATCCTCCGCGCGGAAGCAGCCGACGTGCTCTCGACCGTCGCCATGGCGCTTGCTCCGTGGCCGGAACCGCTGCCCCTGCATGAGCGGCTGGCGCTCGGCTGGCAGCGTCCCGATGCCGCTGGGCCGATCCGCAGAGCGCTGGTGCTGGCGGCCGAACACGAACTCAACGTTTCTGCCTTTGCGGCGCGCGTGACGGCGTCGTCGGGGGCGGCACTCTCCGCTGCGGCGCTTTCCGGCCTTGCGACGCTCACGGGTCCGCGGCATGGCGGCGCCTGGACCGGCGTCACCGTGCTCGCGGAAAAGGCGGCGTCGGTCGGCGTGCGCGAGGCGATCCGCAGCATGCTGTCCTCGGAAGGCGTCGTCAGGCCCTTCGGCCACCGGCTCTATCCGCATGGCGATCCACGGGCACGGGCGCTGATGGCCAGCTTCGAAGCGCCGCCGCTTTATGCTTCGCTTGCCGAAGCCGGAGAGGAACTGCTCGGCGAGCCGATCAACATCGATTTCGCACTGGCATCGCTTGCCGCAACTTTCGCCCTCCCGGAAGACGCACCGCTCGTGATCTTCGCGCTTTCGCGCACCACCGGCTGGCTGGCGCATGCCATGGAGCAGGTCGAGAGCGGACACCTGATCCGTCCACGGGCGCGTTATACAGGCCCCGGCAGCGAATCCGGTGCATAGCCGCCTTTAAAGGCCGGCGGCCTCCATGGCTGACATGACACCACCACAATAACTCCTTTATCCTGCAAGGGAATCACAGGTGAGCAGGGACGATGTTGGGTAGTAATTTCAGCTTGAGTTTGAGCCTTTTCGTGGCGCAGGGGCGCGAACGCGACACGGCCGAATTCTACAAGAACGTCTTCGGCGCCACGGAAACCAATTCCTATGAAATGCTACGCCTGACGATGATCGAGCTGCAGCTCGGACCGATCGGCATCGTTGTCTGCGGATCCGATCCGGAAAGGGAGTCAGCACCTTCCTATCAGGGGCCATACCATCCGAAAAACGACGGCGCCGTCAGCACGATCTTCCAGTTGACGGTGCCGGATGTCGAAAGCGTGGTCGATTTGGCGTTCGAATTCGGCGGCATGATGCGCGACAGGATACAGACGGACATGAATGGTCGCCAGGTGGCGTCGATCTTCGATCCGGCCGGTCACGTCTGGGTGCTGACCGAGCGGGAGCGGGAGCAGGACGAGGAATAGGATCGTCGCGGCCGTTCGGGGCGCGGATAGAGACCGGGCCGGCTGACGGAACTGCTCAGCTCAAGGGCGGATCAGCAGGATCGGGCAGGGGGCGCCGGCCGGCAGCTCCGGCGCGTGCGCCGGGCGGATGACGAGGCCGTCGGAATGGGCAAAGATCTTCATCATCGATGAGTCCTGCTTCGCGAAGGCCTCGGCGACGAGATTGCCGTCGCGGTCTCTCGTCAGCCTGGCGCGGAGATAATCCTGGCGCTGGTCGTTGGCGGGAAGTTTGCTTGCCGCGACACCCTGCACCTCCCTGCGCTTTTCCGGCAGATGCGCGAGCTTGCGGATCAGCGGTTCGAGGAAGAGCAGACTGGTGACGAGGCTCGCAACCGGATTTCCCGGCAGGCCGAGAACCTGCATTTCGCCGAGCGCGCCGACCATCAGCGGCTTGCCCGGCCGCATGGCGATGCGCCAGAAATCCAGTTCCATGCCGGCGGCTTTCAGCGTCGATTGCACCAGGTCGTGATCGCCGACCGAGGCTCCGCCGAGGGTCACCAGCACGTCGGCCTTGGCCGCACGGGCCTTGTCGATGGCCGCGGTGATATCTTCAGGCCGGTCGCGGACGATGCCGAGATCGAGAACTTCGCCGCCATTGTCGCGCACCAGCGCGGAAACGCCGAAGGTGTTGGAGGCGATGATCTGCGCGTTCCCGGGCGTGGCGCCGGGCGGCACAAGCTCGTCTCCGGTCGCAAGGACTGCGACGCGGGGCCGGCGATAGACGGAAAGCTCCGGGTGGTTCATGGCCGCGGCGACCGTCAGATGCGAGAAGTCGATGAGCGTGCCGGCCGGGAGCACGGTTTCGCCCTCGGCAAAATCCTGGCCGCGAGGGCGCACATGCCGGCCCCTAGTGACTTCGAACCTGGTGCGAATGCGGTCGCCTTCAAGCTTTTCGGCATCTTCCTGGATGAGGATGGAATCGGCACCTTCCGGCAGCGGGGCGCCGGTGAAGATGCGCGCAGTCTCGCCCTTGCCAACCGTGCCTTCGAAGGCGTGGCCGGCGGCAGCGGTACCGATCACCACCAACTCCGAGCCGATCGCCGCTGCGTCGGACGCCTTGAGCGCATAGCCGTCCATGGCAGACGCGTCGAAGGGAGGCTGCGTCAGGCGGGCAACGAGATCTACAGCAAGGACGCGGCCATTTGCGTCGCCAAGAGCGATGGTTTCCACCGCTGCGATCGGGCTCGCCTTGCCGAGCAGGCGGTTCCTCGCTTCGGAAACGGGCAGTAACGCCATGTCTCAGTCCTCTGCGCGATAGGTTCCGGATTTGCCGCCGGTCTTTTCGAGAAGGCGGATGCCGCCGATCTCCATGGCCCGGTCGACGGCCTTGGCCATGTCGTAGATCGTCAGGCAGGCGACCGAGGCGGCCGTCAGCGCTTCCATCTCGACGCCGGTCTTGCCGGTGAGTTTCGCGGTTGCGGTCACCCGGAGGCCCGGAAGCTGCTCGTCCTCGGTGATGTCCACGACCACCTTGGTCAGCATCAGCGGATGGCAGAGCGGGATAAGATCCGAAGTCTTCTTGGCGGCCATGATGCCGGCGAGCCGAGCGGTGCCAATCACATCGCCCTTCTTGGCATTGCCCTTCCGGATCGTTGCCAGCGTTTCCGGCAGCATGCGGATATAACCTTCGGCGGTCGCCGAGCGGCTGGTTTCGGCCTTGTCGCCGACATCGACCATATGCGCCTCGCCGGACGCGCCGATATGGGTGAGGCCCGTCATTATTCCGCCGCCTGGGCCGCAGCCTCGCCGGTTAAAAGAAGGCGGGTAGCAGCGGCCACGTCGTCCTTGCGCATCAGGCTTTCGCCGACGAGGAAGGTGTTGATGCCGACCTTTTTCAGGCGCTGGCAGTCCTCATGGGTGAAGATGCCGCTTTCGCCGACGAGCAGCCTGTCGGCCGGCACCATCGGCGCCAGCCGCTCGCTCGTTTCGAGGTTGAGTTCGAAAGTGCGCAGATTGCGGTTGTTGATGCCGATCAGCGGAGAGGGGAGTTTCAGCGCCCGCTCCGTTTCCTCTTCGTCATGCACCTCGATCAGCGCATCCATACCGAGTTCAGCGGCAACATCGTAAAGCTCGCGCGCCTCGTCGTCGGAAAGCGATGCCATGATCAGCAGGATGCAATCGGCACCCCAGGCCCGCGCCTCGTGGATCTGGTAGGTCTCGAACATAAAATCCTTGCGCAGCGCCGGCAGCGAACAGGCGTTGCGGGCGGCGGTCAAGAATTCCGGCGCGCCCTGGAAGCTCGGCGCATCGGTGAGGACGGAGAGGCAAGTGGCGCCACCGGCTTCGTAAGCGGCGGCAAGCGACGGCGGATCGAAATCCGGGCGGATCAGGCCCTTCGACGGGCTTGCCTTCTTGATCTCGGCGATCAGGCCGAAGGCACCGGTATCCTGCCTAGCCCTCAACGCGCGATGAAAACCGCGCGGGGAAGGCTGGTCCGCAGCGCGGGCCTTCAGCTCCGCAAGCGGTACGCTCGCCTTGGCAGCAGCGATTTCCTCGCGTTTATAGGCTTCGATCTTCTTGAGGATGTCCGTCATGACCTCAATCCTTTTCGTTCGAGACGGCAACCAGACGGTCGAGCGCTGCCGCCGCCTCGCCGCTCTCCAGCGAACGGGTGGCAAGCCTCATGCCGTCGGCGATCGTTTCCGCCTTGCCGGCAACGATCAGCGAGGCGGCCGCATTGCAGAGCGAAATATCGCGATACGCATTCTTCGCACCGCCGAGCACGGCGCGCAATGCCGCCGCGTTGTGGACGCCATCGCCGCCCTTGAGCTCGTCCAGCGTTGCAGGCTGAACCCCGAAATCCATCGGCGTCAGCTCGAAGGAGCGGATCTTACCGTCTTCCAGCGCCGTCACCTGGGTAATGCCCGTGGTGGTGATCTCGTCCATGCCGTCGCCGTGGACGATCCAGACGGTCTCCGAACCGAGATCGCGCAGGACTTCGGCGATCGGACCGAGCCATTTTGGCGCGAAGACGCCGAGGAGTTGGCGCTTGGCGCCGGCCGGGTTGGAAAGCGGGCCGAGCAGGTTGAAGATCGTGCGGGTGCCGAGCTCGACGCGGCTCGGGCCGACATGGCGCATGGCCGCGTGATGCATGGAAGCGAACATGAAGCCGATGCTGGCTTCCCGGATGCAGCGGGAGATCTGGTCGGGACCGATCTCCAGGTTGACGCCCAGAACGCCAAGCGTATCGGCCGTGCCGGATTTCGAACTCAGCGCCCGGTTGCCGTGCTTGGCGACCGGGACGCCGCAGCCGGCGACGATCAGGGAGGCAAGCGTGGAGATGTTGTAGGTGCCGAGGCCGTCGCCGCCGGTGCCGACGATATCGATGGCGTCAGCGGGGCCGGAGACGGGCAGCATCTTCGATCGCATTGTTTCGACCGCGCCGGTGATCTCGGCAACAGTCTCGCCACGAACGCGCAGCGCCATCAGGAAGCCGCCGATCTGCGACGGCGTCGCCTCGCCGGACATCAGGATGTCGAAAGCGCCTCGCGCCTCTTCGTGACTGAGGCTCTCGCCATTGGCAACCTTGGCAAGCAGGGGTTTCAGCTCAGGCATGGTCGGCCGTCCCTCTGTTTCACTGGAGCATGGCCCGGTCGACCACGGTCTGGTTGACGGACACGCCGTAGCTGGTCTTCAGACTGTTGACCATCTGATCGAGCATGTCGTCACCGGCAGCGTTCGCCATCTGCTGCAGCTGCTGGTCGCCGGAGAGCGCATCCGTCGTCGCCTGGTCGACGGCGGCGACCTTCATCAGAAGGCGGCTTTCGCCATCGGAGCCGAGCGCGGTCGCGGTGGTGTTGACCGGGCCGGCGAAGGCTGCCGAAATCGCCTCGTTGCCGAAGATCGCATCCTCGGCGCCGCGGCGCAGGCCCTGCTTGTTTTCGACCGCAACACCGAGTTCGGTGGCGATGGCTGCCAGCGTCTCGCCCTTGTCGAGGCGGCCCTTGAGCTCGGTCGCGCGGGCGGCAAGCGCCTGGCGCTGCTGTTCGGCGGTCCAGTCGGCAACGGCCTTGTCGCGCACATCGGCGAGGGGGCGGTCCCGCTCGGGCACGATATTGCGCACCTCGAACCAGACGTAACCATCATTGCCGAGGTTTACCGGAATGGTGTCAGCGCCCGGTTCGGTGCGGAAAACGTCTCCAAGCAGCGTGTTCGAAGCGGGAAGCTCGGTGATCCGCTGCTCCTTTTCGTTGCGGCCGGAGGCATCCGACGTCACGGTGACAGCCTTGAGGTTGAGCGCCTTGGCGGTATCCTCCAGCGAGGTGCCGCCGCTGCGCATATCCTCGAAACGGTCGTGGACGCTCAAGACTTCCTGGGACGCGGAAGAGACGGCAAGCCGCTTGCGGATCTCCTCCTTGACTTCGTCGAACGATCGCGTCGTCTCCGGGCGGATATTGGTGACGCGCAGGATGACCGGGCCGAAGGTGCCGGCGATGACAGCCGTCGTTCCGCCGCTGGCAGTGATCTTGAAGGCCGGATCGGCAAAGGCCGGATCAGGCACGTTCTCCTTGGTGAAATCACCGAGCAGAACGTCCGCCGCGGTCTTGCCCTGATCCTTGATGATCTGGTCGAAAGTGGCGGTACCGTCCTTCAGCTGTGCCGCTGCGGCCTGCGCCATTTCCTTGTTGGGGAAGGGGAGCTGCTCGATGGTGCGGGTTTCGTGCGTCTTGTAGCTATCCTTGCGCTTTTCGTATTCGGCGCGCGCTGCTTCGTCAGTCACCGAAGATGCATCGGCAATATCGCCCGGCTGCAGCTTCACATAGGCAAAGGTGCGGTATTCAGGTGCGCGGTAACGGGTCTTCACGCCTTCGAACCAGGCAGAAAGCACATCGTTCGCCGGCGCCTTCACAGGGTCGATATTGGCATTGGAGAGCAGGACATAATCGATCGAGCGGGTCTCGTCACGATAGCTCTTCAAAGCATCGACCAGCACTTTCGGCGGCTGGAAGCCATCCGAAACCGCCTCGACGATCTGGCTGCGCACCGCAACCTTGCTGCGCTCCTTGATGTAATCGTCTTCGCGGATGCCGGCATTGCGCAGGCGCGAGGTGAAGAGATTGCGGTCGAACTGGCCGTTGACGCCCTTGAAGGCCGGGTCTTCGGCGATCAGTTTGGCGAGGCGGTCTTCCGACAGGCCGAGGTTCATGTCACGGGAAAGCTGATCGAGTGCGGCACCAGCCGCGAGCTGTGTGAACACCTCGTTCTGGACGCCGAAAGCGCGAGCCTGCTCGGCGGTCAGCTGCGTGCCGAACTGGCGGCTGAGATTGGCGATCTGGCGCTGATAGGCGAGGCGGAATTCCTGGCTCGAAATCTGCTGGTCACCGACGGTCATCACCGTATTGCCGCTCGCCGTCACCAGGGAGTGCGAAACGCCCCAGATAGCGAAAGACGCAACCAGAAGCAGGAGAAGCGACTTGGCGACCCAGGAGCGGGCGGCGTTTCTGAGGGAATCAAGCATCGATCAACATACCTTGCGAACAGTCCTGCCGCCCGGAAAAGGCGGATTGAAGGACTGTCTCTAAATCAAACCGAGATGGAAATGAAGGCATGCTGACGGAAAAGCGAAAACCTCCCGTTCAGGCGCGTCTGGCGGTCTTCACACTCGCCGCAATCGGACCCGCATTCAGCCGGTTGGCCAAGGCCTGCGCGTCCCGCGGCGCGCGCACTTTCACGTCGTTGTCGAAGTAGACATAGACATCCAGCCCGTGCGCCCGCGGCGGGGAGGGTGGCCCCACGCGCTCCCCGTCCTTCGGGTCGCGACCCTTGGCCCATTGGCGAATGAGCTGCGCCCACCGGTCGAGGGCCTTGTCGTCATATCCGCTGACGTAAAGTTGTTCGGAGCCATGCAGGCGGCAATAGACGAAATCGGCAGTGAGATCCATCAGGAGAGGCCATTCGACCGTATCTGCGACGACCAGGCCGACCTTGTAGCGACGCAGCAGGTCGACGAACTCCGGCGAGCGGAAGCTGTCGTGACGGATTTCCAACGCGTGGCGAATCGGCCGGTTCGCATCCGTTTCGACATAGGAGCGCCCATCGAGACGCGCGTCGTGCCGCCGGGCGAGCGCGACGGCATCCTCCGTGCTCTTCGGCAACAGCTTCAGAAAGGGCTCGAAACGTTCCGCATCGAATTTCATCCGCGGGGGAAACTGCCAGAGAATGGGTCCGAGCTTCTTGCCGAGGCGCAGGACGCCGGACGCCAGGAAATTGGCAAGCGGCGTCTCGATGTCGGTGAGGCGGCGCATATGGGTTATGTAGCGCGAACCTTTGATTGCGAAGACGAAGTCGTCGGGCGTTGCATCATGCCAGGCGGCAAAGCTCTGCGGACGTTGAAGTCCGTAGAAGGTGCCGTTGATCTCGATCGAGCGGAAATGCTCGGCGGCGTAGGTCAGCTCTCGCTTCTGCGGCAGGCCTTCAGGATAAAAAACGCCGCGCCAGGGCTTGTAGGTCCAGCCCGAAATGCCAATCCGGATATCGCCCGACTGCTTCTTCATCGCATCACCTGACGTCGTCATGGTGATCCGAACCCATCTGTGGTGCGCGGGTTCCCGACGTCTGCGCTATTTCGTGAAGATGAAGAAGGATCCGAGCGCGATGAACCCGAAGCCGACGATCTGCTTCCAGTGAATAGGCTCGCCAAGATAAAGTACCGAGAAAATCACGAAGACAGAGAGCGTGATGATCTCCTGGATGGTCTTCAGCTGCGCTGCATTGAAGTAACCGTAGCCGATGCGGTTGGCTGGCACCTGGGCGCAATATTCAAAGAAGGCTATGCCCCAGCTCACCATGATGACGAGATAAAGCGGCTTGCTCTCGAATTTCAGGTGTCCATACCACGCGAAGGTCATGAAGACGTTCGACAGAATCAGAAGACCGATCGTGAGGAAGGGCGTGGCGCTTGCGAACATGATGGGAGAATCCGTTGGAAGTGGCCGATGCCATACGGCAACCGGGTTCGTCTGCCAAACACAAGACTTCGTGAAGTAAGGTGCAGCCCGGGCATGCGAGCCTGCTCAGGCGGAAGGCGGATGACGAGATGGCAGCACTTTTCGGGACGTCCTGGCGCAAGAGGCCTTCATGGCCCGGCATTCGAACGGCGCGGCAAGATTTAGTGAAAGGTTTCGGGACGGACTTCGTCTTCGAGAATGCGGAAGGCCTCGTAGAGCGCTTCGACCAGGATATCGGTCAGCTTGTCGGCGTCGTTGTCCTGAAGGAACAGCGCAAGAGACTGTTCAGACGGCTGGTGGGTATTGGCTTCGTTCGACATATCATTGTCCTCAATCTGAACCGGAATCATTCCGGGTGAGGTCGACGGTAGGGACGCTGGCTTGCACCAAGCTTGACGACTTGTGCCAACGACCAAGACAAGCCGCCGGGCATCTTCAGCGGGAGGGAACGGGAATACGCTGATAACGTTCCCCGACCATATGCGAAGATCGCATAAGATAGATTATGGAACTAACCGAATTGCAAAGAAGCCCGGCAGACCTGGGGTTCTTGGTCACTCCATAACCCCGCAGCGATCAGAGATCGACGGCAACTTCGAACGTCAGGCCGTCATAGGCCGGTTCGACATGTGGCGGCGTTTCCGCCATTACCGTATCGTAGTCGAGCGGAAGATGCATGTGCGTCAGGATAGCGTGCTTCGGCGCAAATTTCGCGATCCATTCGAGCGCCTGTTCCAGCGACAGATGGCTCGGGTGATATCGGTACTGCAGCGTATCGATGATGAGCGTATCAAGCCCGCCGAGCCTCGGAACGCTTGCAGGCGGAAAGTCGCTCACGTCGCTGCAATAGCCCACGTCACCGATCCGGAAACCCAGCGAATGGATGTCGCCATGCACCTGCAGATGCGGCAGGAAACGGATCTGTCCGCCGGGTCCGTCGATGACGATCGGCTCCTCAAGGGTGTCGATCAGGAACGGCCGCACGATCGGCGGATAGTTGCCGCCCGCCGGGGTTTCGAGGCAATAGCCAAAACCCTGGCGAATCCGTTCCATGGTGAATGCATCGGCATAGATCGGGATGCGATGATGCTGCAGGATGAAATAACCGCGCAGGTCGTCGATGCCGTGCAGATGATCCGCATGGGCGTGGGTATAGAGAACCGCATCGACCCGCTGCACCTTGGCGGCGATCATCTGTTCGCGAAAATCGGGGCCGGTATCGACCACCACCACCGTGCTGCCGCCATCAGGCCCGATCTGCTCGACCATGAAGGCGGCACGCGTGCGGCGGTTCTTCGGGTTGTTAGGATCGCAGGCGCCCCAGTCGCCATTCAGCCGCGRTACGCCCGGCGACGACGAGCAGCCAAGAATGGTGAAGCGTCGCCGATACCTCGCCACAGGTCAGAGCCTCGGCATCTTGGAGAAGATACGGAACGCGTTCTGCGTGGTAACCTCAGCGATTTCCTCGTAGCTGACGCCCATGCATTCGGCCAGCACTTCGGCCGTGTTGACCACGTAGGACGGCTCGTTGCGCTTGCCGCGCCAGCGTTTTGGCGCCAGGTACGGCGCATCGGTCTCGACCAGCAAACGGTCGAGCGGCACGGTTCTGGCGATCGCGCGCAGGTCTTCCGATTTCGGAAATGTCAGGATGCCGGAGAAGGATACGTAGCCGCCGAGTTCAACGCCGATGCGGGCGAGGTCGGCGCCCGACGAGAAGCAATGCAGGATGAAAGGGAAGGCCCCCTTCCCGCTTTCCGCCGTCAGGATCTCGGCCATGTCCTCGTCGGCGCTGCGGCTGTGGATGACCAACGGCAGGCCGGTTTCCCGGGCGGCCGCGATATGGCGGATCAGCCCGGTCTTCTGGTCTGCCGGCGTCTGCGTGTCGTAGAAATAGTCGAGCCCAGCCTCGCCGATCGCGACGATCTTCTGATGCGCATTGGCGAGCCGCACCAGGTCTTCGGTCTGGATGTCCAGTTCCTCGCCGGCGTTGTTCGGATGCGTGCCGACCGAGCAGAAGACCGACGGATACCGCTCGGTCAGTGCCAGCAGTCCGTCGAGTTTTCGAACCCGCGTCGAGATCGTCACCATCTGGCCGACGCCGGCCTCGTGGGCGCGCGACACGATTGCATCGCGCTCCTCGGCGAAATCGGCAAAATCCAGGTGGCAATGCGTATCGATCAGCATGGATAAGACCCTATGCGCTCGCTTCCGGCGCGACATAACGCGGGAAGACAGGCGTCGGCGCTTCGAGCGGCGTGCCGGGCTTCAGGCGACCGGCTTCGCCGAGCGCCGCAAAATCCCGTTTATCGATCGGAGACGCCACAAGATCGAGCAGCTTGGCCGACGAGTCCGGCATGAAAGGCTGCAGCAGAACGGCGATCTGGCGCACGACTTCCGCCGTCACGTAGAGCACCGTGCCCATGCGGGCCGGATCGGTCTTTTTCAGCACCCACGGCGCCTGCGCCGCGAAATAACGGTCGGTGTCGGAAACGATACCGATGATCGCCGCAAGAGCGCGGTTGATCAGCTGCTTGTCCATTTCCTCGCGGCAGACGGCAATCAGGCCGTCGGCAGCGGCAAGCAGTTGCTTGTCGGCGTCGGTGAGTTCGCCCGGTTCCGGAACATGGCCGTCGCAGTTCTTGACGATCATCGACAGCGAGCGGCTTGCAAGATTGCCGATGCCGTTGGCCAGATCCGCATTGACCCGGGTGGCGATCAGCTGATCGTTGCAATTGCCGTCCTGGCCGAAGGAAATCTCGCGGCAGAGATAATAACGCACGTAGTCGAGCCCGAACTTCTCCAGAAGCTCGAATGGGTCGACGACATTGCCGACCGACTTCGACATTTTCTCGCCGGCATTCAGCACGAAGCCGTGGGCAAAGACGCGCTTCGGCAGCGGCAGCCTGGCCGACATCAGGAAGGCCGGCCAATAGACCGCATGGAAGCGGATGATGTCCTTGCCGATGATATGCGCGTCCGCCGGCCAGTATTTGGCGCGCGGGCCGTTCGGGTCTTCCATATAGCCGGTGGCGGTGATGTAGTTGGTCAGGGCATCGACCCAGACATACATGACATGCGCCGGATCATTGGGTACCTTGATACCCCAATCGAACGTGGTGCGCGATACCGACAGGTCCCGCAGGCCGGATTTCACGAAGGAGATCACCTCGTTGCGGCGCTCGTTGGGGCCGATGAAATCCGGGTTTTCCTCGTAGTGCTTCAGCAGCTTATCGCCGTATTCGGAGAGCTTGAAGAAGTAGCTGGACTCCTCAACCCACTCCACCGGGGTTCCCTGCGGCCCGTAGCGCACGCCATCGCGCACCGACGTTTCGTCCTCGGCATAGAACGCTTCGTCGCGCACCGAATACCAGCCGGCATAGGTATCCTTGTAGATGTCGCCACTATCGGCCATGCGGTTCCAGATGTTCCTGGAGGCCTCGTGGTGACGCTGCTCG
Organism: Neorhizobium sp. 05N33; assembly: GCF_056397445.1. Lineage (NCBI taxonomy): Bacteria > Pseudomonadati > Pseudomonadota > Alphaproteobacteria > Hyphomicrobiales > Rhizobiaceae > Neorhizobium > Neorhizobium sp. 05N33. The sequence goes on along the minus strand of NZ_JBFTNK010000006.1, from coordinate 215,069 downwards.
GTGGTGCGGATGAAATCGTCGTTGGACGCGTTGAGCAGCTTGCCCATCGCCCGGAATTCACCGGAATTGCGCTCGGCCAGCGCTTCCGGCGAAATGCCTTCGGCGCGCGCCGTCTGCTGCATCTTCTGGCCGTGTTCGTCCGTGCCGGTCAGGAAAAAAACATCCTTGCCGTCCAGGCGCTGGAAGCGCGCCATGGCATCCGTCGCGATCAACTCATAGGCATGGCCGATATGCGGCTTGCCGTTCGGGTAAGAAATCGCAGTGGTGATGTAATAGGGCGTCTTATCGGACATCGGGGGCACTCGGGCACTTGGATTTGGATCATGCCGCTCTTAGCGCATGTTTCGCTGATGCGAAACACAAAGTTCCTTATGCGGCTCCCGCCCCTGCCCTTAAAGTTCAGCGTCGCGCTGCTTCGAGGATCGACAGGATCGTCTGCTTGCGGTCCAGATTATAGGCCTGCGCGATGGTGATCTTCTCAGTCATGTCGCTGACCAGTTTTGCCTGCCGGTCGGCCGTTGGTAGATCGCCGGCAAGGGCTGCGTTGCGCGCTTTGTCGATCAGGTGGTCGCCCAGGTGCTCCAGGAAAAAGCCGAAGATCACTTCGCTGTCCTTGCCGGACAGCACATCCGCGAGCCGGTGCATCGCCTTGCGGGCTGTCGGACCGTCGGCTGCGACCACCTCCTCGAAGGCGGAGATGATCTCGGTGCCGCCGTAGTTCAGGAGTTTCAGCGCCTGGGAAACGCTGCCCTTGGACTTGGCCAGCACCATCTCTTCCACCTTGCCGCCGTCGAGCGGCGTACCCAGACCCGCGAGCGCCTTTGCAAGGTCTCTGTCACCGAGCGGCGACAGCCTCAGCGATTGGCATCGCGACCGGATCGTCGGCAGCAATTTCCCGGGCGCATGCGAGAGGACCAGGAAAAGCGCCCGGCGCGGCGGTTCCTCGAGGATCTTCAGAATGGCGTTCGCCGCATTGCGGTTCAGATCGTCGGCCGGATCGATGATGACGATGCGCCAATTGCCGGTGCCTGACGTCTGCGAGAAGAAATGCCCGGCCCGACGCACCTCGTCGACCGTGATCGCCGTTTTCGTCTTGCCGGTCTTCTCGTCCACCGGGCGGGCGAGATGCAGGAGGTTGTGCGAGGCGCCGGAGGCGATCTGCCGGCTGACCGACGAATTGAGATCGGGATCGGTGAGATGCTCGGGCGCAGTCGCGGGATCGGGATGCGAAAGCACGTGGTTGGCAAAACGGAAAGCGAGCGTCGCCTTGCCTACGCCTTCCGGTCCTTCGATCAGGATCGCATGGTGACCCTTCCCCGAACGATAGCTGCGGGCCAGAAAATCCTCGGCGGTCTGGTGGCCATAAAGATGCGGATTGCGCGCCGGCGGCACGGCGCCTTCCAGAATACCGGCGGTTTCCTCGCTCATCCGACCGATTCCGCACTGCTCTTCTGGGTAAAGCTCAGTTCCCGCACCAAGGGCTCGACGATCGCGAAAATCTCGTCGGCGATCTCGTCTTCGGAGCGCTCGGCGTCGACCACATGGCAGCGTTCCGGTTCCGCCTCGGCGATTTCGAGATAGGCCTCGCGGCGTTTTTCGTGGGTTTCGATCTCTTCGCGCTCGAAACGATCGGGCGCGCTGTCGGCTCCGCGCTTGCGGGCACGTTTCAGGCCGACTTCGGCCGGCAGATCGAGGATCAGCGTGCAATCCGGCACCACGCCGTTGATCGCCACCCGCTGCAGCGCCTCGATATAGTCAGGCTCCAGATTGCCGGTGACGCCCTGGTAGACACGCGAGGAATCGATGAACCGGTCGCAGAGCACGACCGCGCCGCTTTCAAGCGCCGGGCGGATCACCTCTTCGACATGATCGTTACGGGCCGCGGCAAACAGGATCGCCTCCATCCGCACGCCGAACTCTTCCGCCGCACCCGAAAGCAGAACATGGCGCACGGCTTCCGCGCCCGGCGAGCCGCCAGGCTCCCGCGTCATCAGCACATCATGGCCGCGGCGGCGCAACTGATCCGCCAGCCGGCGAATCTGGGTGGATTTGCCAGCCCCCTCGCCGCCTTCGAAAGTTACGAACAATCCGGAATGTTCTGCCACGCGTCTTTCCGCACTCATTTTTTGTCAGCTTATAACGCATAAGGGTGCGCTGCGAAACATCGTGTTGTCAAAGCCAGAAGAACATCAGCTCGAGCAATGCATCCGTCGCCTGGCTGACGAGGCTGCCCGTTCCGACCGGTTTGGCGGTTACCAGCGGCACTTCCCGCACCACCCGGTCGCCTACAGAAATCCTCAGCACGCCGACATCCTGGCCTTCGGTTACCGGAGCCCGCAATGGCCACCGATAGACGATTCGCCCGGACAGGCGGTCGGGATTATTGGCGGGCAGGTAGATATCGACTGGTTCCTTGGCGACGAGATCCACATGACCCGTCGTGCCGCCGTAAACGCTCGCCTGGCCGATCACCTCGCCCTGTTTGAACAGGACTTTGGTCTCGAACGAGGAAAGCCCCCATTCGAGCACCCTTTTCGCTTCTTCCAGCCGCTCCTTGTCGCTTGCAAGCCCACCCATGGCGAGGAACAGCCGCGTGCCGTTGCGGGCCACAGACGCCACCAGGGCATAACCCGAACCTTCGGCAAAACCGGCGCCCAGGCCGTCAACGCCGATATTGAGTGAAAAAAGCGGGTTCTTGTTGCGCTGGAAGATCTTGTTCCAGGTGAAATCTGGCTGCGCGTAGATCGGATAGAATTCCGGATATTCGCGGAAGATATGGCGAGAGAGTTCGACGAGGTCACGCGCGGTCGTGCGGCTCTCCGTGTCCGGCAGACCGGTGGAATTGCCGAAGACCGACCGGCCGAGACCCAGATCCTTGGCGCGCGCCGTCATCCGGGCTGCAAATTCGCGTTCGGAATGGGAAATGCCCTCTGCCAGCACGATGCAGGCATCGTTGCCATTCTGGACGACGACGCCTTTGACGAGGTCTTCGACGCGAATCTGCGATTTCAGCGCCGCGAACATGGTCGTGGTGCCCGAGGGCGCGCCGCCGGTGCGCCAGGCAAATTCAGAAACCGGATAGGTCGTGTCGCGGCTGATCTCCCCGCGCTTCAACGCACTGAAGACCACTTCCATGGTCATCAGCTTGGCAAGCGACGCCGGGGGAAAACCCTGGTTTTCGTTGGAGGCGAGCAGCACCGTGCCGGTCTTTGCCTCGACCATATAGATCTGCTTCGCCTTGGTCACGAAGGCGGGCGGTGGTTCCTGCGCGTCGACGGTTTGCGAAAGCAAGCCGGCTTGCAGCAATACTAGGCAAAGAAGAATCAGCAGGCGCCGCATGATCACCCCACGAACCGTTCCGCCCCATGCGTAGCAGCGGCGATTGCACCCGGCAATCGCCCTTGCGTCAGCGCGCGGGCTTTTGAGCGGCCTTGGGGCCTTCCAGCACCATGTTGCCGAACATGACCTGCGGAGTTTTAGCCTGGGGCGCCGATGCGTAGGCGGATTCTAGGCTCCGCCCCTGCGGGGGCCTTGCCTGAGCTTCGAGCGGATAGGAAGACGCAACCTGCCGGGTCTGCGCGGCGGCAACGCCGCCGACAACCGGCCGCTCGATCGGGTGGGGACCGACCTGCGGCAATGTCGAGAAATTCTCGAAAGCCTCGAAGGCCTCTGGCGCGGCGGATACCGGCGCCGGGCCACTCGGCGTCCGGCCGGCCAGCGCCATCGGACGCGGTATGGCCGAGCCGTAGCTCTGGAGCTGGTCGCCCAGCGTCTGGTTCGACGCGACCATGACGCCCGTGGCGATCTGGCCTTCCGGCCGGATCGACGGCAGGCGATCGCCCTTGCGGATGTAGGACGCCATCAGGAACGGCATGTCCTTTCCGTCCATGCGGGCGCGGCCCACATATTGCACGTTCACATGCGCCGTGCCGATCCGCTTCATGTCGAGCAACTCGGCCGTCTTGTCGGAGACGTCGATGATGCGGCCAGGATGATACGGGCCACGGTCATTGACCCGGACGATGACCGAGGTGCCGTTGTCGATATTGGTCACACGAGCATAACTCGGCAGCGGAAAGGTCGGATGCGCGGCAGACAGGTGGTCGCTATCGTAAACTTCGCCATTGGCAGTCAGGCGACCGTGAAACGCCGAGCCGTACCAGGAGGCGAGACCGCTCCTGTTGTAATTCGGATCTTCCTTCGGAACGTAAGTCTGGCCCTTCACCTCATAGGGCTGGCCGACCATGAACCGGCCGCCACCCTTCGGCACGGGCCGGCCGTCGCCGACTACGCGCGGGCTCGCCTTTACGCCATATTCCTTTTCGGAGAAATACTCTTTGCTGCGGGGTTTCGACTTCGGTGCCTCGGTCGTGGCGCAGGATGCCATCCCCGCGCAGACCATCGTTATCCCGAGCCATTTCGCACCCAGCGAAAGCTTGCCGCCACTCAAACCCAAACTCATCCGTCCCATGCCGCCTTCACTGCAATACGCCGCAAACGGTCCTCGTAACCGCGCCACTTTTCACAGCCATTGAACCGATCCGAGACATACCCCTATGCCGCGGACTTAATGGAAATGAACTTTTGCCGGCAACGTGGCGAAAATGCGAGTGAAATGGGACACATAGATAAAATTCTATTCAATATGGTTAATGATGCGTAAATAAAGACCGCTTTAAAAGCCAAGTACACACCCGAATAACTTCGAGGTTACATAGTCAGAGTTCCGGTTCATCATGCCAGCGCGTCTGGAACGATAGACGCCCGGTAAACACCGGCTGCCCATGTTCGTTACGGACTTCGATGGAGATCGCGCCCTTCCCCCGCTCGGGGAACTCCTCGCGGGCGATGTCCGACAAGATCCGGCTGACCTCCCGGCTGATCTCCTCGCGGGTCGATATTTCCTGACCCTCATTGTCACGCACAGGTCCGTCACCGTTGATCAAATCGAAGAAGTACCGCGCCATGCGTTGCTCACTGCCTTGAGTATTTATCGTCCGAATTTCCTTTGCGGGCATTTGTTCCCGTCCAGGGGTCAGTCTTTCCGATGGATCTATATAGCCTCCTCATCCGTTCTTTACCTCGATATTGATGCGCCGCCGAGGATAACCGTGATCGACTCTCTACTTCTCAACCTCGAACAACACGACGTTCTTACCGATGAAGAGCGCAACATTCTCAGGCGCATCGTCGGCCGTGAGCGGCGTTTTCTGGCGGGAGAGGATTTCGTCGCGGAGGGATCGAGGCCCGGCTACAGCAGCCTGCTCGTCGACGGGTTCGCTGCCCGATACAAACTGACGGAGGAAGGCACGCGGCAGATCACGGCAATCCACGTCGCCGGGGATTTCGTCGACCTGCATGCCTTCCTGCTGAAAACCATGGACCACGGCGTCGTCGCGCTTTCCCCATGCCATGTCAGCCTTTGCGACCATTCAGACCTGAAGCAGGTGACGGAACAGCATCCGCACCTGACCCGGATGTTATGGCTCGATACGCTGATCCACGGCTCGATCCACCGCGCCTGGATCGTCGCCATGGGGCGGCGCTCCAAAGTTTCGCACCTCGCCCACATTCTTTGCGAACTCTATGTCCGGCTGGACGTGGTCCGCCGCACCAACGGCTGGACCTTTCATCTCCCGCTCTCGCAAGGCGAGATGGCCGATGTCCTGGGATTGTCGCTCGTCCACATGAACCGCGTCATCCAAACGCTGAGAAGAGAACGCCTGATCTCCTGGTCCAACCAGACGATCACTATTCTCGACTGGCAACGGTTGCAAGAGGTGGCGGAATTCGATCCGACCTACCTGAGCTTGTCCGTGGAGCCGCGGTGAGAGGGAGGGTTCGGCAATCGGATGTGCTCCCAGGCTGCGGCTAGGCTGATCCTGCACCAGTTCCAAAGCATGTCATAGACGAAGAGCATTAGGTGTCAACATGAGAACCGCCGCAGGGACTACCGGCAGAATCGCGCCGATCTATAGGAATTTCTCACTGGTCACTAAGCGTCAGTAACGCGAGCCGGAATGTCCGTAGCGACCGCTGGAACTCGGCATCCCATTGAAATAAGGGGATGTACGATCGTGGCTGTAGCTGTCGGTCCCCGTCGTCCCTGAATATGGGTTAGCGTTCCCCTTGAACGAGTAGTTATCGGTGACCGTGCCGTTGCTCCTGCTCTGGTAGTGGGGCGCGACATACGTGCCGCTTCTATTGAAATAGCCGTCAACTGAGCCGGCAAAGGTCGCCGAGCCGCCCAGCATCGAAAACGCGATCAAACAAATAATGTATTTCATGTCCCTCTCCCCAAGGTTGATCGCGCATATGCGCACACGTTCCCGGTGGAGTCGAGACAAATGGCGGAAGAGGTGGGATTCGAACCCACGGTACGGTTTCCCGCACGCCGGTTTTCAAGACCGGTTCCTTAAACCACTCGGACACTCTTCCATCCGATTGAAAAGGCTGACAAATCCACTTTTTGTTGATTTCTCAAAAACGGCAATTGCTACCGACTTGCTACCCAATCACTCGATGACTGGCTTTTTAGCAGCTTTGATCGCAGCGTCAACTTGCTCGGCCGTATTCGCCTGCATGCCCGGCGTCACATGCGAATGAAGGTCCAGTGTAATCCCGATTGTCAAGTGACCTCTGCCTCTTCGAGATCAGCAGCGCCAAGCCGGACGGGTTTCTCGCCTCGTGTTGCTCCTTACGAGCATTCGATAGGTTTCTGAGTAGAGATACAACAGGGAGTTGACTTCCATGCAAGTGGCTTGCAAGCATTGCTTCGAAGCACAGGGGGTAGCTATGCGTGCATTTTGGGTTGCTGTGGGCCTCGTTGCGGCCTCGGCGGGTGTCGTAGACGCCGGTTTTCAGGCTTGGACCGTCGATTTAGAGGACGATCCTTTTTCCAAAGGTACGCGCGTGACGGTAGATTTCATGTCGTCACTTCGTTCTGGGGTATTGTTCATCTGCGATAGCGCGGAATCCGGCTTATTGATCCGAGCTATTCCAGGATTTGCTCACGAACCAATCCTCAAGGGTATTGTCCCAAAGATCGAAATCGCAATAGACGGCAAATTGCTATTTGGTCAGGATGGGGAAACTGGTGCGGTCGGGGACAATTTGGCCGTTTCTCAAACGATGCTTTCGCCAGACAACGCAAAAACCTTCGCCACGGCATTCTCCGCGGCTGCCAAACAGATCGCAATCAAGGACGGCATTTCAGATCGACCGCACCTACTGGCCGCGCGTGGCTCGACGAAAGCTGGAAAAGCTCTGGTCGCGTGCATGGATCGTCAAAAACCGTAGTGGCGACTTCCCCGTGCGCTGGCTTTATAACGGTCACGCGTCCAGCGTCAACCTCGCCTGCCCCATCAGCCCTCGGCAAAGCTCTTCAGAGTCTCGCCCGAAAGCCGATAGCGGATCCACTCTTTCATCGGCTCTGCGCCGATCGCCTCGTAGACCCGGATCGCCGGCGCGTTCCAGTCGAGCACGCTCCATTCGAACCGGCCGCAATCGTTCTCGATGGCGATCCGCGCCAGCCGCTTCAGCATCGCCTTGCCGGCGCCGAGCCCGCGCGCCTTCGGCGTCACATACAGGTCTTCAAGATAAAGCCCGTTCTTCGCCTGCCAGGTCGAATAGCTGAAGAACCAGATGGCCATGCCGATGGGAACGCCGTCCTGCTCGCAGACCAGCGCATGGGTCACCGATCCGGTGCCGAAGATGGAGTTCCCGATCGTCTCGGAGGTCGCCGCGACCTCGTGCTCGGCTTTTTCGTAGATCGCCAGCTCGCGAATGAAACCGAGCAATGTCGCCGCATCCTCGCGGACGGCCTCACGTATGGTCAACGCCATCGAAAACCCTTTGGATTGAATGGGCTGAAGCTATGTCTTGAAGCTATATTGGGTGTCAAGACCGGCTGTACGCCTACTCCGCCGCGGTCTTGATCTCGATCACCTCGACCTCGTAGGAATAGCCATCCAGCATGCCATAGGCCTGCTCGATGTTGCCAATCTCGGTCTCGGCCTTGCCGATCGCGTCGTCGATCGCCACGCAGCGGGATTTCAGCATGCGCCCCAAGACGTCCGTATTAGGCTTGCGGCCGATGCGATCGATATGGTTGCGGATGCGGGCGCGATGACGCTCCATCTCCAGAATATGGAAGCGGGCGTTGACGATCTTGTCGGTCAGCTTGCGGCGCATGGCGGCGACAGGATCAAAACTGCCCGGCTCGCGCTCGTCGAGGATGATCTCGTTGACCAGCGTTTCGAGAATCATCAGCCCCTGCAGATCCTTGGTATCGGCGAGTTCCGGGTCGTAACCGGTGTCGTCGTAGACCTTGCGACGAACGGGATCGGAAAGAAGTTCATAGGATGCCGTCAGTTTTCCGAACGCATCGACGTCGCCGCCGGCGTCCGGATGAACCGTTTTTGCGCGTTTGCGATAGGCCGACTTGATGGCAACGCCATCCGCCTCCCGCGAAACACCAAGCATCTCATAAGGGTCGATCACAGTGTCACCTGTTTTCGGCAAATCCGATTTCATTGTCTAACGGCTAAGGCCAGTGGTCTCAACCCCTCGCCCACTGTTATGGCCAATTATGGGCAGGGTCATGCCCCTGCCAGCCTTTCCCACAGGCTAGTCCGATCGGGCCCACGGGCGGATCCGATGGGGGCTATGTCCGCCGGCGCGGCCAGGACAGGCGGCGGCCTTCGGCGACGGGCGCCATCAGGAAGCTGACCAGCACGCAAGGCAGCAATACCAGGAAGGTCGCGACAAGGCTGACATGCTCGGCGATGAAGCCGAGCAGTGGCGGCACGCCGATCGTCGACAGCATCAGCGTCAGCGACAGCGCCGCAAGGTTTTCCGAGGGCCTGCCCTTGCCGAGCGCGATCGTCGTCGAGACCGCCAGCGGAAAAGCCAGCGCCACGCCGCAACCGATCAGAAAAAGTGCGGCGCCGGCAAGCGTCAGGCTCGGCATCGCCACAAGGAGTACAATCCCAAGAGCAACGGAAACGGCCGAGGCCCGCACCAGGATCATGGGGCCGAAACTATCCCGCAGCATGTCGCCGGAAAGCCGCGTCAACCCCATACCGACGGTAAAGGCAGCATAAAGCACGCCGGCAATCGCCGGGTCGGCCTTCAGCTGTTCGCGCAGAAAAAAGATACCCCAGTCATAAATCGCGCCCTCGACGATGCAGAGGCCGAAAACCATGACGCAGATCAGCACGATCGTCCTGTCGGGAAGCACGTAGGCAGATCCCTTGCGATCGGGCGGCGTCTCCGGTGCCGGGTCGTTGGGGGTAACCCAGAAGACGAACAAACAGGCGGCGATGACGAAACCGGTGGCGAGCGTCTGCTGCACAAAGGGCGTCACCGCCTTTTCGGCCAGGAAGCCCGAACAAAGAGAGCCGGCCAGCAGGCCGACCGACCAGAAACCATGGCTGCGGGACAGTACCTTCCGGCCCGTCCGCTGCTCTATGCCGGCGGAAATCATGTTGGCCGCCACGTCGAAAATGGTGCGGAAAAAACCGAACAGAAAGAAACAGATCACGAACCCGGCGACCGGAAGGATTGTCAGCGCCGGCGTCAGCAGGGCGCAGATCGGCAAGGTGACGAGCGCCGTCAGCCGCGGTGTCAGACGGTCGTTGATGCGGCCGGCCAGTGGCAACGCCAGAAAGGTACCGACAGGCGCGCTCAGCAGGGCCAGACCGAGGCCGGCCTTGTCGATTCCCAGCGACGCCTGGATAGCCGGCAACCGCGTGAACAGCGAAATGAAGAGGATGGCATTGCTGAAATAAAGCAGCGCCGGCGGTAAAAGATTTTTCATCGAAATGCATGTCCGGGCGAATCAAATTTCCCGCTGCATTCCTGACAGCGTCGGTGGATACCGACAAGCGGCGATAACGGGACGCTGCCGTGCGCCACCCACAGGCGGAATATCACGAAAACGTGCGGATAACGGCAGGGGCCGCTTCGACACGTCATCATTCTGTAATCATTCGGATTCGTTTGCTTTCCAGAAAGGCGTTGCGCGAAAATTTTGCAGGCGCCATCTTCTCCTTGCGCCTAAAGGCGCTAGCCTTCTGGTGCTCGCCCTTGGAGAAAGCCCGATGCTGGTTCGATATGTTGCCGTCGTTCTGTGTTTCGCTCTCTGTTCCTTTACCGCCGTCAAAGCCGAGGATCCGGTCGCCAATGCCCAGGCGGTGATTTCCAGCCAGATCGCCGCGCTGATGCACGACGACGCGGAAAAGGCCTATTCCTTCGCCTCGCCCGGGATCCGCAGTCTCTATCCCAACAAGGACCGGTTCCTGGATATGGTGCGGAAAACCTACGAACCGGTCTACCACGCCGGCAACTATGCCTTCGGCCGCTCGAAGATGATCGGCGGCGGCGAAGTGGTGCTGCAGGAAGTGATGATCAGCGCCAGGGAAGGCAAGGACTGGACGGCCATCTACGAAATGCGGCTGATGGACGACGGGTCCTACAAGGTCAACGGCGTGCGGATGATCCGCAACACCGCCAGCCAGGGTATCTGACGCCCGTTTGATCAGACGCGATCGATATCGCCCTTCGCCCACATTTCCTGGGTTTCGGCATAGAAATCGGCGAACCGGCCCTCGACGATCGCCTGGCGGATACCCTTCATCAGGTCCTGATAATAGTTCAGGTTGTTCCAGGAGAGCAGCATGCCGCCAAGCGCTTCGTCGGCTCGCACGAGATGATGCAGGTAGGCGCGGGAATAATCGCGGGCGGCCGGGCAGCTCGATTCCTCGTCCAGCGGCCGCATGTCCTCCGCATGGCGGGCGTTGCGGATATTGACCTTGCCGCGACGGGTGAAGGCAAGCCCGTGGCGGCCCGAACGGGTCGGCATCACGCAATCGAACATGTCGATGCCCCGCGCCACCGATTTCAGCATGTCGTCCGGCGTGCCGACGCCCATCAGGTAACGCGGCTTTTCGAACGGCAGAACGGGAAGCGTGGTTTCGAGCATCTTCAGCATGACGTCCTGCGGCTCGCCGACCGCGAGCCCGCCGACCGCATAGCCCTTGAGATCGAGCTGTTTCAGGCCTTCGGCAGAGCGAATGCGAAGCTCAGGCTGGTCGCCGCCCTGGACGATGCCGAACATCGCCTTGCCCGGTTGATCGCCGAAAGCGACGCGGCAACGCTCGGCCCAGCGCAGCGACAGTTCCATCGCCCGCTCGATTTCCTTCGGCTCAGCCGGCAGCGCTACGCATTCGTCGAGCTGCATCTGGATGTCGGAGCCGAGCAGCCCCTGGATTTCGATCGAACGCTCCGGCGACATGTGGTGCAGGCTACCGTCCACATGGCTCTTGAACGTGACGCCCTTCTCGTCGAGCTTTCGAAGGCCCGACAGCGACATGACCTGGAAACCGCCGCTATCGGTGAGGATCGGATGTTTCCAGCGGATCAGTTCATGCAGGCCGCCCAGCCGGGCGACGCGCTCCGCACCCGGGCGCAGCATCAGATGGTAGGTATTGCCGAGGATGATGTCGGCGCCGGTATCGCGCACCTGGTCGAGGTACATGGCCTTGACGGTGCCGACCGTGCCGACCGGCATGAAGGCCGGGGTGCGGATCGTGCCGCGCGGCATGGTGATTTCGCCAAGCCGCGCGCCGCCATCGGTGGCCTTGAGATTGAACTGGAAAGTCTCGGTCATCGGTTGTCCCGGAAAAGAAGGCTGGAATCGCCATAGGAGTAAAAGCGGTAACCGGTTTCGATCGCATGGGCGTAGGCCGCACGCATCGTCTCCAGACCGCAGAAGGCCGAAACGAGCATGAACAGCGTCGATCGCGGCAGGTGGAAATTGGTCATCAGCATATCGGCCGCCTTGAACCGGTAACCGGGCGTGATGAAAATGCCGGTCGCGCCGCGCCAGGGCTTTATCGTGCCATCATCGGCGGCAGCGCTCTCGATCAGCCGCAGCGACGTGGTGCCGACGCAGACAATGCGGCCGCCGGCGCGTTTCACCGCATTCAGCCGCGCCGCAGTCTCGGCGCTGACATGGCCGATCTCCTGATGCATCTTGTGCTCAGTCGTGTCGTCGGCCTTGACCGGCAGGAAGGTTCCTGCCCCGACGTGCAGCGTCACGAAATGCCGTTCGATACCGGCGGCATCGAGGTTCGAGAAAAGCTCCGGCGTGAAATGCAGGCCCGCCGTCGGGGCCGCGACGGCACCTTCCTCGCGGGCGTAGATGGTCTGGTAGTCCTTTTGGTCCTGTGCGTCTTCCGGGCGCTTGGCGGCGATATAGGGCGGCAGCGGAATGTGCCCGACCGCCATGATTGCTTCGTCGAGTGCCGGGCCGGAAAGATCGAAGCGCAGGGTGACTTCACCGCCCTCGCCCTTGTCTTCCACGGTTGCGGCAAGCGAACCGATCAGGCAGGCATTGCCGCCATGTCCGAATTCGATCCGGTCACCGATCTTGATGCGTTTTCCCGGCTTGGCGAAGGCCTTCCAGCGATCGGGGGCGACGCGCATGTGCAGCGTCGCGGAAACCTGCTGGCCGCCCGCTCCTTCGCGATGACGGATGCCTTCCAGCTGCGCCGGTATGACCTTGGTGTCGTTGAAGACCAGCGCGTCGCCCGGTCTCAGAAAACCCGGCAGATCGAACACGCGGTGATCGGCAAGCACCGGTTCGTTCTGCGGCCGGACAACAAGCAGCCGGGCGCTGTCGCGCGGGCTCGCGGGCCTGAGTGCGATATTTTCTTCCGGGAGATCGAAGTCGAAGAGATCGACGCGCATGGATTTTCCAAAAAAGCGAAGCCCGCCCCGCCGGCAGACGGAGCGGGCAATTTATTCCGTCGAGATCAGACGTCGGCGGCGACGCGAACAGACACGATCGAGTCGGGATCCTTGACCGGCTCGCCCTTCTTGATCTGGTCGATGAAGTCCATGCCTTCGATGACCTGACCCCAGACGGTGTACTGCTTGTTCAGCCACGGTGCATCGGTGAAGCAGATGAAGAACTGCGAATTGGCCGAGTTCGGGCTCTGCGAACGGGCCATGGAGCAGGTGCCGCGGACATGCGGAACGGCGGAGAATTCAGCCTTCAGGTCCGGCTTTTCCGAGCCGCCCATGCCGGCACGGGCCGGGTTGAAGCTCTCGGAACCCTGCTTGCCGAACTTCACGTCACCCGTCTGGGCCATGAAATCGGGAATGACGCGGTGGAAAACGACGCCGTCATAGGCATTTTCGCGGGCAAGTTCCTTGATGCGGGCAACGTGGCCCGGYGCCAGATCCGGAAGCAACGAAATGACAACCTTGCCCTTGGTGGTTTCCACAATGAGGGTGTTTTCCGGATCCTTGATCTCGGCCATGTGCTTTCTCCTTAATTCGGCGCCCGATTGTCGTCCGCGACGGGGCGCCCTTCGTTTAGTTCTTCGCCTTTTGGGCGCTTACTTCTTGCCGACAGTGACCTTGATCATCTTGTCGGGATCGGTGACTTCGCCGTTGCCGCCCTGGCCGCGCTTGATCTTGTCGACGAATTCCATGCCCGACACGACCTTGCCGATTGCCGTGTACTGGCCGTCCAGGCTCGGATATTTGGTGAACATGATGAAGAATTGCGAGTTCGCGGAATTCGGATCCTGCGAGCGCGCCATGCCGACGATGCCGCGCTCGAACGGTACCTTCGAGAATTCGGCCGGAATGTTGGGCATTTCAGAACCGCCCATGCCGGCGCGGGCCGGGTTGAAGCTTTTGCCGCCCTGCTTGCCGAACTGCACGTCGCCCGTCTGGGCCATGAAGCCGTTGATGACGCGGTGGAAGACGACGTTGTCGTATTCGCCCTTGGCGGCGAGCGCCTTGATCTGCGCAACATGTTTCGGTGCGACTTCCGGCATCAGCTGGATCACCACCGGGCCATCCTTCAGCTGGATGGTCAGGAAATCATCGGGCGCGGCGAGAGCCGGCAGGACCATCGAAGCGAGGGCGAAAGCGCCGGCAACGGCAAGACGAAGCAGTCTCATGGGAAGAACTCCGGGGTTCGGAAACGATCAGCGTTTCAGCTTGTTGTTCAGGGCCTTGAGGACCGCGGCAGGCACGAAGGCGCTGACGTCGCCGCCCATGGCTGCGATCTGCCGGACCAATGTGGCCGTAATGGGCCGCGAGGCGGTGCCGGCCGGCAAGAAAACAGTCTGGATATCCGGCGCCATCTGCCGGTTCATGCCAGCCATCTGCATTTCATAATCGAGATCGGTGCCATCGCGCAGGCCTCGGATCAGAAGCCCAGCGCCGTTGGCGCGGGCGGCGTCAACCACCAGCTTGTCGAATGAAACGACCGAAACATGGCCCGCCCTGTCCGGCAGCGCCTCTGCAAGCGACGCCCTGATGAGTTCGGCCCGCTCCTCGAAGGTGAACATCGGCACCTTGCCCGGATGAATGCCGATCGCGACGATCACCGTGTCCGCGACATTCAGCGCCTGGACAAGCACGTCCAGATGGCCGTGTGTCATCGGATCGAAAGAACCGGGATAAAAAGCAGTTGTCATGCCGAGGTCCGGGCCTGTTTCAGCGAAATTTTGACGCCTTTTGTCACGGAAGCCGCTCTACCGCAAGCATCTCGCAATTCTGAACGAAAGATGAATGGCCCGTTCAAGGGCGTTTCAGCGGCCCTGTGGTCTTATGACGATCGTGGCGGGTGAAAGACCCGTCCGTATCTCGGGAGAAACGACGACAAATGCTGGCTTTGATGGTGATGGGAGCGGTGGTTCTCGCTTTTGCACTGGAGGCTTTCGTTGTCGCCTTCGGATCGGAAGAAGCCTGAAAGACTTTGAATTCTGAACGCCAGATGAACAGAGCATTCAAGGAGGCTTCAGAGCGGCAAGGTTAAGTATCTCTCAAAATGCGGTGGAACCTGTTTGCGCGGTGCGCGTTCAGGCTAACAAGAAGGACAGATGGCGATGATCGCGAGAAGGAAAACGATCATGCTGGACAAGATCACCATGATCAACCTGGTTTGGACGGCCATGATTGCGGTGATGCTGACGGCAACAGTAACCCTTTATCAAGATAAATCCCAATTGGCAGATCTGAATTATCCGCAGGTAACGGGTCGTTATAGCGATCTCTCGTACTACTGAGGCGGATACACGGACCAGAAAGGATCCCCATGTTCGTGACGTTGACAGTACTTGCAGGTTTGATCAGCATCATGTTCGTGGCTTCCGTGGCCTCAACGATTTCCGAGCTCCAGCGCGAACGTGCCGACATGAAGGATTTCAGGGATTTCGCGCGCCGTCACAGCGCATTCTGACGATTTCACTGTAGCGAACCGCCTTCACAGACTTTCCCGTCGCAAGCGGTTCAAACAAAAGCCGGAGGATTTTCATCCTCCGGCTTTTTAGTGTGCCCGGTTTTTAGGGGGAATGCGGCCTATTCGGCCGCACCCTCATCCGTCGGGCCGGCTTCCGGGGCGGCGGCGCCGAGATCACCGGTTTCGCTGACGATTTCCTCCGGCAGGCCATTGCCGTTCTCCTCGTCGCCTTCCGGCTCGCTGATACGCTCGACCGAAACAACCTTCTCGTCTTTCGCCGTCGAGAAGATCGTGACGCCCTTCGTGGCGCGGCTGGCGATGCGGATGCCGTTGACCGGCACGCGGATCAGCACGCCGCCATCGGACACGAGCATGATCTGGTCGTTGTCCTCGATCGGGAAGGCGGCGACCAGTTCGCCGATCTCCGCGGTCTTGGACGTATCGGTGGCGCGGATGCCCTTGCCGCCGCGGCCCGATGTGCGGAAGTCGTAAGAGGACGACCGCTTGCCAAAACCCTTTTCCGAAACCGTCAGCACGAACTGTTCCCGTGCCTTCAATTCCTCGTAACGCTCGTCAGAGAGCTGTCCCTCTTCGGTGACTTCCTCACCCACGAGAGCGATGTCCTCCTCGTCCACGCCAGCGGCGCGACGTTCGGTCGCCGAACGCTTGAGATAGGCCGCACGCTCCCAGGGCTCCGCATCCACATGGCCGACAATGGTCATGGAGATGATGCGGTCGCTGTCGCCAAGCGTGATGCCGCGCACGCCGATCGAATTGCGGCCGGCAAAGACGCGCACGTCACCGACGGGGAAGCGAATGCACTGGCCGAGCGCGGTGGTCAGCAGCACGTCGTCCTGATCGGTGCAGGTCTCGACGGAGAGGATTTCGTCGCCCTCCTCCTCGAGCTTCATGGCGATCTTGCCGTTGCGGTTAACCTGCACGAAGTCAGACAGCTTGTTGCGGCGAACGGTGCCGCGAGTGGTCGAGAACATGACGTCGAGGTTATCCCAGGTCGCCTCGTCCTCGGGCAGCGGCATGATCGTAGTGATGCGTTCGCCGGGTTCCAGCGGCAGCATGTTGATCAATGCCTTGCCGCGGGACTGCGGGGTGCCGATCGGCAGGCGCCAGACCTTTTCCTTGTAGACGATACCGCGCGAGGAGAAGAACAGCACCGGTGTATGGGTATTGGCCACGAACAGGCGCGTGACGAAATCCTCGTCGCGCGTCGCCATGCCGGAACGGCCCTTGCCGCCGCGACGCTGGGCGCGATAGGTGCCGAGCGTGACGCGCTTGATATAACCGAGATGCGAAACGGTGACGACCATGTCCTCGCGGGCAATCAGATCCTCGTCGTCCATTTCGAGACCGGCATCGAGGATCTGCGTACGGCGCGGGGTGCCGAATTCGTCGCGCACGGCGGCGAGTTCGTCCTTGACGATCGTCTGGATGCGCAGGCGCGACGACAGGATGTCGAGATAGTCGCTGATCTCGGCGCCGATCTTGTTAAGTTCGTCACCGATTTCATCGCGGCCGAGAGCCGTCAGGCGGGCGAGACGGAGCTCGAGGATAGCGCGGGCCTGTTCCTCGGACAGATTGTAGGTGCCGTCCTCGTTGATACGGTGGCGGGGATCGTCGATGAGGCGGATCAGCGCATCGACGTCCTGAGCCGGCCAACGACGGGTCATCAACTGCTCGCGCGCCGTCTGCGGATCGGGAGCGCGGCGGATCAGGAGGATGATCTCGTCGATATTGGCGACTGCGATCGCAAGGCCCACCAAGACGTGGGCGCGTTCGCGAGCCTTGCGCAGCAGGTATTTCGTGCGTCGGCTAACCACTTCCTCGCGGAAGGAGACGAAAGCGCGCAGCATGTCGAGCAGCGCGAGCTGTTCCGGCTTGCCGCCGTTCAGTGCCACTATGTTGCAACCGAAGGAGGTCTGCAGCGGCGTGTAGCGATAGAGTTGGTTGAGGATGACGTCGGCATTGGCATCGCGCTTCAGCTCGACGACAACCCGGTAACCCTGGCGGTCGGATTCGTCGCGCAGGTCGGAAATGCCCTCGATACGCTTTTCGCGCACCAATTCGCCGATCTTCTCGACCATGGTCGCCTTGTTCACCTGGAAGGGAACTTCGGTGATGATGATCTGCTCGCGGTCGCCGCGCATCGGCTCGATTGCCGCGACGCCGCGCATGATCACCGAGCCGCGGCCGGTTTCATAAGCGGAACGGATACCGGCCCGCCCGAGGATCAGGGCGCCTGTCGGAAAGTCCGGACCGGGAATGATCTCCATCATTTCCGGCAGCTCGATCGCCGGATTGTCGATCAGGGCGATGCAGCCGTTGATCACTTCCACCAGATTGTGCGGCGGAATGTTGGTCGCCATGCCGACGGCGATGCCGCCTGCGCCGTTGACCAGCAGGTTCGGGAATTTCGCCGGCACCACGACGGGCTCGGAGAGCGTGCCGTCGTAGTTGTCGCGGAAATCGACGGTTTCCTTGTCGAGATCGTCGAGCAGCGCGTGGGCTGCCTTCTCGAGGCGGCATTCGGTGTAACGTTCGGCTGCCGGCGGGTCGCCGTCGATCGAGCCGAAATTGCCCTGACCGTCGATCAGCGGCAGGCGGAGCGACCAGTCCTGCGCCATACGCGCCAGCGCGTCATAGATCGCCGAGTTGCCGTGGGGATGGAATTTACCCATCACGTCCCCGGTCACGCGGGCGCATTTGACGTATTTCTTGTTCCAGTCGATGCCGAGTTCCGACATGCCGTAGAGGATGCGCCGGTGGACCGGCTTCAATCCGTCGCGGACGTCAGGAAGGGCGCGGCTGACGATGACGCTCATGGCGTAATCGAGGTACGACCGCTGCATCTCTTCCATGATGGAAATGGGTTCGATGCCTGGAGGCAGCTTTCCGCCGCCGGGTGTGCTTTGCTCAGTCAAATCGGATCACGATCTCTGTTCGGAATCAGTTTCTTTTTTATAGCGGAAAGCGGTTCCGAGCGCCAATTTCCACAATGGTTTTGAACAGCTTTTGCGGCTTTAACACGGCTTTTGAACAAGGTCGAAACATGCCGCGACGCTGACGGGGTGGGCTTTCTTTCGCTGCCGGCCTGTCCTAACAATCTTCGCATGCGACTGCAAGGATTGCAGCCTGACAGGGAGAGGATATGGCGACCCCCGATATGCTGGTCAATGCCCTGACCACGATGCTCGTGACACTCGACCCGCCCGGTCTGGCGCCGGTCTTTCTGGGCCTGACCGTCGGCATGACTGCCCTCCAGCGCCGCCAGGTCGCATTCCGAGGATCGCTTATCGCCTTCGGCATCCTCGCCGTCTTTGCGCTGTTCGGTTCGAGCGTGCTCGGGCTGCTCGGCATATCGATCGGCGCCTTCCGCATTGCCGGCGGCCTGCTGCTCTTCTGGATCTCCTTCGAAATGGTGTTCGAAAAACGCCAGGAGCGAAAGGAAAAGACATCCCAGGCGGCGATCACCATCGACCACATCCACAATATCGCGGTGTTTCCGCTGGCGTTGCCGCTGATTGCCGGACCCGGCGCGATCTCGGCCACCGTCCTGCTTTCCGGCACCCTGCCCGGCGTTCTAGACCGCGCGCTTTTCATCGGCGTCATCGCGCTGATCATGCTGCTCGTCTATGCGACGCTTTTGGTGGCCGAACGGCTCGACCGTTTCCTCGGGGTCACCGGACGGGCAATCCTCACCCGTCTGCTCGGCGTGATCCTTGCGGCGCTCTCCGTCCAGTTCGTCGTCGACGGGGTGCGCTCAGCCTTCAATCTTTAGGCCCGCACTCTTCGGGTAGGACGCACCCTTCGGTAAGACCTGGGCGACAGAGCGGAATTTTCTGCTAAAACGCGATTCAACCCCACCTCACTCGAAGGTCTCCATGATGCGCCGCATGTTGCGCCGGCTCCTGCCGGAAGCCACCCCCGTCAGTCCCAAGGAAAGATTGCGTGCAGCGCTTGGCGCACTCGCGGGCATTCTGGTGACCGGACTGCTGGGAAGCCTGGCTTTGAAGGCCGATGCAACGCTTCCGGCACTAGTCGCCCCTATGGGTGCTTCGGCCGTGCTGCTGTTTGCAGTGCCTTCCAGCCCGCTTGCACAGCCCTGGTCGATCCTCGGCGGCAATATCGTCGCAGCCCTGGTCGGCGTGACCGCCGCTCTTTTGATAACCAATCCGTTCCTGGCCTCGGCGGTGGCGATCGCCGTTGCCATCGCGGCGATGATGACGCTTCGCTGCCTGCATCCCCCGAGCGGCGCGATCGCGCTGACCGCAGTGCTCGGCGGACCGACGATCCATGAACTCGGATACGGTTTCGTGATTTGGCCGGTCGCCGGCAATTCGCTTATCCTGCTGCTGATCGCGCTGGCCTTCAACAATCTGACAGGACGTCGTTACCCGCACGCGGCCAAGCCGGCGGCGGCCGATCACGGCACGAGAGATCCCGCCTCGATCCAGCGCATCGGCTTCACCTCCGCCGACCTCGATGATGTCCTGAAAGAATACGACGAATTCCTGGATATCGACCGCGACGACCTCGAAACGATCCTGCGGCGGACGGAATTACGCTCCTATCGCCGGCGCGCCGGCCACCTCGATTGCGCCAGCATCATGTCCCGCGATGTGGTGGCGGTCGCACCGGACAATACGCTGAAGGAGGCGCACGACCTGATGCGCGCCCACCATTTCAAGGCCCTGCCGGTTACCAACGACAGGGCGGAAGTGGTTGGCATCGTCACTCAGACAGATTTTCTCGACAAGGCGAACTGGACGAGAGGCCGGCCGAAAATCGGTTTTGCCCAACGTGTGCGCCTCGTTCTGTCGGGCGCCAGCGCGCCGAACGACACGGTCAAGGACATCATGACGGCGCCGGTCAGGACGGTTGGCCCGACCACGCCGATCGCAGACGCTATCGTCATCTTCGCCGAGGAGGGGCTGCACTACCTGCCGGTCACCCGGGAGAACAACAAACTGGTGGGCATTCTATCGCAATCAGACGTCCTGGTCGCGATGCTCGCCGACAAGGCGGCCGCCTGAACAACAATTCAGGCAGCTGCCGTTTCAGAGATCGATGGTAACCGACAGATCAGAACGGGATGTCGTCGTCGAGATCACGGGAGAAATTGCCGCCTGCCGGCTGACCGCCGGAGGACTGACCGCCGCGGCTCGCACCGCCCGCAGCAGGCCGGCGCTCGTAATCGTCGCCGCCGCCAAAATCGTTGCCGCCGAAGTCATTGCCGACACGATTGCCGCCAGCACCACCACGGTCGCCGCCGCCCTCGCCGCGACCGTCCAGCATGGTCAGCGTCGAGTTGAAGCCCTGAAGCACGATTTCCGTCGAATAACGGTCGTTGCCGGTCTGGTCCTGCCACTTGCGGGTCTGCAGTGCGCCTTCGATATAGAGCTTGGCGCCCTTTTTCACATATTGCTCGACGACCTTGCAAAGGCCTTCGTTGAAGACGACGACCGTATGCCATTCGGTCTTCTCGCGGCGTTCACCGTTGTTGCGATCGCGCCAGGTTTCGGACGTGGCGATGCGAAGGTTGGCGATCGGCCGGCCGTCCTGCGTCCGGCGGATTTCAGGATCAGCCCCCACATTCCCCACCAGGATTACCTTGTTCACACTACCAGCCATATTCATCACCTCATCTGCCGCCCGGTAACGGCACCAAAAATCAATCGCGGCACTCTAGCCCATTGGGGCCAGCCATTGGGCTTTTGCGATCTTTAATCCACAGGCAAATTTGTTCTTTATTTGTTCTATTTTATTCCTATAGTGCTGTCAACCGACTCGGGAACGGCGCCGCATCGCAGCAGTTTCGTCTCGACAGCCGCGGATCAATCACTACATAAGGACCTTCAATCCTCCCGAGAGCATGAAGATGAGCGAACTGAAGAGCATTTCTATACGTGGTGCGCGCGAGCACAATTTGAAGGGCATCGATCTCGATTTGCCCCGCAATTCGCTGATCGTCATGACCGGCCTGTCGGGCTCGGGCAAGTCTTCGCTCGCCTTCGACACGATTTATGCGGAAGGCCAGCGGCGTTATGTCGAAAGCCTTTCGGCCTATGCGCGCCAGTTCCTGGAAATGATGCAGAAGCCGGATGTCGACCAGATCGACGGACTTTCCCCGGCGATCTCGATCGAGCAGAAGACGACGTCGCGCAATCCGCGCTCGACGGTCGGCACTGTCACCGAAATTTACGACTACATGCGCCTGCTTTTTGCGCGCGTCGGCGTGCCCTATTCGCCGGCGACCGGCCTGCCGATCGAAAGCCAGACGGTCAGCCAGATGGTCGACCGCATCCTCGCCTTCGAGGAAGGCACGCGTCTTTATATTCTGGCACCGATGATCCGCGGACGCAAAGGCGAGTACAAAAAGGAACTCGCCGACCTGATGAAAAAGGGGTTCCAGCGCGTCAAGGTCGACGGCCAGTTCTACGAGATCGCCGACGTTCCGGCGCTCGACAAGAAATACAAGCACGATATCGATATCGTCGTGGACCGGCTCGTGGTTCGCTCCGATATTGCCGCGCGTTTGGCCGATAGTCTCGAAACCTCGCTGAAGCTGGCCGACGGGCTGGCGGTTGCCGAGTTCGCCGACAAACCCCTGCCGCCGGAAGAGACTTCGGCCGGCGGATCCGCCAACAAGTCCCTCAACGAGACGCACGAACGGGTGCTGTTTTCTGAAAAGTTCGCCTGCCCCGTTTCCGGATTCACCATTTCGGAAATCGAGCCGCGGCTGTTTTCGTTCAACAATCCCTTTGGCGCCTGCCCGACCTGCGATGGTCTCGGCTCGCAACAGAAGGTGGACGAAGCGCTGATCGTGCCGGAACCTGCCCGGACGCTGCGCGACGGCGCGATTGCGCCATGGGCGAAATCCACGTCGCCCTATTACAATCAGACGCTCGAAGCACTGGGCAAGGTTTTCGATTTCAAGCTGTCCAGCCGCTGGAACGAGCTTTCTGCGGAGGCGCAGAAAGCCATCCTCGAGGGCACCGAGGAAAAGATCGAATTCCACTATGCCGACGGCGCCCGCTCCTACAAGACGGTCAAGAATTTCGAAGGCATCGTGCCGAACCTCGAGCGCCGCTGGAAGGAAACCGACAGCGCCTGGGCGCGCGAGGAGATCGAACGGTACATGTCGGCAGCCCCCTGCCCGGCCTGCAACGGCTATCGCCTGAAGCCGGAGGCACTCGCCGTAAAGATCAACAAGCTGCATATCGGCCAGGTCACCGAGATGTCGATCCGGATCGCGCGCGACTGGTTCGAGGTGCTGCCGGAACAGTTGAACGCCAAGCAGAACGAGATCGCGGTCCGCATTCTGAAAGAGATCCGCGAGCGCCTGCGGTTCCTGAACGACGTCGGCCTCGATTATCTCAGCCTGTCGCGCAATTCCGGCACGCTCTCCGGCGGCGAAAGCCAGCGCATCCGGCTTGCCTCGCAGATCGGCTCCGGCCTGACCGGCGTGCTCTACGTGCTCGATGAGCCGTCGATCGGCCTGCACCAGCGCGACAATGCCCGCCTGCTCGACACGCTGAAACACCTGCGCGATATCGGCAATACGGTGATTGTCGTCGAGCATGACGAAGACGCGATCATGAGTGCCGACTACGTGGTCGATATCGGTCCTGCGGCCGGCATTCATGGCGGACAGGTGGTGGCCGAAGGCACGCCCAGCGAGGTAATGGCCAATCCGAAATCGCTGACCGGCAAATATCTGTCGGGCGAACTCGGCGTGCCGGTACCGGCGGAGCGCCGCAAGCCCAAGAAGGGCAAGGAAATCAAGGTTTTTGGCGCCCGCGGCAATAACCTCAAGAATGTCACCGCCGCCATTCCGCTCGGCGTGTTCACCGCTGTGACAGGCGTGTCCGGCGGCGGCAAGTCGACCTTCCTGATCGAGACGCTTTACAAATCCGCCGCGCGCCGCGTCATGGGCGCCCGCGAAATCCCGGCAGAGCACGACAGGATCGACGGTTTTGAACATATCGACAAGGTGATCGATATCGACCAGTCACCGATCGGCCGGACGCCGCGCTCAAACCCCGCCACCTATACCGGCGCCTTCACGCCGATCCGCGACTGGTTTGCCGGCTTGCCGGAGGCAAAGGCCCGCGGCTACCAGCCGGGCCGTTTCTCGTTCAACGTCAAGGGCGGCCGCTGCGAGGCCTGCCAGGGCGACGGCGTCATCAAGATCGAGATGCACTTCCTGCCCGACGTCTACGTCACCTGCGACGTCTGCCACGGCAAGCGCTACAATCGCGAAACGCTCGACGTCACCTTCAAGGGCAAGTCGATCGCCGACGTGCTCGACATGACGGTCGAGGAAGGCGTCGAGTTCTTCTCGGCGGTACCTGCGGTGCGCGACAAGCTGCAGTCGCTCTTCGAGGTCGGCCTCGGGTACATCAAGGTGGGCCAGCAGGCCAATACGCTTTCGGGTGGCGAGGCGCAGCGCGTCAAGCTAGCGAAGGAACTGTCGAAACGTTCGACGGGGCGCACGCTTTATATCCTCGACGAGCCGACGACCGGGCTGCATTTCCATGATGTCGCCAAGCTTCTGGAAATGCTGCAGGAACTGGTGAACCAGGGCAATTCCGTGGTGGTCATCGAGCATAATCTCGAGGTCATCAAGACGGCCGACTGGATCATCGATATCGGCCCTGAAGGCGGCACAGGCGGCGGCGAAGTGATCGCGGCCGGCACGCCCGAGCAGATTGTCAAGGAAAAGCGGTCCTATACCGGCCAATTCCTGAAGGAACTGCTGGAGCGTCGGCCGGTCAAGAAGGTGGAAGCGGCGGAGTGAATCTCTGCATGTGGGAGGGAATTGATGACCAAAGCCGGCACTATTCGCACGGGCATCGGCGGCTGGACCTTCGAGCCTTGGGAAGGCACGTTCTATCCTGAAAAACTGGCGAGGAAGAAGCAGCTCGAATATGCTGCCAGCAAACTGAAGGTGATCGAGGTCAACGGCACCTATTACGGATCGCAGAAGCCGGAGACCTTTGCCAAATGGGCATCCGAGGTTCCAGACGGCTTCATCTTTTCGCTGAAGGCCAGCCGCTTCACTACCAACCGCAAGGTTTTGGCCGAGGCGGGGGAGTCGATCGAAAAATTCCTGACCCAGGGTCTGACCGAGCTCGGCGATCATCTCGGGCCGCTGCTCTGGCAGTTCGCGCCGACCAAGAAGTTCGAGGCGGACGATTTCGAAGCCTTCCTGAAATTGCTGCCGAACAGGCTGGACGGGCTGAAGCTGACCCATGTGGTCGAGGTCCGCAACGACACGTTCAAGGTGCCGGAATTTATCGCGCTGCTGGCGAAATATAATATCGCGCCGGTCTGTGCCGACCATTTCGACTATCCGATGATCGCGGATGTCACGGCGGATTTCGTCTACACGCGCCTGCAAAAAGGCTCGGACGACATCAAGACCTGCTACGCCGAAGATGACATGAAGGCCTGGGCGAAAAGGCTGGAAACCTGGGCCGAGGGCGGCGTGCCGGACGACCTGCCGCTGGTCGACGACAAACATAAGCCGAAGAAGGAGCCACGCGACGTCTTCGCCTTCTTCATCCACGAGGGCAAGGTGAACGCTCCCTATGGCGCGATGGCGATGCGCGAACTTCTGGAAAGCCGCAGCTAGAGATCCAGCCGTACGCCGGCATGGGTAGCGAGATCTTCGGCAGTCATGCCCCTGCCCGCCCGCTTGCCGGCTTCGCCATGCAGGTAGACGCCCGCAGCGGCCGCCTCGAATGCGGTCATGCCTTGGGCGAGTAATGCGCCGATCATGCCCGCGAGCACATCTCCGGAACCGGCAGTCGCCAGCCACGGCGGTCCGTTGGTATTGATGTAGGCGCGTCCGTCGGGGCTGGCGATCACCGTGTCGGCACCCTTGTAGACAATGGCAGCGTGAGCGCGGGCGGAAGCCGCCACCGCCTTTTCCACCTTGCTCAGATTGTCATCCGCGGCGATGTCGGGAAATAGCCGGGCGAACTCGCCCTCGTGCGGCGTCAGGACCAGATGGGGCTCTCCGCCGGCAAAGGCATCGAACAGGTCCGAGGGCTTTTCCTTGAAGGAGGTAATGCCGTCGGCGTCGAGCACCAGGGGGCGGTCCTTCAACGCCAGTGCAAATTGCCTCGCCTTCTTGCCGATGCCGAAACCCGGTCCGAGCACGAAAGCGGCAAGTTTTGCCGTGCGAAGCCAGTTTTCCAGGTCTTTGAGCGTGTCCACCCGGTGCAGCATGATCGCGGTCAGCGAGGCCGCGTTGACCGGCATGGCGTCCTCCGGCGAACCGACCGTCACCAGCCCTGCCCCGGCCCTCAGGCCCGCGGTTGCCGAAAGGCGGGCGGCCCCGGTTTTGCCGGCTTCGCCGGAAAACACGGCCAGATGTCCCCGTCGGTATTTATGGGTCTCACTTCCCGGCTCGATCAGGAGACCGCGCCACAATTCAGGGCAATTCTCTTTCGTCCTGCCGGCAACCTCGCGAATGATGCGGGCTGGAATGCCGATATCGAAAACCTCGACGTCACCGCAGAGAGACCTGCCCGGCAGCAGCAGGTGGCCCGGCTTGCGGGCCATGAAAGTGACCGTATGGGCGGCCTGAAAGGCGGCGCAGAGCGGCACGCCCCGCCTCCCGCAGAGACCGGACGGCAGGTCCACCGCAAGAACCGATATCCCCGCCTCGCCGATCTTGCGGATCACCTCCGCGACAATGTCCGGCACTTCGCGCGTCAGGCCGGCACCGAACAGCGCGTCGACCACCACGTCACCGGTCCGCGGCTGATAGGCTTCGAGCGGTTTCGACGGCAGGCCGCAGAGGTCGCGCGCCCTTCTTGCATCGCCTTTCAGTGTTCTGGGATCGCCGAGATGATGGACGTCAACGGCGGCGCCTGCTTCGGCAAGCGCGCGGGCCGCGACATATCCGTCCCCCCCATTGTTTCCGGGACCGCAGAGTGCGACAAAACGCAACGCGCCGGGAAAATGCCGAAGCGCGGCGGCAGAAATCGCGCGGCCTGCCCTGTCCATCAGGTCGAAGGACGGAATGCCGGATCGGGCAGAGGCGGCATCCGCCGCCGTCATCTCGTCAGGCGTCAGCAGCAGTGAAACAAGCGAAGCATCCATAGCGCTATTGAACGGAAAGATGATCAGAAAACAAGCGCCACTTCTCTAGCCAGAATGGCATAAAAATTATGCAATTGCCTAAATAAGTGACTTCGCCTTGACTATATTCGATATCACTTAAGTTCCGAAAAAACTTCAAAAAACTCCGATTCTTGTGTCGCAACGCACAAATTTCGAGAAAAACGGAAGCAGTTTTGCCACTGAACCTGCTGTTTTATGGGGAATCGGTGCAAAACCGCATTGTTTTTTTGAAAGTGCCATGTGAGTTTGGCACGATAACTGCATTGGCATGGGCGAGCGGGTAACGGCCTGCTTCAAGAGAGAAGCGGAGATATAGTTTCTCATGAAAAAGATCGAAGCGATCATCAAGCCTTTCAAGCTCGACGAAGTGAAGGAAGCCCTTCAGGAAGTCGGCTTGCAGGGGATCACAGTGACCGAAGCCAAGGGCTTTGGCCGCCAGAAGGGCCATACGGAGCTCTATCGCGGCGCTGAATACGTCGTCGACTTTCTGCCCAAGGTGAAGGTCGAGGTCGTCCTGGCGGACGAGAATGCGGATGCGGTCATCGAGGCGATCCGCAACGCTGCACAGACTGGACGGATCGGAGACGGCAAGATATTCGTCTCCAACATCGAGGAAGTCATTCGCATCCGCACCGGTGAAACGGGCGTGGACGCCATCTAAACGCCCGCAAAATACCGCCCCAAGGCCAAAGGCCGGGGTTTCATCGTCATCGTACATCGAGGAGGTCATATGACGAGCGCAAGCGAAATCATGAAACAAATCAAGGAAAACGACGTCAAGTTCGTGGACCTGCGCTTTACCGACCCGAAGGGCAAGCTGCAGCATGTGACCATGGACGTCGTCTGCGTCGATGAGGACATGTTTGCCGATGGCGTCATGTTCGACGGTTCCTCGATCGGCGGCTGGAAGGCCATCAACGAGTCGGACATGGTGCTGATGCCGGATCCGGCGACGGTCCACATGGACCCCTTCTTCGCTCAGTCGACCATGGTCATCTTTTGCGACATTCTCGATCCGATTTCGGGCGAAGCCTATAACCGCGATCCGCGCGGCACCGCCAAGAAGGCCGAAGCCTATTTGAAGGCATCCGGTATCGGCGATACGGTATTTGTCGGCCCCGAGCCGGAATTCTTCGTCTTCGACGACGTCAAGTACAAGGCCGATCCTTATAACACCGGCTTCAAGCTCGACTCGTCGGAACTGCCGTCGAACGACGACACCGATTACGAGACTGGCAACCTTGGTCACCGTCCGCGCGTCAAGGGTGGCTATTTCCCGGTTCCGCCGGTCGACAGCCTCCAGGACATGCGCTCCGAAATGCTGACGGTGCTCGCCGAAATGGGCGTGGTCGTCGAAAAGCATCACCACGAAGTGGCTTCTGCCCAGCACGAGCTCGGCGTCAAGTTCGACACGCTGGTGCGCAACGCCGACAAGATCCAGATCTACAAGTACGTCGTGCACCAGGTCGCCAATGCCTATGGCAAGACCGCGACCTTCATGCCGAAGCCGATCTTCGGCGACAACGGCTCTGGCATGCACGTGCACCAGTCGATCTGGAAGGACGGCAAGCCGACCTTCGCCGGCGACGAATATGCCGGCCTTTCCGAAAGCTGCCTCTTCTATATCGGCGGCATCATCAAGCATGCCAAGGCAATCAACGCCTTCACCAATCCGACGACGAACTCCTACAAGCGTCTCGTCCCGGGTTATGAAGCGCCGGTTCTGCTTGCCTATTCCGCTCGTAACCGCTCGGCTTCGTGCCGCATTCCGTTCGGCACCGGGCCAAAGTCGAAGCGTGTCGAAGTCCGTTTCCCGGACCCGCTGGCAAACCCGTATCTGGCCTTCGCCGCCATGCTGATGGCCGGCCTCGACGGCATCAAGAACAAGATCCATCCCGGCAAGGCCATGGACAAGGATCTCTACGACCTGCCGCCGAAGGAGCTGAAGAAGATCCCGACCGTCTGCGGCTCTCTGCGCGAAGCGCTCGAAAACCTCGATCGCGACCGCAAGTTCCTGACCGCCGGCGGCGTCTTCGACGACGATCAGATCGACGCCTATATCGAGCTCAAAATGGTGGAAGTCATGCGCTTCGAAATGACGCCGCATCCGGTCGAGTTCGACATGTATTACTCGGCCTGATCCGGTCAGCGCCTCGTGAAACTGGAAACGGCGGGTCACAAGCCCGCCGTTTGTCGTTCCATGGCAGCGATATCTCTTCAGCGAATTTTTCGAAGCATAGTTACGCACCCGGCATGGTGCTCGTTGTGGGCGGCGCAGTCCTGGCGACGAAAGGGCCGTGGAGGCTCACTAGGCCTTAAGTCTATCCGTGGAACGAAGTGGGCCCGCCTGCATTAATCTCTTGATGTCGGAGAATTTTATTCCCACATTAGGATGCGAAAGGACATCGCACCATGAAACAACGCAACGCTAAATTCACCATCGGAGAAGTGGTCCGCCACAAGGTTTTTCCGTTTCGGGGCGTCGTGTTCGATGTGGATCCGGAATTCGCCAATACGGAAGAATGGTGGAATTCCATTCCCGCAGAAATCCGGCCGAACAAGGACCAGCCCTTCTATCATCTCCTCGCGGAGAATGACGAGACGGAATATGTCGCCTATGTTTCAGAGCAGAACCTGGAGCATGACGAAAATGATGCCCCGCTGCGCAATCCGCAGGTCTACCAGATCTTCGATCGCGGACCATCGGGCCAGTTGAAGCCCAAGATCATACTGGCCCACTAAACTCCATTCCGAGAACTGGAAAGGCGTCGGCATCCCAGCCGGCGCTTTTTTGTGTCCGGAATCAGAAAGCCCGGCGCGTGGCCGGGCTTTGAAATTGTCTGGCTCCCGCTGAAAGCTTACTGGCCCTGCTTTGCAGCGTTCTGGGCGTCTTCCAGCTTCTTGCGGGTTTCTTCCGCCTTGCGCTGCATGCCTTCTTCAAGGCTGCGCTGGCTCTGGGCGATCTGTTCCTGCGGCATGGCCGGGCCATCAAAGATGCCGGTAAAGCCGGTCAGCGGAACCTTGATCGGGTTCGGAGCGCGACGGAAATTGATCGAGGTGAAGACCACCTCGCTGCCCTTCTTGAGGCTGGCGATCATCGCGTCCGTCAGCGGCACCTCGGCGGTGCACTTGTCCGGAAGGCAGACGATATAATCGAGCTTCTGGCCCTTGCCGCCATCGATCTGCATGACGATGCCGGGCGGCACGAGGCGCGCGGTCGGTACAGAGACCTGCATGATCTTGCGGTTGACCTTGCCTTCGACCGTGATCAGGCCGACGGCGGTGATGAGCTGACCGTTCTGGGCAGCAATGATGTTCTGCACGACGCAGAGGTCGCTGTCGTCCTGCTTTGTGCAGGTCTTGAACCAGCCGAGCGGCGGTGCGCCAGGAGCCCCCGCGGCCGGAGCATCCTGTGCAAGAGCTGCAACCGGCAGCGCGATTGCGCCGGCCGAAAGAGCGAGAGCAGACATTGCCGTCCGCAGAACTTGGGTTGCCTTAAGCATCATAACGAGATCCGTCTCCTGAAATCAGCTGGGTACGGCAGACGCCGTCAACTCCCTCGGGGTGTCCTACTGCCTGTGACCTGTCGGTCAAATGAGGCAATTGAATGACCCGCCCGTCTGGCCAACCTGTTACATCGGGCAGGCATCGATATCCAGTCCCTCTTTCGTATTTTTTGACAAGGAGTTAATGCCGCCGATCACTCTTTTGCACATGGCGGTGGTTGGTGGGCCTGATGGCATGCGCTATTTTGCAGGCGAATCAGCGAGGATTTCACCGCCATGGGTGCCATGCGACGCTTTCTTCCCCTCATCGCCGCGTTTCTGATCGGCGCTCCGGCATTGGCCGAACCGGTCCATGGGATCGCCATGCACGGCAGCCCGGCGCTCGGCCCCGACTATAAGCATTTTCCCTATGTAAACCCGGCTGTGAAGAAGGGCGGCAAGATTTCCTATGGCGTCGTCGGCACGTTCGACAACCTCAATCCGTTCATCCTCAAAAGCATGCGCACTACCGCGCGTGGCCTGTGGGATACGATCCTCGGGCACCTCATCTACGAACCGCTGATGACCCGCTCCAGCGATGAAGCCTTCACGCTTTACGGTCTGCTGGCCGAAAGCGCGGAATGGGACGACAACCGCAGCTTCATCCAGTTCAATCTCAATCCGAAGGCCAAATGGTCGGACGGACAGCCGGTGACGCCGGACGACGTGATTTTCACCTTCGAATTGCTGCGCGACAAGGGGCGCATCCCGTTTTCGAGCCGGCTGTCACCCGTCGACAAAATCGAGAGGGTCGGCGAGCATGCTGTCCGCGTCACCTTCAACGCCAAGGCCGACCGGGAATTTCCGCTGATTCTCGCGACCTCGACGCCGATCCTGCCGAAACACGTGATCGATCCAGCCACGTTCGACCAGTCGACGCTGAAGCCGCCGGTCGGCTCCGGACCATACCGGGTCAAATCGGTTTCGCCCGGAGAACGGATCGTCTATGAGCGAAATCCGGATTACTGGGGCAAGGATGTTCCCGCCAAGGTGGGTTTCGACAATTACGATCAGATCAGCGTCGAATATTTCCTGCAGGACAACACGTTGTTCGAGGCCTTCAAGAAAGGCGCGATCGATATCTATCTCGACGGCAGTCCGACACACTGGGCGCGGGCCTATGATTTCCCGGCGGTCCAGAACGGCGATGTGATCAAGGATGCGTTCAAGCCGCAGCTGCCGACCGGCATGCTCGGTTTCGTGTTCAATACGAGAAGAGCGATCTTTGCCGACGTGAACGTACGCGCCGGCCTGTCGCTCGCCTTCGATTTCGAATGGGCCAACAAGAACCTCTTCGAAGGCGCCTACACCCGCACCGAAAGTTTCTGGCAGAACTCGCCCCTCTCCTCGCTCGGCAAGCCGGCCGACGAGCGGGAGCTCCAGATCCTGGGGGCTATCAAGAACAGGATCGAACCGGCCGTCCTCAATGGCACTTACCACCTCCCGAAGACCGATGCCTCCGGCGCGGATCGCAAGGTGCTGCGCAATGCGGTCGATCTTCTCAAGAAGGGCGGTTATGCGATCAAGAACGGCAGGATGTCGGACGCTTCCGGCAGACCACTTGCCTTCGAGGTGATGACCCAGAGCCAGGACCAGGAAAAGCTGGCGATCGCCTATCAGCGGACGCTGAAGATGATCGGCGTCGAGATGTCGATTCGCACCGTCGATGATGCACAATACCAGGCCCGCTCCGGCAATTTCGACTATGACATGATCGTCAAATCCTATCCCTCGTCGCTGTCGCCCGGCATCGAACAGGCCGGGCGCTGGGGATCGGATTCCCGCAATCGCGACGGCAGTTTCAATTTTGCCGGCACTGCAGATGCCGATCTCGACAAGCTGATCGAGACCATGCTGACGGTGCGCAGCAAGGAGGATTTCGAGGCGACCGTGCGTGCCTATGACCGAATGCTGATTTCAGGTCACTATCTCGTTCCGCTCTATCATATCCCCGATCAATGGGTGGCGCGTCGCAAGTATATCGGTTATCCGGAGAAACTGCCGCTCTATGGCTACCAGCTCAACACCTGGTGGGATAAGCGGGCGCAATAATCCAGCCTCTTACGGTTACCGAAGAAAGGACGCCGCCATGGAGCGCGTAGGCATCGACATCGTTTCGGACATCGTCTGCCCCTGGTGTTACCTCGGCAAGGCTAGGATGGAACTGGCGGTCGCCGAAGTTCAGGACGAGATCGGGGTCGACATCAACTGGCGCCCTTATCGGCTCAACCCGGACCATCCGCCCGAAGGCGTCGACCATCAGGCGGATCTTGCCGCCAAGCTTGGCGGCAGGGATGCCGTCGAACGCGCCCATAGCATGCTGAAGAAGCTCGGCGAAGAGGTCGGGATCAAGTATGACTTCGAGGCGATCAAGATCGGCCCCAATACGCTCGATGCGCATCGCCTGCTGCATTGGGCGATCGTCGAAGACCGCCAAATTCAGGACAAGGTCGCCACCGCCCTGTTCAAGGCGAATTTCGAGGAGGGTCGCAATGTCGGCGACCATGCCGTGCTCGCCGATATCGCCGAGGCATCTGGCCTCGACCGCAAGGTCATCGAGAACCTGCTGGCAAGCGACGCCGACAAGGACACCGTTCTTGGGGAGATCGAGGCGGCCCAGAAGATGGGCGTGACCGGCGTGCCGTTCTTCATCATCGACGGACAGTATGCCGTGAGCGGCGCCCAGACGCCGGACGTATTTGCCAATGCGCTGCGGGAAATCGCCAAGCTGAAGGCAGAAGCCCGCAAGGGCATGATCTGAGAACGGCGAAACGCGTGCGCACCGACCAGACTCTGAAAGGCGTTCTTCTCGCCTTCGCCTCGTTTGCCGCCTATTCGTGGAGCGATGCCAGCGTCAAGATGATCGAGGGCGCGCTGACGCCCTATGAAATGGGCTTTTTCGGCGCCGTCTTCATGCTGGCCGGTTTTCCTTATCTGATGAAGCCGGGCGACAGCTGGCTGGACGTGGTAAGAAGTACCAACCGGCCGTTATGGATGCTGCGCTTCTTCTCAGCGGCGATGGGGACGATCGGCAGCGTCGCGGCCTTCACCTATCTGTCGATGGCGGAAGCCTTCGCGCTGATCTTCCTGCTGCCGTCCTTCGTGACGATCATGTCGGTGCTGTTCCTCAAGGAGACGGTCGGCATCCGGCGCTGGAGCGCCGTGATCATCGGCTTCATCGGCGTTCTGGTCATATTGCGCCCCGGTTTCCGCGAGCTTTCGATCGGGCATGTCGGCGCGGTGTTTGCAGGGTTTTCCGGGGCGATCTCGATCATCGTCTATCGCGCCGTCGGGCCATCGGAGAAGCACATCTCGCTTTACGGCGCCGGCGTCCTTGGCGTTCTCGTCATCCTCGGCATCCTGATGATCCCCGACTTCCACTGGCCGACACTGCCGCAATGGGCGGCGCTGGCGACGGTCTGGCTGATGTATGCCGCAAACTATGCGCCCGCCGCTGTGATCGGGCCGACCCAATACAGCCAGATGCTCTGGGCCATCCTGTTCGGCTATCTGATCTTCGGCGACAAGGTCGACCTGCCGATGCTGGTCGGCATCGTGCTGATCATCGGCTCCGGCCTTCTAACGCTCGCCCGCGAACGGGCACGCCACGTGCCGCTGCCCGCCTCTGTCGCGACCGACGCGCAGGCCGCCGTCGTTACCGTACCCGACGCTAAATCCGACACATAATCATGTCTTTGCCAGTTCGGCGAACTGGGTCATCACCTGGGCGGCGGCCGTCAGCCGCTTTTCGGGGGACGGCAGGTCGCGGGTGAGGAAAACGCTGTGGTCTGGGCGAATCTTGGCGAGCGTCCCCTGCTTGGCGATATAACCGACCAGATTGGCCGGGTTCGGGAACTGTTTGTCGCGGAAGGTGACAACGATGCCCTTCGGGCCGGCGTCGAGCTTCTCGACATTTGCCTTGCGGCAGAGCGACTTGATGTAGACGACCTTCAACAGGTTCTGCACCTCGACCGGCATCGGGCCGAAACGGTCGACCATTTCCGCGCCAAAACCATCGATCTCCGACAGGTCCGTGACTTCGCCGAGACGGCGGTAGAGGCCCATGCGCAGATGCAGGTCGGGAACGTAGGTTTCGGGGATCATCACGGTGATGCCGACGGAGATCTGCGGCGACCAGCCGGTATCGGTGATCTCGTCGTCGCCCTTCACTTCTGCGACCGCTTCCTCCAGCATCTGCTGGTAGAGCTCGAAACCGACCTCCTTGATATGGCCGGACTGTTCTTCGCCGAGCAGATTGCCGGCGCCGCGGATGTCGAGGTCGTGGCTGGCGAGCTGGAAACCGGCACCGAGCGTGTCGAGCGATTGCAGCACCTTGAGGCGGCGCTCGGCCATCTGCGTCAGCGTCTTGTTGACCGGCAGGGTGAACAGCGCGAAGGCGCGCACCTTGGAACGACCGACGCGGCCGCGAAGCTGGTAGAGCTGCGCCAGGCCGAACATGTCGGCGCGATGGACGATCAGCGTATTGGCGGTCGGCACGTCGAGGCCGGATTCGACGATCGTGGTCGACAGAAGCACATCGTATTTGCCGTCGTAGAACGCATTCATGATGTCTTCGAGTTCGCCCGCCGCCATCTGGCCATGCGCAACCGCGACCTTCAATTCCGGCACGTCGGACTGGAGGAAAGCCTGAATTTCCGGCAGGTCCGCGAGCCGCGGGCAGACGTAGAAACTCTGGCCGCCGCGATAATGCTCGCGCATGAGCGTCTCGCGGATAACCAGCGGATCGAAGGGTGAAATGAAGGTGCGGACCGCCATGCGGTCGACCGGCGGCGTGGTGATCAGCGACAGCTCGCGAACGCCGGTCATGGCAAGTTGAAGCGTGCGCGGGATCGGCGTTGCCGAGAGCGTCAGGACATGCACGTCGCTCTTCAGTTCCTTCAGCCGCTCCTTGTGCTTGACGCCGAAATGCTGCTCCTCGTCGATGATCAGCAGACCGAGATTGGCGAACTGAATGCCGGCGCCGAGCAGCGCGTGGGTGCCGACGACGATATCGACCTTGCCGTCGGCAAGGTCCTTCTTGGTCTGGGCGAGTTCCTTGGCGGGCACCAGCCGCGACGCCTGCTCGACCTTGATCGGCAATCCGCGAAAACGCTCGCGAAACGTCTTGAAATGCTGGCGGGAAAGAAGCGTGGTTGGCACGACGACCGCGACCTGCGCTCCGTTCATTGCCGCGAAGAAGGCAGCGCGCAGCGCCACTTCCGTCTTGCCAAAACCGACGTCGCCGCAGACGAGACGGTCCATCGGCCGGCCGGCGCCGAGATCGTCGCGCACGGAATCGATGGCATTCGCCTGGTCTTCGGTCTCGTCATAAGGGAAACGGGCGGCGAATTCGTCGTAGAGCCCTTCGGGCGTGGTCAGAACCGGCGCGCGGCGGGTGATGCGGGTGGCGGCGATGCGGATCAGCGCGTCGGCCATGTCGAGCAACCGCTTCTTGAGCTTGGCCTTGCGGGCCTGCCAGGCGCCGCCGCCGAGCCTGTCGAGCTGGGCTTCCGCCGCGTCCGAGCCATAGCGCGACAGGAGATCGATATTTTCGACCGGCAGGAAGAGTTTTGCCTGGTCGGCGTAATGCAGTTCCAGGCAGGCGCGCGGGGCGCCGGCGGCCTCGATCGTCACCAGGCCGACGAATTTGCCGATGCCATGCTCGGCATGGACGACCAGAGAACCTTCGTCGAGGCCGGCCACTTCGGTCAGGAAATTGGCGCCGCGCTTGCGGCGCTTGCCGCGGCGGACCATGCGGTCGCCGAGAATGTCCTGCTCGCCGATGACGACGATATTGCCCGTCTCGAAACCGGCTTCGAGGCTGAGGACCGCAGAAGCCGCTTCGCCTTTTTCCAGCTTGTCGAGATCGGCAAGCTTGTCGATCTGGTTGATACGCTTCAGCCCGCGTTCGTCGAGCACCTGCAGCAGCCGGTCGAGCGAGCCGGCGGACCAGCCGGTGACAAGAACCTTGGCACCCTCGGCCCGCTTGTCGGCGATATGCTTGACGACAAGGTCGAAGACGTTGACGCGTTCGTCGCGGTCCTTTTCTTCCGTCTGGTTTTTCGCCCAGCGCGGACCGGCATGGGCGCCCAAGGTCACCACCCGGCGACCTTCTGCATCCATCTCGTTGAACGGCGTCAGACGCACCGCGTTGACGGCGTCGAGCGCCGCGGCAAAAGCCTTGCTTTCCAGGTAGAGCTGCCCTGGTGAAACCGGCTTGTAGGGCGCCGCTTGAGCGGCCGCACCCTTGCCTTGAGTGCCGCTGTCGCGCCGTGCCTCGTAATAGTCGAGCACCAGTTTCGAACGCTCGCCGGCCGCTTCGCGAGCCGTGTGGTCGGTGACGATCCGGAAACCCTTGAGGTAATCGAAGGCGGTTTCGAGACCGTCGTAGAACAGCGGCAGCCAGTGTTCCATGCCGGGGTAACGCCGGCCTTCAGAGACTGCCTGATAGAGCGAATCGTCGCGGGTCGCGGCGCCGAAGAGAGAGAGGTAGTTCTTCCGGAAGCGGCTGATGGTGTCCGGCGTCAGCGTCACCTCGCTCATCGGGTTCAGGTCGAGGGCGCGCGCCTGGCCGGTCGTACGCTGGCTGGCGGGATCGAAGGATCGGATCGATTCCAGCGTATCGCCGAAGAAATCGAGACGCACCGGCTCTTCCGTGCCCGGCACGAAGACATCGAGAATGCCGCCGCGCACGGCGAATTCGCCGACTTCGCGGACCGTCGCGACACGCTCGAAGCCGTTGCGTTCCAGCCGTGCCGCGATATCGTCCATGCGGATCTGATTGCCCGGCTTGGCTGAGAACGCGAGGCTTTCGATGATCTCGGCGGGAGCGATTTTCTGCAGCATTGCATTGACGGTGACGAGCACGATCGCTGCATGCGGCTTCCTGGCATGAGAGATAAGGCCGGACAGGGCCGCCAGCCGGCGAGCCGAAACGTCGGCGCTCGGCGAGACGCGGTCATAGGGAAGACAGTCCCAGGCGGGCAGCGTCAGGACCGGGATTTCCGGCGCCACGAAGGACAACATCTGCTCCAGGTCGAGCATCCGCTGGCCGTCTGACATGACATAGGCGACCGCCTGGCCGGCACGGGCGAGCTCGGCAAGGATCAGCGGCTCCATGCCCGGCGGCACGTTGCCTATGGTCAGCGGGGTCTGCGCCGCGGCGATCTTCTTCGCGTCGAATCCGGGAATCATCGGGCCAGAATTCATATCTTGTTTCCGAGCCTTGCTTCCAGGGAGGCTTTGGTGACGGGATCGAAATCCGGGTTATAGGCTGCGACGCGCGCAAAAAGCGGTGTCTTCCTATGCTCGGGCAAGGCCTGAGCTCCGGTGATCCAGGCATGCAGGTCGTGGTCGTCCTCGCCCATGATCGCCTCGAACTCGTCGAGTTCCGCATCTCCAAGATCGGCGATCTCGGCTTCCGCGAAGCTGCCCAGAACCAGGTCCATTTCCCTTATGCCGCGGTGCCAGCAGCGATAGAGGATGCGCCGGCGGCGCGGGTCGAGATCCGCGCTGGTGCGGGATAGTCCTGTCATGGCCGTGTCCTTGTTTTGCCGTTCATATAGGACGCTTTTCCGCCCTCGTCACCTTGCCAAATGGGCAAAATCCATCGCATTTTGCGCGCCATGCGTCCCGCCATACTCGATCCGCTGTTCTCGCCCGTCGCCTCGCTTGCCGGTGTCGGGCCGAAGCTTGCCGAACTGATCGCCCGCGTCACCGGCCGTGAGGACCCTGACGATTGTCGTGTCGTGGACCTGCTCTTCCATGCCCCCTCCTCGCTGATCGACCGGCGCAACCGGCCGGGCATCGCGCTTTCGCCGCAAGGAGCGATCGTCACGATCGAAGGCCGGGTCGACCGCCATCAGCCGCCGCCGCCCGGCAAGTCCAATATGCCCTATCGGGTCTTCCTGCACGACGATACGGGCGAGCTGGCGCTCACCTTCTTCCGGGCCAAGGGCAATTGGCTGGAAAAGTCGCTGCCGATCGACGAGATGGTGATGGTGAGCGGCAAGGTGGACTGGTTCAACGGCCGGCCCTCGATGGTGCACCCGGATTTCATCGTAAAGTCCTCCGAGGCTGAAAACCTGCCACTGGTGGAGCCGGTATACCCGATGACGGCCGGCCTGACGCCGAAAGTGCTGCGCAAGGCGATCGACGGCGCCGTCGCCCGCATGCCGGAACTGCCAGAATGGGCGGATGCGGCGCTGGCCGTGCGCCAGGGTTTTCCTTCGGTGGCGGAGGCCTTTCGTGGGCTGCACGATCCACGCGATGCGGCGGATATCGATCCACAGGCCCCTGCCCGCCGCCGGCTCGCCTATGACGAGTTCCTGGCTGGCCAGGTGTCGCTGTCGCTGGTGCGTCAGCGAGTGCGTAAGGTCCCCGGCCAGCCAATCCGGGTAAAAGGCGATCTGGCCGCAAAGATCATCGCAAACCTCCCATTCTCGCTGACGCCCAGCCAGAAGGCGGCTGTCGAGGATGTCATCAAGGACATGGCCGGCGAAGACCGCATGCTGCGGCTGCTGCAGGGCGATGTCGGCGCCGGCAAGACACTGGTGGCGTTGCTCGCCATGTCCGCGGCCGTCGAGGCCGGCGGCCAGGCGGTGCTGATGGCGCCGACCGAAATTCTCGCCCGCCAGCATTTTTCGACAATCTCGAAGCTCGCCGGTGCTGCAGGTGTAGCGGTCGAGGTGCTGACCGGCCGCACCAAAGGGCGCGAGCGCGACCAGATCATCGAGCGGATCGCCTCAGGCGAAGCGCAGATCATCGTCGGCACGCACGCGCTCTTCCAGGATGCGATCAACTATCACAATCTGATGCTCGCCGTGGTGGACGAGCAGCACAGGTTCGGTGTGCATCAGCGTCTTCGGCTGACCGCCAAGGGCATTTCCCCGCATATGCTGGTGATGACCGCAACGCCCATTCCTCGCACGTTGGTACTCGCCGCATTCGGAGATATGGACGTCTCGAAGCTCACCGAAAAACCGGCCGGCCGCAAGCCGATCCAGACAGTGACAATCCCAACCGAACGGATCGGCGACATCGTCGCCCGGCTCAGGGGCGCGATCGGCGAAGGGAAAAAAGCCTATTGGATCTGCCCGCTCGTCGAGGAATCGGATGCTTCCGACCTGATGTCGGCGGAGGAGCGTTATGCGGTGCTCGCCAGGGAATTGGGCCGTGATGTCGGGTTGATCCACGGGCGGATGAGCGGGCCTGAGAAGGACGCGGTGATGAGCGCCTTCAAGACCGGCGAAATCCGGTTGTTGGTCGCGACTACCGTGGTCGAAGTGGGCGTCGACGTGCCGGACGCGACGATCATGGTCATCGAACATGCCGAGCGGTTCGGCCTTGCCCAGTTGCACCAGTTGCGCGGCCGCGTCGGGCGCGGCGACGAGGCTTCGACCTGCATCCTGCTCTACAAGGGACCGCTCAGCGAAACCGGGCGGGCGCGGCTATCGATCCTGCGCGACAGCGAGGACGGTTTTCTGATCGCCGAAGAGGATCTGAAGCTGCGCGGCGAAGGAGAACTGCTCGGCACCCGGCAGTCAGGCACGCCCGGTTTTCGGATTGCGAGCCTGGAGGCGCATGCGGACCTGCTCGAAATCGCCCGCAAGGACGCGGCCTATCTGCTGGAGCGGGATCCCGAACTCACCAGCGAGCGCGGCCAGAACATGCGCGTGCTGCTTTATCTGCACCGCCGCGACGAGGCGATCCGGTTCCTGAGAGCCGGGTGATGCGGCCGTCGGCAG
This sequence comes from Neorhizobium sp. 05N33, assembly GCF_056397445.1. NCBI lineage: Bacteria > Pseudomonadati > Pseudomonadota > Alphaproteobacteria > Hyphomicrobiales > Rhizobiaceae > Neorhizobium > Neorhizobium sp. 05N33. The sequence continues at coordinate 175,362 of NZ_JBFTNK010000006.1, read as the reverse complement.
GGGGTGTATGATGGTCAAGATCATCTGACCTTCTTCGACCTTCCCCCCGACCGTCGGGGAGAAGGCTTGCGTTAGGGGCCTTACTTCTTGGCAACGCCCGGAAGCGTGACGCGGAAAACCTGGAACATGGTGTCGACATCCGCGGCGCCGGCCGCCTTATAGGCGTTGCCGACCTGGAAACCGTCCTGGGTCAAGAAGTCGTTGTCGTTGGCGACAAACAGGAAGAAGTCGTCCGGAGCGGAGGCATCGAGCGCGCTTGCGATCGACATGGCTTCCCATTTTTCCGAAAGATTGTTCCTGTCGTTCGGCGCGCCGTTATGCAGGCCGAAGCGAGCGAGTTCCTGGGCGTCGTTTATGTCGATGAACGACGTCAGGACCGCAGGTTTCACGGTCTCGTCGACCTTGCCCTTCGAAGCGACCGGCTTGAGACCGTCGAAATCGGTGCCGGCAATATCGGTGGCACTGGTGAGATCGACCAGGTTGATCTTGCGGTAAACCGACGTGTCGCCCTTCACGCCCTGGCCGCTATTGCTGTCGCGCGCCAGAACCAGGAAGGCCTTATCGGACAGCGCCAGGATTTCGCTCTCGGCGGCAACGGCAACCTTGCCCTTGTTGTCGAAGGTCGGCAGCGGCACGACATATTCATGCGCGAGCTTGAGATTGTCGATGTCGGAAGCGTCATAGACCAGGGCGCGGGTATTCATGCGCGTCGAGCTGGAGTCGCCGCCATCCTGAATGGGCGCGGACTGCAGCAGGGCGATCACGAACTTGCCATCCGGGGTCATCGCCATGCCTTCGAGGCCCTGGTTGTTCTGGCGACCACTTTCCGGATCCTTCGGATCCGGTACCTTGCCGCCAGGGCCGGGATTGTTGGAAGAGAAGTCCAACCGGCCCTTGCGCATCGGCAGCAGGGCCTTCGGCGGCTGAGTAGCGGAGATCAGCTTACCATCAATGGAAAAGTGATAGATATAAGGGCCGTATTCGTCGCTGATCAAAAGCGAACCGTCCGCCAGGCGGATGACGGCCTCGGGATCGAGGGAGACTTTGCCGGTCGAGGCCTGCGGCATGGCCGGCATTCTGGCCGCAGCGGCGCGAACGCCCGACTCCGGATCGAGACCGGTCATGTTCTTGCCGGCGTCGTCGGTCAGCAGCATGGTCTCCGCGAGCTTTGCCTGAACGCCAGCCTGCTGCTTGTCGGAGGACAGGGCCTGGCCGGCGGCAGCCGGCGCCAGCCGGATCTCGATCTTGTTGATACGCGAATTGTAATCAGTCGTGCCGTCGACATTGTAGCCGCGATCGGGCAGCAACCAGAGGGAACCGGCATAACCATCGGCATCCTTCTTCCAGTCGGTCGGGTCGATCGCCATGCCGGAACCGGACCCGAAAGTCTCACCGAACTTGTCACGCTGGCCGGCCGGAATGCGGCCGACGGCGACGAGGCCCTTGTTGACGATGGTGATGCCGGCGCCCGTAGCACTCGTCTCGGCCAGCAGGACCGAGTTCGAAATCAAAGACGAAGCAATCATTGTGGCCGCAAGCAGTGCGGCCTTACGCGCATAACCCATGGAATGGTTCCTTGTTCAAGCCTAGAAGGGCCAGCGGCTTCCCGCCGTTGCGCGTCGAATGAATGTTGCGACGCGCGCTCCCTGCTTCTTCTTAGGCGGCTGCGGTGACACTGACGTGACGCCCCGCACGGGCGCTTATGGCGCCGGCAGGACGGCGGTCGGCAGGCCGGGGATGGGCTTGTAGTCCGGCGCGATGAGGCCACCCGATATCAGCAGCTTGGCACCCTCTTCCGGCGTCATGTCGAGCATGATGATCTTGCTTTTCGGCACGAACATCAGGAAGCCGGCGGTCGGAACCGGTGTCGGCGGCAGGAAGACACCGACCATTTCCTCTCCGTCCGCATTGAGCTTTGCGGCGATCTCTCCCTGCGCGTCGCCGGAGATGAACACCAGCGCCCACATGCCGGGGCTCGGAAACTCGATCAGCCCGCATTTCTTGAAGGAGGTCGACTGTTCCTTCAGCACCGTCTCAAAGATCTGTTTGATGCTCTTATAAATGCTGCGGATCAGCGGCATCCGGTGCAGGATCGATTCGCCGAACTTGACGATCGAGCGACCGATCAGGTTCTTGCCGAGAAAGCCGATAATGGTGATGAGCACCACGGCGATCAGCAGACCGGTGCCAGGAATGGTGATGTTGAAATAATATTGTGGATCGTAGCGCCGCGGAATGTAGGGCGTAACCCAGCTATCGGCCCAGTCGATAAAGGTGAAGGTGAGCCAGATGGTGATGGCAAGCGGCGCGCAGATGATCAGGCCGGTTAGGAAGTTGTTCCTGAGACGGCCGGCCAGCGATATTCGCTCTGGACTGTCGCTCATCCGATTTTCCTGCATACCCTCAGCATCGCCGCAATCATCTGTTGCGACAATGCCGGATGCGATGTTGCGATGCAAGGAAAAGCCGGTGGATATCACTCCACCGTGACGGATTTTGCCAGGTTGCGCGGCTGGTCGACATCGGTGCCCATGAAGACAGCCGTATGATAGGCAAGCAGCTGGATCGGCAGCGAGAAAATCATCGGAGCGATGATCTCGTCGACATTCGGCAATGCTATCGTCGCCATGGTCGGCAGCTTGGAAGCCGCCGCCCCCTTTTCGTCGGTGATGAAGATGATCTTGCCGCCGCGCGCCGCCACTTCCTGCATGTTGGAAACGGTCTTTTCGAAGAAACGGTCATGCGGTGCGATGACAATCACCGGCATATGTTCGTCGATCAGCGCGATCGGCCCGTGTTTCAACTCACCGGCGGCATACCCTTCGGCGTGGATATAGGAGATTTCCTTGAGCTTCAGCGCACCTTCCATGGCAAGCGGAAAACTGGTGCCTCGGCCGAGGTAAAGGACATCCTTGAACCGCGACAGCTCGCGCGACAGCGCCTCGATCTGCGGCTGGATGTCGTTCAGTACCCGACTCATGATCCGCGGCATTTCGGCGAGGTGTTTCACCATCGCCTTCTCATCGCCCGCCGTCACCGTGCCGCGGGCGCGACCCGCACCGATCGCGAGCGCGGCAAGAACCGCAAGCTGGCAGGTAAAGGCCTTGGTGGAGGCGACACCGATCTCCGGGCCGGCGAGGATCGGGAAGATCGCATCCGATTCGCGGGCGATGGTCGATTCCCTGACGTTGACGACCGCGCCGATCTTGAGGCCGTTGTCCTTGCAGTAACGCAGGGAGGCCAGAGTATCGGCTGTCTCGCCCGACTGGGAAATGAACAGTGCCGCTTGGGACGGCGACAACGGCAGTTCGCGGTAGCGGAATTCGGAGGCGACGTCGATTTCGACCGGCAGACGCGCATAACGCTCGAACCAGTATTTGCCGATCAGGCCGGACAGATAGGCCGTGCCGCAGGCGGCGATCGCCAGGCCGGAAACCTTGCCGAAATCGATCGCCGTATCGTTCGCCTTCACCGTATGGGTCGCGAAATCGATGTAATGGCTGAGCGCATGGGAGATGATTTCCGGCTGCTCGTAGATTTCCTTCTCCATGAAATGGCGGTGATTGCCCTTGTCGACCATGAAGGCCGATGCCTGGGAAATCTGGCTCTGCCGGGTCACCGGCTTGCCGTCGTAATCGATGATCTCGGCGCCCTTGTGGGTCATGACGGCGCAGTCGCCGTCGACCAGATAGGTGATCTCGTTGGTAAACGGAGACAGCGCGATGGCATCGGACCCCAAAAACATCTCGCCGCGGCCGTGGCCGATCGCGAGCGGCGGTCCGAAACGGGCGGCCATGATCGTGCCCGGGTCGTCCTCGAACATCACCACCAGCGCATAGGCGCCGGAGACCCGGTTCAGCGTCGCCAGCATCGCGGCGCGATGGTCGAGGCCCTGGCGGGTGTATTTTGCGAGCAGATGTGCGACGACTTCCGTATCGGTCTGGCTTTCGAAGACGGCGCCTTCGGCCAGCAGTTCGTCCTTCAGCTCAGAAAAGTTCTCGATGATACCGTTATGGACGACGGCGGCGCCATCGACGAAATGCGGATGGGCGTTGGTTTCGTTCGGGACGCCGTGGGTTGCCCAGCGGGTATGGGCGATGCCGATCGTGCCGGGCAGCGGCTCGGCGTCGAGCTTCTTTTCGAGATTGAAGAGTTTTCCCTCGGCGCGGCGGCGGTCCATCCGGCCCTCGTGGACGGTCGCCACGCCGGCGGAATCATAACCGCGGTATTCGAGCCTTCGCAACGCATCGACGAGACGCGCCGCCACCGGCGAATTTCCGACGATCCCGACAATTCCGCACATGAACGACCCTCTTCGCTTCGTGGAACCCGCGCGAACTCCTAGCCGATTGCAGGTTTTGCGCAATCGGCCCGCCGGTCACTTTCGATGTCGGAAAGTAACGCGCAAATGTTAATGGCCGGGCTACTTTTGCGCCTTCCTGGCGACCTTGAGGGCGAGTGCCCGCTCGCGGAGGATTTTCGCGCGCTCCGGCTTCACTTCCTGGCGGGCACGGCCAAGCGCCAGCGCATCGGCCGGGACATTGTCGGTAATGACGCTTCCCGAGGCGACATAGGCGCCGTCGCCAATCGAGACGGGTGCAACGAGCGACGAGTTCGAACCGACAAAGGCGTTGGCGCCGATCCGCGTCTCGTGCTTGTTGACGCCGTCGTAGTTGCAGGTGATCGTGCCGGCGCCGATATTGGCATGGGCGCCGACAAAGGCATCGCCGATATAGGTCAGGTGGTTGACCTTGGCGCCTTCGTCGATCCTGGCATTCTTGACCTCGCAGAAATTGCCGACCTTGGAGCCGGCCGCAAGATCGGCTCCGGGGCGAAGCCGCGCGAAAGGTCCGACGGTCGCGCCGCCGCTCACATGAGCGCCTTCGATATGCGAAAAGGCGTGGATCACGGCCCCGCCGTCGATCCGAACGCCCGGACCAAACACGACGTTGGGCTCGATCAACACGTCCTGACCGATCTGCGTATCATATGAAAGGAACACGGTTTCCGGCGCAATCATGCTGACGCCCGAGATCATCAGTTCGTGGCGGCGGCGTTCCTGCCAGAGCCTTTCGAGCATGGCCAGTTCGGCGCGGTTGTTGCAGCCGGCGACTTCCGTTTCCGGCGCATCGACCGCCACGACCTTGCCGCCGGCGGCGCGGGCGATCTCGACGATATCCGTCAGGTAATATTCGCCCTTGACGTTTTGATTGGTGATGCCCTCCAAAAGCGACAGCGCCTTTTGGCCGTTAATCGCCATCAGGCCGCTATTGCACCAGGTGACCTTGCGCTCTTCGTCCGTCGCATCCTTCTCTTCGCGGATCGCGATCAGCTCGCCGTTTTCAACCAGCAGGCGGCCGTAACCGGTCGGCTTGTCCGTATGAAAACCGATCACCACGACATCCGCGCCGGCGGCAAGCTTTTCCCGCGCCTCCGCGAACGGCGCGGAAGTGATCAGCGGCACGTCGCCATAGGCGACCAGGATGTCGTCGTAACCGCGGACAATCGCTTGCTTCGCCGTCAGGACCGCATGGCCGGTGCCGCGGCGCTCCGCCTGCAGAAAAGCCTCGACGGAAACACCATCGACCGCGCCGGCCCTGGCCACTCCGTCTGCGTCGCGGCCGACGACCAGAGCCGCCTCGGTCACGCCGGTCGATGCCACCGCCGCCATCACATGCGCGATCATCGGACGCCCGGCAATCGGATGCAGCACCTTCGACATCGACGATTTCATGCGTGTGCTGTCGCCGGCGGCGAGGATGACGGCAAGGCAGGAACGGCTCATGGGGATTCTCCTTCTCAGGCGATTTGCCGCTTCATACCAGCAAGATGATTGACGGGCGATAAAAGCCTTATGTGCGCCGGAAACAAAAAGGGCGCCCCGAAAAGCGCCCTCCATTCTGTGAACTCGACCACTGCCCGTCGCTTAGCTCCGGACGTTCGTCGCTCGAAACGATCCGCCGATCGTTTCGTCGGCCGGGCCGACCAATCCTCGTTACTTCGGCAGTTTGTCGTCCACGCCTTCGACGTAGAAGTTCATGCCGAGCAGGGTGCCGTCATCCGACTTTTCGCCGGCCTTCAGCCATGCGCTGCCGTCCTGCTTGTTGATCGGGCCGGTGAACGGATGCAGTTCGCCCGACTTGATCTTGGCTTCTGTTTCCTCGGCCATCGCCTTCACGTCGTCCGGCATATTGGTATACGGCGCCATGGTCAGGATGCCGTCCTTCAGGCCGTCCCAGATCTGCTCGGACTTCCAGGTGCCGTCGAGCAGCGCTTTGGTGCGCTTGATGTAATACGCACCCCAGGTGTCGACGATGGCGGTCAGCTGCGTCTTCGGGCCGGCCGCGATCATGTCGGAGGCCTGGCCGAAGGCGAGGATGCCGCGCTCGGAGGCGACCTGCATCGGAGCGGTCGTGTCGGTGTGCTGGGTCAGGATATCAACGCCCTGGTCGATCAGCGCCTTGGCGGCATCGGCTTCCTTGCCCGGGTCGAACCAGGTATTGGCCCAGACGACCTTCAGCTTGAAGTTCGGATTGATCGACTTCGCGCCGAGTTCGAAGGCGTTGATGCCCATCACCACTTCAGGGATCGGGAAGGAGGCGATGTAGCCGGCAACGCCCTTCTTCGACATCTTCGCGGCGATCTGGCCCTGGATGTATCGGCCTTCATAGAAGCGCGAATTGTAGGTGGCGAGGTTCGGAGCGGCCTTGAAGCCGGTCGCATGCTCGAACTTCACATCCGGGAATTTCGCGGCGACCTTGACGGTGGCGTCCATGAAACCGAAGGAGGTGGTGAAGACCAGCGAGCAGCCCGAGCGAGCCATGCGCTCGATGGCGCGTTCTGCATCCGGGCCTTCCGGAACGTTTTCGAGGAAGGGCGTTTCAACCTTGGCGCCTAATGCCTTGTCGAGCTGCTGGCGACCGAGTTCATGCGCCTGGGTCCAGCCACCATCCGTCTTCGAACCGACGTAGATGAAACAGACCTTCTTCTTCTCCTGGGCTTGGGCGCCTGTCGAAAAACCGCCCATCAGGGCGGCCGATGCGGCAAGGGCGATAATCAGTTTCTTCATTTCCTGACCTCTATTGGCTTGAAGACGTTTTGTTTTTGGTTCCGCGGTCACCGGTCGGGGACAAAGGGTTTCCCGAGCGAAGCCGGCGTATTGATGAGCGTCGTGCGACGATTATGCGAAATGATGATCAGCACGACAATAGTCGCCGCATAAGGAAGTGCCGACAGGAATTGCGACGGTATGACGATGCCGAGATTTTGGGCGAGGATCTGGGCATGCAGCTGGCCGATGCCGACTGCGCCGAAGAGGTACCCGCCGGCCAGAACCCGCCACGGCCGCCAGGAGGCGAAGACGACGAGCGCGAGCGCGATCCAGCCGCGGCCGGCGGACATGTTCTCCACCCATTGCGGCGTGTAGACGAGCGAAAGCTGCGCGCCTGCCAGCCCCGCGCAGGCACCACCGAACATGACCGCCAGATAACGGGTGCGGATGACGTTGATGCCGAGTGCATGGGCGGAGGCATGGCTGTCGCCGATCGCCCGCAGCTTAAGACCGGTCCGGCTCCTGAACAGGAACCAGTTGATGCCGATCACGAGCACAACCGAGAGATAGAAGGTGAGGTCCTGCGCGAACAGGACGCGGCCGAGGAACGGGATGTCGGAGAGAAGCGGGAAGACGATCGGCTGCAGCTTGATGCCGGGCTGGCCGACGAAAGCCTCGCCAATCTGGCCGGAAAGCCCGAGCCCCAGGATGGTGAGCGCAAGCCCGGTCGCAACTTGGTTGGCCACCAGCGTCAGCGTCAGGAACCCGAAGAGCAGCGAGAAGATCCCACCGCCCAAGATGCCAGCGAGGAGGCCGACATAGGGGGAACCAGTCAGTTGCGCGGCAACGAAAGCGCAGGCGGCGCCCATGATCATCATGCCTTCGACGCCGAGGTTCAGCACGCCGGAGCGTTCGGTCACCAATTCGCCGAGAGCTGCCAGAACCAACGGGGTCGATGCGGTGATGACGGTAAGAAGGATCGCCTCGAACATCAGCCCTTCACCTCCGCCGTTTTCGCACCGGCAAAGATCAGCCGGATCCTGTAGTGGATCAGCGTGTCGCAGGAGAGCACGAAGAAGAGCAGCAACCCTTGAAAGACGCGGCTGACCTTGTCCGAAATGCCGATCGACAGCTGTGCCGCCTCGCCGCCGAGATAGGTGAGCGCCAGCACGAGCCCGGAAGCGATGATTCCCAGAGGGTTGAGCCGTCCCAGGAAGGCGACGATGATCGCCGTGAAGCCGTAGCCCGGCGAGATAACCGGCTGCAGGTGGCCGATCGAGCCGGAGACCTCCGAAATGCCGGCAAGGCCCGCGAGCGCGCCCGACAGCAGCATCGAGAACCACACCATCCGGCGGGCGGAGAAGCCTGCGAACCGCCCTGCCCGCTCCGACTGGCCGAGCACCGAGACCTCGAAGCCCTTCAGCATGAAGCGCATCATGAACCATAACGCCACGGCGGCGACGATGGCGAAGACGAAGGCCCAGTGGGCGCGGCCGGACGACGACAGAATTTCCGGCACGACGGCCTCGATCTGGAACGTCTTCGTGATCGGGAAATTGTTGCCCTGCGGATCACGCCATGGTCCGCGTACCAGCCAATCGAGATAAAGCTGGGCGATATAGACCAGCATCAGGCTGGTCAGGATTTCGTTGGTGTTGAACCTCGTCTTCAAAAGTGCCGGGATGCCTGCATAAAGCGCCCCACCGACCATGCCGAGGATCAGCATCAGCGGCAGGATCATCGGCGAGTGCCAGGCCGGATACATGACCGGCAGGATCGATCCGGTAATCGCGCCTATTGTGAACTGGCCTTCGGCGCCGATATTCCAGTTGTTGGACCGGTAACAGACAGCAAGCCCGACAGCGATGAGGATCAGCGGGGCTGCTTTCACAGCCAGCTCGTGCAGCGACCACACCTCCAGCAACGGCTCGACGAAATATATGTAGAGCGCGCTCAGCGGGTTCTTGCCGAGCAGCCAGAACATGATCGCGCCGAAAAGCAGCGTCAGCACCAAGGCGACCAGCGGCGAGAGGATCGAGAACAGCGTCGAGACGCGGGCGCGCTTCTGGAGCTCAATGCGCATGCGCCGCCTCCGGATTGGAATGGCTTTCGTGGATACCGCCCATCAGCAGACCGATACGTTCCAACGTCAGGGTGCCGGCCGGATGGGGCTCGGAAAGACGGCCTTCCGAGATCACCGCGATATTCGTCGCCACCTCAAAGATCTCGTCGAGATCCTGGCTGATCACCACCACCGCCGAGCCCGACTTGGCGAGATCGATCAGCGCCTGGCGGATGCGGCTTGCCGCACCGGCATCGACACCCCAGGTCGGCTGGTTGACGACGAGCACCGATGGTTGCCGGTCAAGCTCGCGCCCGACGATGAATTTCTGGAGATTGCCGCCGGAGAGCGAGCCTGCCTGCGGATCCTCGCCGCTCTTGCGGACATCCATCGCCTCGCAGATGCGGCGCGTGGCGGAGCGGATCGCGTCGAAGCGGATGACGGAAAACGCGCCGCCGGACAGGAAGGCCTTCTTGTCCGACTGGCTGCGGGCGAGCAGGAGATTGTCCGAAAGCGCCATGGCGGAGACGGCGGCGTGGCCGTGCCGCTCCTCCGGCACGAAACCGGCGCCGAGCAGTCTCCGGCCATTGATGCCGGTGCGGCCGACCGCCTTGCCGCGGATGCGGATCGCCTCGTCCGCGGCGACCGGATATTCACCGGAGAGCGCATCGAAGAGTTCGCCCTGGCCATTGCCGGCAACGCCGGCGATCGCCAGCACTTCGCCGGCGCGGACCTTCATGGCGACGTTCTTCAGCGAGACCGCAAAAGGCGTGCGCGCCGACACCGACAGATTGCTGACTTCGATGCGGATATCGCCGAGTGCTGCTGCGCTGTCGCGATGGACTTCGGCAACGTCGGAGCCGACCATCATGCGGGCGAGCGAGGCCGGCGTCTCCTTTTTCGGATCGCAGGCACCGGTGACCTTGCCATGGCGCAGAACCGTGGCGCGGTCGCAGATGCGGCGCACTTCCTCCAGCCTGTGGCTGATATAGAGCACCGACCGACCCTCGGCCTTCAGCTTGAACAGCGTCTCGAACAGCCGGTCCGCTTCCTGCGGCGTCAAGACCGATGTGGGCTCGTCGAGGATGATCAGCTTGGGGTTTTGAAGCAGAGCCCGGACGATCTCGATGCGCTGGCGCTCGCCGACGGAAAGGTCCGCCACATGCGCCTTGGGATCGAGCGGCAGGCCGTATGCCTTGGAAAGCGATGCCGCCTCGTCCGAGATCCTGGCGAGCGAAATCTTCGGGTCAAGCGACAGCGCGATGTTTTCCGCCACCGTCAGCGCCTCGAACAGCGAGAAATGCTGAAAGACCATGCCGATGCCGAGCTGACGGGCCTCGCCCGGCGAAGCGATCGTCACCGGCGTGCCCTGCCAGAGGATCTGGCCGGCGCTCGGCTGCAGCACGCCAAACAGCATTTTTACCAGCGTCGATTTGCCGGCGCCGTTTTCGCCGAGCAATGCGTGGATTTCGCCGGGCGCGATATCCAGATCGATCGCGTTGCAGGCCGCGAAGCTGCCGAAAAGCTTGGTCAAACCTCGAACCGACAGAAGCGGACCGGTCGTCGGACCCTCGGATAACGTCACTGAACCCCCTCGTTCACCGCGGGCCTACCTTCTTCGAGGTTTTTCAGGGCGCCGCGGCGTATTGATTTTCCCGACATCCGGCGATCACTCCGGACATTCGACTGATATTGATACCGTATTTGTTGCTTCGCACAACACTAAAGAAAGGGGGTTGAAGGTCCAACTATTTTCCGAGACTGGGGAAAAGCTGCAGCACGCCGCCGATGCAATAGAGATAGATACCGCTCAGGACGACGCCGTAAACGACCCAGGCGGGCGTCTCGAAATGCAGGAGCAGCGAATAGCCGCCGAGGGCGCACCAGATGAGGCAGACAGCCAGATTGAGCGGACGGAGCCGTTTGACGCGCACGGGGTGCAGGAAGTTGATCGGCAGGAAGGTGAGAATGACAGAGACCGAGACGAGGACCAGAGCCGCCGTTGCGCTCGCGTCGACGACGAACAGTGTGAAGACCACCATGTTCCAGACGACCGGAAAACCGGAGAAAAAGTACTCGTCCGTCTTCATGCCCATGTCGGCATAATAAACCGCGCTCGAGACGACGATTGCGCCTGCGGCAACGAAGGACCAAGGTTCGCCGATCATGCCGCTCTGATAAAGTGCGAACGCCGGAAGCAGCACGTAAGTCACGTAGTCGATGATGTTGTCGAGCGTATCGCCCGACCAGTTGGGCAGGACTTCCTTGACCCGAACCTTGCGAGCGATCGGCCCGTCGATGCCATCGACGAGAAGCGCAAGCCCGAGCCACCAGAACATGTCGACAAAACGATGCTCGGCTGCCGCGACGACGCCGAGGAAAGCAAGGAACGAGCCGGACGCCGTCAGCAGATGAACCGAGAAGGCGCGGATTTCAGCGTACGGAACTTTTTTGTAATTGAAGATTCGTCTGATCACGCGTCAGTCCCGTCTTTCCCTCATCCGGCGAGGTATGCGGCCAATCACCGCGCATTGCAACCAGCTTGGGGCCGCCGCCAGACATAAAGCATTGCTTTTTCTATGCTGCGCTGCCGTGTCCCATGGATATGCACGCCACAAAGCTCTAGATAATCCATCGTACATTTGCAGCGCAGGACGACGGACATGCAGCATTTCGAGATTGCGGTGGTGGGCGGGGGACTTTCCGGATCGGTTGCGGCACTGGCGCTCGCGCGGGCCGGCCGCAAGGTGGCGCTGATCACACCGCCATCCGAAAAGGCCGATGAACGCACGACCGCGCTGATGGACCAGTCCATCCGTTTTCTCGAACGGCTTGGCGTCTGGGGAGACATTGCGGCTTCGGCCGCCCCGCTTTCGGTGATGCAGATCATCGACGGCACCAAACGGCTGCTGCGCGCACCGACGGCGCAGTTCCGGGCGCAGGACGTCGGACTCTACGCCTTCGGCTACAACATTCCCAACCGGGCGCTATCGGAAACGCTGGATGCCGCCGTTGCCGCCGAACCGAATATCAGCAGGATCGCGCAAAACGTCGAGACGTTCGACTTCTCGGCCGAACGAGCCATGCTGACGCTGTCGGACGGCGCCTCGATCGGTGCCGACCTCGTGGCTGCCGCCGATGGACGCAATTCGAAAGCCCGTGAGACTGCCGGCATCGGCGTGCGTCGCTGGTCCTATCCACAGTCGGCGGTGGTGTTGAATTTCGCCCACAGCGTGCCACACGGCAATATCTCGACCGAATTCCATACCGAAAGCGGGCCGTTCACGCAGGTTCCCCTGCCGGGCCTGCGTTCCAGCCTCGTTTGGGTGGTGAAGCCGGATGAAGCTCGCCGACTTGTCGAACTTCCGACCGGGGAACTGTCGCGGCTGGTCGAAAACCGCATGCAATCGATGCTCGGCAAGGTGACTGTCGAAGGCACTGCGCAGGCCTGGCCGCTCTCCAGCCTGATGGCAGAGCGGTTCGGCAAGGGTCGGCTGGCGCTGATCGGCGAGGCCGCGCATGCCTTTCCGCCGATCGGAGCGCAGGGCCTCAACCTGTCGCTGCGCGATATCATCGCCGTTTCGGAACTGCTCGTCGCAACCAGCGACCGCGCGATTGCAGCCGATGCCGGCGATCGCTTCAGCCGGCGCCGCGGGCCGGACATCGTCAGCCGCACCGTCGGCGTCGATCTTCTCAACCGTTCGCTGCTGTCGGACTTCCTGCCGGTGCAGATGCTGCGGGCCGCCGGCCTGCACATCCTTACCTATGCACCGCCGCTGCGCAATCTGCTGATGCGCGAAGGGATCGAGCCCGGCCGGGGCCTGCGCGCTGTCGTCGATGCCTTACGGAAAGAGATCCGGCGGTAACGTTCCGGAATTGATGAGGTAGAGCAGCACCGGGAGGGTCGCCACTGACGCAACGGTGATGATCAGGATGCTGGCCGACGCCCTCTCCTGCCAGACGCCGTATTGCTGGCCGATGACGAAGACATTGGTCGCCGTCGGCAGTGCCGAAAGCAGCGTCGCGGAATAGATCCAGACCGGATCGAAATTGCCGATCAGCGACAGGACCGTATAGGTCGTCATCGGCTGCAGGATCAGCTTGAAGATCGCGATATAACTGATCTCCACCGGCACACGTTTGATCGGCCGGAGCGCCAGCGTCACTCCCATGGCAAAAAGCGCGCAAGGGGCCGCTGCCTGGGCGAGGTAGTCGATGAGCCGCTGGAAGGCAGCAGGCGGCTGAACGGCAAATGCCGCGAAGCAGAAACCGAGCGCCGTCGAGATGATGAACGGGTGCAGCACGACTTTCCGGACGATATCGGCGACCACGTGGCTGGCGGGACGTTTGTCGCCGCCGGCCATTGCCATCATCGCCGGTGCGACGATGAAATGCGCGGCGTTCTCGAAGCAGACGATCAGCGCCACCGGCACCGCTGCCGCCTCGCCGAAAGCAAGCAGCGCCAGGCCCGGCCCCATATAACCGATATTGCCGTAGGCGCCGGCAAACGACTGGATGGTGCAATCGGCAAAGGAATTGCGGCGGATGAAGAAGCCGATCAGAAAGAGAACCAGGAAGACCAGGTAGGTCGCGCCGATCTCGCCGAAAATGAAGTCGGCCCGGGTCAGTTGCTCGACCGGCGTGCGGGACACGAGCTTGAAGAAGAGCGCCGGCAGGGCCGCGTAGATGATGAACGTATTCATCCAGCCGAGCGCTTCAGCCGGCTGTTTCGTCACCCTCGCGGCAAGATAACCGATGAAGATCAGCCCGAAGAAGGGCAACAGCAATGCAATGATATCGGTCATCGGCACCCTGCCCGCTGACCGGGCCGTATTGGAAGACGGTTTTCCGTTAGCCGATTTGCATCAGGATTGGAAAGGTCTGCTGGAACCAGATTGCGGCGGACGTGACGAAACCGAAGATGAAGGCAAGCCCGGTGAGGATCAGGAAGACTCCCATGACCTTCTCGACCATGCCGAGATGGCGGCGGAAGCGGGTCAGGAACCGCATGAAGGCACCGGAGAAACCGGCGGCGATCCAGAACGGTACGGCAAGGCCGAGCGAATAGATGGCGAGCAGCGCCGCCCCCTCGCCGACCGTATCGCGCGATGCGGCGACCCCGAGGATGGCGCCAAGCACCGGACCGATGCAGGGCGTCCAGCCGAACGCGAAGGCAAGCCCCATGACATAGGCGCCCGAGAGCGTCGCCGGCTGCCCGCCGCCCTGGAAACGCGCCTCGCGGGCGAGAATACCAATCCGGAAGACGCCGAGAAAATTCAGGCCCATGACGATGATGATCAGGCCACCGAGTTTGGACAGGAGATCGAGATGCTGGCGCAGGAGCACGCCGATCGTCGAGGCGCCGGCTCCGAGCGCCACGAACACAGTCGCAAACCCGAGGGTGAAGAACAGCGCCGACTTCAGTACCGCGCGACGTGTGCCGCTCCGCGATTCGATGACCGCCGCACCACCGCCGCCGCGGAACTGCTCGACCGAAATGCCCGCCATGTAACAAAGATAAGGCGGCACGAGGGGCAGCACGCAGGGAGAAAGAAACGATAGGGCGCCGGCAAGAAGCGCGCTCAACAGGGATATTTCGGCAATCGACACGTGTGGCTCCGGCTGGCGGGCCTTTTGCGAGCCCGCGTCTTGCGCTTGAGGTAATGGCCCGACGCGGCGAATGCCAATCACCTTTTCGCATTGCCGTGAAAAAGCGGCAGATAGCCGCATTTTTGGTGTTTTTGCGGGTTGACCGCAAGAGGTCACCTGCCTATGTTCCGCGCACTTTCAAGGACGCGCTCATCCGCGGCCGCGGGAGAGCGTAGCTCAGCCGGTAGAGCAACTGACTTTTAATCAGTAGGTCTCGGGTTCGAACCCCGACGCTCTCACCATTTAGATCAAAGCAGCCCCAATTAGCCGACGCCCTCAAATAGCCGATGTGATCGCTGTCGCCTGATGCGTGGGGGAGGCTTCGGGCGCCGCCTGTTCCGCCTGTTCCGCCTTGGCGGATAGAATCGGTGTGATCGGCCTGTCAAAATGTGGGTGGACGAAATCCAGCCGGTCTGTCACAAGCCGATCAGGACGCGACTGCCGTTAGTTTTAGAACGGGGTCGGGCGACCGATTGACGTCACGTCGCTGCCACGAGATCACGTCGGCCGTCCATTCTCAGATCCGACACGCGGATTGCAGGGCGAAAAGCCACTGTTTATCCATTAAAATTTGCTCATGTTGAGAGCGAACGCCGTTCATTACAACCTATTCACCTTCGCGGCGATAACCGGCGGACGGGTAAAAACCCGGGTCAGCGCGCCAAGCGCTTGAAATCACTACACGCGCTGGATGGGGAAAATCTCCGGAGCCTAAGATTGGGCCCGAAATTCGGCGGATGAGGCGTTCCGAACCTTATTTATTGTTAAGCTGACCTTCGACGCCTCCGGGCGTATTTTCATCTTCAGGACTGAGTGATGCCGACGGCCGGAAATGCCGTGACCGCAGAGCCAGTTGCAGATCGTTTGCTGAAGGTGGTGCTCATATGCGCTCGCTTGTCCCGATAAACCAGCATTCCCCGGCGCCGCCGACGCCCTGCCCGATGATGCACCTTACAGGGCCGCCCGAGGATCGACTTCGATCGCAAAGGGTTCAAGCCGCTTCGCCTGCCTCCCGGTGATATGGCTTTCTGAAGCAGCGGCTTACCTCTGAAGCCTACTTTTCAGCATCGTAAATCTTTGAATACCAACCGATCGGTCGTGCGCGCTCCATCGCGCGGCTCCGATCTTCATTGCCCTGATGCGCCCGCCTGCCGGCGCCAGAGCTGCAGATTGAAAGGAAGACCTCCATGTCCAATATCCTTCGCAGACACCGAATTGCCGTCCTTTTCGGCGCCGCCATCGTTGCGGTGCCGCTCTCCGTGCCGGTCATTCTCGGCACCAACGCGGCGCATGCGGCAACCACGGCAACCTCCGTCACCGGCTCGGTTTCCGGTATTGTCGCTCCGGGCGGCTCCTTCGCCCCGATCGTTTCGGCCGACAAGCCGGCGGTCGTCACCATCATCACCACGATGAAGGCCCAGAACGTCGCCTCGGACGACAGCTCGCCCTTCGGTGACAATTCCCCGTTTGACGAGCAGTTCCGGCAGTTCTTCGGCCAGCAGGGCATTCCCGTGCCGCGCCAGACGCCGCAGCAGCGCCAGGCTCCGCGGGCCGAGGCTCTCGGCTCCGGTTTCGTCGTGACGGCGGACGGCTACATCGTCACCAACAACCACGTGATCGACAATGCGATCGACATCAAGGTGACACTCGACGACGGCACGGAAGTACCCGCCAAGCTGATCGGCACCGATCCTAAATCCGACCTCGCGGTCATCAAAATCAAGGCGCCGAAGCCCTTGGCCACCATCGCCTGGGGCGATTCGGACAAGCTCAATGCCGGCGACCAGATCCTGGCGATCGGCAATCCGTTCGGCATCGGCACGACGGTGACGGCCGGTATCGTTTCGGCGCGAGGCCGCGATCTGCACAGCGGCCCCTATGATGACTTCATCCAGATCGACGCGCCGATCAACCACGGCAATTCCGGCGGTCCGCTGGTCGATCTCGAGGGCAAGGTCGTCGGTATCAACACGGCGATCTATTCCCCGAACGGCGGCAGCGTCGGGGTCGGCTTCGCTATTCCCTCCGACCAGGCCCAGAAGGTCGTCGCCAAGCTGATGAAGGACGGCTCCATCGAGCATGGCTTCATCGGCGTGCAGATTCAGCCGGTGACGGCGGATGTGGCGAGCGCCATCGGCCTCGACAAGCCGGAAGGCGCGTTGGTTGCCAATGTCAACGACGGCACGCCGGCTGCCAAGGCCGGTATCCAGACCGGCGACGTCATCACCGCGCTCGGCGGCCAGGCGGTCAAATCTCCGCGGGACCTGTCGCGCATGGTGGCCGACCTGACGCCCGGCGCCAAGGAAGGCCTCACCGTCTGGCGTCAGGGTCAAAACCGCAACCTCAGCATCACGGTCGGCGGCAACGAGCCAGACCAGCAGCAGGCTTCCGCCGACAATGGCGACAAGTCCATGCAGGGTGCCCAGCGCGTTCCGACCATCGGCATCGGTCTTGCCGACATCACGCCGGATATCCGCCAGGCCCTCAACCTGCCCCGTCGGGAAAACGGCGCAGTGATCGAGAGCGTCGCCCCCGACAAACCGGCTGCCGATGCCGGCCTGCAGCCGGGCGACGTCATCATCTCGATCAATCAGCAGCCGGTGAAGTCGGCGAAGGATGCCAAGACGGCAGTTGCCGAAGCGGGCAAGTCCGGCCGCAAGTCGGTCCTGCTTCTCATCCAGCGAGGCGAGAACCAGACCTTCGTCGCGGTTCCCTTCTCGATCGGCTGAGGCCCGACTCACCCACCATTTTTTCGGCGCCGCGCGGTTTTCCGGACCGGGCGGCGTCTCTTTGCTTTGCCCACTTTCCTCCCCGCCGGAACCTTGATGAGCATAAGACGTTTGTTCGGCCGAAGGAGCATTGCATGCGCATCATATTCATCGTCATGATCGTTTCGGTGCTCAGCATCCTAGCGTTCAAATATGCGGATCAATCGCTGGGTGGCGGCGATATTCTTGCCACTCCCGCGGAACTCTCGGCTCAGAACTGATCCGAATCGCGTCAAACGGCGTAAAGACCATGCTGGACGATCTTTCCTGGTGGGCAACGGCGCTCAAGACGGCCCGCGAGAAAGCTTGATTGCCTGTCACGCGACATTGATCCGAAGGTTCCGGTTTTGCCCGGAACCTTCCCGTTTTCAGGGTGTTGTCAGGCAATAGAGGAGTCGTTGCCATGAGCGCCCAGAATGTCCTGATTGCCTTGGGATCTGCGATTGCGGGTGGCCTTGTCGTCGCCCTTCTGATGCATCCTGCCGGACCGACCGTGACCGCGAAGTCGGACCGCCTTAGCGGCCCACCGGCAGAGACCGCCTTCATGCCCGAACGCTTCGGCGTCCCCGGTTCGACACAATGACGTAGACGCCTGAAGTTGGGATCTGCTATGCGAAAAAGCCGGCGTCTCTTTCGAGGCGCCGGCTTTTTCATGTCTACCAATCAATGAACACCCTTGCCGCTCTCTTCCTCTTCGAATGTCACTGCGACATCGCCATCGGCCGAGAGGCGAACCCTGTTGCCTTCGATATCGGCGACGAGTTCAAGCGGAATGAAGTGATGGTGGCCTTTATGGCCGCCCTCACCGCTGTCCTTCCTGGTCAGCTTGATACGGCTGCCTTCGACGCGGTCGACCGTTCCAACATGGACGCCATCCGCGCCGATGACTTCGGCGTGTTCCTTGATTCTTGCAGCATCGATCATGGGAAATCTCCTTTTCAGCGCTCCGACAACGCGTGAATGAAGATATCGATGCATGCCTCTTCAAAAAGGCAGGACCTTTCGAAAACACGCCGCTGGCAAAGGTTATTGGTGCAGGGTGTAAGTACCCATTTTGCAGAAGTCCTGCGTGTCCTCCATGTCTTCGAGCTTGGAATCCTCCGAGAATTCGAAGCGCATGTCGTATTTGCAGGTACGGCGGCCATCGCGGATGGTGATCTTGATGCTCTGGCCGGGCTCCAGCACGTCGTTGCCGAAAACGTCTTCTTCCCAGTTGTCCACACCTTCCGGTGAGGTGTAAAAGCGCTCAAGTGTACCCTTTGTCTTGTTGATCAGAGTGAACACAAGATCGTCTGCAGCATGCGAAGCACCCGCTGACATCAGAATAGCTGCGAAAGCGCCGGCTAATGTTGAGAATTTCTTAACCACAATACTACCCCTCTACCCATTAATTGGGTTGGTTATTGCTACCACACTACCGTTAAAGGCTGATGAAATGGCCGGTATTCTTTGATACACGTGCATTACCGATATTTAAGTTTTACCATTTCCGGTTTTATGTCATTGAGAGAGCATAAGAATTTCGCCCGGCGACCATGCTTCGGGCGGATTTGCGCCCCATGACGGCGCAGCGAGAGATTTAGCCCTGGTTGTATCGCTATCCAGCAAAGGACAGGCCGTTGAACGTGCAGAACACCCCCGACCCGGCAGCAAAGACCAGCGGCACGCCCGATCTCGCCGCGATCCTGGCAACCTCGGGAAGCCGGCGCAAAAAGCGTCGCTGGATCTGGCCGACGGTCTTTGTCGTTCTCGTTGCGGTGGCGGCGGGCGCCTATGGCTATTCGGGCAGTGGCGGCCCGCGCTACGATTACACGACGCAGCCGGCCAAGCGTGGTGGCCTCTCGGTCATCGTCACAGCGACAGGCTCGGTCCAGCCGACCGATCAAGTGGACATATCGAGCGAATTGTCCGGCACCGTCCGCAAGGTCAATGTCAGCTATAACAGCGCGGTCAAACAGGGTGATGTGCTCGCCGAACTCGACACCAACAAGCAGGAAGCGGATGTCCAGAGCGCCCGCGCCCAGTTGGCTTCGGCAAGGGCCAACGTGCTGAAGGCCGAAGCGGAAGCAGCGTCGGCCAAGAATTCGTTCGACCGCTTGACCGGCCTCGTCAGCAACCGCATTTCCACCCAGCAGGAACTGGACGCGGCGAAATTCACCTATGATTCGGCGCTCGCCACCAAGGCCGTCAACGAGGCGTCTGTTCTTTCCGCCGAAGCCAATCTGCGGCTGTCGGAACTCAACCTCGTGAAGCTCAAGATCGTCTCGCCGATCGACGGCATCGTGCTGACCCGCGCCGTGGATCCGGGGGCGACCGTCGCGTCTTCGCTCAATGCGCCGGTGCTCTTCACCATTGCCGGCGACCTAAAGCGCATGGAGCTGCAGGTCGCCGTTGACGAGGCGGATGTCGGCCATGTGCAGGAGGGTCAGGCGGCAAAATTCTCTGTCGACGCCTATCCCGATCGCAACTTTCCGGCCACCATCCAGACCGTGCGCTTCGCCTCCGAAACCGTCTCCAATGTCGTCACCTACAAGGCGATCCTGACGGTCGACAATGCCGACCTGCTGCTGCGTCCCGGCATGACGGCAACGGCCGATATTACCGTGCAATCGGTCACCGACGCGCTCCTCGTGCCGAATGCGGCGCTGCGCTACTCGCCGCCGACGACGGCGCGCAGCCGCGGCAATTTCCTCACCCGGCTTTTTGCGCCGCCGCGTCCGCGCGGCAATCGCGGCGGCGACGATGCTTCGGGAGCGGGTCGTGCCGTCTGGGTTCTGCGCGCAGGCGCGCCGACGCGAGTACAGGTCGAGACCGGCCCCAGCGACGGCCAGTTCACGGTGCTGAAATCCGGTGAGATCAAGCAAGGCGATCTGCTGATCACGGACGCTGTCGCCCGGGCGAGCTGAGGAGGGTTTCGATGAGGCTCCCTCCCATCATCGCCTTCAGGCAGGTTTCGAAATTCTACGGGCACGGCGAAGCGACGATCCGTGCCCTCGATCATATCGACCTGTCGATCACGGCGGGCGAGTTCGTGTCGATCATGGGTCCGTCCGGTTCCGGCAAGTCGACCGCGATGAACATCATCGGCGGGCTCGACGTGCCTTCATCCGGCGAATATCTGTTCCAGGGCATTCCGACGAGCGGCTTCGACCGCGCCCAGCTGACACTTTTACGCCGGCATATGCTCGGCTTCGTGTTCCAGGGGTTCAATCTTCTAGCCCGCACGTCCGCGGTCGAAAATGTCGAGCTGCCGCTCGTCTATCGCGGCATGGATCACCGCGAGCGGCGCAAACGTGCGATGGTTGCGCTGGAACAGGTCGGCCTCAAGGGCCGCGAAGGGCACACGACCCAAGAACTGTCCGGCGGGCAGCAGCAGCGCGTGGCGATCGCTCGCGCCATCGTCACCGATCCCGCCGTGCTGCTGGCCGACGAGCCGACCGGCAATCTCGACACCAGGACCAGCGCCGAGATCATGGAGCTGATCACCCGGCTCAATCGAGATAACGGCATCACCGTGATCATGGTCACCCACGAGGAGGACATCGCCGCCTATGGCAAGCGGCTCCTGCGCTTCGTCGACGGACGCCTCGCCTCCGACCAGGTGAAGGAGCATGATCATGTTCTTTGAAACAGCGAAACTGGCCTGGCGAGCAATCAGCCGCAACATGCTGCGCTCCTTCCTGACCGTGCTCGGCGTGGTGATCGGCGTCGCGGCTGTCATCGCCATGGTGACGGTCGGCAACGGCACGACGGCGAAGGTCCAGGCCGAGCTTTCTCGCCTCGGCACCAACACGCTGTTCGTCCGCCCGGGCCAATGGGGGCCGGGACGCGCCAGCAGCGAGGCCAAGCGCTTCAACGACAAGGATGTCCTGGCGATCCAGGAACAGGTGGCCGGACTTCGCGCCGTGGCGCCCGTGAACCGCGGCACCGCGACCGTGATTGCCGGCGGTGCCAACCATTCGTCCAGCGTGATCGGCACCAACAACGATTATCTGATCGCCCAGGACTGGGATCTGTCGCTCGGCCGGTCGTTCCTCGCCAGCGAGGACCGCGGCAGCCAGGCTGCCTGCATCATCGGCGAGACGGTGCGCAAGGAACTTTTTGGCGCAGCCAACCCGGTCGGGCAGAACATCCGCGTCAGCAATGTCGCCTGCCCGGTGGTCGGCGTGCTCGCCGTCAAGGGCCAGTCCGGCATGGGCGACGACCAGGACGACACGGTCATCATGCCGTTGAAACTGCACCAGCGGCGGATCGGCGGCACGACGACGATCAGCAGTATCATCCTGTCGGCGCAGGATGGTGTGGCAACCGAAAAAGTCCAGTCGGATGTCGAAAGCCTGCTGCGCGAACGGCGCAGGATTGCGGTTGGCCGCGATGACGATTTCTCGGTCAACGATATGTCGCAGATCGCCGCGGCGATGACCGGCACGACGGTGCTGCTGACCGGGCTGCTCGGTGCCGTCGCGGCCGTGAGCCTGCTGGTCGGCGGCATCGGCATCATGAACATCATGCTGGTTTCGGTCACCGAACGCACCCGCGAGATCGGCATTCGCCTCGCGATCGGCGCGCTCGAGCGACAGGTACTGACCCAATTCCTCGTCGAGGCGGTGATGCTGTCGATCTTCGGCGGCGTCAGCGGCATCATTGCCGGCCTTGCGCTTGCTTATGGCGTCGTGAGCTTCCTCGGCGTGCCCTTCGTCGCCAGCCCAACGATCATCCTGCTCGCCTTCGCCTTCTCGGCGGCGATCGGCATGGTATTCGGCTATTTTCCGGCCCGGCGTGCGGCGCAGCTCAATCCGATCGAAGCCCTCCGCCACGAATGACCAAAGCGCCTCTGGCCGCCAAGAACGCCGACGAACAACTGAATACCGCAGACTGATATATCAGCTCGGCTTGCCATTCCAAATGCGACATGTCACCGTCTGATATATCAGAGAGGATCACCATGGCATCCGAAGCAGAACCGCTTAGCAGACAGGCCTATCACCGGCTTGAAACCCTGATCGTCACCATGGAGCTGCCGCCCGGTGCGCTGGTTACGGAAAAGCAGCTCATCGGCCTTGCGGGACAAGGCCGCACGCCAGTGCGCGAAGCGATCCAGAAACTCGAATGGCAGGGATTGATGCGGGTGCGCCCGCGCGTCGGTCTGCAGGTCACCGAGATCATCGAGAGCGACCACGAGAGCATTATGCAGGTGCGGCGCCAGCTTGAACCGGTTGCAGCAGCCTTGGTGGCGGAACATGCCAGCGATGAGCAGCGCAGCGCCCTGCTCGACTGCGCCAAGGCAATGGGTGCCGCAGCGGCGACCGGTGACATTCACGGCTTCCTGGATGCCGACAAGCGTTTTGACGAGACCCTCGAGGAGGCCTGCCCCAACCGGTTCCTGACCTCGGCGCTGGCGCCGCTCCAGACCCATTCGCGGCGGCGGTGGTTTTCGACGGCCTCTATCGAACGGCTGGATCAGGCGGTGACCCAGCATGTCGCCGTCATCCGCGCCATCCGGGCGAGCGACGTCGAAGCGGCACGAAGAGCGATGGAGACACTCCTCGCCTATCTGACGAATTCATGAGGTAATCAGGCGTGGACTTCGGCTTCGCGCTGCTTTGCGAGCGCAGCGAGATCCGCAGGCTTCAGTTCGACCGACTCGCCGCAGCCGCAGGCAGACGTCTGGTTGGGATTGACGAAGGTGAAGCCTGAGCGCATCTGCGTGACTTCGAAATCCATCTGGGTGCCGAGGAGATAAAGCACGGCGGAAGGTTCGATCCAGACGCTCGCGCCGTCGCGCTCGATCATGTCGTCCTTCGCATTCGGCTCGGTGACGAGATCGACCGTGTATTCCATGCCGGCACAGCCGCCCTTCTTGATCCCCACACGCAGGCCCTTGGCCTCCGTTCCGGAATTGGCAACGAGCTGTTTGACGCGCGTCGCAGCGGCATCGGTCATGGTCATAATGGCGAAGCCCATAGGCTCATTCTCCTTCCGCACTCGGATTCAAGGTCCGGTGTTTCACGATTCAAATGTAGTACCGACCGATTAATCGATCAATACCAGCCGACAGCCACCTGGGCTTCTTCGGACATGCGCTCCGGCGTCCACGGCGGATCAAAGGTCATCTCGACTTCGACACCGGACACGCCTTCGACAGCCCCGACGGCGTTTTCCACCCAGCCCGGCATTTCGCCGGCGACCGGGCAGCCTGGCGCAGTCAGCGTCATCAGGATCTTCACCATGCGGTCGTCCTCGATGTCGATCTTGTAGATCAGACCGAGTTCGAAGATGTCGGCGGGGATTTCCGGATCATAGACCGTTTTCAGCGCTCCGATCACGTCGTCGCTCAATCGCGCCAACTCATCGGCCGGAATAGCGGATTGGATCAGTCCTTCGCGGGCGTCCCACTTCAATTCCGTTTCATCGGCGGCCATGGCAATAGTCCTCAAGCAAAGAAATTTCGCGCGTAGTCGAGCGCATCGGCCAGCGCATCCACTTCGGCACGGGTATTGTACATGCCGAACGATGCCCTGCATGTGGAGGTGACGCCGAAGCGCTTCAAGAGCGGCATGGCGCAATGGGTGCCGGCGCGGACCGCCACGCCCTTGCGGTCGATCACCATCGAGACGTCATGGGCATGGATGCCCGCGAGCTCGAAGGAAAAGATGCCGCCCTTGCCGGGCGCATTGCCGATAATCCGCAGCGAGTTGATAGCGCGCAGGCGTTCGGCAGCGTAGGCGGCCAGGTCCGCTTCGTGGCGGGCGATCGCGGCGCGGCCGATCTTGTCCATATAATCCAGCGCGTAACCGAGCCCGATCGCCTGGACGATCGGCGGTGTACCCGCCTCGAAACGATGCGGCGGATCGTTGTAAGTGACGATATCCTCGGTGACGTCGACGATCATCTCGCCGCCGCCCTGGAACGGCCGCATCTCCTTCAACCGGTCCGACTTGCCGTAAAGCACGCCGATACCGGACGGACCGTAAAGCTTGTGGCCGGTCATCACGTACCAGTCGCAATCGATGTCGCAGACATCGACCGGCATGTGCACGGCGCCCTGGCTGCCGTCGATCAGAACCGGAATGCCGCGCTCGTGGGCGATGCGGCAGACTTCCTTGACCGGAACCACGGTGCCGAGCGCGTTCGACATATGGGTGATGGCGACGAGCTTGGTCTTTTCGGTGAGAGACTTTTCGAAATCCTCGATATGGAAGGCACCCTCGTCGTCGACCGGCACCCAGACGAGCTTGGCGCCCTGCCGCTCGCGGATGAAATGCCAAGGCACGATGTTGGAATGGTGCTCCATGATCGTTACTACGATCTCGTCGTCGGCACCGATATTCGGCATGCCCCAGCCGTAGGCGACCGTGTTGATCGCCTCGGTCGAGTTCTTGGTGAAGACGATCTCGTCCACCGAACCGGCATTCAGGAACCGGCGCACCTTTTCGCGCGACGCCTCATAGGCTTCGGTCGCGGCATTCGAGAGGAAATGCAGGCCGCGATGGACGTTCGCATATTCGCTCGAATAGGCGTGGCTGATCGCGTCGATCACCACCTGCGGCTTCTGGGCCGAGGCGCCGTTGTCGAGATAGACCAGCGGCTTGCCGTGCACCATCGTCGATAGGATCGGAAAATCCCGGCGGATCGCTTCCACATCGTAGGTCGTCGAGGGTGCACTCTGGTCCATGTCAGGCCCCTTCTCAGGCGTGTTTTTCAAGCCAGGCCGAGATGACGCCTTCCAGCGCCTCGACCAGCTTTTCTTCCTCGAGTTCCTCGACGATCTCGGCAACGAAGGCATTGACCAGCATGGCCCGCGCCTTATTTTCCGGAACGCCGCGCGCCATCAGGTAGAAGAGATGGCTGCTCTCGATATCGGCAACCGTCGCGCCATGGCCGCAGACCACGTCGTCGGCGAAGATTTCGAGCTCGGGCTTGGCCGAAAACCCGCCATCGTCGGTCAACAGAAGCGTGTTGCAGGACATCTTGGCGTCTGTCTTCTGTGCGTCCGGAGCGACCCGGATCATGCCCTGGAAGACGCCGTTGGCGCGGTCGAACACGACGTTGCGGATGATTTCCGTCGAGTTGGTGTTCGGCACGTTGTGGCCGAGAACCAGCGTGACGTCGGTGTGGCTTTCCGCGCCGAGCAGGTTGACGCCGCGCAGCGTCAGTTCGGCACCCTCGCCGGCCACGTCGATGCGCAGTTCCTGGCGCACCAGCTTGCCGCCGGCATTGATGACGAACAGGCGCAGCTTGGCATCAGTGCCGAGCTTTACGCGGATCTGGCCGAGATGGGTGTCCTCTGCAGCCTGCTGCTGCAGGATGATCCAGGTGATGTCAGCGCCGTCCTCCAGCGCGATGTCACTGATCGAGGACACCAGCGCTGAACCTTCAGCCACCGACCGGTGACGCTCGATGATCGTCGCCTTGGAAGCGGCGCCGAAGGAGACCGGGAAGCGCGTATGAACTTGGCCGGCGCCGTGCAGCGCCTGCAGTTCGATCGGCGCATCCAGTTCCGTATTGGCCGGAACGGTGACCGCGTAACCATCACGCACGAAGCTGCCGTTGATGCGGCCGATCGCGTCGTCCTTGTCGAGCGCCGTCAGACCGGCAGCGGCCGAACCGTCGGCGAGACTGTCCTTGAAAAGCGTGATCTCGACGCCGTCAACGGCGGCCTTCGCATCCGCATCACCCTGCAGGATCGAAAGCACCTTCGAGCCCTCGACCAGCGGCGCGATCGGATCAATGGCGGAAACCAGCGTCACTTCGGGGACGCTACGCAGCAGGTTCTTGAGGTCGGTATAATGCCAGGCCTCGATGCGGCGGGTCGGCAGGCCGGACTTCTTGAGGTCGTCCAGAAGCCTGTCCCGCGTGCCGATCACGGCGCCATTGCCCGGCAGTTCGCCGATCTGCGTGCCGAAGGCTTCGACCAACGCGGTTTCTGCAGCCGTGAGGCGGCTTGTCGTCTGCATGTTCATGACAACATCCTTCCCTTCGGGCCGCTTAAGCCGCTTCTCCGATGATATCGGCATAGCCGTTCTCTTCCAGCTCAAGCGCAAGCGCCTTGTCGCCGGAGCGGATGATCTGGCCCTTGTAAAGCACATGAACCGTGTCCGGCACGATGTAATCGAGCAGGCGCTGGTAATGGGTGATGACGATCGTGGCGCGGTCCGGCGACTTCAGAGCGTTGACGCCATCGGCAACGATCTTCAGCGCGTCGATGTCGAGGCCGCTATCGGTTTCATCGAGGATGCAAAGTTTTGGCTCGAGCAGCGCCATCTGCAGGATTTCGGCGCGCTTCTTTTCGCCGCCGGAGAAACCGACGTTGAGCGGGCGGCGCAGCATGGCCTGGTCGATCTTCAGCTTCTCGGCGGCTTCCTTGACGCGGCGGATGAAGTCCGGCGTCGTCAGTTCCGCTTCGCCGCGCGCCTTGCGCTGCTCGTTCATCGCAACCTTAAGGAACTGCATGGTGGCGACGCCCGGGATTTCGAGCGGATACTGGAAGGCGAGGAAGATGCCCTTGGACGCACGCTCGGCCGGGTCGAGTTCCAGGATGCTCTCGCCGTTATAGAGGATGTCGCCCTCGGTGACTTCGTAATCCTGGCGGCCTGCGAGGATATAGGACAGCGTCGACTTGCCAGAGCCGTTCGGGCCCATGACGGCAGCAACTTCGCCAGCCTTCACGGTGAGGTTGAGGCCGCGGATGATCTCGGTGCCGTCTTCGGCGATACGGGCGTGCAGGTTCTTGATCTCAAGCATGTTTCTTATCCTTCCGGATTTATTCGGTGACGCGTCAGTGCGCGATATTCGGACAGCGGGCCATCAGCCCACGGAGCCTTCAAGCGAGATGCCGATCAGCTTCTGGGCCTCGACGGCGAATTCCATCGGCAACTGCTGGATGACGTCCTTGACGAAGCCGTTGACGATCAGGGCGATGGCTTCCTCTTCGGGAATGCCGCGCTGCATGACGTAGAATTTTTGGTCCTCGGAAATCTTCGAGGTCGTCGCTTCGTGCTCGATCTGTGCCGATGCGTTCTTCACGTCGATATAGGGCACGGTGTGGGCACCGCACTGGTCGCCGATCAGGAGCGAGTCGCAATTGGTGAAGTTGCGGGCATTTGAAGCCCGGCGGTTGATCGACACCTGTCCGCGATAGGTGTTGTTCGAATTGCCGGCGGAAATACCCTTCGAAATGATGCGGCTCGACGTGTTCTTGCCGAGATGGATCATCTTGGTGCCGCTGTCGATCTGCTGATAACCGTTGGAAACGGCGATCGAATAGAACTCGCCGCGGCTATCGTCGCCGCGAAGAATGCAGCTCGGATATTTCCAGGTGATCGCCGAACCGGTCTCGACCTGCGTCCAGGAGATCTTCGAGCGGGCGCCGCGGCAATCGCCGCGCTTGGTGACGAAGTTGTAGATGCCGCCCTTGCCCTGGGCGTCGCCCGGGTACCAGTTCTGCACCGTCGAATACTTGATCTCCGCATCGTCGAGAGCGATGAGTTCGACCACGGCGGCGTGAAGCTGGTTCTCGTCGCGCTGCGGCGCCGTGCAGCCTTCGAGGTAGGAAACGTAAGCGCCTTCCTCGGCGATGATCAGCGTGCGCTCGAACTGGCCGGTATTCTTTTCGTTGATGCGGAAATAGGTGGACAGCTCCATCGGGCACCGCACGCCCTTCGGCACGAAGACGAAGGAACCGTCGGTGAACACGGCGGCGTTCAGGGTCGCATAGAAATTGTCCGAAGTCGGAACGACCGAGCCCAGATATTTCTTGATCAGCTCAGGATGTTCGCGAATCGCCTCGGAGATCGACATGAAGATCACGCCGGCCTTCTGCAGTTCCTTCTTGAAGGTCGTCACGACCGAAACCGAGTCGAAGACGGCGTCGACGGCGACCCGCGGCGTTTCAACGCCAGCCAGAATCTCCTGTTCGCGCAGCGGAATGCCGAGCTTCTCGTAGACCCTCAACAGTTCCGGGTCGACGTCTTCGAGCGACTTCGGGCCGGCGCTGCTTTTCGGAGCTGCGTAATAATAGAGATCGTTGAAGTCGATCTTCGGATATTCGACGCGCGCCCAGGTGGGCTCTTCCATGGTCAGCCAGCGACGATAGGCGTCAAGACGCCATTCCAGCATCCATTCCGGCTCCTGCTTCTTGGCGGAGATGAAACGGATGATATCTTCCGAAAGACCCTTTGGCGCCTTGTCCACTTCGATGACGGTTTCAAAACCGTATTTGTACTGGTCCACATCGATTAGGCGAACCTGATCGATTGTTTCCTGCACGGCAGCCATGTTCATACTCCAAATCTTGCCGGTTCAAATTCCGGCAATTCTTGTCATCAATCCGGGGGGACAGTTGCCTCCCTTATGTAGGCGCCAGAAGGCGGTTTTCACACCTTTTGGCAAGCGGAAATTTGCGCATGCGCAATTTTGGAAGCGGTCACGCCGCCTCGCCCGCCGGTTTTCGCCGGCCGGCAATCTTGGCGAAGGCGGCCAGCGCCCGCGCGATATCATCTTCCGTCGTGTCGACGCCGAGCGAAATCCGCAAAGCACCGAGCTTCGGATCATGCCCCATCGCCGTCAGAACATGGCTTTCGCCGACTTTTCCCGCCGAGCAGGCGGAGCCGGCGGACAGCGCGATACCTTCGAGATCGAAAGCGATCTGCCCGGTTTCCGATTTCAGCCCTGGCAAAGTGAAAAAGCAGGTATTCGCCACACGCAGAACTCCCTCGCCATGGATGATCGCATCCGGCGCAGCCTGACGCATTCCCGCTTCCAGCCGGTTGCGCAACTCTTCGATCCCGGCATTGCGGTCATGAAGGTTTTCACGCACGGCCTGGGCCGCTGCACCGAACCCGACGACGGCATGGAAATTTTCCGTGCCGGACCGATGGCCCTTTTCCTGGCCGCCGCCGCGGATGAGCGGTTTCGGCATCAGCACTTCGCCGCGCGAAACGAGTGCGCCGACGCCCTTCGGACCGCCGATCTTGTGCGACGACAGGATCAGGAAATCCGCATCCAGCGCATTGATGTCCACCGGGATACGGCCGACCGCCTGCGCGGCGTCCACGACCATCAAGCCGCCATGGGCATGGGCGATCGCCGCAACGTCTGCCACGGGCTGAACAATGCCGGTCTCGTTATTGACCAGCATGACAGCGACCATCGGCATGCCGACGCTCCGGTCGTGTTCGGCCAGCAGCGCCTCAAGTGCGGAAAGATCGACGATACCCGCCGGTGTCACCGGCACTTCGGTCACCTGGGCCGGATCGAAACGACCGCCTTCGCGGATCGCCGGATGCTCGATCGCAGAGACATAGACACGGCTCATCGCCAAAGGCGCCCGGCCCATCCGGAAATCCGGGGTCAGCACGTGATTGGCAGCTTCCGTCGCGCCGCTGACGAAGGTCACATGCGCCGGCTCTGCACCGACCAGCGCCGCCACCTGCCGGCGCGCCTTGTCGATTGCGGCGCGTGCCGCCCTGCCCTCGCCGTGAACCGACGAGGCATTTCCCGGTAATTGCAACGCATCCAGCATGGCGGCGCGGGCCGGCGCGCTCAAGGGCGCGGTCGCGTTCCAGTCCAGATATGTGCGGTTCAGCGCCATTGCCTGATCGGCTTCCGTTTCTAGATAGATGTTGAATTACATATGGGCGGACGGGGGACCCGCATTTTCCTTGAAATTTCCGTCGGCCTTGCCGTAAGAGACATCGCATCGGGCGCGCATCCAGCATGCGGCCCAAAGTTTCGAATGGTTCTAAACTGAGTTTAGAAAAGCTGAGCGTCTTCGTCAAGTCAAACTCGACGTGATACTCGTTTGGAGCCTGAACATATTGACCGGAGTACCGATGCCCGAAGTCATTTTCAACGGCCCAGCCGGCCGCCTTGAAGGTCGTTACCAGCCATCCAAGGAAAAGAGCGCCCCGATCGCCATCGTCCTGCACCCGCACCCGCAGTTTGGCGGCACGATGAACAACCAGATCGTCTACCAGCTCTTCTACATGTTCCAGAAGCGCGGTTTTACGACACTCCGGTTCAATTTCCGCAGCATCGGTCGCAGCCAGGGCGAATTCGACCACGGCGCCGGAGAGCTTTCGGATGCCGCCTCGGCGCTCGACTGGGTGCAGAGCCTGCATCCCGATTCGAAGAGCTGTTGGGTCGCGGGTTATTCCTTCGGCGCCTGGATCGGTATGCAGCTCCTGATGCGCCGTCCTGAGATCGAGGGTTTCATGTCGATCGCGCCGCAGCCGAACATCTACGACTTCTCGTTCCTTGCGCCCTGCCCGTCGTCCGGCCTGATCATCAACGGCGACAGCGACAAGGTGGCCCCCGAAAAGGACGTCAACGGGCTCGTGGAAAAGTTGAAGACGCAGAAGGGCATTCTGATCACCCATCGGATAGTCGAGGGCGCCAATCACTTCTTCAACGGCCAGGTGGACACGCTGATGGGCGAATGCGAGGATTATCTCGACCGCCGCCTCAACGGCGAATTGGTGCCTGAACCGGCAGCCAAGCGCATTCGCTGATCGCTTTCAAAAATTGTTGGCGAAAACGGCTGCTTCGGCGGCCGTTTTCATTTGACGGCTTTGATGGATTTCGGCTGTGGAGAGCCGATATGCCTCGCCTGCCTGACGCGGTTGCGGCCGGAGCGCTTGGCGTCGTAGAGAGCGGAATCGGCGTCTCGCATGGCTCCTGCAAGATCGCCTCCCGGCGCAAGTTCCGCCACGCCGAAACTCGCAGTCACGGCAAAGGAGGACGGGAGCGCGCTGACCGTTATTCCCATCGTTCCGCCCCGGAGCGCCTGCGCAAACAGCGTCGCCATGTCGAGCGTCGTACTGGGGATGAAGATCGCGAACTCCTCGCCGCCGATGCGGCCGACCACGGCATTCTTGGCGGCGCTTGTCTGCAACAAATCGCTGAAGGCCTGGATCACCAGATCACCACCGTGATGGCCGTAGGTGTCGTTGATGCGCTTGAAATGGTCGAGATCGCAGATGATCACCGCGTGCCCGGCCTTCGGCGCCAGCGCCATCGCCGCCTTGACGCCGTTCTCGAAGCCGCGGCGATTGGCAAGACCAGAAAGCGCGTCCTTCTCCGAATTGCTGCGCTCGTCCGCCATGATCTCCAGGACCAGAACCGACAGCAGCGTCAATCCGACCGCGACCATCAGCACGGCAGTCGAGCTTTGTGAGATCAGCGCGTAATTGGTGCCGATATAATCCTTGGCGGTCGTGCCCGCCCCCGCGATCACGGCAAGGCTCGCCTTTGCGAAAAAATGCAGGCCGGTCGCCAGCAGCAGATAACCAAGCGCCCGGTCGATCGCCAGCCGGCGGGTCGATGAAAAGATGGCCGCCGCACTCGAAAGGAGCGCCAAGGCAAACGGTGTCTGGTAGGAAAAGGCATGTGCGGCGGTTCCCCGCGGCAGGTCGTAGATCAGCAGGTCGAGGCAGATGCCCGCCGCCAGGAAACAGCCCGCCCAGACGGGCGCGACCTTCCGGCCGTAGAGAGTACCGATACCGACCCTGAGCAAGGTCATGCCGCAGAGCACCGATGCGAAGGCGCAGATTGCCCAGAATTTCGTGAGATACGCATAGGCGACCAGCAACTCACAGACTGACGAGAGCGAGGCGATGGTAAAAGCGGCGGCAAACCAGAGCGCAGCCGTCCGCGAGCGGCTGCGCGTGGAAACCACAACAAAAACCGCACCGAAACACATGGCGATGATAAAATTCACCGCGAGGAAAAAGGCAGCCCCGTTCATCAGCCCATCAATGCAGGAGACCTGCACACCACCCGGTTATCGCGTCCCGGGCCGGATGTTAAAAGCCCATGGAACAAGAAACCGTTAATGCATAACCTGTCCTTCTTGCATCTGCTATTGCGTCCCGCGGAAATTGCAAGGTTCCCTGTTGGCCGCCGCCCATTCGTCGCGCTGATCACACCCAACATCACTTTTGAAGTGATTACCGGCAAAAACAGTGCTAGAGGCGCGGCCACATATCCCAAAACCCCACCCTGCCAGAGTTAGATCATGTCCAGGTTCAAGTCCGATTTCCTCCGCACGCTCGACGAGCGCGGTTTCATCCACCAGGTTTCCGACGAGACCGGGCTCGACGAACTGTTTTCGAAGGAAATCGTCACCGGCTATATCGGTTTCGACCCAACGGCGCCGAGCCTGCACGCCGGCAGCCTGATCCAGATCATGATGCTGCACTGGATGCAGCAGACCGGCCACCGGCCGATTTCGCTGATGGGCGGCGGCACCGGCATGGTCGGCGATCCTTCGTTCAAGGACGAAGCGCGCCAACTGATGACTGTCGACACGATCGAAGGCAACATCGCCTCGATAAAGCGCGTCTTCGCGAACTACCTCGCTTATGGCGAAGGTCCGAAGGACGCACTGATGATCAACAATGCCGACTGGCTGCGCAGCCTCAACTACCTCGAGTTCCTGCGCGACGTCGGCCGGCACTTCTCTGTCAACCGGATGCTGTCGTTCGAGAGCGTCAAGACGCGCCTCGATCGTGAGCAGTCACTATCCTTCCTGGAATTCAACTACATGATCCTCCAGGCCTATGACTTCGTGGAACTCGCCAAGCGGACCGGCTGCCGGCTGCAGATGGGCGGTTCGGATCAGTGGGGGAATATCGTCAACGGTATCGACCTCGGTCACCGCATGGGGACGCAGCAGCTTTTTGCGCTGACTTCGCCGCTCCTGACGACGTCCTCCGGTGCCAAGATGGGCAAATCGGCGACGGGCGCCATCTGGCTCAACCCGGACATGCTGTCGGCCTACGATTTCTGGCAGTACTGGCGCAATACCGAGGACGCCGACGTCCCCCGCTTCCTGAAGCTTTACACGACGCTGCCGATGGACGAGATTGCCAGGCTTTCAGCGCTCGGCGGCTCGGAGATCAACGAGGTCAAGAAGATCCTCGCAACCGAGATCACGGCCATCCTGCACGGTCGCACAGCTGCGGAAGAAGCAGCGGAGACCGCCCGCAAGACGTTCGAGGAAGGCGGGCTTTCCGAAAACCTGCCGTCGGTCGAGGTTCCCACTGCCGATCTCGAAGCCGGGATCGGGCTCCTGTCGCTGATCGTGCGCGCCGGCCTTGCCGGTTCGAACGGCGAAGCGCGCCGTCACGTCCAGGGCGGCGGCGTGCGCATCAACGACCAGGCCGTCAGCGACGAACGTATGACCATCGGCACCGGCGAGATCACCGGCGACGGCGTGATCAAGCTCTCACTCGGCAAGAAGAAGCACATCCTGGTGCGCCCGGCCTGAGCCGAGCGTCTCGATAGCGAGTTGAAACGGGCCGCTTTCGCGGCCCTTTTTATTGAAATTCAAAGATTTGGCGGAAGATGCCGGGCGCGATCAGCGACAGCGGGTTCACGGTCAGCCTCGGTTTCTCGAACGGGCCTTCGAGCTTGAAGGTAATGCCGAGCAGGCCGCGATCGCGGCCGTTGCCGAGAATGGCGCCGATCAGCGGCAGCTCACCGAACAGGCGGTTCAGGCCGTAGGCCGGCATGAACGTCCCGGTCATCTCCATATTGCCCTTGGCATCGCGCACCAGGCCCTGGAAAGTCGCACCGATCTGTTCGCCGCGCACGACGCCGTTTTCTATGGCAAACGAGCCGTTCCGATAAAGCAGGCTTGCAAAGCCGCGCTGGAATTTGGCCGAATTGACATCGATGTTCTTTTTCGTGGCCGTGTTCAGGCTGCGGCCCTCCTGGTCCGGAGTCGCAACGAGAGACTGGAGTTTGGCCTCGTTGACCAGCGCGAAATTGCGCAGATCGATGGCACCGGTCCACGCATCGCCTTGCGCCTTCAAGCGCAGGTTCAGGAGGCCGCCGCGCATGTTGTCGTAGAGGTTCATGAAGCGGATGATCGCGCCGGCATCGCCGCTGGTGATGGAAATCGTGTCGCCCGCATTCATCTCGCTGACGACCGCCTGTCCGCTTTCCGTCGAGCCGGAAAAATCCGCCGCCGAAATATTGCCGCTACGGCTTGAAAACAGGAACGACACATTCGAGAGCGTCTGGTCATTGAACCCGATCATGCGATCGAGCTTACCTCGCACGGTGGCGTTGCTCGTATCGTCGCCACCGCGCTTGCCGCCGCTACCGCTCTTTCCGCCTGCCCGGATCTTGGTGACGACGGGCCGCATATCGACGACGGAGCCGCTGATCGAGACGTCGAAATTGCCCTTGGTGCGTTTGACGCTCACCGCATAATTGTCGGACGGCGAGAGCTGCATATGCGAGAAGTCCGCCGACGTCAGGCTGCCGCCATTGAGCGCGAAGCTGCCGCGCGCGCCAAACCCGTCGCCGGAGAGTTCGAAATTGCGGATATCGGAACGTTCTCCGGTGTCGGACAATTCGAATTGCGCTTTGGCCGGAATGCCGCCGCCCTTGGTCCAGCCGAGCCACGGGATGGAAAGCGTTGCCCGGCTGAGATCGAGCGCGACAGATTGGCGAGTTTCGTCGATCCGCGTCAACTGAGCCGTCACCGGCCCGTCGATCACGTCGGAGAGACCCGGCGCGAGTTTTTCCCGCTGATCGTTATTGAGGACGGTCTTGACGATCCGCTCGCGCTTGACCGAAGAAGTCGGCCCGACTGGTTCGACCAGTGTGATATCGGCCGGCACATCATCGATCGTCCCCTTGGCGACAAGCCGTGCCGCCAGGTTGTCGATGTCGAGCGTGCCATCCAGACTGCCGATCTTGCGGCCGGAAAACTGCGGGCCGAGATCGATGTCGTCCAGATCGATATGGGCACTCCAGGTCGGTTTCGGCGGATTGTGCGCCAAGATTAGCCCCATATGGGCCTTGAGGTCGACGCGCGCGTGACCGGAAAAATCCTCCGGCTTGAACTCAGTCCCCTTCAACGCATTGATCGGCCGGAAATTCGCAAGCTCCGTCATCGCATCGGCCGGCCCCGCAATCTTGAGCGAAAGGTCCGCCATCAGGGGCTTTACATAGGTCGAGGGGATCGAGAACCGGCCGCCTTCAACGGCGACGAACCGACCGGATGGAAAGAAGGAAGATGCGCGTGCGATATCGACCTGCATCACCTCGCCCTTCAAGTCGAAACGACCATCGATGTCGCGTAGCGGAGGCACGTCGCCCGGCAGGTTGATCCGGGTATTGGCGAGATCAAAACCGATCTGCAGCTCGTTCTTGTCGAGCTCCATCGGAATGCCCGGCCCCTTCATCCGGCCGGCCGGAATGAAGACGGCGATCGAGCCATTGGTGATGGTGCCGCCGAACATGTTGTCCATGACCCAATCGCGCGGCTTGCGGGCCATCCAGAACGGCCAGAGCTGCTTGACGCCGGTCACTTCCATATGCGGCAGCTGCGCCCCGAAACTGATCTCGGGAGACTGGTTGCCGAACCGCACTTTGAGAGATCCGGCCATGCGGCCGAGAGGGCTGGAAACCGCCATCTCATCGAACTGAAGCGCGCGATCTGCCGACAGGTATCGCCCATTCGCCTTGAGATCGAAGCGGGCGGGCTGCTCGCTTGCCGAGGCGCCGACGGCTGTTGCGCCGCTGATCAGAACATCGAGGCCGAACCCTGGACGCTTGTCGTCCGGATTGAGCCGGCTGAGATCGATCACCGCGCCGGTGAACGGCAGGATTGTCGGCCCGAAACGGACCTCGGATTTCAGCAGCTCGATCGAGTTCTTCGCGAAATCATAGGCCACGTTGATATTGGCACCGCTCAAAATCTGCTGGATACCATCGAAGTAAAAATGGCCAGGAGACTGGCGAAGCGTCGCGGTGATGGCCGGCTTTGCAGCCTCACGTGAGCGAACCGCCGAAAGATCGAGATCGAGGGAGCCTTCGATCCCCTCGCGCGGCTGACCATCCTCGGTTCGCTGCAGCATAAAAGATGTCACCTCGAGGCCCGTCAGCTTGGCCGAGAGCGACGACGTAACCCCTTCGATGGTCTTCGACGCTGCGATGAGGACGGCTTTGCGGCCGTTGAGGCTGATCGCGCCGTTGATCACCACCTCGCCTTCGGCGCTGCGTGTCAGTTCGAGATCGTCGACGACCAGCGTGATCGGCTTGCGTCCGGGCGCTGCCGGCAAGAGGATCTCTATTCCGGCGATGCTGACGGAGCCGGTCCCGGTTCGCTCGATGAGCGCTTTGGCTTCGTCGAGACGCTGGAAAATCTCCTCCAGCAGAGCCGGCATGGCATCGACGCGGACTTCCGAGATCGGTAATGGATCGCCGGAAGGCAATTGAGCCGTGTCGAGACGGATATGTTCCGCCTCCATGTGCTTGATGGACACGCGGCCGCCGAGAAGCGCCAGCGGATCGACGGCCATGCGCATGGCGCCGGCACGGCTCAGATGTTCGCCGGTCGCCCGTTCGACGATATCGACGTCACGCGCTTCCAGCGCAAGGCGTAACCTCGAATCGAAACGGATGGCGGTCGAGCCGACGGAAGCGACGTAACGTGGACCGATGGCATTGTTGATGGCGCTCTGAGCACGCGACGAAAGCGTGCTGTCGACCATGCCGCCCTCGATCGCGAAAACGGCGCTGCCGACCGCAATAAACACCAGCAGGACGAAAAACAGCACCGTCTTGCCGACTCGTTTGCCTCGCCGGCTCGGCGGCGGGCAGTGCACGATAATCGGATCCTCGACCTGTGCGGAGGGTAATTCATGCAGCGGAATGATTTCTTTCCGACTGAAACTGACCCTTTCTCCGCGAATTTCCGATACCAAGTTGAGGACTCATCTTTCTGCATTCGTCGTCGGGCCGGGCGCGACCGCTCTGGACGTCGCTCGGGCGACTATATACCGATTGTGGCGAATATCATCCACGATACCGGCGAAAGAAAGGAAATCCATGGCCGATTTGACCATTGGCGACATTGCACCGGACTTCGACCTTCCGCGCGACGGCGGCGGCTCCGTTTCCCTCAAGGCGTTCGCGGGCAAACCGGTCGTCCTCTATTTCTATCCCAAAGACGACACCGAAGCTTGCACCAAGGAGGCGATCTCGTTCACGGGTCTCTTGCCGGAATTCGAAAAGGCGGGCGCGTCGGTCATCGGCGTGTCGCCCGACAGCGTCAAGAAGCATGACAAGTTCGCCAAGAAGCATGACCTTTCGATCATCCTGGCGGCTGACGAAGACACTGCCCTTGCCAATCTTTACGCCGTCTGGAAGGAGAAGAGCATGTATGGCCGGACCTATATGGGCGTGGAACGCACGACCTTCCTGATCGGCGCGGACGGGCGCATCGCCCGGATCTGGTCGAAGGTGAAGGTAAAAGGCCATGCCGAGGAGGTGCTTGAAAGCCTCAAGGCGCTATAGGCAGGAGACAAATCGATGTCGGGCGAGTTTTCGATCACGTCGCTGAGGGGCGGCGCAACGGCGGCAATCCTGTCGGCCGACCTCAATATCAAAACGCGGCTGGCGCAGGAGACCGCCACCCGGTGGTTCGAGCGGCGGCTGTCGCTCCGCTCTCCACTCGACGCCCCCCTCCCCGAACGTCCCGGCCGGCCGGCAAAGCCCGAGCTGGTGCCGCCGAAGGCGGTCGGCAAACGCTCATTGCATACCGTCAACGGCCGTATCGCAACGCTGCATGCGATCGCCCATATCGAGCTCAACGCCGTCGATCTGGCGCTCGATATCGTCGCCCGGTTTGCGACCGAGCCGGTGCCGAATTCCTTTTTTGACGGCTGGATGCAGGTGGCTTTCGAAGAGGCGAAACACTTTCGCATGGTGCGGGCCCGGCTGAACGAGATGAGTGCCGACTATGGCGACATGCCAGCCCATGACGGGCTGTGGCAGGCGGCCCATTCCACGCGCAACGACCTTACCGCCCGCCTTGCCGTCGTGCCGCTCATTCTCGAGGCGCGCGGTCTCGACGTGACACCATCCCTGCAGGCGAAGATGCGCGAGACCGGCGATCTCGAAAGCGCGGCCATCCTCGACGTCATCTACAACGATGAAAAGGGCCACGTGGCGATCGGCGCAAAATGGTTCCGCTTTCTCTGCGCCCGCGAGCGCAAGGATCCGGCAGCGACGTTCCAGCAGCTGGTGCGCGCCAATTTCCGCGGATCGCTGAAAGCGCCGTTCAACGATATCGCCCGGGCCGAAGCGGGCCTGACGCCGTCATTCTACAGGTCGCTAACCTCCACCAGCTACGCCTGAACGCCTCGATTAAAGCGTTCGTTAACCATATCCATGTGTAATCCCGACAATAGGAACAGCGGCCGAACGAGTCGCATCTCCGGGAGATCCGCGTGGCG
This sequence comes from Neorhizobium sp. 05N33, assembly GCF_056397445.1. Lineage (NCBI taxonomy): Bacteria > Pseudomonadati > Pseudomonadota > Alphaproteobacteria > Hyphomicrobiales > Rhizobiaceae > Neorhizobium > Neorhizobium sp. 05N33. The sequence continues at coordinate 136,575 of NZ_JBFTNK010000006.1, read as the reverse complement.
AAGGGAACCGAAAGCCGGGTGTTTGGGAAACGGGCGCCTCAGCACGTTCTCATTTTCGCCAGCGGTGAGAAGATCCGCCACATGACCATCCGGCCCTGGATGGCCGCGTTGACCTTCTGTTTTCTCGGCGTTTTCGCAATCGGCTATCTTGGCGCCACCTCCTATCTGGTGATCCGTGACGACCTGATCGGCGCGACCATGGCGCGCCAGGCCCGCATGCAATACGATTACGAAGATCGGATCGCGGCGCTGCGCGCCCAGCTCGACCGGATCACCTCGCGCCAGCTCCTCGACCAGCAGGTGGTCGAGCAAAAGGTCGAGAAGCTGCTGGAACAGCAGAACGCCCTGTTTTCGCGCCACGGCAAGCTGGGTTCTCTTTTGAACCGCGCCGAGGAATCCGGCCTCACGACACCGGAAACAGCGATGCCGGCCATGCTCCAGCCACCGGCCCAGGAACGCCAGGCTTCGCTTTCCGGCGGCAGCGGCGGCGTCCAGGCAATTGAGAAGCTGCTCTCCGGCAAGACTTCCGCCACCCCGCTCCAGGCGCCAACCGCGCTCGGTTATGCGCCTCTGCGCGAAAACATCGCCGACCGCGCCGACCGGGTTTTCTCCAAGGTGACGCTGTCCCTGAAGAACATCGAGAAGGAGCAGCTTGCCAAGATCGCTGATCTGACCACCGGCGCTTCGGAAACCGCAGACGCTATCGCCGCGATCCTGAAGCGGACCGGCGTCGAGGTGGCATCCGCAGACAACGGTACTGAAGATGCCACGGACGGCGTTGGGGGCCCCTATGTCGCGCCGCAGACCAATATCGGCGCCTTCGATGCCTCGCTCGACGAGCTCGATGCGGCGCTCAGCCGGCTGGAAAGCGTGCGCGAGACGGCGCGCGACCTGCCCTTCGGCAATCCCGCCCCCGGCCGGCCGGTCACCAGCCGCTACGGCAACCGCATAGATCCTTTCCTCGGCCGGATGGCGCTGCATGCCGGTATCGATTTCCAGGCCTCCACCGGAGACGACGTAAAAAGTACCGGCTCCGGCAAGGTAATCTCGGCGGGAGCTGCCAGCGGTTACGGCAACATGGTCGAGATCGACCATGGCCAGGGCATCACCACCCGCTACGGTCACATGTCGAAAATCCTGGTGAAGGAAGGCGACGAGGTTGCCGCCGGAGAGGTGATCGGCAGGGCAGGCTCGACCGGCCGTTCCACCGGCCCGCATGTCCATTACGAGGTCCGCCGAGACGGCAATCCGATCGACCCCGTGCACTTCCTCAATGCCGGCATGAAGCTCACCACCTACCTCAATTGAGGGACGCGCCTAGGCAGAAGGCAATTGTTTGCCTATATAAACGGTAGCCGGCTTGCTCAGCGAGCGTTTTCATTCACCAATCCTATCGCCAATCGCCCTGCATTCCTTGACTTTTGGACATTTTGGTCCTATGTCGCGGCCAGTTGTCGGCCAGCATGCGTCGACTCCCATAGTGTTCGCATAGAACCGGAACGGAAACAGAATTCCCTTTGACCACATTTGCTGATCTTGGCCTGAGCCAGAAAGTCCTCTCCGCTGTCACCGACGCGGGTTATACGATCCCCACGCCGATCCAGGCAGGGGCAATCCCGCATGCTCTGCAGCGCCGCGATATCTGCGGCATCGCACAGACCGGCACGGGCAAGACGGCCTCCTTCGTTCTCCCGATGCTGACGCTTCTGGAAAAGGGCCGAGCTCGCGCTCGCATGCCGCGGACGCTGATCCTCGAGCCGACCCGCGAACTCGCCGCCCAGGTCGCCGAAAATTTTGAGAAATACGGCAAGAACCACAAGCTCAACGTCGCGTTGCTGATCGGCGGCGTGTCCTTCGACGACCAGGACCGTAAGCTGGAACGGGGCGCCGACGTGCTGATCTGCACCCCCGGCCGCCTGCTCGACCACTGCGAGCGCGGCAAGTTGCTGATGACCGGTGTCGAAATTCTCGTCATCGACGAGGCCGACCGCATGCTCGACATGGGCTTCATTCCGGATATCGAGCGGATCGCCAAGATGATCCCCTTCACCCGGCAGACGCTGTTCTTCTCGGCCACCATGCCGCCGGAAATTCAGAAGCTCGCCGACCGCTTCCTGCAGAACCCGGAACGGATCGAGGTCGCCAAGCCTTCCACCACCGCCAAGACCGTGACGCAGCGCCTCGTCGCCTCGCACAACAAGGATTACGAGAAGCGCGCAGTGCTGCGCGAGCTCATCAAGGCGCAGGACGATCTCAAGAACGCGATCATCTTCTGCAATCGCAAGGTCGATGTGGCGGACCTTTTCCGTTCGCTCGAGCGGCATGGCTTCTCGGTCGGCGCTCTGCATGGCGACATGGACCAGCGTTCCCGCACGACGATGCTGCAGAATTTCCGCGACGGCAATATCCAGCTGCTGGTCGCCTCCGACGTTGCCGCACGCGGCCTTGACCTGCCCGATGTCGGCCATGTCTTCAACTTCGACGTGCCGATCCATGCGGAGGACTATGTCCACCGCATCGGCCGCACCGGACGCGCCGGCCGCTCGGGCCGCGCGTTTACCCTCGTTACCCGCTCCGACACCAAATATCTCGCTGCCATCGAGAACCTCATCAATGAGAAGATCGAATGGCTGAATGGCGACATTTCGGCACTTCCCGCGCCGATGGAAAGCCATGAGAGCGAACGCGGTGGCCGCAAGGGTCGCGATCGTGATAAGGACCGCGGCCGCGGCAGACGAAGCGATTCGGGACGTGCTGATTCCGTGCGCGGCGATTCGAGTCACAAGGCTGACACGAAGAGCCAGGATAATCAGATTGAAGCAGTCGAAGAGGCATTTGTGGAAGCTAGGGTGGAAAACGTGAAACCGGAACGCAAGGCAGACAGGAAGCCGCAGAACAATGGCGGCAACCGCAATTCGCGGCCGACACCTGCACCGGCACCCGCAAACGATGACAATCGCGAGCGTCGTCAGCGTTACCACCGCGATCACGACGACGGCCCGACCCCCGTCGGCTTCGGCGACGATATTCCGGCTTTCATGCTGATCGTTGCAAACGGCGGCAAGGCTTAACACTTCCGTGCTCACGCCCGGCGTTGATTTCCCTGGCGTCGGCGCCGGGCTTGTGATCCTGCGCGACGACGGCAAGGTTCTGCTTTGCCGTCGTCTGAAGGCGCCGGAAGCGGGTTTCTGGAACATCGTCGGAGGCAAGGTCGATCCGATGGAGCCTTCCTCGCAAGCCGCCCGCCGCGAAGCGGAAGAAGAAACCGGTCTGAAAATCGGCAAGGTTGAGCTTCTTTGTACCGCCGAAGAGATCATCGAAGCCGATCGGCAGCACTGGGTTTCGCTGATCTACATCACCCGCGACTTTACGGGCGAGCCTTCGCTCACGGAGCCAGATAAACTGTCGGACATCGGCTGGTTCGATCCTCATAACCCGCCTCAGCCGCTTTCGGCCTTTTCTGCCAGGGCCTTTTCATATCTCCCAAAATAAGTGCAAACGAAAACCGCTCCGGAGAACCGAAGCGGTCGACTTGATGAAATCATTTTGACAGAATTTCCGGATGCAAGCTTACCGAGAGATTCGGCGGCCGACGTCCCTCAATATGAGGTGGACGGTATGTGCTTCGGACCCTGTCGAGCAAGATGCGAAATCTAGCACTCGGAATCGAAGTTCAGGATTTGGAGTTCGCTCGCACGGCGGCTTCGAAAGCCAGCCGCACCCATTTGCGCATCTCGTCGGGATCGTCGAAGGCTTCTTCAGGCACCGACCAATAAGGCATCAGCACGGTTTTCCCCTTCTTTCCCTCATAAAACCATTGCTTGGCACCGGCGCCTTCGAATTCCGGTGCACTCACCGCATCGGCTTTCAGCATGATCTCGCCGCGCAGGTCGATCGCAACGATCAAACCATCGTGATAGATGCCCTTGCCGCCGAACATGCGGCGGATCGAGACCGGGCCGAGCCCCTCGAACATTTCCTCGATGTCGGGATTGTCCATTCGCTTACCTTTTCAAAATCCCGCCGGCGGCTGTTACCGCTTCGGGCGTATCGACGTCCAGATGCGCGGCAGGGCCGATATCCACATCGACCACCGAAAGTCCTGAATTCTCGATGATCGCACGAGCGCCGACATCGCCTTGCAGCCGCAATACGGCATCATAGGCTACTCGCGGCAGAATGATCGGGTTGCCACGTTTTCCGTCCGACACCGAACGGACCACGACACCGCCGCCGGCTTCCCGGAAGGCGGCGATCAGCATGTTCAGATGCTCCGTCGTGACGCCCGGCATGTCGGCCAGCATGACCAGAATGCCGTCTTTCTGCGCCAGTTCCGGACTTGAGAAACCGGCCACCAGCGAACTTGCCATGCCGGAGGCATAGTCCGGATTGAAGTGGGAACCGATCTCGAGGCCGGACAACGCCGTCTCGATCTCGTCGCGCCGATGACCGGTTACGGCGATGACAGGTGAAGCCTGCGACGCCAACAGTATCCCGGCGGTACGGCGGACGAGCGGAATGCCCTCGAATTCGGCGAGCAGCTTGTGCGGCCCGTCCTTGCCCATGCGCCGTGCCTGGCCGGCCGCGAGCATCAGGGCGCCGACCGAAAGGCTCGCTGCCTTTTCCGACGTGGCGTCGCGCGGGCGCGGGCGGGTTGGGATCTCCATCAACAGCCCCCCGACGCCCATGCCGGTGATATCGAAGGAGGTCGGCGTTTCGCCGGCCATCAGCCGGTTCAGCACCCAGTCGAAACCGTTTTCCTTCGGCGAGCGGGCGCAGCCCGGCGCACCCAGCACCGGAACATTGCCGATCCGCCCAAGAACGAGAAGATTGCCGGGGTCGACGGGCATGCCGACCTGATCTACCTCTCCGCCCGCGCGGCGGATGGCGGCGGGAATGACATCGTCAGGATCGGCCACCGCCGAGGCGCCGAAGACGATAATCATAGCCGGCTCATTAATTTCCTCCGGCCGAAGCTGTTGAAGAACCTCGGTAAGGCGTTCAGCAGAATGGGGAATGCGGATTTCTTTTATTAGCCGGCTACCGGATGAAGCAAGCCTCTGCTCCAGCAGCTTGGCGGTCCGATTCATGACCGACACTTTCAGCGAAGGAAGCTCGGTCGCGATCAGGGTCACCGCGCGGGGACTGAAGGCTTTCACCTCGAAGGCGACCGATTCTGCCAGTAATCTCACGGCTTCCGCGACCTTTGTCCCACCGACGGCAAGCGGAATGATCTTCACCGTCGCCACCATGTCGCCGGCGCGCACCGCCACATGATCGGCAAGGCAGGCGAGGGTGATCGCCGGATCGATGCGGTTCAGCGCGTCAACCACCCTCTTGTCGGCGACAAAAAGGCCATCCACCTTGGCATAGATGTTGACGCGGCCGGTGGTCGCCTCCGAGAAACGGAGATTGTCCGGCGCGATCGCATCGGCAATCGCCTGGGCCGCGTCATCCTCCAGCATGTCGCCCGGATCAAGCTGCACTGCGACGACGGATCTGATGCCTTCTACCGAAAGCCGGGCGATGTCCTCCCGCGACAGCATGTGCCCTTTCGAGATGCGGCCGGCCGGCAGTCTGATACTGTGCGCAAGCACTACGCCTTCCGCATCGTCGAGTTCGAACGTCCCGTATCTCATGGCGTCACCCGGCAGTGACGAGATCACGTCGGCGAAACGCCTGGACGATCTGGGCAAGCGTGGCGAGCGCGATCTCCGCGGGGCTCGCGGCACCGATGTCGAGGCCGATCGGCGCGGCGATGCGACCGATCTCGTTGTCGCTGCGGCCCATTTCCTTCAGCCGCTCGACCCGCTTCGCATGGGTTTTCCGGCTGCCGAGCGCGCCGACGTAAAAGCACCCGACCCGCAGCGCTTCGGAGAGCGGGAAATCGTCGATCTTCGGATCATGGGTAACGGCCGCCAGTGCGGTATAGGCGTCGAGCGGGCGGTCCTTCAACACGTCTTCAGGCCAGTCGGCGATCAGATCGACGCCCTCGAAACGTTCTTCGGTCGCAAAAGCCGTGCGCGGATCGATGATCGTCAGGTCGTATCCGGCGACCGGGGCCAGCCGCGCGAGTGCCTGGCTGATATGCACGGCGCCGATCACCACGATGCGCGGCGGCGGCAGGTGAACATTGAGGAACAGCGACTGTCCTTCGATCTCCGCCGTTCCTGCCTTGCCGCTGCGAAATGCCTTGGCTATCTCTTCGCCGAACGGGCCGGAGGTGGCTTCGCCTTCGAGGATGACCCGAACCTCATCGCTGGCGAGATCGGTTACGACAACGGCAGCCCTGCGGGAACGCCGGGCGGCGTTGAGCTCTATCAGTGCTTCGAGCTGCATCAGCCGAGCCTTTCCACATAAACCCGGATCCTGCCGCCGCAGGACAGGCCGACCCGCCAGGCCGTCTCGTCGGCAACGCCGAATTCAAGCATTTTCGGGGCGCCGCTCTCGATGACGTCGATCGCCTCTGTGATGACAGCGCCTTCGACGCAGCCGCCGGAGACGGAGCCTTCGAAATTGCCTTCGCCGTCGATGACGAGATGGCTGCCTGTCGGGCGCGGCGCGGAGCCCCAGGTCTCGATCACAGTTGCGATCGCCACGTCGCGGCCGGCCTGCTTCCAGCTCTCGGCGGTCAGCAAGGGGTCCAGAATTTCGGAAACAGTCATGCGACCCTCCTCATGTTCAAATAGCGCCGCGGGTCCGCGGTCTTTGCATGGTCATCCGACAATGCCGTCGCCAAATCGGCAAGCGAGCGCAGATTATGGACGGCACGAAACTCGTCCACATGCGGCAGCATGGCGCGCACGCCACGCGCCCGTGCCTCGAAACCATCGAAACGCAACAGCGGGTTCAACCAGATCAGACGGCGGCAGGAGCGGTGCAGCCTGTCCATTTCCTGCGCCAGTTCCTCGACACCCTCCCGCTCGAGGCCATCGGTGATCAACAGCACGACAGCGCCCTGCCCGAGCACGCGACGCGACCAGAGCCGGTTGAATTCGGCAAGCGTCGCGCCGATCCGCGTGCCGCCCGACCAGTCGCGCACCGCGTCCGTGCAGCCCGACAGCGCCTCGTCCGGATCGCGGCGGCGCATCTGGCGGGTGACGTTGGTCAGCCGCGTGCCGAACAGGAAGGTGTGCACCCGGGTTCGCTTTTCGGTCAGAGCATGCAGAAAATGCAGAAAGATTCGGGTGTACTGGCTCATCGAACCGGAGATATCGGCAAGCACCACGAGTGGTGGCGGCGCGGTCTTGCGCTCGCGAAACCGTGGCAGAATAAGATCGCCGCCGCTCTTCATCGCCTGGCGCATGGTGGCGCGCGGGTCGATCCTGGGCGGATGATTGAACGACCGGAAGCGGCGTGTCGCCACCTTGTCCAGCGGCAGAGCGAGCTTGACCAGTTCACGCCGCGCCTCCGCCAGTTCGGCCGCGCTCATCTGGGCGAAATCCATCCGCTTGAGGATTTCGCCGGCGGAGGTCGTGAAGCGCGAGTCGACTTCGACCTCCGGCGGCTTCTTGCGGTTCGGGGTCTCCGGCTGGTCGGCGGTCAGCGCCTCGCTGACGCGGGTGGCGCCGGCCTTCTGCTTTTCCCTTTCGCGATTGTCGGCAGCCTTCGGCGACATCATCGCGATCATCTTGCCGACCAGATCGCGAGAGCGCCAGAACAGGCGAAACGCTTCGTCGAAGACCGGCTGATCCTCGTGGCGCTTGACGAAGACGGCCGACAGCGCCGCATGGAACTCTTCGCGCGAACCGATGCCGATCGCGTCGACCGCAGCAATCGCGTCGGCGGCAGCGGCCGGCCCGGTCTTCAGCCCGGCGCGCCGCAGGACGCGGGAGAAATAGACGAGGTTGTCTGCAAGCCGGCCATCGCCGGGCCTTGCCGCGTCAAAGCCTCCAGCGCCGGCCGGAACCGGAGGCGTGATCATACCGTCTTCGCTGAAACCAGCCGCCATGATCCCTATCCCGCTGCCAGAAGTTCGGCCTTCACTTCGGAAAGCACCCGTTCGCCCTCTCCGCCTTTGATGCGGGCGATATCGTCCTGATATTTCAAGAGCGTGCCGAGCGTATCGGCAATCGTTTCCGGATCGAGGGCGATTCGGTCAAGTTCGGTTAGCGCCGTCGCCCAGTCGATGGTTTCGGCGACGCCCGGGTTCTTGAAGAGATCGACTGTCCGCAGCCTCTGCACATAGGCGACCACCTGCCGCGACAGGGTTTCCGAGCATTGCGGCACCTTGCGGCGGATGATCTCCAGTTCCTGTGCCGCATCCGGATAATCGACCCAGTGATACAGACAGCGTCGCTTCAGCGCGTCATGGATTTCGCGTGTACGGTTGGTGGTAATGATGACGATCGGCGGCTCCTCGGCCTTGATCGTGCCAAGTTCGGGGATCGTCACCTGGAAGTCGGACAGCACTTCCAGGAGGAAGGCTTCGAAGGCTTCGTCGGTGCGGTCGAGCTCGTCGATCAGAAAGACCGGCGCCGGACCACCCGGCTGGCCAAGCGCCTGCAGCACCGGCCGGCGGATCAGGTGGCGTTCGGAAAACAGGTCCGCCTCGATGCGCGAGCGATCCTTGACGCCCGATGCTTCTGAAAGCCGGATGTCCAGCATCTGGGCAGGATAGTTCCATTCGTAGACTGCCGAGGAGATATCCAGGCCTTCGTAACACTGCAGCCGGATCAGCGGCCGGTTCAGAGCCTTGGCGAGCGTCTTGGCGATCTCGGTCTTGCCGACCCCTGCCTCACCTTCGAGGAAAAGCGGGCGTTTCATTTTCAGTGCCAGGAAAATCACCGTGCCGAGCGAGCGCCCGGCAAGATAATCCTCGGCGCCTAAAAGCGCGATCGTTTCGTCGATCGAGGTCGGCAGAGCGCTTTTTGTTCCGTCAGGCATGACTACACCCTTTCAAACGGCATCCTATAATGTGCGAAAGCCGCGATCCAGATAGATGAGCGAGGGGTTCGCCTCGCCGAAATGCATGGCCCTCACTTCGCCGAACATGACAAAATGGGTCGAAACCCGCTTGATGTCGGTCAAACGGCAATCGAAGCTGACGACGGCATCGGCAAGAACCGGGGCGCCGGTCACCAGTGTCTTCCAATCTCCGAGCGCGAACCGCTCGTCCGCCGGAACGCCGCTCAAGCCCGCAAATGCCGTCGCCAGCGCCTGATGATGCGCCGCCAGCGAATTCAAAGCAAAGATGCCGCTCTCTTCGAAAACGGCATTGTTGACATTGCTGCCGTTCAGGCAGACGAGCACGGTCGGCGGATTGTCCGAGACCGAACACGCTGCCGTCACCGTCACGCCGCGCCTGACGCCTTCGAATTCCGTCGTCACAACTTGGACGTGGCCAGCATACCGCGCCATGCCGTTTCGGTAGTGGACGGGATCGAGGAGAGGCTGGTCCGTCAAAGGCATCTCTTGAAAGGCATCCAGGGACTGCCGTCAGTCCTGCATTACTCTTCGAGATATGGTGGCAAAAACTCTTGATGTCCACCGGACTTGCGGCTTTTTGCTTGCAAAAGCCGATTCTCTTTGACGGCTGCGACCAGAAGGCTAAATGTCACTTCAAAGAAGAATCCCAGGGAAAACATGACAGCACGACGTTTCATCATCGCCGGACTGCTGGCTTCATTTCTCGGATGCGGATCGGCATCGGCGGCGATGATCGGCGTCGTGGCGCCACGCTCCGGTCCATACGCACCGCTCGGCACCCAGGTCTTCCAAGGCGCCCGCGCAGCAGCGGAAGCGGCCGGCGACACCGTTGTCGAGATCGATGAAAGCTGTGACGAGAACGGCGGCGCTGCCGCTGCCAGAAACCTCATCGACGCGAAAGTGTCTGCCGCAATCGGCTTTCTCTGCGTCGAAACGCTTTCCACCGCGCTGCCGCTGCTGAAGGCAGCCCAGATCCCGGCAATTACCATCTCTGTCCGCTCGAAGATCCTGATGGAAGACACGCTGCGCAATGGCTGGCCTTTCTTCCGCATGGCGCCGGCCGAAGGCGACGAGGCGGAGAAACTGTCGGAAACCATTCTCGGCATCTGGAAGGCGGAGCCGATCGCGCTGGTCGAGGACGGCACGATCTACGGCCGCGAGCTTGCGAGCGCCATCCGCCAGCGTCTCGAACCGATGGGCATCATGCCGATCTTCACCGACACCTTCCGGCCGGGCCAGGAGCAGCAGGTGGCGCTGGTGCGCCGTCTCGCCAAGGCGGGGGCAAGCCATGTGTTCGTCGGCGGCGACCGCAACGACATGGCGATCATTGCCCGCGACGGCGCTTCCGAGAACATTCCGCTCACACTGCTTGGCGGCGATAACTTGCGTGCAGCCAACCGTCCGGTGCCGCTGCGCGACGGCGTTTTAGCCGTTGCCCTTCCCGATTATGCCGCCCTGCCCTCCGCGGCGGCAGCCGTCGCGGCCCTGCGCGCAAAAAATATCGATGCGACCGGCTACATGTTGCCCGCTTATGCCGCGACCGAACTGGTTCACCAGGCGGCGACTGCGGCGGCAGGCCAGCCTCTGGCTCAAACGATCGGCAGCCGTTCCTTCAATACCGTGATCGGCCCGATTGCCTTCGATCGCGGCCATGAACTGAAGGACAATCCGTTCCGCCTGCTCGAATGGCGTGGATCGACGTTCACCCTGTCGCGTCCGGCGACCGAGTGACGTTGTTCCCGTGACATCGCGATGTTAGAGGGACAGCCGACAACCGGAGATTTTCGACCCATGACCCTGGCCGCGCCCCTGCCGATCCGCATCGCCCCGTCCATTCTCGCTGCCGATTTTTCGAAGCTCGGCCAGGAAGTTCGCGACGCCGTCGAAGCGGGAGCCGAATGGGTCCATCTCGACGTGATGGACGGGCATTTCGTGCCGAACATCTCGTTCGGACCCGATGTGATCAAGTCGCTGAGGCCGTATACGACCGCCTTCTTCGATTGCCACCTGATGATCTCACCCGCCGATCCTTACCTCGAAGCCTTTGCCAAGGCCGGATGCGACGGCATCACCGTACATGTCGAAGCGGGGCCACACCTGCACCGCTCGCTTCAGACGATCCGCTCGCTCGGCAAGAAGGTCGGCGTCACGCTCAACCCGGCAACACCGCTCTCAGCGATCGAGAACGTTCTCGACGACATCGACCTGATCCTGATCATGAGCGTCAATCCCGGCTTCGGGGGCCAGAAGTTCATCCCCGCGATGGTCGACAAGATTCGCGATGCCAGGACAATGATCGGCGGCCGGCCGATCGAGCTCGAAGTCGACGGCGGCATTACCGCCGAGACGATCGGCGCAGCAACCGCTGCGGGCGCCAATGTCTTTGTTGCAGGATCTGCGGTTTACAAAGGCGATGGAATCGCGGCCTATCGTGAGAATATCGCGCGGCTGAAAGCCGCGGCGGAGGACGGACGCAGATGATGTCAGGCTTGCGATCTTCGGTTCCGGCATTTGCGGCGATAATGTTCGCCGGTTCCACATCGGCTGCCGATATCGCAAGCGTACGCCCGATCGGCTTTTCTTCCGACGGCGCCGTTTTCGCCTTCGAGGAATACGGCATCCAGGACGGATCCGGTTTTCCCTATGCCAATATCTTCGCGCTCGACCTCAATAAGGATACCTATCTGCCGGGTACGCCGTTCCGGGTCCGGCTGGAAGAAGACGGGGCGACGATCGCCAAGGCCCGCTGGCAGGTCCACAATGACGCAGATGTGATGGTCGAAACTCATGAGCTCGCCAATCATCCGGGTGAACTCGTCGCCTTCAATCCGATCACCGAGATCGGCGCCGACCCGCATCAGCTCCGCTATCGCAGCGTGCCGGCCCTGCCTCCTGTCGGAGAAGCCAATACGCTTGTTCTCGAGGAGGTCCCTCAGCCTCTCGATCCGCAATGCGAGGGCATAGTCGAAAAGACGGTCTCGCTGCGCCTGCGCTTTACCGAACGGAACGGAAAACCGGTCGACGACATGGTCCACGAAGACCAGCGCATTCCCGCCTCACGCGGCTGCGTCACCGGGTACCGGCTCGCCGGCGTCGTCACCGGCTCATCGCTCGAAGGTGCTCCGGTCGAAGTCGCGTTGGTCATGGTCCTCAGCGCCGGTTTCGAGGGCCAGAACGGACGCTGGATCGCCGTTCCGGTCAAGACTGCGCCCTGATCTCGTTTGATCGGCCTCAAAAACTTGAGCTTCGCCGCGCTTCTTGCTACAGCGCAGCCGACACTCGTGAAGGAAACGACAAACCCATGATCTCCCGTTACTCGCGGCCCGAAATGGTGGCCATCTGGTCGCCCGAAACCAAGTTCCGCATCTGGTTCGAGATCGAGGCACATGGCTGCGATGCGCTTGCGGCGATCGGGGTGATCCCGAAATCGGCAGCGGAGACGATCTGGGAAAAGGGTGGCAGCGCCACATTCGATGTCGCGCGCATCGACGAGATCGAGGCCGTCACCAAGCATGACGTCATCGCCTTCCTGACCCATCTTGCCGAATTCGTCGGTCCGGATAGCCGCTTCATCCACCAGGGGATGACGTCTTCCGACGTGCTCGACACCTGCTTCAGCGTACAGCTGGTGCGCGCCACGGACCTGCTGCTTGCCGATATCGACAAGTTGCTCGAAGCGCTGAAGCGTCGCGCCTTCGAGCACAAGGACACGGTCACGATCGGCCGCAGCCACGGCATCCACGCGGAGCCGACGACGTTCGGGGTCAAGCTCGCCCAGGCCTATGCGGAATTCGACCGCAACAAGACGCGTCTGCTCGAAGCCCGCGACGAGATCGCCACCTGTGCGATTTCCGGCGCCGTCGGCACCTTTGCCAATATCGATCCGCGCGTCGAGGAACATGTCGCCGCCGCCATGGGCCTGAAGCCGGAACCGGTCTCGACCCAGGTCATTCCGCGCGACCGTCACGCCATGTATTTCGCGATATTAGGCGTCATCGCCTCATCGATCGAACGGCTGTCGATCGAAGTCCGCCACCTGCAGCGCACCGAAGTGCTCGAAGCGGAAGAGTTTTTCTCGCCGGGCCAGAAAGGCTCGTCGGCGATGCCGCACAAGCGCAATCCGGTGCTGACCGAAAACCTGACGGGCCTTGCCCGCATGGTACGCTCCTATGCCTTGCCGGCGATGGAGAATGTGGCGCTCTGGCACGAGCGTGACATTTCGCACTCTTCGGTCGAGCGCATGATCGGCCCGGACGCGACGGTGACGCTCGATTTCGCCCTAGCGCGCATGACCAGCGTGATCGACAAGCTGCTCGTCTACCCTGAGAACATGATGAAGAATATGAACAAGTTCCGCGGGCTTGTTCACTCGCAGCGGGTGCTGCTTGCCCTTACGCAAGCCGGCGTCTCTCGCGAAGACGCCTATCGTCTCGTACAGCGCAACGCGATGCGGGTCTGGGAAGAAGGCAAGGATTTTCTCGAGGAGCTGCTGGCGGACCAGGAGGTCCGCGCCGCACTGTCTGAAGCGGACCTGCGCGAGAAATTCGACCTCGGCTATCACACCAAGCATGTGGACACGATCTTCCGCCGGGTTTTCGGCGAGGCTTGATCTTGACCCTCGGCGAACACAGATAGGCGCCATGAAGGCATCCGAAGCAGATATATTGATCGTCCCCGGCTACACCAATTCCGGGCCACATCACTGGCAGACCCGTTGGGAGCAGAAGCTGACGACGGCCCGCCGGGTCGAGCAGGACCAATGGTCAAAGCCGGTGCGCGAGGACTGGATTGCACGGGTCGCCGAAGAGGTGAACTGCGCGACGCGGCCCGTCGTCATCATAGCCCATTCGCTCGGCATCCCGACCGTCATTCACGCCATTCCGCTGTTCACGAAACCGGTGGCCGGCGCCTTTTTCGTGGCCCCGCCGGAAGTGGACAATCCGTCCATCCGGCCCAGGCACCTGCAGACCTTCGGGCCCTACCCGCGCGATCCGCTCCCCTTCCCGTCGCTGACGATCGCGAGCCGCAACGATCCGTTCGGCTCCTATGAACACGCGGACGACATCGCGTCCGCCTGGGGTTCGATGCTCGTCGATGCCGGAGAAGCTGGCCATATCAACCAGGATTCCGGCCACGGCCCCTGGCCCGAAGGCACAATGGTTTTTGCCCAGTTCCTCAGCCGCCTGAAGCCATAAAAACATGGTGCAATGGGCGGCGCCCCATAATTTCAGGGTGTGTCAATTCGAACAGCATTTTTAAGCCGGACTTAATTGACACTTGCTAAGGTGCCCGCTCGTTTTGTAGCGCCAGGCTGTGCCGATGCCGTCAAATGTTCTCTCGCGCCTATTGGACTCCGGCCTAGGAGACGAGATCGGCGTTCTTGAGACGGTGTTCCAGGCAGCACCGTTTCCGATTGCCATCGTCGACCACGCCGCTACGCTGTTGTTTACGAATGGCACATTCAGACGCGAATGGATGGGCGACGGCCGTCAGCCGGCGGCTTTGTCAGCCATCCTGCATCCGGGTGACCAGGACAGTTTCCACCGGACGATCCGGGGCCTGTCTCTCGATTCTCCCGCGAAACGCCTGGAACTGCGCGTCCCGGATCCGAACGGTTCGCAGCGATGGGTGGTAGCCACCTTCGCGCCGCTCGGCAAAAACCTAAAAGGTCAGATCCTCTCTGCGGTCCACCTGACCGACATCACCGATCAGAGACGGCAGGTCGAAGAGCTTATCGAACGTGAAAGCCGTTGGGACAACGCGCTTGTCAGCTCCGTCTCGGGGGTCTGGGATCACAATTATGCGACCGGCCAGAAATATTACTCGCCGGTGTGGCGGCAGATTCGCGGAATGTCGCCGGAGGATCCACTGGCCGCCAGCACGAAGGAATGGCTGGAGCTCGTGCATCCGGACGACCACGACCATGTCATTCATGCCATCGAGCGGCAGAATGCCGGCGATCCGGCCTATGCCGTCTTCGATTATCGCGAACGCCACAAGCAAGGGCATTGGATCTGGATCGAATGCCGGGGTGCGTGCGTCGAATGGGACGCGAACGGCAAGGCGACCCGCGTCGTCGGCACGGACACGGATATCACCGCCCGCAAGGCCGCGGAGGAGACAACCGCACAGATGTCACGACGGCTCGACATGGCCCTCGAAATATCCGGCATCGGGGTCTACGAATCCGATTTCTCCACCGGCGAGGTCGAGTGGGATGAGCGGATGTTCCGTATCTATGGGCTGGCAAAAAGCGAGGAAGTGAAGATCGGCGGGCTCTGGGAGAGCTTCCTGCACCCGGATGACGCCGGACGCGTACAGGCAAACGTGCTTGCCAATATCGAGGAGGGCAAACGCTTTTCGGACGAATACCGCGTGATACTGCGGGACGGGTCCGAACGCGTGGTGCGCACCCGCACCATGTCTTTCGTCGATGGAAATGGTCACCAGAAAATGGTCGGGGCCAACTGGGACGTGACGGCCGACGTGGCGCTCCACCGCGAACTCGAACGGGCAAAGACCCTTGCCGAGGCGCGCAATCGCGAACTCGAAGCCGCCCGCAGCAGCATCGAGCACAATGCGATGCACGACTACCTGACCGACCTTCCGAACCGGCGTTACCTCGACGAGATGCTGGACCGCGTGGCGGCTGAATGCGCCCGCGACAGACACGGCATCGCAATCCTCCATATCGATCTCGACCGCTTCAAGCAGATCAACGACACACTCGGTCACAGCGCCGGCGACATGATGCTGAAGCATGCGGCGAAAGTCCTCAAAGGCACGATCCGCAAGGGCGATTTCGTCGCCCGTATCGGCGGCGACGAATTCGTCATCCTGTCGAAATTCGAAGGTTCGCCACGCAAGCTCTCGCATCTGGCCGACCGGATCATCAAGGAATTGCGCAAGCCGGTGTCCTATGAGGGGCACGACTGCCGTTTTGGCGCCAGCATCGGCATCGCCTGTCATACGGGAGTGGAGGTCGATGCGCGCCAACTCCTTCTGAACGCCGATATCGCGCTCTACCGGGCCAAGAATCGCGGCCGCAACCGGCATGAATTCTTCTCGGCCGATACCCAGAACGAGATCATCAGCACGAAGCGGATTTCAGACGAAATCCTTCTTGCTCTCGAGCGTGACGAGTTCATTCCGTATTATCAGCTGCAGTTCGATGCAGCGACGCTGGAGATTTCCGGCGTGGAAACGCTGGCGCGGTGGATGCACCCGGAGCGAGGCATGCTGTCTCCCGACAAGTTCCTCGATATGGCCGAGGAACTTGACGTCGTCTCGGTCATCGACGGAACCATACTCGATAAGGCGCTTGCCGATTTCCGCGATTGGCGCAGCAATGGCCTCTCGATCCCAAAACTCTCGGTCAACGTTTCATACCGGCGTCTGCACGACGCCTCGCTGTCACGCAAGCTCAAGAAGCTGAAGATCGAGCCCGGCACGGTATCTTTCGAACTCCTGGAATCGATCTTCCTTGACGATTGCGACGACGATATCCTGAAGAACCTGGCCCGGATCAAGAAGCTCGGCATCGATATCGAGATCGACGACTTCGGCACCGGCCATGCCTCGATCATCAGCCTGCTCCGGCTCAATCCGCGTGCGCTGAAGATCGATCGCGAGCTCGTCCGTCTCGTCTCGCAGTCGCAAAAGCAACGCAAGATGGTCGGATCCATCATCGAGATCGGCAAATCGCTGAATATCGAGGTTGTCGCGGAAGGCGTAGAGACCACGGAACAGATTCGTATCCTGCGCGATCTCGGCTGCGACGTCCTCCAAGGTTATGCGCTCGCAAGGCCGATGCCGCGCAGCAGTATTCCGGATTTCATACATTCGGGCCGCTGGCGCACCAGCGAAAGCATACAGCCCGACGGCCGCAAGCGACATCCCACGGACAACTGACCCCGTTTTATCCACGGGAAGAGAAAGCCGCGCCGACCGGACGCAGCTTCTTATCAGTCTGGTGAAATGAAGCTTACTGGTTCTCGATCTGATCGACCGCCTGAGCCAGAAGCTCCAGCATCTTGGAGCGGATATCCTGGTCCGAGATGGAAACGCCTGCGGCATCGAGATCACCACGCAGCTTGCGGAAGACGTCCTCGTCACCCGCTTCCTCGAAGTCGGCAACGACGACTTCCTTTGCGTAAGCGTCGGCATCTGTCTTGCCGAGCAGGCCGGCCGCCCAGAGACCAGCGAGCTTGTTGCGACGGGCAAGCGCCTTGAACTTCAATTCAAGATCCAGGGCAAACTTGTTTTCAAAGGCTTTTTCGCGATCGCTGAGGCCACTCATCTCGGGTCTCCCAAAGTGAACTTTTATGGGACCCCCTTAATCAAAAGAGGAGCGAAGCGCAATCGGCGGTTTGCCGATTCCGACACTGGCGGACGCGGAATCCCGATACGGAATTGACGAATGGCAATTACATCACAGGAAAGCTTCGGCAGGTTGTGCATCCAGGTCCATAGCTCGTCACCGGAAACGACGACACCGGAGGCGTCGAAATCATGACGCAATTGGATGGCTATGTTCTTACAGAGCTTTGCCGTCGAGGCGGAAAAACCTGATCCGAACCCGGCCGCCTGTGTCGGCAATGCAAGCCGAGGCCCCTTGACCCCGGCGACGAGATTTCGCGCGAAACCGCGAGCTGCGGTCATAGGCAAATTTGCCCCAAACGCCCTTGGCGCCATCACGACGAAGATGCACATCATGATCCCCTGTTTTCCCTGTTTATTGCTGCTCGTGGGATCCGGACATCCTAATTGCTAGAGCAAAACCTTTGAAAACCTGTGTAGTCTGGAGGTCAACGATTCTTGGTTACGCTTCGCCAACCCCTCGCCCACAAAGGTTTTGGAGGCCCGCATTGTGAAACCCGTTCTTTTCCGATAAGGGACCGCTCAAACATCATCCATTGCGTCCGGCAGGGCGCCAACAACGAGATAAAAATCATGAACCGTCGCCGCCGTATCTACGAAGGCAAGGCCAAGATCCTTTATGAAGGCCCTGAGCCCGGCACGCTGATCCAGTTCTTCAAGGACGACGCCACCGCCTTCAACAAGAAGAAGCACGACGTCATCGACGGCAAGGGCGTCCTCAACAACCGCATTTCGGAATACCTCTTCACCCATCTGAACAAGATCGGCATCCCAACGCATTTCATCCGCCGGCTGAACATGCGCGAACAGCTGATCAAGGAAGTGGAGATGATTCCGCTCGAGATCGTGGTCCGCAACGTCGCCGCCGGCTCGCTCTCGACCCGCCTCGGCATCGAGGAAGGCATGGTCCTGCCGCGTTCGATCATCGAGTTCTACTACAAGTCCGACGCGCTCGCCGATCCGATGGTTTCCGAAGAGCACATCACCGCTTTCGGCTGGGCGAACCCTGCCGAGCTCGACGACATCATGGCGCTTGCCATCCGCGTCAACGACTTCCTTTCCGGCCTTTTCCTCGGCGTCGGCATCCAGCTCGTCGATTTCAAGATCGAATGCGGCCGCCTGTTCGAAGGCGACATGATGCGCATCATTCTCGCTGATGAGATTTCGCCGGACAGCTGCCGTCTTTGGGACATCGAGACCAAGGAAAAGATGGACAAGGACCGTTTTCGGCAGGACCTTGGCGGTCTGGTTGAAGCCTACTCGGAAGTGGCGCGCCGTCTCGGCATCATCAATGAGAACGAACCCGTCCGCGGCACCGGACCGGTCCTCGTCAAGTAACTGGGGGTAGATCAGTGATCAAGGCACGCGTGACGATCACGCTCAAGAACGGCGTTCTCGATCCGCAGGGCAAGGCCATCGAAGGCGCGCTCGGCAGTCTGGGTTTTTCCGGCGTCGGACATGTGCGCCAAGGCAAGGTCTTCGACCTGGAGCTGGAGGGCGCCGACAAGGCAAAGGCCGAAGCGGACCTCAAAGCCATGTGCGACAAGCTGCTGGCAAACACTGTGATCGAGAACTATACTATCGCCCTCGACTGAAGGTTGCGGAGCGTGTGATGGCCGAGATCACGAATGAACTGATGTATGAGCTGCTGAAGCGCGTGCACGCCGATATTGCTGATCTGAAAGTCGACCAGCGCGAGCTTAAGGCCGAAATGAATGCGATGCGTGGTACCATGGTCTCCATGCATCAGGATATTCATAACATCTACATGACTTTGGAGAGGCACAGCCAGCGTCTCGACCGTATCGAAAACCGCCTCGAACTGCGCGAGCTCGCCGAGGCCCAGGCAAGGTTTGAACCGCACCCATGAAATCCGCCGTCGTTCAGCTTCCCGGTCTCAATCGCGATCGCGACATGATCGCTGCCCTCACCAAGATTTCCGGCAAGGCGCCGATAACCATCTGGCAGACGGAGACCGACATCCCGGATGATGTCGATCTCATCGTCATCCCGGGCGGCTTTTCCTACGGCGATTATCTGCGCTGCGGCGCGATCGCGGCCCGCATGCCGGTGATGCAGGCGATCAAGGACAAGGTGGACAAGGGCGTCAAGGTGCTCGGCGTCTGCAATGGGTTCCAGATCCTGGTCGAAGCTGGCATGCTGCCCGGCGCGCTGATGCGCAATTCCTCGCTGAAATTCGTCTGCAAGGAAGTGAAGCTCGAAGTGGTCAATGCCGACACGGATTTCACCCGAGCCTACGAAAAGGGCCAGGTGCTGCGTTGCCCGGTCGCCCATCACGACGGCAACTATTTCGTCGATGCGGAAACGTTATCGGGCATGGAAGATCGTGGCGAAATCGTCTTTCGTTATGCCGAGGGCACCAACCCGAACGGCTCGCTGAACGACATCGCCGGCGTCATGAACAGCCGCGGCAACGTGCTCGGCATGATGCCGCACCCGGAAAACCTGATCGAAGCCGCCCATGGCGGCAATGACGGGCGCGGGATTTTCGCCTCGGCGCTCGATGTCATCGCCGCGACCGCCTGAACCTTCATCTTATCCGGATCGATCCTAGAACGACCGAAACCACGTCAGGACGTTTTGATGCCGTTCTCCCATCGCCTGCCCGCCATCTCGTCTCTGGTGATCCTTGGGGTGGCGCTGTCCGCCTGTCAGTCGGGACGTCCCGCGGCAGTGACGGCCAACCGCGCCGCGCTTCCGACCATGGAACGCGTGGCGCTGGCCGCCAATAGCTGCTGGTTCAAGTCGGGCGACGCGGCTTTCAAGCCCTACCGCCTGGCACCGGAACTCAATTCCTTCTCCGGCCGGCCGCGCATTCTCGCCGTGCCGCGCAACAGCCCTGAGTCGCGTCCGATGCTGGTCGTCCAGGCGGAAGGCAACCCGGCCCGCCTCGACGCTTTCGGCCCGATGATCAATGGTCCCGATGGGGAGAGGATCAAGCGCGACGTCCTGCGCTGGGCCGGCGGCGCGACGGGCTGCTGATATTAACCATCTGTATTTACGCATTAATATGTAATCTGTTGCACGCCTGCACCGGCTTGTCCAAATCGTCACATTTTTTGGCCACAAGTGATAACACAGTGTGAACGGTGCTGGACGGCGTCAAACTGCCATTGTACCACTTCGATCTTGAAGAGTGGGCGAGTGCACCGAGTGTGGATCGCACCGGCCGCCGGTATGGCGGCGCTTATGAGGGCGGTGGAATGAACAAGGCATTTTTCGCATCTGCAATCGGAGCAATCATTCTGGCTTCGGGCATATCCTCCTCGGCATTTGCCCAGGAACGTCTGTTCGACGAAGTGCGGATCGGCGTCTCCGGTTCGATCCAGAGCGCGAGCACTTTTGAGAAGGGCGCCTTCCCGTCCGCCACCGTCTTCTTTGACCCCTTCGACCAGCGTCATGCCGCAAGCTTCATGGACCACATGCTGCGTCCGCGCGTCCATGTCGGCGCGATCGTGTCGACGGCAGGCGAAGCAAGCCAGGTATTTGCGGGCTTCACCTGGACTGCACCGATCACCGACCGCATCTTCGTCGATCTCGGCTTCGGCGGCGCCTTCAACAACGGCAATCTCGACAAGCCGAATGACGGTCCGAAGGTCGGCTGCCATGCGCTCTTCCACGAGTCGCTCGGCCTCGGTTACAACATCACCAACAACTGGCGTGTGCTGGCGACCGTCGAGCACTCATCGAATGCCAACCTCTGCGACTACAATGCCGGTCTTTCCTATGCAGGCATCGCGGTCGGCTACAAGTTCTGATCCAGATCGCGTATTTTCCAACTGAGGCGCCGGTTTTCCGGCGCTTTTTGTTTTCCGGCTCCTACGCCGTAACGCTGCACAGCCGTATTTTCCTGTCGCGCCGCTTTGCGACTTAGGCTAAAGAGCGCCAAGAGCTTGGCCCTTCAATCCAGAGAAGATCATGACCATTCCGAACAGTATCGCGATCACTCCCGAACTCGTCGCCTCGCATGGCCTCAAGCCCGACGAATATCAGCGGATTCTCGATCTGATCGGACGCGAACCGACGTTCACGGAACTCGGCATCTTCTCCGCCATGTGGAACGAGCACTGCTCCTATAAATCCTCCAAGAAATGGCTGCGCACGCTGCCGACCAAGGGACCGCGGGTCATCCAGGGTCCTGGCGAAAACGCCGGTGTGGTCGATATCGACGATGGCGATTGCGTGGTCTTCAAGATGGAGAGCCACAACCACCCGTCCTATATTGAGCCTTATCAGGGCGCGGCGACGGGCGTCGGCGGCATTCTTCGCGACGTCTTCACCATGGGCGCCCGCCCGATCGCGGCACTGAACGCCCTGCGCTTCGGGGCGCCCGATCATCCGAAAACCAAACATCTCGTGTCTGGCGTCGTTGCCGGCGTCGGCGGTTACGGCAACTCCTTCGGCGTGCCGACTGTCGGCGGCGAGGTTGAGTTCGATCCGCGCTACAACGGCAATATCCTGGTCAACGCGTTTGCGGCCGGGCTTGCCAAATCCAACGCCATCTTCTTGTCGGAGGCCAAGGGCGTCGGTCTGCCGGTCGTTTATCTCGGCGCCAAGACCGGCCGCGACGGTGTCGGCGGAGCCACGATGGCATCGGCCGAGTTCGACGAATCGATCGAGGAGAAACGCCCGACCGTCCAGGTCGGCGATCCCTTCACCGAAAAATGCCTGCTGGAAGCCTGCCTTGAACTGATGGCGACCGGCGCTGTCATCGCGATCCAGGACATGGGTGCCGCCGGCCTCACCTGCTCGGCGGTCGAAATGGGCGCCAAGGGCGATCTCGGCATCGAACTCGATCTCGACAAGGTGCCGGTGCGCGAAGACCGGATGACGGCCTACGAAATGATGCTGTCGGAAAGCCAGGAGCGCATGCTCATGGTGCTGCAGCCGGAAAAGGAAGACCAGGCCAAGGCGATCTTCGTCAAATGGGGCCTGGATTTCGCGATTGTCGGCAAGACCACCGACGACCTGCGCTTCCGTGTCCTGCATCAGGGCGAGGAAGTCGCCAACCTGCCGATCAAGGATCTTGGCGACCAGGCTCCGGAATACGATCGGCCGTGGGTCCAGTCGAATGTTCGTGCACCCCTGCCCGCCTCGCAGGTCGCGGCACCTGCGGATTATAACCAGGCGCTGCTGAAACTCGTCGGCTCGGCCAACCAGTCCAGCCGCCGCTGGGTCTGGGAACAGTATGATACGCTGATCCAGGGCAACTCGCTGCAGCGGCCGGGCGGCGATGCCGGCGTCGTGCGCGTCGAGAACCACCCGACCAAGGCGCTCGCCTTCTCCTCCGACGTCACTCCGCGTTATGTCGAGGCCGATCCGTTCGAGGGCGGCAAACAGGCGGTGGCCGAATGCTGGCGCAATATCGTCGCCACCGGCGCTGAGCCGCTCGCGGCCACCGACAACCTCAATTTCGGCAATCCGGAAAAACCTGAAATCATGGGCCAGCTCGTCGGCGCCATCAAGGGCATCGGCGAGGCCTGCAGGGCGCTGGATTTCCCGATCGTTTCCGGCAACGTCTCGCTCTACAACGAGACCAACGGCGTCGCGATCCTGCCGACCCCGACGATTGCAGGCGTCGGCCTGCTGCCCGACTGGCAGAAGATGGCGAAGATCGGTTCTGCCAACGACGGCGACAAGCTGATCATGATCGGAACCGACGGCACCCATCTCGGTTCTTCGGTCTACCTGCGCGACATTCTCGACACCAATGACGGCCCGCCGCCGGAAGTCGATCTGAAGGCCGAGCGCCGCAACGGCGATTTCGTCCGTTCGCTTATCCGCAACGGCCAGGTGACGGCCTGCCACGACATTTCCTCGGGCGGCCTGGTGATCGCGCTTGCGGAAATGGCGATGGCATCGGCCAAGGGTATGAAGGTCGGCCTCAAGGAACAGCGCGGCCCGGCGCATGCGCTGCTGTTCGGCGAAGACCAGGCCCGCTATGTGATCGCGGTGCCTGCCGATCTTGCCAATTTCGTGCAGGCCAGCGCCGAGAGCGCCGGCGTACCGTTCCGCCCGCTCGGTATCGTCGGAGGTGCAAGCCTGATCGTCGACGACCTCATCGACATTGTGGTCCCGCAGCTTACGGACGCCCACGAAAGCTGGTTCCCAGCCTTCATGGCCTGATCCAGTCCAGCCCGTTCCGATACCCAAGCCCGCGATTTCCAGGTCGCGGTTTGTTTGCACAGGTGAACAAATTTGAAGCGCGGGGGATTGATGGACTCGGGCTGTCCCGGTAAGCGTTGCGGCTTTCTGAATTAGGAAAGTAAGCGCAAAAAATGCTTATGCCGATTTTGACCTGGTTGAGGTCATCGGGCCCGACCTGGCACTACAAGCGCATCTGGCTCGATGCACTAATCATCACCCTTTGCCTGAACGTTCTGGCCTGGATGATTTTTTCGAAGATGGGAATGACCACCCACGACATCTTCGATGAAGACGGCCCCATCGAAGACATTCAGTCCGCTTCGCTTGCCGTCACCGCCTTTTTTGCCGTCATGGCGGCCTTGGGTACGCGGATATTGGCTCGCTTCGTCGCAATCACGACGGCCTGCATTTCCATCGTGTTCTTCATGCGCGAGATGCCAATATGCCGTGGAAGTATGACAATTTATTGTGTGTCGAAGACCTGGCTGCCGATTATTATCGGCGCGGCCGCTCTCATCCTGCTGATTGCGACGATCGTGTTCGAATATCGCCATAGAGGAGGCATTCTCCGGGCCATTCATCCACGCCTTTCCTGGCCGCTGGCCCTGATTGCCGCCGTTCTCGGCATCAGCCAGCTGGCCGAACATTTCGATATCGTCGTGATGGAGGAAAGCTTCGAGTCCTACGGCTTCATGATCCTGACCCTGAGTTCCATCTGGCTTTTTCGATTCTCCCGGGCCCAGCATCTTCCGCCGCTCAGAACCCGAGCCAAAGCCAGCCTCCACAAGGTGAAACACGTATTATTACACCATTGAGGCGGAGCCCTTCGATCCAGCTTTGACCGCAGAGCAGCTTTGAGGCAGTGTATCCTGACAAAAGGTTCTGCGGTTTTGAGTCCCGCGGAGAGAAAAGGGATGACATCATGGCTATGAGACCCGGTGAAATCGAAGACCTGATCAAGGCCGGCATTCCCGGTGCCAAGGTCACCATCCGGGATCTTGCCGGCGACGGCGACCACTATGCCGCGGAAGTGGTGGCGGAAGCTTTCCGGGGAAAAAGCCGGGTGCAGCAGCACCAGATGGTCTACGAGGCTCTGAAGGGCAATATGGGCGGCGTGCTGCATGCGCTGGCGTTACAGACCTCCGCTCCGGCGGAGTGAGGGATGTCAGTCCGGGCTAAGGTTCGAAGCCGGGGCTACGCGAAACAATAAGCACATTCCGACGGACTATTCCGCTGGAATTCCCGATGCTGGATTGCTATTTAAGGCAGATCACGCAGCGCAGCGGCCCTTGAAACCGCATGTGAAAGGATAGGACATGAGCGGAATTACCGATTTTATCGCCAACGAAGTGAAGACCAACGACGTCGTTCTCTTCATGAAGGGCACCCCGCAGTTCCCGCAATGTGGTTTCTCCGGTCAGGTCGTGCAGATCCTCGACTATCTCGGCCTGGACTATAAGGGCGTCAACGTGCTCGCCGATGCGGAGATCCGCCAGGGCATCAAGGACTATTCCAACTGGCCGACCATTCCGCAGCTTTACGTTAAGGGCGAGTTCGTCGGCGGTTGCGATATCGTCCGTGAGATGTTCCAATCGGGCGAATTGCAGACTCATCTGCAGGAACAGGGCATCGGCGTTCGCGGCGCTGCCTGAGATTTTCCGGACTGCTGTCCGGGATATTTTAAACGATATTTTTCAAGGCGCCGCTCCCAACGGCGCCTTTCACGTTGTTTAGGAAACTGCTGTGACAAATCCTTCACAAACTGCCCCGGCCCGCCTGCGCGGCATGGGTCGGGTCGAGTTCATCGCGGTGATGGCGATGCTGATGGCCATTAATTCGCTTGCCATCGACATCATGCTTCCCGGATTGCAGGAGATCGGCGCATCGCTTGGCGTCGTCAACGAAAACCACCGCCAATATGTGGTTTCAGCCTATCTCTTCGGCCTCGGCGCCGCGCAGATCATCTATGGATCGATCTCCGACCGTTTCGGTCGCAGAAATCCGATGCTCTTCGGCCTCGGCCTCTATTTCGTCTGCGCGGTCGGCGCCGTCATCGCGCCATCATTCGGAGCGCTGTTGGCCCTTCGCTTCATCCAGGGCGCAGGAGCGGCCGCAACGCGGGTGATTTCCATCTCGATCGTGCGCGACGTATACGGCGGTCGCGCCATGGCGGAAGTCATGTCGCTGATCATGATGGTCTTCATGGTCGTGCCGGTCATCGCGCCGGCCACGGGCCAGGTGATCATGCTGTTCGGCAACTGGCACCTGATTTTCGTGTTCATGGCGGTCGCCTCGCTCTGTATCGGCTTCTGGATGTATTCGCGCCTTCCGGAAACGCTTGATCCGGCCGATGTGCGTCCCTTCACCATTTCGTCGATCCTGCACGCCTTCCAAATCGTTCTGACCAACCGCCTTGCCCTCTGTTACACGATTGCCAGCACATTCATTTTCGGCGCCATGTTCGGCTTCATCAACTCGGCCCAACAAATTTATGTCGGGATCTACGACGTCGGCGTCTGGTTCCCGCTGGTCTTCGCCTGTGTGGCGGTGTTCATGTCGGCGGCATCCTTCCTGAACGCCAGGTTTGTCGGGCGTTTCGGCATGCGGCGCCTTTCGCACGGCTCGCTGCTTGGCTTCATCAGCATCACATTCGTCTGGATGCTCGTGCAGATCTTCGGGCCTCAGCCCATGCCGCTCGTGATCTTCATCGCGTTTTTCGGGCTCTCGATGTTCCAGTTCGGCTGGATCGGCTCGAACTTCAATTCGCTCGCCATGGAGCCGCTTGGCCATGTCGCCGGGACGGCGTCCGCCGTGCTCGGCTTCATGAGCACAGTCGGCGGCGCGCTGATCGGCGTCGCGATCGGCCAGTCCTTCAACGGTACGGCGCTGCCGCTGGTCGCAGGTTTCTTCACCGTCTCGATCATCGGGCTGATCTTCGTGCTGATCGGCGAAAAGGGAAAACTTTTCCAGCCGCACAATCCGAAGATCTAAGGCACTTCGCCCAATAAAAAGGCCGGAGCAATCCGGCCTTTTCTTGTTAGCGCCTATTTCAGTGG
Organism: Neorhizobium sp. 05N33; assembly: GCF_056397445.1. Taxonomy (NCBI): domain Bacteria; kingdom Pseudomonadati; phylum Pseudomonadota; class Alphaproteobacteria; order Hyphomicrobiales; family Rhizobiaceae; genus Neorhizobium; species Neorhizobium sp. 05N33. The sequence goes on along the minus strand of NZ_JBFTNK010000006.1, from coordinate 110,044 downwards.
CCGATGATCTCGTTGCGCAGCATCTGCCAGCTTTCCTTGTCGGTGGCGAGCAGCAGGCCTCCGTCGACATGGTGGGGCATGTAAGGAGAGCCATCGAAGCGCGCGACATAACCGCCCGCCTCCGTTCCGATCAGAGTGCCGGCCAAATGGTCCCAGGGCATCAGCTTGTTGTAGAGCACGAACTGCACATGCCCGCCGGCGAATGTGCGGTATTCATGGGCCGAGCAGCGATAGTTGGCGAAGAACCGGACCTTGGCGAGATTGCCGAGGATCCGCTCTCGCTCGCCGCCGAAGAAATATCCAGGTGACGCCATGCCGATCATGGCATCGATCGGCCGGGCGTCGGCGACCGAAAGCCGGATCGCCTCGCCGTCCGGCCGCCGCAGGAACGCGCCGGCGCCCCTTTCCGCCATGACCCAGTCGTCGCCCATCGGATCGTAGATGATACCGGCCACCGTCTCGCCTTTCCAGACGACGGAGGCCATGACGCCGAAGGCCGGAATGCCCGAGGCGAAGTTGAACGTACCGTCGACCGGATCGACGACCACGGCGAATTCCGCATCCGCGAGCTTGGCGAGCAGCGACGGATCGGCCGCCACCGATTCCTCACCGACGAAGAGCGCGCCGGGCGCGAAAGCTTCGAGTTCTCGGCGGATCATCCGCTCGGCGGCCTCGTCGGCCTCGGTCACCAGGTCGGACGGCTCGCTCTTGGAGCGGACGTCGCCGCTGCGCAGCCGCCGGAAACGCGGCAGGATTTCGGCCTTGGCGGCAAGGCGCAGAAGATCGGCAAGCTTCGTGATGTCGAGCGGAAGGGTCATGACAACGGTCTCTTGGAGGATTGGTGCGCGAAGGCTGGGTTCGGGAGGAATTCAGAGATTTTGAGCGGCTTGCAGGCCGGAAAAATCGAAGAGTTTCGGATCGAGCAGGTGCGACGGGTTCACATGGGCGAGCGCGCGCAACATTGTGTCCTTGCGGCCCGGCATGCGGGCCTCGATATCGGCAAGCATCGCCTTCATCGCATTGCGCTGCAGGCCATCCTGCGAGCCGCAGAGATCGCAAGGGATGATCGGGAACTGCATGGCGGCGGCGAATTTGGCCAGATCGTCCTCGGCGCAATAGGCAAGCGGCCTCAGCACCATCATGTCACCCTCATCGTTCAAGAGCTTTGCCGGCATACCCGCGAGCCTGCCGCCATGGAAGAAGTTCATGAAGAAGGTTTCGAGGATATCTTCGCGGTGGTGGCCGAGCACCAAGGCGTCGCAGCCCTCTTCGCGGGCGATGCGATAAAGATTGCCGCGCCGCAGCCTGGAACAGAGCGAGCAGTAGGTGGCGCCTTCCGGCACCTTTTCCTTCACGATCGAATAGGTATCGCGATATTCGATGCGGTGTTTTACGCCGATCGAGGCAAGATATTCCGGCAGAACGTGTTTGGGGAAGTTCGGTTGGCCCTGGTCGAGATTGCAGGCAATCAGCTCGACCGGCAGCAGGCCGCGCCATTGCAGATCGAGCAGCACGGCGAGCAGCGAATAGGAATCCTTGCCGCCGGAAAGACCGATCAGCCAACGCTTCTGGCCATTCAGCATGCCGAAATCGTCGAAGGCCTGGCGCACCTGCCGGAGCACGCGCTTGCGCAGCTTGTTGAACGAGACGGAATTCGGCGCATCCCGGAAAAGCGTGGGGACGAGGCCATTTTCGACCTCATCCAGCTCATCATCGATCTTGGCCGTCACGCCCATTGGTTTTCCTTTGAAACCGAAAAGCGGGCAATGCCCGCTTCCGGTGTTTGCCGTCAGGCGCCGAGAGCGGCTGCCACCGCGTCGAGCGCCTCATTGGCCTTGGCGCCATCCGGTCCGCCGGCCTGGGCCATGTCGGGACGGCCGCCGCCGCCCTTGCCGCCAAGCGCCACGGACGCGACCCGGACCAGATCCACGGCGCTGAAGCGCTCGACCAGATCCGGCGTGACCGCGACCACGGCGCTGGCCTTGCCGTCTTCCGAAACGCCGATCAGCGTGACGACGCCGGAGCCGAGGCTCGCCTTGCCTTCATCCGCCAGGCCCTTCAGGTCCTTGGCATCGATGCCATTCAGCGCCTTGCCCATGAACCTGATGCCGCCGATCTCCCTGAAATCGCCGGCCGAACCACCCTGCCCGCCGCCCATCGCAAGCCGGCGCTTGGCATCCGCCAGTTCCTTCTCGAGCTTGCGGCGCTCGTCGATCAGCGCCTCGACGCGCGAAACCAATTCCGCCGGCTGCACCTTCAAGGCACCTGCGAGCGTCTTCACCCGCTCATCCTGCTCGGCAAGATAGAGACGCGCAGCCTTGCCCGTCACCGCCTCGACGCGGCGAACGCCGGCGCCGACGGCGCTTTCACCGAGAACACGGACAAGGCCGATATCGCCGGTCGCATTGACGTGGGTGCCGCCGCAGAGCTCGATCGAATATGCCTTGCCGGCCTTCGGCCCTTCGATTGCCTTGCCCATCGCAACGACGCGAACCTCGTCGCCGTATTTTTCGCCGAACAGCGCCATGGCACCTTCCGCGATCGCATCATCGACGCTCATCAACCGGGTCGTGACCGGCGCGTTCTGGAGGATGATGGCATTCGCCATGTCCTCGACCTTCTGCAATTCCTCGGCCGACATCGGTTTCGGATGCGAAACGTCGAAACGCAGGCGCTCGGGCGCAACCAGCGAACCCTTCTGAGCCACATGCGTGCCGAGCACTTCGCGAAGCGCCTCATGCAGCAGATGGGTGGCCGAATGGTTGGAGCGCAGGCGCGAGCGACGGTCATGATCGACTGTCAGAGCTGCGGCATCACCAACCTTCAACGTGCCCTCAGTCACGGTCGCGATGTGGACGAACACGCCCTCGCCCTTCTTCTGGGTATCCGAGACATTCAGCTTGGCATTGTCCGTCGCAATCACGCCGGTATCGCCCATCTGGCCACCGGATTCGCCATAGAACGGCGTCTGGTTGACGACGATCTGGATCTGGTCGCCGGCGGACGCGCTGTCGACAGCCTTGCCGTCGCGGACGATCGCCTGCACCACCCCTTCAGCGGTTTCCGTGTCATATCCGAGGAATTCGGTGGCGCCGTGCTTTTCCTTGAGCTCGAACCAGATCGTTTCCGTCGCCTTGTCGCCGGAACCGGTCCAATGCGAGCGGGCTTCCGCCTTCTGGCGCTGCATGGCATCGGTGAAACCGGAAATATCGACGCCGATTTCGCGGGCGCGCAAAGCGTCCTGCGTCAGGTCGAGCGGAAAACCGTAGGTGTCGTAGAGCTTGAAGGCGGTCTCGCCATCGAGCATGTCGCCCTTGTGAAGCGTGTTCGTCGCATCCGACAGCAGCGAAAGGCCGCGCTCCAGTGTCTTGCGAAAACGGTTTTCCTCGAGCTTCAGCGTTTCGGAAATCAGCGATTCGGCACGGACCAGTTCCGGATAGGCGCGGCCCATCTGCTGGATGAGCGCCGGCAGCAGCTTCCAGAGCAGCGGATCGCGGGCACCCAGCAACTGCGCGTGGCGCATGGCGCGGCGCATGATGCGGCGGAGCACGTAACCGCGGCCTTCGTTCGAGGGCAGTACGCCGTCCGCGATCAAGAATGCGGAGGACCGCAAATGGTCGGCGATGACGCGGTGGCTGCCGCGATGTTCGCCTTCCGCCTTGACACCGGTCGCCTCTTCCGAGGCAGAGATCAGCGCCCGGAACAGGTCGATGTCGTAATTGTCGTGCCGGCCCTGCAGGACGGCTGCAACACGCTCCAGGCCCATGCCGGTGTCGATCGACGGGCGCGGCAGGTCGATCCGTTCTTCCTTCGTCACCTGCTCGTACTGCATGAAGACGAGGTTCCAGATCTCGATGAACCGGTCGCCATCCTCCTCCGGCGAACCGGGAGGGCCGCCCCAGATATGATCGCCGTGGTCATAGAAGATTTCCGAGCACGGGCCGCAGGGACCGGTATCGCCCATCGCCCAGAAATTGTCGCTGGTCGGAATGCGGATGATCTTGTCGTCCGAAAGACCGGCGATCTTCTTCCAGAGGTCGAAAGCTTCGTCATCGGTGTGGTAGATGGTCACCAGGAGACGCTTGGCGTCGAGGCCGAATTCCTTGGTGATCAGGTTCCAGGCAAGCTCGATGGCGCGTTCCTTGAAATAGTCGCCGAAGGAGAAGTTGCCGAGCATTTCGAAAAAGGTGTGGTGACGAGCGGTGTAACCGACATTGTCGAGGTCGTTATGCTTGCCGCCGGCACGAACGCATTTCTGGGCGGTCGCCGCAGTCGAATAGGGGCGTTTCTCAAGGCCGGTAAACACGTTCTTGAACTGAACCATGCCGGCATTGGTGAACATCAGCGTCGGATCATTGCGCGGCACCAGCGGACTGGAGGACACGACCTCGTGTCCGTTCTTTCGGAAATAGTCGAGGAAGGTCGACCGGATTTCATTCACGCCGCTCATGCTACGCCCTTTTTACCGCCGGATGCGGTCCTATTATTCGAAAACCAGAGGCTTGTATCGCCCACACCCCCAACTGTCCAGCCGCCCCGCCGCCTCACGGAACGAGAAACCGGCCGCGCATCTTTCCATGCGCGGCCGGTTCAAAATAATCCGCCGGAGAAATCTCCGCGTGCGGCGGAACCGCTTTACATATCCGCGGCCGCGTCGCCGTCGTCAGCGTCGGGACCGCCGTTCTGCAGGAAGCGGTCGGCAATAAGGCCGGCATTCTGGCGGAGCGACGTCTCGATTTCCCGGGCAAGTTCAGGATTGTCGCGCAGGAACGTCTTGGCGTTCTCACGGCCCTGGCCGAGGCGCTGGCTGTTATAGGAGAACCAGGCACCGGACTTCTCGACGATGCCGGCCTTGACGCCGAGATCGACGAGTTCGCCGGTCTTGGAAACGCCTTCGCCATACATGATGTCGAATTCGACCTGCTTGAAGGGAGGCGCCATCTTGTTCTTGACGACTTTCACGCGGGTCTGGTTGCCGACCACTTCCTCGCGCTCCTTGACCTGGCCGATGCGGCGGATGTCGAGGCGAACCGAGGCGTAGAATTTCAAGGCGTTGCCGCCGGTGGTGGTTTCGGGGGAACCGAACATCACGCCGATCTTCATGCGGATCTGGTTGATGAAGATCACCATCGTATTCGACTTGGAGATCGAAGCGGTGAGCTTGCGCAGCGCCTGGCTCATCAGGCGTGCCTGAAGGCCCGGCAGGCTGTCGCCCATCTCGCCCTCGATTTCGGCACGTGGCGTCAGAGCCGCAACCGAGTCGATAACGAGGACATCGACGGCACCGGAGCGGACCAGCGTGTCGGTGATTTCGAGCGCCTGCTCGCCGGTATCCGGCTGCGAGATCAGAAGGTTCTGCAGATCGACGCCAAGCTTGCGGGCATAGACCGGGTCGAGCGCATGTTCGGCGTCGACGAAGGCGCAGATGCCGCCCTTCTTCTGGGCTTCGGCAATCGTCTGCAACGCAAGCGTCGTCTTGCCGGAGCTTTCCGGACCGTAGATTTCAACGATGCGGCCCTTCGGCAGGCCGCCAATGCCGAGCGCGATATCGAGGCTGAGAGAGCCGGTGGAAACCGTCTCGATCTCGACAATGCTCTCGTTTGCACCGAGCTTCATGATCGATCCCTTACCGAAGGATCGTTCGATCTGCGACAATGCCGCTTCCAGCGCCTTACTCTTGTCCACGCCTTTATCCTCTACGAGCCGCAAACTATTCTGTGCCATCTGGTCCCACCTTTAGGTTATTGCCGCCGCGCACGCAATGAAGCAGCCGATAAAGGTGATGTACCTATTTTGTTCTCATCTGGCAAGGGTCGCCCAAGAGATTGAGTCAAAATAGGTATTTCGATTTCGTTCTCATGATGTTCACGCCCACCGTGGGTTTGGAAAATTCCCGTTTGAAATCAAGGCTGCGCCGCAATTTGACGAGGGAATCGCGGCGTTTGAAATTTATGAGGGACGATCCGATTCTCACTCCGAATCGAGCATTTCCCGGACCGCCACGGCAAGCTGCTTCAGCGAGAAGGGCTTCGGCAGGAAGCCGAATTTCGCGTCGGCGGGCAGGTTGCGGGCAAACGCATCCTCCGCATAACCGGAAACGAAGATGAACTTCATGTCCGGATAGGTCTTGCGCAGTTCCGTCAAAAGCGTCGGCCCGTCCATTTCAGGCATGACGACGTCGGAGACGACGATATCCACCTGGCCCTGGAGCTCTTCCATGATGTCGAGCGCCTCAGTGCCGGAACCCGCTTCGTGCACGGTGTAGCCACGGGTTTCCAGCATGCGCTTGCCGCCTCGGCGAACGGCCTCCTCATCCTCCACGAGCAGGACAACTGCCGACTTTCCGGTGAGGTCGAGGTCGTCGGATGCAGGCGTCGACACGACAGGCGCGAGAGCTGCCGGCGGCGCCTGCGTACCGGTTGCGGTAGCGTCCTGGACGACGACGGGCGTTTCGGGAATGTGGCGTGGGAGGAACATGCGGAAACTCGTGCCGCGTCCGACTTCCGATTCGGGATAGATATAGCCGCCGGACTGTTTGACGATGCCATAGACCATCGAGAGGCCGAGGCCGGTCCCCTTGCCGACTTCCTTGGTGGTGAAAAACGGTTCGAAGATCTTGTCCATGATTTCGGGCGAAATGCCCGTGCCAGTGTCGGAAACTTCGACCATCACGAAGTCTTCGGCCGGGAGATCCGCCTGGTTGAAACCGCCCGCATCCTCGGCGGATACATTGCGGGTCTTGATCAGGATCGTGCCGCCCTGGGGCATGGCGTCGCGCGCGTTGACGCAGAGGTTGATCAGCACCTGCTCGAATTGCGACAGGTCGGTGCGCACCGGCCAGAGATCGCGGCCGTAATCCACTTCGAGCTTCACATTGGTGCCGGAAATCAGCCGGTCGACCAGCATGCGCAGGTCGCCGACGACGTCGGTAAGGTTCAGCACCGCCGGCCGCATGGTCTGCTTGCGAGAGAAGGCGAGCAGCTGGCGCACCAGCACGGCGGCGCGGTTGGCGTTGCGCTTGATCTCCATCAGGTCGGCAAAGCTCGCATCCGAGGGGCGCGCCTGCAACAGGAGATGATCGGAGGACAGAAGGATCGCGGTCAGGACGTTGTTGAAGTCGTGGGCGATGCCGCCCGCCAGCGTGCCGACCGCATTGAGCTTCTGGGTCTGGGCCATCTGGGTTTCGAGCGCCTTCTGCTCGGTCGTCTCGACGGCATAGACGATCGCGGCTTCTTCCGGCGCCTCGTCGCTCTCGTCGATCACGGCGTTCACATAGAAGCGCACATAGCGGTTCTCGTCACCGGGATGGCGCGAATCAATCGGGGCGATATCGCCCTGCCCGTCCTTGGCAGCAGCGATCGCCTGCATCAGATGCTGGCGGGAATTGTCGTGCACGATGCGGTCGAGTTCGATACCGGCATCCACGTCGTCGCGGGAAACGACGCCGGCAAACAGTTTGAGGAACGGCGCATTGATGCGCAGGATCCTGCCTTCGCCATCGACGGAGGCGATCGCCATCGGCGTGTTGTTGAAGAAGCGCGTGAAGCGCATCGCGGAGGCGGACTGGTCGCCCTCGCCGCCCTTCGGCCGCGCCAGCACGATGGTGCGGCTTTCGCCCGGTGCGCCGTCGCGGGTGGCGCTGACATTGTGCACCAGCCGCACGGGCAGGCTCTGGCCGTTGGCGCGGCGCAGATCGAGATCGAGCGTCTCGGTGCGCTTCAGACCGGGCGCGGCCTGCACCGATTGGATCAGCGCCATGCCCTCGCCCGCCACCAGATCAGCAATCGTTACCGAGCGCGGCACGAACTTGGTCAGGTCGATGCCGAGCCATTCGGCAAGCGTGGCGTTCAGATAGAAGATCTCACCCTTCTTGCCGGCGGAGAAGAAACCGGCGGGCGCGTGGTCGAGATAGTCGATAGCGTTCTGCAGCTCGCGGAAGAACCGTTCCTGGTCGTCGCGCTCCGAGGTGATGTCGGTGATCTGCCAGATGTCGAGCTGGCCCTTGCGGCTGTCGGCGGGCGTCAGCAGCCGTGCCTTGAGACGGTACCAGTGGGCACCGGAACCATTGCCGGTCGTCCGTCCGATCGGCTGGAGAAGCCGGAACTCCTCATGGCCTTCCCGGCCCTCGCGCAGAGCCGTCGTCAGCCGGTAGAGCGCCTCAGTCGATTCGCGGGTCTTGGACAGAAGCGCTTCGAGCGACTGAACGTTGCTCGCCTTGGTCGCACCGGTCATCCGGCCATAGGCGGCATTGGCGTAAAGAATGCGGCCCTTGGCATCGGTGATCAGAATGCCGTCGGGATGGTTGGCGAGGAAACCGCGGGCCAATTCGTCGGAACGCGACTGCGGCATGACCTCGACGAGGCCGATGATCGACGACACCAGGAAGAAGATGCCGACCATGGCGAGAATGCCGAGCAGGCCGAGCACCAGCTCGTTGTCGAGCGCATGCTGGAACATCACGAAGCCGGCAGCCACGCCACAGAGAACGAGCGCCAGAAGAACGATTCGGACGATGGTGCCGCCACGCGTCCCTTTTTCCACCAGGGGCGCATCGTAGTTGCCGCTCTGCTGCAACTTCGTCATCAATTCCTCGCATTTCGACCGGCGCAGCGGCCATGAACATTCAGGGATCAGGAATCCCGCGATTCCTTATTAGCAAGTTGCTGGTTAAGCAAAAAGCTCTGCTGAGCCACAAAACCCGGGACAGTTTGGCGGAGTGACCTATCTTTGCTTTTCTGCGCTGTCTTTCAGCGCGCAACAGTGACAGTTAGCAGCTTGCTTCGGTAGGAAAAAAGTCGTTTTTTACCGCAGGGTTCATATGAGGAGTGGCAAGAGATGTTAGATGACCTGATGGGCGCCTATGGAGGCCGCCTGGTGATCGCAGTCGTCGGCGTCGGCATTGGGCTTCTTGTCCTCATCGGCGCGCTCTGGCTCATGCGCGGCCGCGCCGGCCCGTCCCCCTTCGTGCGCGGCGGCAAGAATCGCCAGCCGCGGCTTCAGGTGCTGGATGCAGCGGCCGTCGACGCGCGCCGTCGTCTGGTCCTCATCCGCCGCGACGGGGTCGAGCACCTGATCATGATCGGCGGGCCGACCGATATCGTCATCGAAAGCGGAATTTCCACGGCGGCACCCGCCGTGCCGGTGATCCCAGCAAGCGCGGCAAACCGCTTCCAGCCGCTTGACATGACGGCTCCCGGTCAAGCCGCACCCGCCATGGAAGCCCGGCCGGCTCCCGTCGCCGAACCCCGCCCTGCCCAGATCCCACGTCCCGCGGCTCCGGAAACGCGCATCGAGCCGGCACGGGAAAGCGTCGTGCCGCCGCGCGAGGCCCCGCGCGCCGCTGCGCCTTTGGCAGCAGCAGCAGCTCCCGTCACCGGGCCCATGCCGATGAGCGGCACCCTTGCTCCGCGGCCAGCCCCGCCTGTCATGGCCAACAATGTAGCGGCTGCCGAGCCGGTGGCCGCCCCCAGGATCGAACCGCCCGCCCGTCAAGCCCCGGAAGTAAAGTCCGAACAGTTGCGGCCGATCGCGGCCCTCGCAGCCGCGGCCCCGCCACCTAGCCCAGCTCCTGCCCCCGCTCCTCTCCAGGTTCCGGCTTTCGACGAAGCCGCCGATGTGCTCGATGCCGCCCGCGAACGTGTCTTCCAGGAAGCGCCCGAGCCGCGCGTCGTGCCGGTCAGCGCCGCAATCGTGCCGCCTGCCCTGCAATCGGCCGCCGACAAGCCGAAACAGCTCGGCAGCGATTTCGAGCGGATTCTCGAAGAGGAAATGGCCAACAACCTCGCAGCCCGCGAGTCGGCCATCATCCCCCAGCCGAGCCGTCAGATACAGCCGAGGAACCCCGGCGTGCCGCCGGTCACCGGTGCGACACCGGAACCGAGCCTGCAGTCGGAAGTCGCCCGTATCTTCGGTGAAATGTCGGTCACCCGCGACAAGTGAGCGGGCGCCCCCGCCATTTTGGGCCCAAGAAAAAAGGCACGGAAAAACCGTGCCTTGAATTCGTTTATGGCTGATCAGGCGAATTATTCGTCCCGATAGACCTTTTCACGGCGCTCGTGGCGTTCCTGCGCTTCGATCGACAGTGTGGCGATCGGACGAGCGTCGAGACGCTTGAGGCCGATCGGTTCGCCCGTTTCCTCGCAGTAACCATAGGTGCCGTCCTCGATGCGCTGCAAGGCGGCATCGATTTTGGAGATCAGCTTGCGCTGACGGTCACGGGCTCGAAGCTCGATAGCTCTGTCGGTTTCGGAGGAAGCCCGGTCGGCGAGATCGGGGTGGTTGGCGCTCTCTTCAGCCAGATGGCCGAGCGTTTCGCGCGCTTCTCTCAGAATATCGTTTTTCCAGGCGATCAGTTTTGCCCGGAAATACGCTTTCTGGTTTGCATTCATGAACTCGTCGTTTTCAGAGAGCACATAATTGCTAAGATCGATCTTCTCACTCAACGCGATTCTCCTGAAGAACATCTCATGCGGCGCTCTATATCCTATCCTCCCATCCGGATTCAAGCCTCGCGCTCAGTATTAAGGCATTTTTAAAACTGTCATAAAAATCCGCTAAACGGCTATTTTTTAAGCTTTTATTCTGAATGTCCGAAACTCTTCTCCACAGGCGGACGCGCCCGGTGAGGCTATTTCAGAACATCTGCGGCAGTTGACGAGTCTCATGCCGAAAGGGTACCCATCGCTTCCATCCTCTCACTAGCGGTGCCGGGCATGACGATGATCACTCCTCCTCCTTCCCGCATCTATCTCCTGCGCCACGCCAAATCCGGCTGGGCTGAACCGGGACAGCACGATTTCGATCGCCCTCTCGACAATCAGGGCTTCGCACAGGCCGAGATCGTTGCCGACAAGGCTGCAGATCGCAACTATCGGCCTGATATCCTTATCAGTTCCACCGCCATGCGGTGCCGCCAGACCGCCGCAGCCATCCGCCGCGCGATCAGCGAGGAGATCGAGCCTGTCTTCATCGACGAACTCTATAACGGCTCGCTCGGCACCTATCTCGCCATTCTCGCAGGCCAAAGAGACAGCAACTCGGTCATGCTCGTCGGCCATAACCCGACTATGGAAGAGGTTCTGGAAGGGTTGATCGGCGCCGACCAGATGGTGGCGGCGGTCCCGGGCGGTTACCCGCCTGCCGGCCTTGCGGTGCTCGATTATCGCGGTTTTGTCGCCGGCTCGGATGCCGCCTGGACACTGACCGACTTCCTGACGGCCTGACCAGGACCCGAGTGACGGCTTTGCGGCCTCGCAACGGCTTCCTATATAGGCGTAAACTCTGGACCCGGAACGACGCCTTGCCGCCTTCGCTTACCAGCTTCTCGGATGACGCGCGCATCGCGCTCGACAATCTCGCCGACCGTGCCTCGGGCCTCGTGCATCCGACGATCAGGCTCGGCGTGACCGGCCTGTCGCGAGCCGGCAAGACCGTTTTCATCTCGTCGCTCGTCCACAATCTCCTGAACGGCGGGCGGCTGCCGCTCTTCGAAGCGCTCCGATCGGGCCGGGTGTCGGCGGTGCGGCTCGAGCCGCAGCCGGACGACGCCATCCCGCGCTTTCAATACGAAGACCATATCCAGGCCCTGGTGCGCGACCGGATCTGGCCGGATTCGACCCGCGCCATCTCGGAGCTGCGGATCACCCTCGACTACCAGAGCGCCAGCGGCTGGGGGCGGATGTTTTCCCGCGGCCGGCTGTCGATCGACATCGTCGATTATCCCGGCGAATGGCTGCTCGACTTGCCGCTGCTGGCGCAGGATTTTCGCACCTTCAGCGACAATACCGCAGCACTTGCCGGGACCGGCATCCGGGAGGAGTTGTCGAGGGAATGGTTGGCTCTCGCAAACGGCATAGATGCGGACGCCCCGGCTGACGAAATGACCGCAAGGCGGCTCTCCGAAGCCTTTGCCGCTTATCTCAGGGCCTGCAAGGCGGACGAACGGTCGCTTTCGACCCTGCCGCCCGGCCGGTTCCTGATGCCCGGCGATCTCGAAGGCTCGCCGGCTCTGACCTTCGCGCCGCTACCGAACATGCCCGAGACCAAAGCGCCGAAGGGTTCGCTGCGGGCGATGATGGAGCGCCGTTACGAGGCCTACAAGAACGTCGTGGTCAAGCCGTTCTTCCGCGAGCATTTCGCCCGGCTCGACCGTCAGATCGTGCTGATCGACGCGCTGCAGGCGATCAATCGCGGTCCCGAAGCGGTGCAGGATCTGGAACGGGCGCTGACCGATGTGCTCGCCTGTTTTCGCCCCGGCCACAACAGTTTCTTCTCTTCCCTGATCGGCCGCAGGATCGACAAGGTTCTGGTCGCCGCCACCAAGGCGGATCACCTGCATCACGAAAGCCATGATCGCCTGGAACGGCTCACCGGTCGGCTGGTCGATCGCGCCGTCAAACGGATCGGCATGGCCGGCGCCGGCATCGAGGTTATGGCGATCGCATCGGTGCGCGCTACCCGCGAGGCGACCGTCAAGGAAGACACCCATCTCCTGCCGGTCATCGTAGGCACGCCTATTGCGGGCGAGATGATCAACGGCGAACGCTTCGACGGAAACAAGAAAACCGCGATATTTCCCGGCGACTTGCCGGAAGATCCTGAAGCATTTTTTCAGCAGCTGGATTCGGTCAATGCGGAGCTTCCGGAGATCAACGTGGTGCGCTTTCGCCCACCGGCGCTCGAAGAGGCGAATGGCGGCATGAAGCTCTCGGTACCGCATATCCGGCTCGACCGCGCCATGCAATTCCTGTTCGGAGATCGCCTCGCATGAGACCGCCCGAATCACCTCAGAACGGCAAACGCCGACCCGCATCTTTCTCGGTCGAAGAGGAAAGTGCCGCCCGAAACGAAACCTTGCCTGTCCCTCGCCGCAGCCCGCGCAGCTTCGAGGACGGCGTCGTGGTGACGCCCGACGAACAAGATCCGTTCGTGACGCCGCCCGAACTCGCCGCAGAGGCCATCCCGGTCGCCGAGCCCCGGACACGCAAGAAATTCTCGTTCGTCAATCTGGCGACCGCGGCCTTCGGCACCTTCCTGTCGCTCGCCTTCGGTCTGTGGGCCGACAGCGTCGTCCGCGACCTGTTCACCCGTGCCGACTGGCTGGGATATGCAGCACTCACAGCACTTGCCATCGGGCTCGTCGCAGTTGCCGTGATCGTCGGCCGCGAGATCTTCGGCATGATGCGGCTTTCCGCCGTCCAGACCCTGAAAGCGCAAGCGGAAGAGGCCGCCCTTTCCCCTCGCCCAACCGCCGCGCGTGCCGTCGTTGCCACGCTTGCGAAACTTCTCAGTCACCGGGCGGAGACCGCCAAGGGTCGCGCCAACCTCGACGCCACGAAGGACGAGATCATCGATGGCCCCCAGCTTATCGAGCTTGCGGAACGGGAGCTCCTGGCGCCGCTCGACCGCAAGGCCCGTGCTCTCATTCTCGGATCGTCCAAACGTGTCTCGATCGTCACCGCCATCAGCCCACGCGCCGTTGTCGACCTCGCCTACGTGCTTTTCGAAGTAACGCGGCTGATCCGCGCCATGGCCGACCTTTACGGCGGCCGGCCGGGCACGCTTGGCCTGTTGCGACTGATGCGGGACGTTATTGCCCATCTCGCCGTAACCGGCTCGATCGCCGTCGGCGATGGCGTTGCGCAACAGGTCCTCGGGCACGGGCTCGCTTCCAGACTTTCGAAGCGGTTGGGCGAAGGCGTGATCAACGGCCTCTTGACCGCGCGAATCGGCATCGCCGCCATGGATCTTTGCCGGCCGCTGCCCTTCCGGGCGGTGAAAAGGCCCGGAATCAGCGATTTCATCTCGGATATTGCGGCAGTCGGCGGGCGAAAAGATGAACAATAGAAGGGTTGACCATGGCCCAAATCCGGCCATGGTCACCAGTCGTTAACCATTCCCCCCTAAATTACGGGACACTTAAAGTTGCTGCTCGTCAGGGGAAAGTTCATGTATTCGCGCTTCTTTTCGCTTCTGGGCGGGTTCGCCATTCTGACAGTCGCGACCACTTCCGCCATGGCGCCGCAGGCTGAAGCCGCTCCGCGCGACAAGGCATTCTTCCAGTCGGTCGCCGGCGTCTGGAAAGGTCCCGGCGAAATCGTCGCCGGCAAATACAAGGGCACGAAATTCAGCTGCAATTTGACCGGTGCGGCTATCCCGGACAGTGATGTCGGCATCAAGCTCGATGGAACCTGCCGTGTCGGCGTGTTTCAGCAACCGATGTCGGCCACCATCGCCCAGAGCGGCCGCGGTTACACCGGCAAGTTCCTGGATGGCGCCGAGGGCAAGGGACTGGACATCATTTCCGGCTCGGTCAGCGGCGACAAGGTCGTCATGGGCATCAACCGCAATCAGCTCAACGGCGCGATGGTCGCGAGCCTGCGCGGCGAGAACAAGATGAACATCACCATCTCGATCAAGGTCGAAGACCAGATGGTACCGGTGATCGGGCTCAGCCTCGACCGCGACATGGATTCGATCGCCGTCGGCTCGATTAAAGAATAAGGCTGGCTGGGGCGCCGTCAGGCGCTCTGCCACCAGTTCTGGCTGTCGCGCGCGACCTTGATGCCGGCGATGTCGGTTCCACCAAGCCAGTCTCGCACTTTCCTTCCCTTCACCAGAAGATCCGGGGCGATGTCGGCAAGCGGCATCATTACGAAGCCGCGGTCGGTCATGCGCGGATGCGGCACTTCCAGTTTTTCGGTCTTCTGCTCCCGCGTCCCATAGGTCAGGATGTCGATATCGATGGTGCGTGGTCCCCAGCGCTCCAGGCGGACGCGCTTCATGCCGCGCTCGATCGACAGACAGACGTCCAGAAGGTCCTCCGGCTCCAATGAAGTCTCCACCAGAACGCAGCAGTTGAAGAAATCCGCCTGGTCGGTCTTGCCCCAAGGCGGGGTCGAATAGAGTTTCGACACGGCCACGACCCGGCAGTCTTCGCGCGCATCGAGCTGCCGGAGCGCCTCGGCCATGGACGACGGCGGATCGCCGATATTGCCGCCAAGCCCGAGAGCCGCGACTTCGAACGTCTTTTCAGGCGAAATGCTCAACACGCACCTCCGCGTAATCGAGGATGCCGGGGATCGGCACGCTCGGCTTGCGCACGGTGATCTCCACCCGGCGAATCTGCGGCGACCAGGCGCACAGCGCCTTGCCGATGTCCTTGGCAAGCGTCTCGATGAGGTTACGGCGGCGACCGGTCACCACCTTCTCGACGATCTCGTAGGCGATGCCGTAATGCACCGTGCTTGCGACATCATCGTTTTCGAGCGCCTCATCCGCCTCTACGTCCATGACGACATCGATGAAGAAACGCTGGCCGAGCGTGGCCTCCTGCTCGAAGGCACCGTGCTTGGCGTAGAATGCACAGTTCTTCAGCGTGATCGTGTAGGTCGCCATCAAAGGCCCTCTCTTTCTTCATGAACGGAGGCCGCGGCGAGAACCGCGTCGGCTATTGCCAGCGCGTCACGGTTGGCAGCGACATTGTGGACACGGAAGATCGAAGCGCCCGCAAGACGCAGGATCGCCGTCGTCGCGGCGGTGCCGACGTCGCGTTCGCCCGCCTTCTCGCGGCCCGTCAGGGCGCCGATGAAGCGTTTCCGCGAGGTGCCGGCGAGCAGCGGGAAGCCGAGCCTATGCAGTTCGGCAAACCGCGCCATCAATTCCAGGTCGTCGTCACGGTCCTTGGCAAAGCCGAAGCCGGGATCCAGCACGATCGCCTCGTCGGAAATACCGGCGCTGCGTGCGATCTCGAGCGACTGCTGCAGGAAAAATTCCTGGTCGGCGATCCTGTCGGGCCGCTTTTCCTGCTCGCGCCCGCGGCCGGTATGCATGATGCAAACGCCGGCAGATGTTTGAGCCGCAACGGTGGCGATCTCTGGCTCACGCTGCAGGCCGTGGACGTCGTTGATGATATGGGCACCTGCCGCCATCGCCAGATGGGCGGTTTCGGCCCGATAGGTATCGATCGAGATCAGCGCATCCGTCTCCGCGACTAGTTTTTCGATCACCGGCAGGACGCGGTCCTGCTCTTCGGTCGCCGACACCTCGGCCGCGCCGGGCCTCGTCGATTCGCCGCCGATATCGAGAATAGCTGCGCCGTCGCGGACGCAGGAAAGGGCATGAGCCGCCGCGGCATCGACGTTTGCGTATTTTCCGCCGTCGGAAAAGGAATCAGGCGTGATGTTGATGATCGCCATAATCTGGCCTTGGCGGCCGAGTTCAAGGGCACGACCGCGCCCGACACGCCAGGTGCTGTTGCGCTGCGATATCACCGGTCGGCCGTCTGTCGAAGGGTAACGCAAAATTTGATGCCTTTGTGTTGCGCTCAGGCTGGCTATGCCCCAAGGTCCCCATAAGTTCAACGTCGCAGGCCATAGAATGTTCTCCATGCGCAGAGTCCGCCGGTTTTTCGGCGTCTTTCTTCCTCTCTGCGCGATCCCGGCGACGGCCATGGCAGAGCCGATCATCAACAAGACCTATTCCTATTTTCGGATCGGCGGCCGCACGGCCGAGGATCTCGACAAGGAACTGGAAAACCTCGGCCCTCTCACTCGCGGGACCGGCCATCGCCATCCGGGCGCCACCGAAATCAAGTTCGGGGGCGATGTCACCTATGTGGAAAGCGGTGGCCACTGTTCGGTCGGCGGTGCACGGGTGACGCTTCGCACCCACATCATCCTGCCCCGCTGGGGCAATCGCGGCCGAGCCACGGCCGAGCTGGGCTTCATCTGGGATACGCTCTCGAAGGACATCAAACGCCATGAGGAGCGGCACGCGGAAATCGCCCGCAACCATGCGCGTCAGCTCGAACGGGAACTGCTTGGTCTACCTGCCAACAGAACCTGCGACGCGCTGGAAAAACAAGTTGCGGAAACGACCCGCCGGCTTCTCGAAGCGCATGACCGGGAGCAGCTCCGATTCGACCAGATCGAGGCGGCCAATTTCGACGCCCGGATGATGCGGTTGCTGCAGTACCGCATGAAACGATCCGGAAATTAATCCGCTCTCTTCCGCTCTCTAAAGAATCAGCCCCGCCAACCGCTGCGAGGCTTTTGCCGAGCTTGCACCATCCCCTGTCAATGACGGGTGATTTATGGTGATAGTCTAAAATACGAATCTCGGATATAACCTAAGACATAGCTTACCTACCAACGCTTCGAAAAACGAAGCAGATGAGGTAGATAGCCGCAAGATCAGCGTGCCCCTCCGGTTTCGGACCGATGTGTCGAACGCAGTTGCTTCAGGTGTTCCTGAGTTTTTGATTTCCAGCGTTTTAGTTCTCCTGGCGTGTCTTCAAGCCGCAGGTGTTTCCTCCCTCCCCTGCTGGTGATGCGCCCGCCTTGCCTCGCTTGCCGCTTTTGCGGAGCGAGGCTTTTTTTTGCCCGGAAAGGTGATGGGATATGACGGTCAGGCCACGATCAGGCCTGGCGCTCGGGCACGTTGACCACGAGACCGTCGAGATCCGCCTTGACCTTGATCTGACAGGAAAGGCGCGAGTTCGGCTTCACCTCGAAGGCGAAGTCGAGCATGTCTTCCTCCATGGGTGCCGGCGGGCCGACCTTTTCGGTCCAGGCCTCGTCGACATAGACATGACAGGTCGCGCAGGCGCAGGCGCCGCCGCATTCGGCCTCGATGCCGGGGACGGAATTGCGAACCGCATTCTCCATAACGGTGGAGCCTGGCTCGGCTTCGATATCGAAGCGCGTTCCGTCGAAGGCAACGATGGTCAGTTTCGTCATGATAGGGAAATCCGGAATGTTGAAGGGTCAGGGCACACTATTTGAGCGTGCTGTCTTCCAATAAAAGCCCGGCGCAGTCAACATTTCGGGGCGCCGCCGGCTGTTCAATCGGCGCCTCGCCCAAACGATTCGCTCAGCGGCAGAGTTTGTTGATGAAGTTTTCGGCCTCGATGACTGCAGCAGCGACCGCAGCCCGCAAGGAGGCGTCGGAGGCATTGTCTTCAAGGCGCTCGGCAGCGGCGGAAACCTTGAAGGCGCCGACCGCACCGGCAGCGCCCTTCAGACGGTGTGCGGCTGCGACAACGTAGGCGCTATCGGCGCTTGATATATCGTGCAGCGCGCGGCGCGCCTGGCGTGCAAACATCTGGAGCACTTCGACTTCAAGGTTCTTGTCGCCCATGGTCTGGGTCGCGAGATGGACGAGGTCGATCGGACGGGACTGCGAGGGGCAAGCGCCCCGGAGGGTTTCCGGAGCTTCGAACGCGATACTGACGGCTGCCATTGCCATGAACCTGTTTTCCCTGTTGTTCTTCTGATAATGTCCCGAATTGTGCGGGCCAATCGCAGCTATCCCGTTAAATTCCGGCACAATCTGGGCCGGTTTCTTCCCATATGGTTAATTTCTGCTAAGCTCCCGGGATTTTAGGAGTTTTGCATCTTCGCATGGTTTAAATTCTGTTAACAACATTCCACAGCATCATTCGAAGGCAGGCGTCATAATTGTGCAGGGTGGCCGAATGTGCCACTACAATACGCCTAAGGTGGCGGGGAATATCGTCCTTTTGCCCCGGGTGGTAGGTTGGTAAGCTTTCATTATCATCCGTTTGAAAGAACGGCCATCCGACTTGAAAATGAATAGGAAACTGGAAATCCGCTTTGTGGGTGGAGAGTTTCCGGCAGGCAGCGTTCCATCTGTCGGTCTGCGGGCGGCAGCGCGTCAGATGGGATTTGCCGGGCGAGTATGTAACGAGGCGTAACCGCATGGCAAAGAACCCTAGCAGCGAGTCGATCGATGAGACGGCGTTCCAGGCGTTGGAAGATGCCCTAAAAATCAACTTCAACGATGATCAGTCGCGTCAAAGATCAGTGCCCCATGCCTCGGAGGCAAGAGTGTCAGACACTAACAAACCGCGTCAGACCCAATACCAGGATGATGCCGCCGAATCATACAGGTCGGCCGCTACCGAAACCGCTGCCAAATCCCCCACATTCCAGCCTGCCAACGATTCGGGGAAGCGCAGTTCGACGGCGATCCTGCGGACGCTGGAAGGCGGCGCAATGCGCTCGTCGATCCGCAATGCGGTGATCGTCTCGATCCTCTGGGCAATCGGCGGTATCGCCCTCGGGCAGATGATCTACGGCAACCAACTCTGGCAGATCACCTCGGTCGAGGGCGTTCTGGCTGCGCCCGGCATCGTCGCGCTCGCGGTCTGCATCTTCGTCCCGATCATGCTGTTCTTCGCCTTCGCGATCATGATGGCTCGCGCTCAGGACCTCAGGACCGCCGCCCGCTCGATGGCCGAGGTGGCGCTTCGCCTTTCGGACCCGGAGACCGTTGCCTCCGAGCGGATCATGAGCGTCGGTCAGGCCGTGCGCCGCGAAGTATCGGCGATGAACGAAGGTATCGAGCGCACCATCGCCCGTGCCGCCGAGCTCGAAACGCTCGTGCATTCGGAAGTGAATGCGCTGGAGCGAAGCTTTACCGACAATGAATTGCGCGTTCGCGGTCTCGTCCACGAACTCGGCGCCGAACGGGATGCGATCGTCAACCACGCTGAGCGCATCCGCTCGTCGATCGCCGGCGCCCATGACCAGCTCAAGGAAGAGCTGTCGCTCGCAACCGAAGAAATCTCCATTCGCCTGGCAACGTCCGGCGAAGCCTTCGCCTCGATGATCGAGACGCGCGGCGCGGCGCTGATGGAGAAATCCAACGCCGCCGGCGAAGCGCTCGGCAGCCTGCTGACCACCAAGACTGAAAACCTGCTGCAGACGCTCAATTCCTCCGGCTTCGCACTCGCCCACGAGTTCGACGAGCGGATGGAAGCGATCAACACCGTGCTGTCGCAGCGCGGCCAGGCGCTCCTCAACGAATTCCAGACGCGCGCCTCCTCGCTCGACGCCAATACCGAAAAGCTCAACGCAGCACTTGCGGACCGCACCCGCCAGCTGAACGAGACCCTGCTTGCCCGGACCCGGGAAATTACCGACGGACTTGCCGAAAGCGAACAGACGCTCACCGGTTCGCTCGGCGGCATCCTTGCTTCGCTCAACAGCTCGCTCGAAGAAAAGAGCTCGTCCTTCCGCCAGAGCCTGCAAAGCACCGTCGAAGACGTGGTCCTCGACCTCGACATGCGCTCCGGCTTCTTCGAAGAGCGCCTGCAGACGACCGTCGGCCTGCTCAGCACGACCTTCGACGACAGCATCTCGCAATTCACCTCCGCCTTCGACCAGCGCGCCGGCACGCTCGACAGCAAGCTGATGGACAGCCTTGCCCGCATCAACGAGACGGTGGCCAGCGGTTCGGACGCGATCGAGAACATTCTCTCGTCCAGCGTCGAGCGCATCAGTTCCTCGCTCACCGATCAGTCGCTTGCGCTCGAGACGACGCTTGGCACCGGCCAGGAAATGCTGGACTCCATGCTCGGAAGCCGCTCGCGCGAACTGTCCGACGCATTGTCGGCCCGCAGCAGCGAAATTCAGGACACGCTGTCGTCCCGCGCTACCGAAATCCAGGATGCGCTCGTGACGCATACCGGGGAACTCCAATCCGTGCTTGTCTCGCGCACCGGAGAACTCCAGGACGTGCTTGGAACTCGGACAACCGAGCTCCAGAGCGTGCTCGCCTCCGGAACCAGCGAACTTCACGACGTGATCGGCGGCCGCGCCACCGAACTTCAGAACGCATTCACCGCACGCGCCAGCGAACTCCAGAGTGTGCTCACCTCGGGCACCGGCGAGCTTCAGGATGTGCTTGCCTCGCGCACCGGTGAACTGAAGGGCGTATTCGCCTCCGGCACCAGCGAACTTCACGCAGGCTTTGCGAACGCGCATCAGAATATCGAAACAACGCTTGCCGAGCGCAGCAGCAGCCTGCTCGGCACGCTTTCCGAAAACCAGGCCAAGTTCGAACAGAGCCTGGCAATCCGCTCGGGCGCCATCATCGCTGCACTTTCCGGCAGCCACGATCATCTGACCGAGGTGCTCAGCCAGAAGTCTGCATCAATCGAAACACTGATGTCCGGTGCGCCGGAGCGGCTCGCCGGCATGTTCGACGAAAAGTCGGAGCACATCTCCCGCACGCTCGCGACAAGCGAACAGCGGATCGGCGACGAGCTCGGCCGGCGTGCGTCCGAGATGCAGTCGTCGCTCGATGCCAATCGCGAGCGGATTTCCGAAATCCTCGAAGACAAGTCGATGGAAATCGCGACGTCCTTCGCGCTCGGTGAAGATCGCCTCGCCGGCATGCTGGACGACAAGTCGGAATCGATCGCCCGTGCGCTTTCGGAGACCGAACAGCGCATGAGTGGCGACCTCGCCCGCCGTACCTCTGAAATCAACGAATCGCTCGGCATCAACCGCGACAGGCTTGCAGAAATCCTCGACGACAAGTCGATGGAAATCGCCACCTCCTTCGCACTCGGCGAGGACCGCCTCGCCGGCATGCTGGACGAAAAGTCGACGGCCATCGCCAATACCTTCATCGATGCCGACGTCCGCATCGAGCAGTCCTTTGCGGCCCGCGCGGAGACCATCCGCAACGCCTATGCCGACAGCCAGGTCAATCTCGACCAGTCGCTCGATAACCGGACGGCGGAGCTTGCCCGCATTCTCGAAAGCGGCGGCGATCGCCTCGAACAGACGGTCGGCGGCGCAACCAGCCGTATTGAAACGGCGCTCACAAGCGGCGCCCAGCGTTTCGAAACGGGCATGGCGGATGGACTGGAACGGGTAGAAGCCGTTCTCGGCTCGACGCAGGATCGCATCGCCGCGACCATCGGCCTTGGCCACCAGCAGCTGGAAACGACACTCGGCTCCGGCTACGAACAGATTCGCGACACTCTGGAAGAACGCACGAATTCGATCGCGACCACGCTCGGCGATGCGCAGAGCCAGATCGGGACCCTGATGCAGGACCAGGCGACGTCGCTCGGCACCTCGATTGCCGCAAGTGCCGGAATGCTGGAAATGTCGCTCGAAAACCAGCAGAATGCTCTGCGCGATGCGATCGATACGGCAGGTCAGTCTCTCGAAGAACGTCTGCGCGACAATGTCGGGACGCTTGCCGTCCGGCTCTCCGATGCTGCCGGCGAAATCGGCCGGTCGGCCGACGCATTCTCCAACCGCATCCGGCAGACGGTCGGCGGGGTTCAGGGCGCACTCGAGGAAACCGGCAGCCGCATCGAATCGACGTTCGGCGGGCTCGAAGGCCGTATCCGCGGCGAAATTCTCGAGGCCGCCCAGCTCGTCGACGAGGCCGGCGCCAATCTTTCGGCCACGCTCACCAACCGCACGGCTGACCTCGAACGCGTGGCCACCGAGGCTTCGGATCGTATCACCGACACCATGGACGGCCGCACCGCCCGTATCGAGGAACGCCTCGGCACGATCGACCGCGCTCTGACGATCGGCCTCGACAACGTCACCAAGACCATCGAAAGCAAGGCTGTCGGCCTCGCCTCGACACTGCGCGAAGCAGTCGGCGCCGCAGCCCAGAGCATGGACAGCGAAGCCACCCGCTCCGCCGAAGTGCTGGCCCGTGCCGGCGCCGAATTCACCGAGGAACTCAGCAATCGCAACGCCGAGTTCACCAAGGCAATCGAGGAACGCTCGACCCAGATCGTCGGTCGGATTTCGGAAACCCAGAACCGGCTCGCCGGCCAGGCGGCAACCGTAGCGCTCGCTTTCTCCGAAGCCGGCAATGCGATCGTCCACAAGGTCGCGGAGGCCGACAGCCTGGTGAAGCGCCAGGTGACGGCAATTTCCGAGGCGCTGGACGATGCGCAGAAGGCTCTCGACTCGCGCGGCGACGGCATCCGCACCACGCTCGCCGATACCGCAAGCCACCTCGACAGCGCCATGGACGCCGTCGACCGGGCGCTCGCGGCCCGCGGCGAAGCCATCCACTCGGCCCTCGACGCCCGCGCCCGCGACCTGAATTCCATGCTCGCCGGTCGCTCGGCTGAACTGACGCGCCTTCTCGACGAAAAGGCGAAGCCGATGGTCGAGGAATATGCCGCGACCGGCCGCAACGCCATCGAACAGATGACGACTGCTGCCCAGCAGGGTGCAGAACTGCTCTCGGCTGCGGCGCAGGAAACGTCGGCACGGCTTTCCTCTGCCGCGGAAGAAACGACCTCGCGGCTTTCCTCCGCCACGGAAGAGTCGACGGCGCGTATCCGCAACGAGAATTCGGCACTGGTCGATGCGATCGCCGCACGGACCAACGAGACGCTTGCCGCCATCACGCAGCGGACCGAAAGTGCCGCCGGCACCATGCGTCACGTCGAACAGGGCCTGTCGGCCAGCGTCAACAGCCTTATCGACAAGCTGGCGGAAAGCAATTCGAACATTTCCGCGATGGTCCAGGAGACGGCAAAGGAACTCGGCAGTACCGCCGACGCCGTCGCCCATCACCTCTCGGAAGCCGACCGCAAGCTGAGCGTGACGGCCAACCGCTTCGTGCAGTCGGCGACCAACTCCGCCGATATCGTTTCCGGCTCGACCCGCATGCTCGAGGACAATATCGGTCGTATGTCGGACGTCTTCGGCAACACGCTCGATCAGGTCAGCAGCCTTGTCGGCCGTTTCGACGACCATTCACGCGTGCTTGTCGAAGCATCCGAACTCCTCGGTGCAGCACAGTCCAACCTCGCCAGCACACTGGACGAACGTCAGGACGCGCTGCGCAACCTGTCGACCGGTCTCGTCAAGCGGTCCGAGGAAATCGAGACGACGATGCGCGGCATGACGAGCCTCGTCGACAGCGCGTTCGAGCGGGCGGAAGAACGTTCGCTGCAGGTCGGCTCGCGGCTCCGCGAAAGCCTGCATGCTTCGTTTGCCGATATCGGCCGGACGCTTGGGGAAACGCAGCATCGTGCCGAAGTCACGGCTGATGCAATGCGCGAAGCGCTGATCAGCGCCGGCAGCGACGCCAACCACGCCATCGAGACGACGCTCTCCGATGCCGAGAAGCGCACCCGCGATCTCTCCGAGCGGATGCGCGGCAGCATTTCGCAGTCGCTCACCGACGTCGAGCAGCTGCTGTCGGATGCCACCACCCGCTCCGGCAGTGCCGCCGAACAGCTGCGCGATACGCTCAGGGAATCGGTCGAGGAGGCTATCAACCGCTTCTCCGGCGCAACCGACGAAATCCGCCGCTCGGCGCAGGATATCCGCCGCGAGCTGGATACGACCCGCACCGAACTCAAGCGCGGCGCCTTCGACCTGCCGGAAGAAGCCAAGGAAAGTGCAGCCGCGATGCGGCGAGCCGTCGCCGAGCAGATCAAGGCGCTGCAGGACATCTCGGCGCTGGTCGGACGTTCGACGCAGAACTTCGAAATCTCCGAGGCTTCCGCACCACGCCAGGCGCCTGCTCCGCAGCCGGCTCCTGCCCGTCCGCAGCCGCAGCCCGCTGCCGCAGCCATCCCGCAGCCGGCGCCGCCTGCACCCCGCAACGACCCCTATGCCGGAAACGCGTTGCGCGGCACGCTGCCGCTCGACCGCCCGACACAGGCGCCCGTCGCACGCGCACCCGAACAGGCACAGCGCGGCGGCACCGACGGCGGCTGGATCAGCGATCTGCTGCGCGGCGCATCGCGTGACGAGTTCACTGAGACGCCTGCCGCTGCACCGCGTCAGCAACAGCCTCCGGCACCGCGTGCGGCCGAGCCGGCCCCCGCTCCGCGCGGCAACGGCGACAACCGCAACCCCCGCCATATGGTGGAATCGCTGAATTCGCTGTCGGTGGATATCGCCCGCGCCATCGATCATGACGCATCGGTCGACCTGTGGCGGCGTTACCAGCGCGGCGAACGCGACGTCTTCACCCGTCGCCTCTACACGCTGAAGGGTCAGCAGACCTTCGACGAGATCAAGCGCAAGTACGACCGCGAACCGGAATTCCGCACCGCCGTCGACCGCTACATCGCCGATTTCGAAAAGCTGCTCGCCGACGTCGCCCGTACCGACCGCGACAAGACGGTAACCCAGAGCTACCTCACCTCGGACACTGGCAAGGTCTACACGATGCTGGCCCACGCGGCTGGCCGGTTCAACTAAGGGCCGGATCGGAACAACCGATACCTAAAAAGCCGCCTTTCGGGGCGGCTTTTTTGTTGGCGAATGGGTCTCGCTTCGACGACAATGCCGCTCGTGATCCACGGTCTCTATACTTCATCCAGTTTCGATGATTGAATTTGCCACTTATGGAAGATTCGGCGGGTCTCCTATGGCAAACACACTGGCGACGGTTGCGGAGGTCTTATCGATCCTCGAAAAGCACAGCGCACCGTGCCACGTCTTTGGAGGCTGGGCTGAGGAAATCCTGGGATTGCGAGCACCGTGGCACCACGCAGATATTGACCTCGTGTACCTTGCTGAGAGCTTCTTATTGCTGGATGCGGCGATAGCCGGACTCCAAGACTTGGCCTTGGCCGTTCCGGAAAAGCGCTTCAACCACAAGAGAGCATTCATATTTCGCGGAACGTTATGCGAAATTATTCTGGTGAAGGACGGGAAGGCCGGGCCTGTTACCAATTACTGGGGTGATGCTGTGTTCCGGTGGAATGCGCCATTGTTGCATCCCGAATCCTTTTCGTTCTGCGGCGGATCTTTTACCGTCATATCTGGCGAAAATTTGCGCAAACATCGCGATGAGAAGAAATCGCGGCAACCCCACCGATGGAGCGAGCCGACATCCTTCGACGCCTCCTAGAGTCGCGGATCGAACCGCAATCTCATGTCACATCGATTTCAGCGACCAGTCGACGATCTCCGCGCCGACCTTGGCGAAGGCTCGATCCAGGGCCTCGATGAAATTGCGGTTCTCGGCACCCGAGACCGGGGCCGTCGCCTTGAACACGCTCTGGGCGCGCACCGTGCCGTTACGGTCGTTGAGGATTTTGGCCGAGATTTCAACGTTGGCGAGGCGGGGGCTGCCAGCCGTCACCTCGAAGGCGCGGATATCGGTGACGATCTGGTAATCGATCGCCAGGCCCTGCCCCGGCTTGCCGACGCCGCCGAGACGGCCGGAATTTTCGAAGGCTTCGACGAGTTTCGACTGGACGAGCGCCGGCAGGCGGTCACCCCAGCGGGAGTCGGCCAGATACTGGATTTCGGAAGCTGAAACGCGCACGACGACCTGTTCGCTGTTCAAGAGCTTGAGCGCTGTCGGTTCGGGCACCAGGATCTGCCGGTTACGGGCGGATTGGCCCTGGCCGGACGGAGTGATCGACAGGTCGAACGTGTCGTTGTTGGCCTTGCTGCCGCAGCCAGCCAACAGTGCCGCGACAAGCGGCAGCGCAAGCAGAACCGGGGCACGGGCCGCGCGTCGCATCAGAACCTCCGAACCGGTCATCAAAACCCCACTCTTTCCAACACTGAAAATGCCCCGCCTACCGCCGCGTTCTGCCGTCATATTGCTTCACCGTCTCGCCGCCGAAAATCAGCCTCTGCGGGTTCTGGTCGAAATTGTTGATCGTCTGGTCGAGCGATTGCACCGTGCGGCGCGCGTCGTTGACCAGCGTCTGGATGTCCCGCAGGCCGCCCGCCGAAAAACGCGACAGGTTGTCGGCGATCGGTCCGACCCGGCCATTGATATTGTCGGCCATGGTGCGGAAGGATTCGAGCGTCTTGCGCGCCTCGGCAAACAGGCCTTGCGAGTCGTCGCTCGACACAAGCCCGTCCACCTTGGCAAGGATACCGTCGACGCGGCTCGAAGCGTCGTTGAGCTTCTTTGCCAGATCGGTGAAATCGCCGATCGCGCGGTCGATATCGTCCTTCCGGTGGGCGAAATTGTCGACCACGCCGCGGGCCGAGCCGATGGTCTGGCGGGCATCCTCGGAAGCGGCGGTGATATTGCGGATCGTGGTGGCGACCTGATCGGTATTGACGGCACCCAGAACGCCATCGGCACGTTTCAGAAGGGTCTGGGCGTCCGAACCCGCCTTTTCGAAGTTGGCGGCGGCGTTCCTGACATTGGTTACCAGGTCGTCGAACTTATCCGAGGCCATGGCGATGTTGCGGGTGGCGCGCTCGGTATTGGAGACCACGGCATTGATCTTTTCCGCGTCAATCGCCTTCACCAGCCGTTCAGCTGCGATAAGGGTGGAGTTGAGCGTTCCGGAGACCCGGTCGATCGTCGCCGAGAGCGTCGAGAGGCTGTTCAGGAACTTATCGATGCTGTCGGAATTCTGGGCAAGCGCCGACGTGAAAGTCTCGACGTTGCGGATGGTCTGGGTCAATGGACCGCGCGCGTCGGCGACAAATCCCTGGATGTCGCCGATCGCCTTGTCGGCGCGTTCGAGGATCTTGTCGGCGGTGGCGAGCAGGTTGGTGACGCTCGACTGTTCGGCGATCAGCACCGCAGGCCGGCCGTTCTCCATCGATTTCTGGAGGATGTTCTCCTCCCCCTTGGCGCCGCCGGAAAGCTCGATATAGGCCGCACCCGTCAGGCCCTGCACTTCGAGCGCCGCCTGGGTGGACTGATAGACCGGAGCATCGGCCCGCACTTCGGTGAACGCGATCGAATAACGCGGATCATCCGGATCGATGGTGAGGCTGCGAACCGAACCGACCGGAATGCCGTTGAACCGGACCGGAGAGCCGACGGACAAGCCGTTCGCTGATCCGGGGATGCGGATCGCCAGTTCGGCCGTCGGTCCGCCACGGCCCGATTGCGCCATCCAATAGACGAAGCCGAAAGCGGCAGCGATCACCAGCAAGGTGAAGAAACCGACAAGGGCGTAGTTGGCTCTGGTTTCCATAGATTACGTCACTCTTTTACTTCTGCCGCAGGCTGCTTTTCTTGGACCACGACTGATCGCGCCCGCTTGCCGCGGAAATAGGACTGTACCCATGGATCGTCACAGGCAAACATATCCTCAAGCGTACCCTCGACCAAGACCCGTTTCTCGCCAAGCACAGCAATTCTGTCGCAAACCGAGAACAGGCTGTCGAGGTCGTGTGTCACCATGTAGACCGTTAATCCCAGCGTATCGCGCAGCCTGGCGATCAACGCATCGAAATCGGCAGCGCCGATCGGATCGAGGCCGGACGTCGGCTCATCAAGGAAAACGAGGTCGGGATCGAGCGCCAGGGCACGTGCAAGCGCAGCGCGCTTGATCATGCCGCCCGACAGTTCGGATGGATATTTGTCTGCCGCATCAGGCGGCAGGCCGACCATCTCGATCTTCAGGTAGGCAAGTTCGTCCATCAGCGACTGCGGCAGATCGAGATATTCGCGCATCGGCAGCTGGATGTTTTCCTTCACCGTCAGGGCCGAGAACAGCGCTCCATGCTGGAAAAGCACGCCGAGCCGCGTATCGAGCGCCATGCGCTCGTCTTCCGAGACGGTGTCGTAATCGGCACCGAGAATGTGGATCGTGCCGGAACGGTGCGGCAGAAGACTGAGCACGGTTCGCATCAGCACCGATTTGCCGGTGCCGGATGCGCCGACGAAACCCAGGATCTCGCCGCGGTAGATGTCAAGGTTCAGGTGGTCGAGCACCAGCTTATTGCCGAAGCCGACCGTCAGGTCGCGCACCGACAGCACCACCTGCCGGCCGTTCGACTTGTCCTTGATGGCGGTCTGCGGCGCCTCTTCCAAACCGTTCTCCATCAGAAGTCGATCGCGGAATAGAAAAGGGCGAACATCGCATCTATGAAGATGACGGCGAAGATCGACTTCACCACCGAGGTGGTGACGTGCTGGCCGAGCGATTCGGCGCTGCCGCCCACCTTCATGCCTTCGACGGCGGCAACGATGCCGATCGCCAGCGCCATGAACGGCGCCTTGATCATGCCCGAAGCGACGGAGGTATGGTCGATCGCCTCGTGAAGGCGCGACAGATAGGTATCGAAGGTAATGCCGGAATAGGCAAATGCGACGACGGCCGCCCCGAACAACGCCGAAAAATTGGCAAGGATCGTCAAGAGCGGCAGGGCCACCGTCAGCGCCACCAGGCGCGGGAAAATCAGCACGCCGACCGGATTGAGGCCGATCACCGTCAAGGCGTCGATCTCCTCGCGCATCTTCATCGAACCGATTTCGGCAGTGATCGCGCTGCCCGAACGGCCGGCGATCATGATCGCCGTCAGGAGCACGCCGATCTCGCGAAGCTGCAGGATACCAACCAGATCGACGACGAAGATTTCGGCGCCGAAGTAACGCAGCTGGAAGGCGCCCTGCTGGGCGATGATCGCGCCGATCAGGAAGGACATCAGCACGATGATCGGCACGGCGCGCACGCCCATGCGGTCGATATGGGTGACGACCGAGGCCGGCGAGACGCCAGCGCCACGGCCGAATTTCATCTGCGCGCCGCGGACCGCCGATCCCAGAATGTGCATGGCCGCGTAGAAGTCGCCACCGAGCGAAACCATCACCTCGCCGACCGGCGCAAACAGTCGTTCGAACGGGTTTCCCTTGTTTGCGCCGTCTGCAGGCGGCGCGGGAGTATGTTCGGGCAGCACGTCGATCAGTTCGCGAATCGGGCCTTCGCCGCCGACCAGGGCCGGTTCCCCGTCCTGCCCGCCCTTGGCAGTCATCAGCCTGCGGATGAGCCAGGCACCGGCGGTATCGACCCCGGTTATGCCGGAAAGATCGATCTCGACCTTTCCGCGGTTCTTGGCATGCTCAAACCGCTCGAACTCCTTGAGCACAGGCGCAATCGTCGGGCCGCGCCATTCGCCGGCCAGCACGTACCGTTCACCGTCGCCGCCGGGCATATCTTCGGCCTTGATTTCGGCTGGCTGGGACGTCACGTGTTTCTTTCGCGCTTCAAGCTTGTCAGGAGTTTCAACACGATGCGGTTGATCGCACTTTCGAGACCGGCAATATAGCTGCGTCATAGGGATTTGCCACAACGGGACGCGTAAAACCATGAGCCGTCACCTCGAAGCCACAATAGAGACGTTTCCAATCTCCGGGTCGTTCACGATTTCCCGCGGCTCCAAGACCGAAGCGGAAGTCATCACCTGCGTCGTCAGTGAAAACGGCATTTCCGGCCGCGGCGAATGTGTGCCTTACAAGCGCTACGGCGAAAGCCTGGACGGCGTGATGGCGGAGATCGAAGCGGTCGCCGATGCCATCCGTGCCGGCCTGACGCGCGAAGAATTGCAGAGGCGGATGAAGCCCGGAGCCGCGCGAAACGCCGTCGACTGCGCCCTTTGGGACCTCGAGGCGAAGCTCGGCGGACGGCGCGTTGCCGATATGATCGGCGCCACCAGCCGCAAACCCTTCGTCACGGCCTTCACTTTGTCGCTGGGCGAACCCGAAGCTATGGCAGCCGAGGCGGGCAGGAACGCGCAACGGCCGCTTCTCAAGGTCAAGCTCGGAACCGATAATGACGAAGCACGGCTGAGGGCCGTTCGCGACGCCGCGCCGGCAGCGCGGATCATCGTCGATGCCAACGAAGGCTGGACGGAGGAAAACCTCGCCCGCCATATGGCGGTCGCCGCCGAAACGAATGTGTCGCTGATCGAACAGCCATTGCCCGCCGGCCAGGATGCGGCACTTGGCCGTATCCGCCGCCTCGTTTCCGTCTGCGCCGATGAAAGCGTGCATGCCACCGAGGACCTGGAAAACCTTCGCGACCGCTACGACGCGGTCAACATCAAGCTCGACAAGACCGGCGGTCTCACCGAGGCACTGGCGATGAAGGCGGAAGCGCAGCGGCTTGGATTTGCGGTGATGATCGGCTGCATGGTCGGCTCCTCGCTTGCCATGGCGCCGGCCGTTCTGCTTGCTCAGGATGCAGATTATGCGGATCTCGACGGGCCGCTGCTGCTGGCCCGCGACCGGCCGGGCGGGCTGCGCTATGAAGGCTCTCTCGTCTATCCGCCGGAAGCTGACCTCTGGGGCTGAAGTTTCGCGGCAAATGCAATGATCGACAGGCCGACAAGCGCCAGGACGGACATGGCAACATAGCTGGTCAGGCCGAACTGGCGGTAGAGCACGCCGGAAAGCACCGTCGACAAGCCCAGGAAGACACCATTGTAGAACACATAGGCACCCTGCATCGAGGCCTCCTGATCCTCTCGCACCGCCTCGACCAACCGATGCTGGATGCCGATATGCACGAAGGCGAAGGTGAAGGCGTGGGTAGCCTGCAGCGCCAGATATCCCCAAAAATCGAGCGGCATCGGAAACAGCGTCCAGCGCAGCACCGCGACCGCGCAGCCGATTCGCATCAGCGTCCACGGCGAAATCCTTCGCGCAATCCAGCCGGCGGCGAAAAAGACCAGGATTTCCGACACGACTGCAGCACTCCAGAGCACGCCGATCGAGCCGCTTGAAAACCCGACCTGCTGCCAGTGAATCGTGCCGAACGTATAGAACATGCCATGCCCTGCCTGCGCCACCGACGCGCCGATCATCAGCACGTGCAGGTCGAGCCTTTTCAGCGAACTCGGCTGGGGCATCCTGTCGGGGTCCGGCCTTATAACCGCCCGGCCAAGCCTGGGCGCCGCGAACGCCACAGCGACGGTCAGCAGAAAGCCGACCGCTATCGCCGATGGAATGGCCTGCAAACCCAGGAAGCCGCGCATTTCGCCGACAAGAAGCGTCACGGCTACGAACCCAACGGACCCCCAGACGCGCATCGAGCCATACTGGAAACCCCAGCGCCGGACACCGCTCACGGCAATCGATTCGACGATTGGCGCATAGGGTGCGAAGACCGCAGCCTGAATGGCGACGATGATCAAGACCGGCCAGAAATCGCGGGTGAAGAACATCGCGAATGCCGTCAGCAGCGACAGGGCGCCGGACCAGGCGAGCATCAGGGTCCGTTCCGTCATACGGTCGGCAAGCAGTCCCGCCACCGGAGCGGCAGCCACGCGCAGGAAAAGCTGCGAGGCAAGCGCGATGCCGATTTCGAATTCGGTGAAGGCCAGCCCGTCGAGCCAGACGGGCAGATAGGGTAGAATCACGCCATTCACCCCGAGCGGCGCGCCATAGGCGATCGCACAGCGCAACTGGAAGAACCGGGGCGCTGTCTGCGCCGTATTTGAGGGAATCACGATTTCACGGGTGGGTTGCTGAAGTTTCAGCTTACCTAACACACACCCTCATGCCTGCCTATGGCAAGAAATGGCCCTCCGACCGGCCAGCCCGTCTGTCGCGGGCCACTCAGGCGGCCCGCATGTCCCCGACGGATTGCGGCGCCGGCAAGGCCTTGATCTCGGCCGTCGCGACGATGTCCTGCCAGGAAATCATTTCCAGCGTGCCATCGAAATTCTCGGCGATCGCAGTGCAGCTTTCCACCCAGTCGCCGGTGTTGACGTAGTGGATGCCGTCGATGTCCTCCATCACGGCGTGATGGATATGGCCGCAGATGACGCCGTCGACGTTGTTGCGACGGGCTTCGTCGGCGACGACCCGCTGGAACTCGCCGATGAAATTGACGGCGTGCTTGACCTGCAGCTTGGCCCATGCGGAGAAGGACCAGTAGGGCATGCCGAGACGGCGGCGAATGGCGGCAAGCCCGATGTTGATGACGATCGCGGCATCATAGGCCCAGTCGCCGAGATAGGCGAGCAGGCGTGCATTGCGGACCACGACGTCGAATTCGTCGCCATGCAGGACAAGGTATTTCTTGCCGTCGGCCATTTCGTAGATTTCGCGCTCCGCGACTTCGATGCCGCCGAAATGCGTGCCCGGGAAGGAGCGTAGGAACTCGTCGTGGTTGCCGGGAATGTAGACGATGCGGGTGCCCTTGCGCGCCTTGCGCAGCAGTTTCTGGACCACGTCGTTGCAGCCCTGCGGCCAATACCAGTTGCGCTTCAGCCGCCAGCCGTCGACGATGTCGCCGACCAGGAAAATGGTATCCGCTTCATGATAGCGCAGGAAATCCAGGAGGAAGTCCGTTCGGGCGGCCTTGGAGCCCAGATGGACGTCCGAAATGAAGAGCGTTCTGAAATGCCTTGTATCCATCTCACCGGTCACGAAGTCGTCCTTTCGCTGCCGCTTCTGATGGCTTCAAAACCAGACTCGTGTTTCAGGATGATGACAGGATGCCGCATGACTACCTCATCTCCCGCTTGGCGCGGGTCGCAATCGCGATATCCGGGCGATCGGTGGTGAAGCTCGCGATACCGAGATCGAACATCCGCGTTGCCATTTCGATGTCGTGCGCGGCCCATCCGTGGATGATCACGCCGCGGTCGCTCAACGGGGCAATTGCGAGCGCGGAGATCATTTCGGCACGAATGCCGATCTCGAAAACTCCATAGGCGGCCAAGGCGGCGTCAACGCCGATCCAGCCCACCTGGCGGATGACTGCCGGCGAGCAGAGCCATACGAAGCCGAGAAGCTCCGAAACATTGTGGCCGGCCGCCTCAAGCGCCTTTCGGAAGGCGTCGAGCCGCTCCAGCGAGAAACTCGTCACCATGCAGCGGGAAAGCATGCCGCTGGCGACCAGCCGCTCGACAATCGCCTCCTCCATGCCCTCGTAGGCGGTCCCGTCCGGCCGTGTCTTGATCTCGAGGCGCAGGTCAACCGGCGACGGCGCGAAGATGTCAATCACCTCGTCGAGGGTCGGAATGGTTTCACCTGCCGCGCCGACGATGACGAATTTCGACAGTTGTTCGTAGGTGAGCCTGCCGATCTCGCCCTTGCCGTCGGTCATCCGGTCGATCGTTGCATCGTGGTGGACGACCAGAACCTTGTCGGCAGTGTGGTGGACGTCGAATTCGACGAGTTCGACCGGCAGCGCGGCGGTCTGGCGGAAAGCGAGCCTGGAATTTTCCGGCCATAGATGGGTGCCGCCGCGATGGGATGCGATCTTGGTCATTCGAAACCTCACTTGATGCCGCCGAGACCCGCGCCCTGCACCAGCTGGCGTTCGGCAAATAAGAAAAACACGATGCTCGGCGACAGGACCACGCAGCTCGCCGCAAGGATCAGGGGCCAGTCGGTAAACGGCTGTTCGCGCACCGACGCCTGCAGGTTGGCGAGCGCGATCTGCACGGTCTGCGTATCGCCGCGCAGCACGATCAGCGGCCAGAGATAGGAATTCCACTGGGCGATGAAGGCAAACAGCGCCATCGAGGCGATCGCGGCCCAGCAGATCGGCACGATGACGTCGATCAGGATCTTGAAATGGCTGGCGCCGTCCAGGCGTGCCGCCTCCTCGTAGACCTTCGGCACGCCCATGAAATGCTGGCGCAGGAAGAAGGTCACGAAACCGGAGGCAAGCTGGGGCAGCACCGCCGCCCAGATGCTCGGCACCAGCTTCATCTTGGCCATCAACAGGTAGTTGGGAATGATGCAGATCAGCTCCGGAATGGTCAGCGTGCCGAGCACCGCCCAGAACAGCATGTTGCGGCCACGGAACTCCATGCGGGCAAAGGCATAGGCTGCAAGGATCGAGGTGATCATCGTACCGACCGTCGTCGACAGCGCGATTATGATCGAGTTCATGAAATAGGCGCCGAGACCTGCCTCGGTGAACACCCGCAGATAATTATCTGGATGCAGCGACCATTCGGCGACATTGGGATTGAGGAGGTCGGACGGTGCGAGCAGCGAGGCGCCGATGCCGATCAGGAAGGGGAAGACCACACCGAGGCCGAGCAGCGCCGCCCCCGCCCAGCCGAGGAAATGGAGGAGACGATCAGGAAAGGTCATAATTCACCTTGTCCCTGGCAAAGGCGAGCTTTGCGAGCGTAATGGCGACCAGTCCGAGAAATAGGAGCACGGCCAATGCCGATCCTGTCGAGATGTCGAACAGGGTAAAGCTCAGGTAGTAGAGGAAGTTCATCAGGACATCGGTGCCGTTGGCCGGCCCGCCGCGGGTGATGACGTTGACGAGCGTGAAGATCTGAAAACTGTCGATCACCGAGACCACGAGCAGGAACAGCGTGGTCGGCGCGACCAATGGAAAGGTGATGTCCCTGAACCGACGCCAGCGCCCCGCCCGGTCGATGCGCGCCGCTTCGTAATAATCGTCGGGAATGGCGTTGAGCCCGGCGATGAACAGCAGCGTATCGTAACCGAGCTGCTTCCAGATCGCCACGATGCCAACTGCGACCAGCGCCAGGTTGACGTCCTGCAGCCAAGGAATCTTGCCGATGCCGATGGCGCCGAGCGTCAGGTTGATGAAGCCGATATCGGTGTTGAACATCCAGCTCCAGATCACCGAAATCGCCACGGAACTGGTGACATAGGGAAGGAAATAGACGCCCCGCAGCAGCCGTGCGAAAGCATGGCTTTCCCTCAGGAGATGGGCAAGCGCCAGCGCCAGGATCAGTCGCGGCGGCACGCTCACCAGCATCAGGAGAAAGGTCACCCAGAGGGAATGATGGAACTGATCCGAGCCGAACAGCTCAAGATAGTTGTCGAAGCCCACATATCTGGAGCGTCCGTTGAGGATATTGGTCTGATGGATGCTGAGCCAGGCGGAATAGACGATTGGCCAATAGATGAAGAGGCCGAGCAGCCCGACACAGGGCAGAAGATAGAGATAGGGCCTCAATATTCGCATCGCGTTCTAACGTTTTCCCAAGGTCACGCTTTGACTTAGCGGCCCAGTGCGAAAGTCTCGTGACATTTTCCACTCCCTGCGTCATTCGCCTGTAACGTCCCCTTCCTACCCTTTCGCGATAGCGGTCTGGGCCGTCGAACCGGTATTTCAACCGCCGTTTCAACGAAAAGGAGAGAATGGGATGTTGAGGAAACTGCTTATCGCGGCGGCCGTCGCGGTGCTTGCGGGCCAGCCGGCGCTTGCCGCCCCCGTCGAAATCACCTTCTGGCATTCGCTCGCCAAGAAGGGCACGGACGCGGTCAACCAGATCGTCGACAAGTTCAACGCCTCGCAGAGCGAATACAAACTGAAGGCCGAATATACGGGAAATTACGACGACACGACCACCAAGCTGCAGGCCGCCATCCCGGCTGGCCAGGCACCGGACCTCATGATGCTGGAGGTCACCCGCTACGGCCTGTTCGCCGATTCCGGCGTGCTCGAGCAGCTCGACCCCTACCTTCAGAAGGAAGGCGCCGCATTCCTTGACCAGTATCAGCCGTTCGCGCTCGAAGGCCCGAAATATCTCGGCAAATCCTATGTGCTGCCGTTCAACGTCTCGACACCGGTCATGTACTACAACAGGGACGCTTTCCGCGCTGCGGGTCTTGACCCGAATACACCGCCGAAGACCTGGGACGAACTGCGCCAGATGTCCGCTAAGCTCACGGTTCGCCAGGGCAATGACGTCAAGCAGTGGGGTGTCATCGGGTTCGGCCAGTTCGTGCGCTGGGCCTTCGTTGCACAGGCCGGCGGCGAATGGGTCAGCCCCAAGGACAATTCCGTGCTGATGGATAGCGATGCCTCGATCGGCGCCTATACCTACATGGCCGATCTGATCCGCAAGGACAAGGTTTCGCCGGAAGCAGCGGCGATCAACGAAAGCCTTGCCAGCCAATATTTCACCAGTGGCCAGGCTGCGATCAATTTCGACTCGACCGGCGGCTTCGGCGCACTGCGCGGTGCCGTGAAATTCGATCTCGGCGTTGCCCCGCTGCCTTGCGGCGTCAAATGCGCTGCCCCGATCGGCGGTGCGACGATCGGCATCAATTCGGCCTCCGACGAAGCCCATCGCAAGGGCGCCTGGGCGTTCCTGAAATTCATCTCGCGCCCGGAAATCAACGCGATCACCTTCGTGGAGACCGGCTACCTGCCGATCATGAAGAAGACCGCCGACGTCGACATCGCCAAGAAAGCGATTGCTGAAGAGCCCGGTTATTCGGTTGCCATCAAGCAGCTCGACGTGGCCTTTGTGCGCTCGCGCCCGCCGGCAATGCCGGCAATCCGCGCCAAGGAACC
The DNA here is from genome assembly GCF_056397445.1 of Neorhizobium sp. 05N33. Classification (NCBI taxonomy): domain Bacteria; kingdom Pseudomonadati; phylum Pseudomonadota; class Alphaproteobacteria; order Hyphomicrobiales; family Rhizobiaceae; genus Neorhizobium; species Neorhizobium sp. 05N33. The sequence continues at coordinate 73,263 of NZ_JBFTNK010000006.1, read as the reverse complement.
GTCGGTCTGGGAAGCGATCGTGCTCGGCAAGACGCCGGAAGTACAGGCTCTGAAGACCTTCGGCGCCGAAATGCGGACCATGCTGTCGAAAAGCGGCGGCTGATACGAAGAGCGTGACATAAGAGCCTTGACCCAGACGACGAAAAGCCCGGAGAGGCCAAGCGCCTCTCCGGGCTTTGTTTTATTCGGCGAGGCAAATATCTGGGATGGACCCCCGTTCGATTTGTTGTATTGAGGGACCCATTCCCGAGAAAGACGCCGAGGTCGCAATGACATCGAATATGCCCGTAACTTCCCCAGCCAATGCCGATCTCGACGAGCAGGCGCTGTTCTTCCACCGCTATCCGCGGCCCGGCAAGCTGGAGATCCAGGCGACCAAGCCGCTCGGCAACCAGCGCGACCTGGCGCTTGCCTATTCTCCGGGCGTTGCAGCCCCATGTCTGGCGATCCGCGACAACCCGGATTTGGCCGCGGACTATACCGCCCGCGCCAACCTCGTCGCCGTCGTCTCCAACGGCTCGGCCGTGCTTGGGCTTGGCAATATCGGCCCGCTGGCTTCAAAGCCGGTGATGGAGGGCAAGGCCGTCCTCTTCAAGAAATTCGCCGGGATCGACGTGTTCGACATCGAGATCGACGCGCCCGGTATCGAGGCGATGGTCTCGACCGTTTCGGCGCTCGAGCCGACCTTCGGCGGTATCAACCTCGAAGACATCAAGTCTCCGGAATGTTTCGAAGTCGAACGCCGGCTGCGCGAAAAGATGAACATCCCGGTCTTCCACGACGACCAGCACGGCACCGCGATCATCGTCGCTGCCGCGGTCCTCAACGGGCTTGAGCTCGCCGGCAAGAACATCGCCGACGTGAAAATCGTCACCTCGGGCGCGGGTGCTGCGGCACTCGCCTGCCTGCACCTCCTCGTTTCGCTCGGCGCGAAGAAGGAGAATATCTGGGTCCACGACATCGAAGGCCTCGTCTATGACGGCCGCAATACGCTGATGGACGAGTGGAAGGAAATCTACACCCAGAAGTCCGACAAGCGCGTGCTTGCCGACAGCATCGGCGGCGCCGACGTGTTTCTCGGCCTGTCCGCCGCCGGCGTGCTGAAGCCGGAACTCCTGGAGCAGATGGCCGACAAGCCGCTGATCATGGCGCTGGCCAATCCGACGCCGGAAATCATGCCCGAGCTTGCCCGCGCCGCCCGTCCCGACGCGATGATCTGCACTGGCCGGTCGGACTTCCCGAACCAGGTCAACAACGTCCTGTGCTTCCCCTATATCTTCCGCGGCGCGCTTGATTGCGGCGCCCGGACGATCAACGAGGAAATGAAGATGGCGGCGGTCAAGGCGATCGCAGCGCTTGCCCGCGAGGAAGTCTCCGACGTCGCGGCGCGCGCCTATTCCGGCGAGTCGCCGATTTTTGGCGCAGACTATCTGATCCCCTCGCCCTTCGATCCGCGCCTCATCCTGCGCATTGCGCCGGCGGTTGCCAAGGCTGCCGCCGAGACCGGCGTCGCATCGCGGCCTATCCATGATTTCGAGGCCTATCTGGATCAGCTGAACCGCTTCGTCTGGCGCTCCGGTTTCGTGATGAAACCGATCTTCAGCGCAGCCAAGGTTTCGGAAAAGAACCGGGTGATCTTTTCGGAAGGCGAGGACGAGCGCGTGCTGCGCGCAGCCCAGGTTCTGCTCGAGGAAAAGACCGCGACGCCGATCCTGATCGGCCGTCCTTCCGTCATCGAGGCGCGGCTTGCCCGTTTCGGCATCCGAATCCGCCCGAATGTCGATTTCGCCGTGGTCAACCCGGAAGACGATCCGCGCTACCGCGACTATGTCGACGAATATTTTGCGCTGGTCGGCCGCGAAGGCATCAATCCGGAAGCGGCACGCACCATCGTGCGCACCAACAATACGGTGATCGGTGCGCTGGCGGTCAAGCGCGGCGATGCGGATGCGCTGATCTGCGGCGTCGAGGGCCGTTATGACAAGCACCTCAGCGACGTGAACCAGATCATCGGCAAGCGTCCGGGCGTCTGCGCGTTCTCGGGCCTCAGCCTGGTGATTTCCCAGCGAGGCGCGATGTTCTTCACCGACACGTTCGTCAACTACAACCCATCCGCGCAGGAAATTGCCGAGATCACCATTCTGGCGGCAGAGGAAATCCACCGGTTCGGCATCACCCCGAAGGCAGCGCTGATCTGCCACTCGAATTTCGGTTCGCGCGATTCCGAAAGTGCGCAGAAGATGCGGGCCGCCCTGAAGCTGGTACGCCAGCGGGCGCCGGAGCTGGAAGTGGACGGCGAAATGCAGGGTGGTTCTGCCCTGTCGGAAACGCTGCGCAAGCGGGCCATGCCGGACAGTTCGCTGACCGGCGAAGCCAACCTGCTGGTTTTCCCGAATCTCGATGCGGCAAATATCTCGCTCGGTCTCGTCCGCAACCTCACGGATGCTCTGCATGTCGGCCCCATTCTTCTCGGGGCGGCCCAGCCGGCGCATATCCTGTCATCCTCGGTCACGTCGCGCGGCGTGGTGAACATGGCGGCACTCGCCGTCGTGGAGGCATCGCAGCCCAATCTGCAATTTCAATCCTGAGTTGAATAACTCTCTCGATGCGATGTCTTGAGCCCCGCCCGGGGCTCAACCGGCCCTTGGATAGATTTCGCCATGCGGTGGTCTCGGCTTTATGAGATTATCAACCGGCACGTTCCATGATGTCATCTTCCAGTAAAGGAGAGGATGCCGGAATTGCCGATACCGCTTCGCGGCCTGCTGACCATACCGCTCTTGTTTTTGCCTGCCGCAGCGCTGGCGGGAGACCCTGCCGTTTGCGCAGCGCTTTACCGGAAACTTGGAAACAGCCCGGAGATCATCGGCAATACGTCGGCGGCGCGCAGCTATGCCCAGCAGCTCGGCGAATATAATGCCGATATCCGTGAACTGCGGGTCGACATGCGCCGCGCCGGCTGCGGCAACGGCAGCGTCGTGGTCCTCGGCGGCCCCAATGCCGAAGTCTGCGGCCAGATGCGAGATGCGCTGGGAAGAATGGAGCAGAGCCGCGACACGCTGACGGCTGAGCGCAACGGTTCGCGGCAGATAATCCTGCCCTCGGAAGAGCGCAATGCCATTCTCGCCGCCATTCGCGAACAGCGCTGCATCCCTTCTTTCGAGCCGCTGCCGCCTGTAGTCGACGACAAGCGAAAGGTGCCGGGCATCGAACTTCCCAGGCAAGAGGAGCCTTATTCCGGAATTACCAACCTGCGCACCCACCCGCCGCAAAAGCCGCAGGCGACCGCGGTCCCGCCGCCAGTGCTCACGCCGCCGCCGGAGCGGCCATACGACCCCAGCAAAAAGGTGCGCACCGTCGGGCCGACCTTCCTGCCCGAAGCGGGTATTGATCTCACCAATCCGAAATCGGCAGGACCACAGCCGCAGCAATAATCAGCGGCTGTCCCATCGGTCCTGAAAGATCAGCGCGTCCAGGCCCAAGCGCTGGCGCCAGCCCTTGAGCGCCAGTTCGGGTTCGCCGTAGAGCCGATCGACATAACCGAGGCAGAGCCAGGCGACGATCTCGACACGGTCGGGAATACCGAGCAGCCCGCGCACGTCCTCGTCGCGGAAAATGCTGACCCAGCCAACACCGACGCCCTCGGCCCTTGCCGCGAGCCAGAGGTTCTGCACGGCGCAGACGGTCGAATAGGCATCCATGCGCGGATTGTGAGTGCGGCCGAGCACGACCGGACCGGCGCGGTCCGGATCGCAGGTAACGCAGATCGACAGCGGCGCCTTGACAATGCCTTCGAGCTTGAGGCTGCGGTAGAGGTCGCGGCTTTCCTCGGCAAACATCTCCACGGCCTCGTCATTGGCGCGCGAAAAGGCGGCCCGCGCGGCCTCGCGTACCGCCTGATCGCGGATGAGGATGAAATTCCATGGCTGCATGAAGCCGACCGAGGGTGCCGAATGCGCGGCGCCAAGCAGCCGCATCACCAGGTCGTCCGGCAGCGGATCGGGCAGGAACTGGTCGCGCACGTCGCGGCGTGTCTCGATCGCCCGGTAGACAGCGGCGCGTTCGACCTTGGAAAACTCGCCTGCAGGCAGCAAGGCATGCGCGAAAGGATCAGTCTGCATCGTTAAGTCCCCAACAATGCCGTCGCTCCCTTGCCTTCCCGGCACGAAGCCTTTGGGCAAAAAGAGGTCCGAAACCTTTCCGCCGTCCGCGCGGGCTGGTCTATCTCGTCAGGCCGGTCTTCTGACTTGGTTTCATCCGCCTGCACCGCCGCCTTCCCGGTTTCCCAGTGGCTTTCATATATTGCGGCCGAGCGTCCACCTCACAGCGTTGGGCACGTTCCGGTTCCACCCCGGATTCCCGATTCTCCGGCTTGTCGCCGGCACCTGACAGGATCGTTTATGCCCTTACGCTATCCCCGGCGCAAGGCGTTCATGCGACAGGGAAATAGCGCACATAGGCAAACTCATCGCCATCAGGCGACCAGTTCGGCGAATTCATCGTGCCTTGCCCGCCGAAGAGCTCGAACACCGTTTCGACATTGCCGCCGTCCATGTCCATCAGCCTGACGCGGACGTCAAGATCGCGCGGATGGTCGAAGACATCGGCGTCGTAGGAGACAAAAACGATCTTGTCACCCTTCGGTGACGGATGCGGAAACCAGTCGCCGTAACCGCCGTCGGTGATCCGCTCGGCCGCGCCGCCTGCGGCCGGGACGCGCCAGATCTGCATCAGCCCGGTGCGACTGGAATTGAAATAGATCCATTTTCCATCCGGCGAATAGTCCGGCCCGTCATTGCGGCCCTCGCCGAATGTCAGCCGCGTCTCTGCGCCACCTTCGATGCCGATGGTATAGATGTCGAACTCGTCGCCGCGGATGCCGCAATAGGCGAAGTTTTTTCCGTCCGGCGACCAGCCATGCCAGTAGGACGGCAGGTTCCGGGTTACCAGCCGCGGCACGCCGCCACCGGCGGAAAGGACATAGATCGCCGACTTGCCTAACTCTACCTTGTCGGAAATGGCGATCAGCGAACCGTCCGGCGAAATGCCGTGGTCGTTGTTGCATTGGCGGGCAAAGCCGGTATCGACCGGTTCAGGCCCGTCACCACCCTCCGGTGACAGACGATAGATCAGGCCCTCGCTGTTGAGCATCAGGTAACGCCCGTCCGGCGACCAGTTGGGCGCTTCGAAGAGGGCTTCCGTCTGCCAGACCACTCGCATCACCCTCGTCCGGATATTAAAGATCTCGACCGAGCTGCGCGAGGCCATGATCCTCTCCTATCGATCGCGGAAACGGTTGGTGATCGGATAACGCCGGTCGCGGCCAAAATTCTTCTTGGTGATCTTGACGCCCGGCGCCGATTGGCGCCGCTTGTATTCGGCGAGATAGAGCAGGTGTTCGATCCGGTGAACAGTCGCGATGTCGTGGCCGCGGGCGACGATCTCCTCGGTGCCCATTTCCAGCTCGACGAGGCATTCGAGAATGTCGTCGAGCACCGGATAGGGCGGCAGCGAATCCTGGTCGGTCTGGTTGGGTCTGAGTTCCGCGGACGGGGCCTTGGAGATGATGTTCTTCGGGATCACCTCGCCGCTTGGGCCAAGAGCCGTCGGCGGCAGGTGTTCGTTGCGCCAGGCGGCCAGCGCGTAGACCTGCATCTTGTAGAGGTCCTTGATCGGATTGAAGCCGCCGTTCATGTCGCCGTAGAGCGTCGCGTAGCCGACCGACATTTCCGACTTGTTGCCGGTCGTCACCACCATCGAGCCGAACTTGTTGGAGATCGCCATCAGGATCGTGCCGCGGGCGCGGCTCTGGAGGTTCTCTTCGGTAATCCCCTCGTCGGTTCCTTCGAACAGCTCGGCCAGCGCTGACGAAAAACCGTCCACCGGCTCGGCGATCTGCACGATGTCGTACCGGCAGCCGAGCGCCCTGGCGCAATCGGCTGCGTCCTTCAGCGAATCCTCGGAGGTGTAGCGATAGGGCAGCATCACCGTGCGCACCCTCTCCTCGCCCAGCGCATCGACAGCGATCGCCGCGCAGATGGCACTGTCGATGCCGCCGGACAGGCCGAGAACGACCGACTTGAAGCCGTTCTTGTTGACGTAGTCGCGGAACCCCAGAAGGCAGGCGCGGTAATCCGCCTCCTCCTTTTCCGGAATGCGCGCCATCGGTCCGCGGGCGCAGTGCCAGGTCTCGCCAATCCGTTTCCATTCGGTGACGGCGACGGCCGGCTCGAACTGGCTCATCTGGAAGGCGAGCGACTTGTCGGTGTTGAAGGCGAAGCTTGCGCCGTCGAAGACCAGTTCGTCCTGACCGCCGAGCTGGGCCGCGTAGATCATCGGCAGGCCGGTCTCGATCACCTGCTTCAGAACGACCTGATGGCGAATATCCACCTTGCCGCGAAAATAGGGCGAACCGTTCGGCACGAGCAGGATTTCCGCCCCGCTTTCCGAGAGCGTCTCGCAGACGCCGAGATCGCCCCAGATATCCTCGCAGATCGGAATGCCGAGTCGCACGCCGCGGAAATTGACGGGCCCCGGCATCTCGCCGGCGATGAAGACCCGCTTTTCGTCAAACTCGCCGTAATTCGGCAGGTCGATCTTGTCGCGCACGGCGATCACCTTGCCGCCGTCGAGCACGGCGATCGAATTGTGCCGGCCCTCCTTGCCCTGACGCGGGAAGCCGATGATGACGCCGGGGCCGCCGTCTGCCGTATCGGCCGCAAGCTCCTCCACCGCCTTCAGGCAGGCGTTGAGGAAAGCCGGTTTCAGGACGAGGTCTTCCGGCGGATAACCGGACAGGAAGAGCTCAGTGAAGAGGATGAGATCCGCCTCTTCACGGGCGGCATCCCTTCTGGCTTCTCGGGCCAGCGCCAGATTGCCGGCAATATCGCCGACTGTCGGGTTGAGCTGGGCAACGGCGATACGAAATGTCTGGCTGATATCCTGGGTCATGGTACCGATTTAATGTCCGCAGCAGACCGCGGCAACGTTGTTCCGAGAGTTTTTTATGGTTCAGGCAGATGCGGGACGATCGCCCGGATAATGCGGCACGCCGTCCTCCGGCAGTTCGTAGAAATCTCCCTTGTCGGCACAGTAGATATGCTCGCCCATGACAAGTCCACTCGGCTGATCGAAAGCGCCCGCCAGGATCGAAATGCTTGCCGCGCCCTCCGCCTGCCAGAACAGCGCAGAGCCGCATTGCGAGCAGAAGCCGCGCCGCGCTTCATCGCTGGCGCGATACCAGCTGAGTGCCTCCTCGCCTTTGAGCGTCATGTTTTCGGCACGAACGCTGGTCGCCGCATAATAAAGCCCGGTCTGGCGGCGGCATTGCGAACAATGGCAGGCCGTGACTGTCCGCAGCGGACCTACCGTCTCAAACCGGATCGCACCGCACAGGCAACGACCGCTGTTCTTCTGCTGCATGCACCATCCTCGACGAAGCGACGGCCCAGTGTCGCGGGCGTGGGCCGCGGGGTCAAATCTATTCCGCTGATGATGATCATCAACGGAAGCTATATCAAGATACGGAAAGGCCGGCGTCGCCGCCGGCCTTCTCCGATTTCAACGATGATGCGCGGCGGTTCAGCCGTTGACGACCATCCGCTTTTCGTCGCGGCCACTCTTCATCCGCTCGGCGAGCAGGAAGGCCAGTTCCAGTGCCTGGTCAGCGTTGAGGCGCGGGTCGCAATGGGTGTGGTAACGGTCCTGCAGGTCGCTCGCCGTTACTGCCCGGGCGCCGCCGGTGCATTCGGTGACGTCCTTGCCGGTCATCTCGATATGGATGCCGCCCGGATGGGTGCCTTCGGCGCGGTGGATCTGGAAGAAGCTTTCGACTTCCGACAGGATCCGGTCGAACGGCCGGGTCTTGTAACTGTTGAGCGTGATCGTGTTGCCGTGCATCGGATCGCAGGACCAGACGACTTTTTTGCCTTCCCGTTCGACGGCGCGGATCAGCTTCGGCAGCGAATCGGCGACCTTGTCGTAACCGAAACGGCAGATCAGCGTCAGCCGACCGGCTTCGTTCGTCGGGTTGAGCGCGTCGATCAGTTCGATCAGGTTGTCGGCCTGCAGCGACGGGCCGCATTTGAGGCCGATCGGGTTCTTGATCCCGCGGAAATATTCGACATGCGCATGGTCGAGCTGGCGGGTACGGTCGCCGATCCACAGCATGTGGCCGGACGTCGCGTACCAGTCGCCCGAGGTGGAGTCGACGCGGGTGAAAGCCTCTTCGTAGCCGAGCAGCAACGCTTCATGGCTGGTGAAGAAATCCGTCTCGCGCAGGCTCGGCTGGTTTTCCGCAGTGATGCCGATCGCCTTCATGAAATCCATGGTCTCGCTGATGCGGTCGGCGAGCTTGCGGTAACGTTCGCCCTGGGGGCTGTCCTTGACGAAACCGAGCATCCATTTGTGAACGTTTTCGAGATTGGCATAACCGCCCATCGCGAAGGCGCGCAGCAGGTTGAGCGTCGCGGCCGACTGGCGGTAGGCCATCATCTGGCGTTCCGGATCGGGAATGCGCGACTCCGGCGAGAATTCGATGCCGTTGATGATATCGCCGCGGTAGGACGGCAGTTCGACGCCGCCTTGCATTTCGACATTGGACGAACGCGGCTTGGCGAACTGACCGGCGATGCGKCCGACCTTGACGACCGGAAGCTGAGCGCCATAGGTCAGCACGACCGCCATCTGCAGGAACGAACGGAAGAAATCGCGGATATTGTCGGCACCGTGTTCGACGAAGCTTTCGGCGCAGTCGCCGCCCTGAAGCAGGAATGCATTGCCTTCCGCGACACTGGCGAGCTGCTTCTTCAGGCGGCGGGCCTCACCGGCAAATACGAGCGGCGGAAAGGTGGCGAGCTGGGCTTCCGTCGCTGCCAGCGCGGCCTTGTCCGGGAATTCCGGGACCTGCTGGATCGGTTTCTGCCGCCAACTGCTCGGGGTCCAATTCTGTGCCATCTCGCTCACCTGTTTCAGCCTCGGCCATCCTCCGCCGGGCAAGTCTTTAAAATCGAGGCGGCTTATAAACCTTAACAGCACCGTTGCATAGCCGTTTTGCCTGCTTTCACCGCCACTCGTCCGCGCCATATTCGGAGCAGCCGGTCGGATCGCATGCAGTATGAAATCAAGACATCCGCGGGTTTTTACTATCGTTCTTAGCCACAACTTCACGAATTTGCGCGACGCTCCGCCGAAAATTTCTTGCTGGGGAGCAGGCGATGCATCCGATGACACGTCTATGGAAAGATTGCCGCGGCAATTTCGGCGTCATGACCGCGTTGCTGCTGGTTCCGCTGATCGGCACCGCTGGCATGGCGCTTGATTTCGGCCACGCACTTACCATCAAGCAACAGCTCGTCGGGGCAGCCGATGCGGCCGCTGTCGGCGCGGTCGCCGAAAAATCGAAGGCGGTCGCCCAGGCTATGCAGTTGCAGGGCGACGGAAGCGTGGCGCTCGATCCGGCCGAGGCCCGAAGCATCTTCCTCGGCCAGATGTCCGGCGAGCTTTCCACCCTGCCCGTCAGCGTCGATATCGCCCTGGTGAAGACCAACGGTATCCTGACCTCACGCGTATCGTTCAGCGCCACCTTGCCGACCACCTTCATGACAATCGTCGGCAAGGATGACATCACCGTTGCCGGCCAGGCCACCGCGCAATACCAGACGCCGTCGTTCATCGACTTCTACATGCTGCTCGACAACACGCCTTCGATGGGTGTCGGGGCGACGCCGGCAGACGTGACCAAGATGCAGTACGCCACGCGCCTGGGATCTGATGGCAAGGGCAAGGATGCGAACTGCGCCTTTGCCTGCCACATCGTCTCGGAGGACGGCGTCGAGGACCCAAACAGCTATTACAACGTCGCCAAGAACAACAACGTCACGACCCGCATCGACGTGGTAGCAGCCGCAACCAAGGCGCTGATGGCGAAAGCCACCGATACCCAGACGGTCGCGAACCAGTTCCGCATGGCCGCCTACACATTCGGCAAGACCGCCATGGATGCGAAGCTCTTCAAGGTCGCAAACCTCGACTACAATCTGGGCGAGGTCAGCAAGGCGACCAACCAGATCACTCTGATGAGCATTCCCTATCAGAACTACAACGATGACCAGCAGACGAGTTTCGACGACGCGCTGAAGGGTATCAACACTGAAATCAAGGATGTGCCCGGCAACGGGACCAGCAATATCGACAGGCAGAAGATCGTCTTCTTCGTCGCCGACGGCGTGGGCGACAGCTACAAGCCGAAGGGCTGCACCAGTCCAAAGGGCGCCAGGAACGGCACCCGCTGTATCGAGCCGATCGACATCACCGCCTGCGACGCGCTCAAGCTGCGCGGTGTCCGCATCGCAGTTCTCTACACGACATATCTGGAACTGCCCGAAAACGACTTCTACAAGGCTTGGGTCGCACCCTTCCAAGGCACGATCGCCGCCAAGATGGAGGCATGCGCCACGCCGGGCCTTTTCTTCGAGGTCAGCCCGACGCAGGGCATTACCCAGGCCATGCAGACGCTTTTCCTGAAGATCGTCGCCACGCCGCGCATCACCAGCTAGTGCCGCGCCAGAGCCCGGGCGCGCGTCAGACGCGCTCGCCGTTCTTCATCCGGTAGCTCGGGTTGTACATGGTGACGAGTTCTTCCGAAGCCGTCGGATGCACCGCCATGGTGCGGTCGAAATCGTCCTTGGTGACACCGGCCTTCAGCGAGATGCCGAGAAGCTGCGCCATCTCGCCGGCGTCGTGGCCGAGGATGTGGGCGCCGACCACCTTGCGGCTTTGCGCATCGACGACCAGCTTCATGATCATCTTCTCAGCCCGTCCCGAAAGCGTCGCCTTCATCGGCCGGAACTCGGCGCGGTAGACTTCAAGCTCCGGATAACGCTTGGCGGCCTCCTCTTCCGACAGGCCGACCGTGCCGATCTCGGGCTGCGAGAAGACGGCGGTCGCGATCAGGTCATGGTCCGGGGCGGTCGGATTGCCTTTGTACTCGGTTTCGATGAAGCACATCGCCTCGTGGATCGCCACCGGAGTCAGCTGTACCCGGTCAGTGACATCGCCGAGCGCATAGATATGCGGCACGCTGGTACGGGAATATCTGTCGACGACAATGGCGCCACGCTCGTTCACCTCGACGCCCGCGGCTTCGAGGCCGAGCCCCGTCGTGTTCGGATCGCGGCCGAGCGCCAGCATGATGGTGTCGACGGCGATCGTCTCGCCGTTCATCGTCCTGGCGACAAGTCCACCGGCTGCCGCCTTGGTCACCTCCTCGATCACATCGGTCAGAACGATGCGGATACCCTTCTCGACCATCGCCTTGTGCAGGCCCTGGCGCATGTCGTGGTCGAAGCGCGAGAGGATTTCCTTGCCGCGATAGATCAGGGTCACGTCGACGCCGAGGCCGTGGAAGATGTTTGCGAATTCGACAGCGATATAGCCGCCGCCAGTGATCAGGATGGAGCGCGGCAGTTCCGGCAGATCAAAGGCTTCGTTGGACGAGATGCAGAGTTCGTGGCCGGGCAGCGCCGCATGCGGGTTGGGCGCCCCGCCGGTCGCGATGACGATCTTTTCGGCGGTCACCGTCTTGCCGGTCTTCACGAGCCGGATCGTGTGGGGGCCGACCAGTTCGGCGCGGGTTTCGAGGATTTCGGCGCCGTTGTTTTCCAGGCCCTTGCGATAGAGGCCTTCAAGGCGGGCGATCTCCCTGTCCTTGGCGGCGATCAGCTTCTTCCAGTCGAACGTGCTCGCCCCGACGTCCCAGCCGTAACCAACCGCATCCTCGAAATGCTCGTGGTACTGGGAGGCATAGACGAAGAGCTTTTTCGGTACGCAGCCGCGGATGACGCAGGTGCCGCCGAAACGATATTCCTCGGCGATCGCCACCCGCTTGCCGAGCGATGCTGCCACGCGCCCGGCCCTCACGCCGCCCGATCCGCCGCCAATCACGAAGAGATCATAGTCATAGGCGGTCATGTTATTCTCCTTGAGAGCAGGCGGCGGGATGTCGCTCACATATAGGGACGGGAACCCCCAAAGGAAAAGCCCGGATTGCTCCGGGCTTCCATAATATTCAGCGGATCGAGGGATCGATCAGGGTTTTGGCGCGGGCGCCGGCGCCGGCTTGGTAGCCGGAGCAGCGGGCTTGGCCGGAGCGGTCGCGGCCGGAGCAGCGGGCTTGGCCGCAGGCGCAGCGGCGGGCTTGGCCGGTGCAGGCTTTGCCGGCGCGGGTGCGGCCTGTGCTTCCGCCGGAGCCGGATCGACGACCGGCGGCTTGATCGGGTTTGCATCGATGATGCCGCGCAGCTTTTCGGAGCTCTGGTTGGTCAGATCGCGTGAAACCCCGTTTGCCCAGATTTCAGCGGCCTTGGTCAGTTCGCGGCTGACGAGCGGCTGGTTGGTCAGCAGCTTCTTGCCGGTTTCCGTGTTGAAGAAGGTGGAGATCGACTTCAGTTCGTCGACCGAGAAGCTCTTGGCGTAGATGGTCGCGGCTTCCTTCTCCAGATCGGCACGGCGCGGTGCAAGCACGAGTGCCTGCTCGTCGACGACGTTGGAGATCTGCCCCTGGAAGTTGGGAGAGGCCTGGATGAACTGAGCCTTCAGACGCTCCGCCAGGTTGGGCAGGATGTTGTCGTAGCGATCCGTAACGTTGAGCGACGCGATCGCATCGCGTGCAGCGGCAAGCTGGGCTTCCGAAACTTCCTGTGCGCGAGCCGATACCGTGAAGGCGCCGGAGAAGAGGATAGCCACAGCGGCGGCACGGCCGAGAACCGCGAATCTGATCATGAGTTTGTTGCTCCTAGTTTACTTCGCCTCGAGCGTCCGCGCTCCAGCCTCACCGGCAATGATCGCTAAGGACGCCATATGGATGAACAGCCCGTGTTCCACGACACCGGGAATGAAATTCAGCTCCGCTGACAGAGCGTCTGCATCAGGAATGCGGCCAAAAGATGCGTCGAAAATGTAGTGGCCGCCATCCGTCGTGAAGACATCAGCCCCCGATTTACGCAGCTTCAACTCGCCGCTCAACCCCAATCTGGAGGCGGCCTTTTCGATCGCGATCTGGGTCGCCGTCTGACCGAAGGGATTGATTTCGATCGGCAGCGGATAGGCCCCGAGCATGCCGACGAGCTTGCTTTCGTCGGCAATCACGATCATGCGGGCAGACGCCGCGGCGACGATCTTTTCGCGCAGCAACGCACCGCCGCCGCCCTTGATCAGGGTCAGGTTGGCATCGACTTCGTCGGCACCGTCAATCGTCAGATCGAGCTCCGGAAGCTCGTCGAGCGATTTCAGCGGGACACCGAGCTCGACGCAGAGCCGCGCGGTACGCTCGGACGTCGGCACGCCTTCGACCTTGAAGCCCTCGTGAACCTTTTCGGCGAGTAGCCTGACGAATTCGTCCGCCGTCGAACCGGTGCCGATACCAAGCCTCATGCCGTCCTCGACATAGGCCAGTGCCGCTTGCGCCGCCTTGACTTTCATTTCCCGGGCGTCCATCCGCCAAAAGCTCCCCGCTGTTTCGCCGACCCGCTGTTTACACGCGTCTCCCGGCAAACGAAAGTCCCCTCACGGCGGGTTTTACGAAGCCATGGGTTTTACGAAGGTGGGCGAATCTCGCATATTTGCATTTCACGGCAGCATTGCGTAATCCGGGACATCCCCCGAACGACGTTCACGAGGTTCCATTGACCGCTCCACTCGTCATTTTCGACCTCGACGGCACGCTGATCGACACCGCACCGGATCTGATCGACAGCCTCAATTATACGATCGAGGACGTCGGCCTGCAGCCGGTGACGTTCGAGGACCTCACGCATCTCGTCGGCCAGGGCGTACGCGTGATGATCCGCCGCGCCTTCGAACTGCGCAGAGTTCCGCTCGACGAGCCGACCGCGGCCAGGCTGTTCGACCGCTATATGGAACATTATGAGGCGGAGATGCCGGGCCGAAGCCGCCCCTACGACGGTGTCGTTGCATGTCTCGACCGCCTGTCGGCCGCCGGCATGCGGCTCGCCGTCTGCACCAACAAGTCCGAACGGCTCGCCTTCCCGCTTCTTGAAAAGCTCGGCCTTCTGGATCGCTTTGTCGCGATGACCTGCGGCGACACCTTTGCCGTCCGCAAGCCGGATGCCCGGCATATTTTCGGCACCATCGAACGTGCCGGCGGCGCCCCCGCGACGAGCGTGATGATCGGCGACAGCGTCAACGATATTCTCGCCGCGCAAAATGCCGGAATTGCCTCGATCGCCGTGAGCTTCGGTTATTCCGACGTCGCCGTCGATACGCTCAACCCGGACCGGGTGATCGGCGGTTATCACGAGCTGACCGTGGAAATGGTGGAAACGTTGATTTCGGCCGATGTGAAGCGGGTGGCGACAGCCACGTAAAAAGGCGGCACGAGGCCGCCTTCTGTAATCCAAACTCGATCCCGGCAGAAAGCTCAGCTCTGGGCCGCACGGACCTTGGTCGTCGCGGCAAAGGCTCTCACCGTCGCATCGTCACGGCCATAGACGTCGTCGAAATATTCGACCTTGCCGTCCTTGTTCGGCCAGGCGGTGAAGTAGGAGACATAGACCGGGATCTTTACCGGCACCTTGGTGGCGACGTTCTGGCCGGCGGCAATCCGACCGTTCACGTCGTCGATCGTCGTGCCGAGCACGGCAGCGGCCATCTTGCGCGGTTCGGCAAGACGCACGCACCCATGGCTCAGTGCCCGCATGTCGCGCTGGAAGAAGCTCTTCGAGGGCGTGTCATGCATGTAGATCGCATGGCTGTTCGGGAAGAGGATCTTCAGATCGCCGAGGGCGTTGTCGCCCGACGGTGGCTGGCGCACGGAGATCTTGTCGGTCGAGCCGAACCAGTTGACGCTGCTCGACGGGACCGCCTTTCCGCCAATCGACACCTCGTAACCCATCCGGTCGAGATAGCTCGGATCCTGGCGCAGGTGCGGCAGCATCTCGTTGATGATGATCGACTGCGGAACGCCCCAATAGGGGTTGAACTCGACCGTTTCGATCTCGTCCTGGAAGAAATAGGTCTGATTGGCCTTGCCGCCGACCACGACGCGCATCGAAAACTGTTCAGCACCGCGGTCATGATAATAGACCATGAAGGCCGGCTGGTTGATGAAGACGTAACGCTGGCCGAGATCGTCCGGCAGCCAGCGCGCCTGTTCCATGGCGACTTCGACCTTCTCGATCTTGTCCTTCGACGTGTGGCCGACCATCTTGCGCACCGTCGCGTTGCCGATGACGCCGTCCGCCTTGAGGCCGACTTCGGCCTGGAAGGATTTGACGACCTCGACGAGCTCGGGCGTGTAGTCCGGGGTCTGCTGGTAGGCCGTCAGCGTCGCCGCATGCTTGGTCTTCAGCGCTTCGGAACCGGTATGCTGGATGGCGGCGATGATGCTCGCCATATCCGGGCTGCTCTTGCCCGGCTTCAGGAGAATGTCGTCCGGCAGCGAAATGCGCGGACCGTCGTTGGCGGCGGCGGCGCGCAGCGTCGCCAGCTCGGCCTTCAGCGCCTGGAATTGGGAACCCTGCGGCGCAAGGCTTTGGAGATAGGCTGCGACATCGGTTCCGGTCTGCGCGAAAGGCAGGACGAGGGAGAGCTTGACGTCCTTGCGCTTGAAGTCGTGGTAGCCGGATACCTTGTTCGGATCAATACGGCCGCGCACCATGTCCTGCGCAAACATCAGCACCTTTTCCGACAGCGCCAGTTCGAACTGCATGAGGGCGCGGTCGTGGCTATCGGCAGCGGAAACCGGCGCCGACGTCGTTGCGGAAACATTGATGGGGGTTGCCGCATCGGCGGGCGCGGCAACGCTTGCGGTGGTCAACGCCGGGGCCGGCAGGATGTAGTCGGCCGGTTCCAACCCGTATTCGCCAGCCCGCTCGAAGAGCGACAGCACTCCCCTCGCCTTGTCATTAACGTCGCCGGCGGTGACCCAGAGAGGCTCCGCGGCCTTGCCGTAGAAGGCTTCGAGAGCGGTGGCAATTTCCGGCGGGGCCGAAACCCTGGCCTCTGTGATAAGGCGCGTGCCGTCCGTCGCGGACGCCGCAGCGAAGGCGGTCGTCTTCACAACCCGCTCGGCGTCCGGCTTATACGTGTAATAACGCGGCCCCGAGACCTTCGGCAGCGGTTCGGGATCGGCGAGACTGCGCTCGCTCGGCATGCTGGCATTGCCGCCGACACCCGGCAGGCCGTTATCGGCGTGCCTTGGGCGGTCTGCCCCAGGACCACCACGCAAGAGATCGAGAAGGGTCACGGCATGTGCGGGAACGGCGGCTCCGGTAAAAATCGAGATGCCGGACACGAGCGCCAATGCGATCGAAGTTTTTTTGTGTTTGTGCTGCAATGTCGTCCCCGTCACCTGCATCCGCGTCCTGATCCGCGGGCTCGAATATGTATCACGCCATCTAACCGATCGCGCGAGGGATGGAAAGAAACGCCCGAGTGTCCGGCGGGTTTCAGTTCCGTCGAAAAACAGCATCGGTGCGCAGTCGGAAGGTTAAGAAACTATTCGTTAAATTTTTACTGACGGCCATCGACAAGGACCCCATCAGGGGGCGGATTCTGCTGCATAATTACGCGGTCCGTGTCATAAAAGGCACGACGAAAGCGTACCAAAAAGCCTGTTTCGGCGGCTTGCGGACGTTCAGCAATCGTATAGTAATGCCGCCGGCCGGCTCCGACGCGGTAACGCGTTGTTGATCTTTCAAGACACCGGCAGCGACCACGAGCAAAAAGAGGCAGCGAAGATGGCATCGACCCGCACCGAAACCGACACGTTTGGCCCGATCGAAGTGGCAAGCGACCGTTATTGGGGCGCCCAGGCGCAGCGCTCGCTCGGCAACTTCAAGATCGGCTGGGAAAAGCAGCCGCTCGCGGTCGTTCGGGCGCTCGGCATCGTCAAGCAGGCCGCCGCCCGCGCCAACATGGAACTGGGCGGCCTCGACGCCGCGATCGGCAAGGTCATCGTCGAAGCGGCGCAGGAAGTCATCGACGGCAAGCTCGACGACCACTTCCCGCTGGTCGTCTGGCAGACCGGTTCCGGCACCCAGTCGAACATGAACGCCAATGAGGTGATCTCCAACCGCGCGATCGAAATGCTCGGCGGCGTGATGGGCTCCAAGAAGCCCGTCCATCCCAACGACCACGTCAACATGAGCCAGTCGTCGAACGACACCTACCCGACGGCCATGCACATCGCCTGCGTCGAAACCATCGTGCGCCACCTGATCCCGTCGCTGAAGCATCTGCACGAAGCGCTGGACGTGAAGGTCAAGGCCTTCTCCCACATCATCAAGATCGGCCGCACCCATACGCAGGACGCCACCCCGCTGACGCTCGGCCAGGAATTTTCCGGCTATGCGGCACAGGTCGGCTCGGCGATCGCCAATATCGAACTGACGCTGCCGGCGCTCTCCAAGCTCGCTCAGGGCGGCACGGCGGTCGGTACCGGCCTCAACGCCCCGGTCGGCTTTGCCGAAAAGGTAGCCGAGGAGATCTCGAAGATCACCGGTCTGCCCTTCGTCACCGCCCCGAACAAGTTCGAAGCGCTCGCGTCGCATGATTCCATGGTCTTCGCCCACGGCGCGATCAACGCCGCTGCCGCCGCTCTCTTCAAGATCGCCAACGACATCCGTTTCCTCGGTTCCGGTCCGCGTGCGGGCCTTGGCGAACTATCGCTGCCGGAAAACGAGCCGGGGTCGTCGATCATGCCGGGCAAGGTCAATCCGACCCAGTCGGAAGCATTGACCCAGGTCTGCGCCCACATCTTCGGCAACCACGCGGCGCTCACCTTCGCCGGCAGCCAGGGCCATTTCGAACTGAACGTCTACAATCCGATGATGGCCTATAATTTCCTGCAGTCGGTGCAGCTGCTCGGCGACGCTGCGGTCTCCTTCACCGACAATTGCGTCGTCGGCATCGAGGCCCGGGAAGACAATATCAGACGCGGCGTGGAAAATTCGCTGATGCTGGTCACCGCTCTCAACTCCCGGCTCGGCTACGACATCTGCGCCAAAATCGCCAAGACCGCCCACAAGAACGGAACGACTCTTCGCGAAGAAGCGGTCGGCGGCGGATACCTGACGAACGAGGAATTCGACCAGTATGTCCGCCCGGAGAACATGATCGGTCCCAAATAAGGCGACCTGATTTACAATATAACGAGCAGGCCCGCCTCCCGAATGGCGGGTTTTCTCTTTCGATCAGCCTACAATGATTAATTCCGACAATATATCAACATTCTAAAGGTGAATATTTCTTCGGGCTCGAAGTCTGTAAACCCATTAGTTTTGAGGGTAAAAGCGGGTATTTCAGAAATGCGAAATAAATTTAAGAATAAGCTCTTCAGCTCGCACCCCTTAATTCTTTTCCAACATTTTTCACATACTACTTCGTTTCATAGCATACAGGTGAGATCTAGTGGGGATCGTCGATGACGACGGCAACAGCGCCGAGAGCGCAATCTAGCGATCTGATCGGCCAGATCATCTATGCGGTGCGATCGATGGGCGTCGCGCCGATCCCTCGTAACTATCAGCTTTTCTACGAGGCCTATATCGGCTCCAATCCTGACCTGACCCGCGATCTGGCGGCGCTCGGAAGCCGTGCCACGCAGGAGGAACTGGACGCACTTTCGCATCGCTACCTTGGAACGGGCCAGGTGGCGGTCATCGAAGACGCCCATACCAGGATTCTTGGCGAACTGGACGCCCTCCTGAAACTGTTGCGCCAGGAGCAGAGCTCGCTCGAAAGCTACGGCAAGCTGCTTGGTGAAACCGCTCAGCGGATCAACTCCAAGAGCAGTTTTTCCAACGACCTGCTGACCAGCGCGCTGGCGCTGCTGAGCGAAGCGACGGGCAGCACCATGGCGCACGGTGAAAAGACCGTCGGCGGCGTCGTCCAGCGCTCGCAGGAAATGGACCAGGTCCGCCGCGAACTCGACGAATACAAGCGTATCGCCAACACCGATTCTTTGACCCGCATCGCCAACCGCCGGGCCTTCGACGAGCGCCTTGCGGCGACTTACGACAATATGGCCCTGCTGCCGGTCACCGCACTGGTGTTGGCCGATATCGACAACTTCAAGAAGATCAACGACAGCTACGGCCATCCGGTCGGCGACAAGATCCTTGCGACGGTTGCTTCCGTGATCCGCTCGAACGTCCGCAAGGATGTCTTCGTCGCCCGCTCCGGCGGCGAGGAATTCGCGATCATCGTCGAAGGCAACACGCCGGAAGAAGTTATGATCATCTGCGAGCGGGTCCGCCGCGCGCTGGAAACCCGGATCTTCCGCAATTCACGCTCCGGCATCGATTACGGCCCGGTCACCATCTCGCTCGGCTTTGCAATGGGTTCGCAGGCGAGTGATCCCGGCGAGCTCTACGCCAATGCCGATACGGCGCTCTACAATGCCAAGAACGCCGGCCGGAACCGCTCAGTCTTCTTCGATGACAGCATGAAGAAGGACTATGTCGGCAAGAGCTGGCTGATCTACAGGAAGTAGATTTCCCTCAGTCGCAGGCCGAGACGCCGGCGGCAGCGGCGATGACCAGCAGTTCCGGGCGGTATTCGAAATGCATGGTGTCGTAGTGATACCAGCGACCGCCCCAGATAAAGCCATGGCGCTCGAATGCCGCGACGATCTTCATCGGAAAGCGGTTTTTGTAGTTCGGGACATTGCCGGGCTTGCCTCCCGACCACAGCCAGTAATCGGCGTGTTTCGTGTTGAGATCGATCGCCGCGCCAAAACCGTGGACGGAGAGATTGGTCTGTCCCGCAACCTTGCGCCAGTTGAAGACGCCGGCCGACGGCGTCAGGTAGGTTTTCAGGCCCGGGTCGGTGGCAAGCTCATCCCGGACGGCGGCGAGCGCCTTGTCGACCCCGTTACGGCTGGTGACCCGCAACGTCTCTCCGAACCATGCGACCGGCACAAGGCTCGACTGCACGGCATTGGCACTCGCGCCATAAAGGCGCTTCATCAAGTCGTCGCTGCGGATGCGTCCCGGATCGGAATCGACCGGCGGGCGGTATTCGCAGGAGCCGGGCCGATATGCCTGAGACAGGCTGTCCTCGACATCGCCCTCTGCCAGCATTTGCGCATGGCTGCGCCTGATCCCGTCGTCGATCGGAATCGGCGCGCCCTCCTTCATGATCAGCCTGCCGTCGCGGCTGGCCACGATCATGTCGGGATAGGCCTTCACGAGGGCCGCGATCTTCTCCTCCAGGCGCAATTCGCGCGCCTCGCCTGGGCCACAGACGAGGATCGACAGCATCAGGGCTGCCGACCGGAGGAACGGCCTGTCAGTAGACCAGGACATTGACGTAATCGCCGCGGGGCCCTCGAAAGATCTGCACGTTGATCATGACATTCCCGCGAACGACGGCGTTGCGGGCGGCCCGGTCGATGGTGCCGCGGCTGATCATGCGCTCGACGAGTTCCCGATTGCCGGCATCGGCGAAGAAGCTGTCGCTCTGGTCACCGCGTTGCGAGACGCCGAAGCGATGAAAATTCGCGCGGTCCTGGCGGATGATCTGCCACGGCTCCTGCAGGCGCACATTGTTGGAATTGTACAGGTCGGCCTCGCCGATGAAGGCCGTATATTCCTCGATCAACTGGTCGGCCCGCGCCGCTTGGGCGCCGAACATCGTCGCAGCCAGGATCACCGCCGCAAAGCCGGTTCCAAACTTCATAAAGTCCCCCGTGCCCCGTCCCCTGTGGCGGGTCGATTCGATTGTTGCCTCGAGCGCTGAAAATGTCCATGAGGACACCGACGATGGACGCCTTCTTCACGAAGAAAACGCCGGCGCGGTATCTACCACATCGTCTTGGCGGCGCGCTCCGGCCATTCCCGGTCGTAGGTCTCCTTGTCGAAATCCGCCTTGGCCGCCTTCAGGAGCGTTCCGGGCGTCGGCAGGCTCTTCGGGTCGACGAAATGCTCCGGGTTCCAGAGTTCGGCGCGCATCAGAGCGCGGGCGCACTGGAAATAGACCTCGTTTATGGTGATGACCGTGACGCTGCGCGGATGCCGGCCGTCCATTTCGAAGCTTTCGAGCAGCGCAGGCTCCACCGAGATCACGGCGCGGCCGTTGACGCGCATCGCAGTGTTCGAACCGGGGACGAGAAACATCAACGCCACGCGCGGGTCGCGCACGATGTTGATCAGCGAATCGATGCGGTTGTTGCCGCGCCAGTCGGGCAGAAGCAGGGTTGCATCGTCCTGGATACGCACCGCCCCGCCAAGATCGCCGCGCGGAGAGCAGTCGAGCCCTTCCGGCCCCACGGTCGAGAAGGCGACAAAGGGCGAAGCCTCGATCATCTGCCGGTATTCCGTGGTCAGCGTCTTCGTCACCTTGGCGAGCGAAGCTTCCGAGACGCCGTCATAGATCGCCTTCAGTTCCTCGACGGATGTGATGATGGTCATGGCTCGCCCCCTTCCGGTATCGGCGGGCCTTAGCCCGCGCGGGCGACACTATGATGACGTCTCCTGTGGATCAAGCAGCGGCGTCGTTGCCGGGCTTGTCGACGATGGAGGTTTCGCGCAACGGCCGGCCATCGCCCGTCAGGAAGGCGGCGATGGTCTCGACCACCCCGCGATCGCTGACGATACGGCGATGTCCGAGCCCGTTCGCCCATTCGAGCCGCGCCGTGGCAAGCCCTTCGAAGCGGCGGGCGTGGTCGGCGGCGACCTCCTTGTCCTCCTCGGCATGCACCACCAGCAGGGGCGTCCCCAACCGAGCGGCGCTCGCAACCGTATCGAAGTCGTCGAGCGAGGCACCGGCTACCTTTTCCGCCCGCCTAATCAGCAGCGCCTTGACGCGCGGCGGCAGGCCGACCATCCGCGAAAAGTCGTCGAACAGCCAATGGATATGGCTCGGCGCGCCGATAACCACCAGTTTCGAGGGCGAGATCATGCCGACGTCTTTCATCACCCCGCCAGCAGCGAGCATCATGCTCGCACCGCCGAACGAATGACCGACTGCTGCGTCGAAATGGCCAAACCGGTTCTCCGCCGCAACGATCGCCTCGACGGCCTGTCGCATGTTGAGGCTGCGGCCGCTGGAAAGCCCGTGACCAGGAAAATCGAGCACCACGACCTCGGCGCCGTTTTCGGCCAGGCCCGCAGGCAGGGCGGCGATATAGGCGGCATTGGAACCCCAGCCGTGCACGACCAGGTAACGGGGCCGGCCGGGCTTGCCGTCGCCGTTGAAGCGATAGGCCATCACCGTCGATTTTCCGACAGTGAGCGGGATTTTCTGGGTGGCCGCGAGCCGTTCGCGTCCCTCGTTCTCCATCGCCAGAGCCTTGCCGCCTCTAGGACGGCGCGAGGGTGTCAGGCAGAAGAGCCGAAAGGCGAGCTTGGCCGCGGTATCGGGGAAAAGCCGTCCCGGGACGGCAAACGCGAAACGGGTGACCTTGAGTGCAAAGGATGACATAGTGAGAAAACCCGATAATGTTCAATATTGAACAATAAAGTACAACGATGAACAAAAATCAATCCCTCCCTTGGGATCATCCGCGTTTTCGCAGTTGGATTGCCGTCGCCCGCGCCTGCCAGTTGATGCAAACCGTGCTGACCCGCGAGCTCGCCGAACTCGACATCAAGCCGCCGCATCTCGACATCCTGATCAATCTCTACCGGTTCGAAGGGATTTCGCAGCAGGAGCTTGCCCGCAAGCTGCTGGTGGGACGTTCCAACATGAGCATGGCGTTGCCGCAGATGGAAAAGCGCGGGCTGATCGAGCGACGCGGTGACAGCAAGGACAAGCGCGTCCTGCGCCTCTACCTGACGGAGGAGGGCCGCGCGGTGACGGAAGCTGCGATGGGCATCCAGACGGCGCTGATCGAGCGTACGCTCTCCTCCGAGCCGCTGGATCAATGCATGGCGATGGCCGAATCGATGGAGCGGCTGATCGTCACCCTGCAGTCGGAGGTCCGTGAGGACAGCCGCGAACCGGTGTGATCACCGCGTCCGTTGCGGCGGATCGCGCGACAGACCCTTTTCGGCCAGATTGCGCTCATAGTCGGCAAACAGCTCGGCGCCTCGCTCGCCGAGTTCGCGCAGGTAAGGCCAGGTGAAGATGCCGCTGTCGTGGCCGTCGTCGAAACGGATCCGCACAGCATAATTGCCGGCCGGAGTGATCGCCGCAATGCCGACGTTGCGCTTACCGGGCACGGTCACCTGCTGGCCGGGACCATGACCCTGCACTTCCGCCGAAGGCGACAGTACGCGCATCGTTTCCGCCGACAAGGGATAGGCCGCGCCGTCGCTGAAGGTGACGTTCAGCGTGTGGCGGTCCTTGGAGACCCGCAGTTCCGTCGGCCAAATGTCGCTCATGCTTTTCAGGCTCCCGATTGTCATATGCCTGGCGGAGGATTAGGAGCTACGGCGCTTCGCCGCAAGCTGTTTTGCGTCCAGCATCGTTCTATCTGATCGATGTCGTACACTTGACGCGACGGCTCGAAACGCCCACTTTCAGGGTAAGGGAGAATGCCACGTGAACAGTTTCGCAGGACCGGTCGGAGGAGCAGCGCCGATCATCGCCGACAAGGCGCCGATGATCGATCCGTTCGGTCGCGCGGTCACGTATCTGCGTGTCTCGGTCACCGACCGCTGCGATTTCCGCTGCACCTATTGCATGGCGGAAAATATGACCTTCCTGCCGAAAAAGGACCTGCTGACGCTGGAGGAGCTCAACCGGCTCTGTTCCGCCTTCATTTCCAAGGGCGTCCGCAAGATCCGGCTGACCGGCGGCGAGCCGCTGGTGCGCAAGAACATCATGTTTCTGGTGCGTGAGCTCGGCCAGCACGTCAAGGCCGGCACTCTCGATGAGCTGACGCTGACGACCAACGGCTCGCAGCTGGCAAAATACGCCGACGAACTTTACGACAGCGGCGTGCGCCGCATCAATGTTTCGCTCGACACGCTGAACCCGGAAAAATTCAAGGCGATCACCCGCTGGGGCGATTATCACAAGGTCATGGAAGGCATCGACGCCGCCCAGAAGGCCGGGCTGAAGATCAAGCTGAACGCCGTGGCGCTGAAGGATTTCAACGAATTCGAGATCGCCGACATGCTGCGTTTTGCGCATGGCCGCGGCATGGACATGACGGTCATCGAGACCATGCCGATGGGCGAGATTGACGAGGACCGCACCCACCAATATCTGCCGCTCTCCAAGCTGCGCGCCGATCTCGAAGAACAGTTCACGCTGACCGAAATCCCCTACAAGACCGGCGGCCCTGCCCGCTATGTCGAAGTTCAGGAAACCGGCGGACGCTTAGGGTTCATCACGCCGATGACCCATAATTTCTGCGAGAGCTGCAACCGCGTGCGCCTCACCTGCACCGGCACGCTCTACATGTGCCTCGGCCAGAACGACGCGGCCGACCTGCGCACGGCGCTGCGCGCTTCCGAGAACGACGACTACCTGTCGGCCGCGATCGACGAAGCGATTACCCGCAAGCCCAAGGGCCACGACTTCATCATCGACCGCACCCACAAACGCCCCGCCGTCGCCCGCCACATGAGCGTCACCGGCGGGTGACAACGCTCGGGCGGCAAGCATCGCAGCGGCGACCGCTGCCGCCGTCCAGCGATCACTCAGCGATCATCGCGAAACATCAACATGATGCACTCCGTGCGGCAAGGCCACCCGCCCGATCCGTTGCAGCGACGGTGTATCGCCCTTGATCACCCTCAAGACTTCAAGCCCTGCCCCGGTCTCAGGGCCTGCGCCCTGATGTCCCTCGAAAACGGTTGCGAGAAGGTGATCGCCCGTCAGGTCGAAGGTACCGCCTTCGGGCAATACGCCCTCGAACGTATAGTCGCCAACCTTGTGCAGCCTGCCCGGGCCCGGATCGAACGTCAGAAGCGATACGGCCGCCTCGCGGCCATGACGCGGAGAACCGGGCGGGAAGGACGTGCCGCGCATGTTGATCGTCGCGACAAGCCGGCCATCCGGGCTCACCGCCATTCCCTCGGCCGAGACGCCGGTGTCGACAGTCATCAACCGCTCGTGCCGGGCTTCGGACGCCTCGGGATCCGCCAGCCGGACGACGGTCATGGTGGAGAACGCATTCGGGATGCGGCCGTCGAGGCTGGTCGCAGTGAAATCGCGCCCCCAGTTCGATGTCAGATAATGGCGGCCATCCGGCGTGAAGCGGCCGACAAAGGGATCCCTACCCACCTCCACGGTGTTTCCCCAGGGCTGCAAGGCAGGCTTCTGATCGCTATCGGAAAATTCGAAGAACGCGACACGGTTCTGCGTGTTGATATTGGCCGCCAGAAACCGCCCGGAAGGATGCCATTGAACATTGGTCGCCGTCACACCACCCCGCGGAGCGTCCAGCGATCCGGTTATGCCGAGTTCGGCCAGATCGAAGCGGGCGACCTCACCGAATTGGCCATCGGCAAATTCGACGATCTGAAGCAGGGCCGCATCGGCGGTGTTGGAGACGACCGCCACCCGCTGCCCGTCCGGGCTGACGGCCAATGCCTCCGGATTGATGCCGATCTCCACCGTATCGGCAAGCTTCGGCATCGATGGGTCGGAGAGATCGACGGCAAACAGCCGTCTGCCGGGCGGCAGATCCCTGACCGTTCCGCCGCCATCCGGCCGCTCGCCCAATCGTTCGGTCACGAATGTCGTGCGCCCGTCTGGCGTCAGTTCCAGGATTTCAGGCGCCGCCGTCACCGAGTTCGAGACGGGGAGTGAACCTCTCGTCACGCGGCCATTGGCTATCGAAAGAATGGTGAGCACGTCCCTGTGCCCGGCCTCCTTCGGAGCCAGTACGGAATCGGCATAGGTGCGCGCCAGATAGTCGCCGTCGGAGATGACGGCGACGCGACCGGCCGATATCGCGCCGAGGATATCGGCCGATTGTGCAGCAGCAGTACCAGACGCCACGGTAACCAACGAAAGGGCCGTGCCCGCGAGAAAAGCCAATGCCTTCATGATCCATTCTCCTTCCGAGAAGCGGCGTCACCTGCCGCCTATTGCCTGAAGGGAGAATAGGGTCCAGTCTGATAGAGTTCCAATCGGAATTCCATTATCTGTGATAGGCAAAATACATCAGGAATGTCGATGGATATTCGCTCCATGGCTTGCTTCGTGGCGGTCGCCGAAGAATTGCATTTCCGCCGGGCGGCCGAGAGGATGCACCTCACCCAGCCCTCGCTCAGCCAGCGCATCCGCGCCCTCGAGCTGGAGATCGGCACGGACCTCTTTGCGCGCGATCGCCGCAGCGTCGCGCTGACGCCGGCCGGCCAGGCGTTCCTCGAACCCGCCCGCCGGGCGATCGAAAATGCCGAGGTCGCCCGGCAGCAGGCTCTACGGGCGTTTCGGGGCGAAGTCGGCCGGCTGCGGCTGGGTTTCACGGTCATCGCCTTCTACGGCATTCTGCCGGAAGCGGTGCAGGCATTCCGGAAACGCTATCCGCAGGTCGAGATAGAGCTTGTCGAACTCAATTCCCCATCACTCGAAACCGCATTGATGACGGGAACGATCGATCTGGCGGTCCTGCATCCGCCGCTCGCCAATCCGGAACTCGCGATCCATGAACTGCCGGCCGAGCATCTCGTCCTGGCATTGCCGGAAAGCCACCCGCTTGCAGTGCGAACCGAGATCCGGCTCTCCGACCTAGCGGGCGAACCTTTTCTTCTCGCACCCCGCTCCATCGGACCGAGCATCTACGACAGGGTCATCGCTCTCTTCCGGGACCAGGGCATCAGCCCGCGCGTCGTGCAGGAGGTTACACCCATGACCACACTTGCAGGCCTGGTGGCGGCGGGGGTCGGAATGGGGTTCGTCACAGGCGGCCTGTCCCGCCTGCCGCGTCCCGGCGTCGTTTTCCGGCCGGTCACGCCGACGCCGCCATCGTTGCCGATGGCGGCGTCCTGGTTGAAACCGCAGCTTTCCGCAATCGGGCAGCGCTTCCTCGAAACGGTCTCGGCGCTTGCCTGACTGTCCGGACTTCAGGCAGCGTCGCTGCGGCGGAAGCCCGAGCGGCGTTCGTTGGCGCCGGCATGGAAGCTGATGTTCGGGTCGCGCGTCTTGAAGCGCTCGATCTTCTCTGACAGCGTCTCCACACGTTGGCGCAGGCCGTGGATCTCGGCGTTGTTTTCCTCGACCATCGCCGCGTTGCGCTGGGTGATCAGCTCGACCTCCTGAACCGCCTTGGTGACTTCGTTGATGCCGGTCGACTGCTCGCCGGTGGCCGCCGAAATCTGGGACACCAGTTTGCGGACGTCGGTGATGTGCGTGATGATCTCCGTGAGCGCCGTACCGGTCTCCTCGACGAGATGCACGCCGTTACTCACCTGGGTCGAGCTTGCCGAAATGAGGCCCTTGATCTCGCGGGCAGCACCGGCGCAGCGCTGTGCCAGTTCGCGGACTTCCTGGGCGACGACCGCAAAGCCGCGGCCTGCCTCGCCGGCACGGGCCGCCTCGACGCCGGCATTCAGCGCCAGCAGGTTGGTCTGGAAGGCGATCTCGTCGATAACCCCGATGATCGTCGCGATCTTCTCGGAGGAACGGCTGATCTCGCCCATGGCATCGACCGCGCGGGATACGACCTCGCCGGAGCGAACCGCGAAATCTTCCGTCTCGTTGACCGAGACGGATGTCTGCTTGGCGCTTTCGGCCGTCGAGCGGACGATTTCGCTCAGATGGCGCAATGCACGCGAGCTCTGTTCGAGCGCTGCCGCCTGCTGTTCCGTGCGGCGGGCAAGATCGTCCGCCGAAGCGGCGAGATTGCCGGTGCCGCCGTCGATTTCTTCAGCGGTCGAGCGCACGTCGGCGAGCGTGGCACGGAGCGCCTCGACGGCCTGGTTGTAGGTGCGTGCCATCTCGATGAAGTCTTCCGGCAGGTTTTCGTCCATGCTGCGCTCGAGGTCGCCCTCGGCAAGCTTGCCGAGCATGTCGTTGAGCGCGGTCAGCGCCTGGCGCTGTTCGCCGGCAATGCGGGCACGCTCTGAGGCGCGGCGCTCGGACTCGGCGGTCGAGAGCTCGCGGGCTGCAGCGGCATCCTGCTCGAGGCGGACATTTTCGACGGCTGCATCGCGGAAGACGGTGACCGAGCGAACCATGTCGCCGATCTCGTCGCCACGTTCGCGGCCTTCGATCTTGACCTCGAGATCGCCGTCCGCGAGCCGCTTCATCACTTCGGTAACGCGACGCAGCGGGCCGCGCAGCGTTTCCACCAGCATCAGGCCGCCGGCAATGGCGAGCAGCGTGCCGACCACCATGGCGATCAGCGACAGCTGGGCGGAACGCTCGCTGTCCTCCTTGCCGACCTCCTGGGCCTGGGCCACGAAATTCTTGAGGCMGGCCATGCCGCCCGTCAGCGTCTCGCCGGCGGCGGCGCGGGCCTTTTTCCAGTCGGCGGCGATGGACAGAAGCTTGGCGGTATCCTCCTCGATCGATTTCAGGCGGGGCTGAAGCGTGGTCGAGAACTCGCGCATGGCCGGGTTTCTGGCGAGCTCGGAAACTTCCGCGCTGGCATCCTTCAGCTTTGCCATAACGTCGAGGACGACCTTGCGCGCGTCCTCCGTCTGGGTGGCGCGCAGCCGCTCGACATAAAGCTGCATGGCGTCGATCAGGCGCAGTGATTCAGCGCTGCGGTCGAGAAGCGTGCGCAGGCTCGCGACCTCTCCCTCGATGCTGGCGAAACGGCTGGCCGCGTTGCCGGCCTTGCTGGTGACTTCCGCTTCCATCTTAGCCTGGAATTTCTCCATGCCGGCGACGGTGTCGCGTATCGCCTTTGCCTTTTCCGGAACGTCCTGACTGCCCTTGATGGTGGCAGCAAGAGCAGCGATCGCATCGTTGATCGGCTTCAGCTGCTTGATACCGTTCGGGGTGAGGAAGGCCTGAACTTCCTGGAAGGTCTTGTCCAGAATGCCGAGATACATGTCGGCGGTGCTGATCGCGCCGTCGTCGGTACCGGTCTCCTTGACGGAATTGCGAAGCTCGCCGATCTGTTCGGCGATCGCCTTGTAGGCATAGGCTTCCAGCACCATGCCCTTGGCGAACTTTTCCTTGCCTTCGAACTGCTTTCGGACGTTGGCGACCTGATCGGAAACCCCTGTCGCGACGGTGCGGACATTGTCGATGCTGTCGTCGAGCGCTGCGGCGTTTTCGTCGCGCCTCTGCTTTATCTTCCAGAGCATGTCCGTATCGGCGCGCATCCTGGGCGCAAGCCCGGTCACGACGGCGATACGCTCGCGGTCCCCGGCTGTCACGAGCAGCCCGCCGAGCACGCGGACGCCGCTCTCCTGTTTGTCGATGGCCGCCTTCAGGGCTGCAAGCGATGCATTGTCGGGCTTGCCGTTGAATTCCTGGAGAACCGCCTGGAGATTTTCGAAATCGCCGATGTTCTCGATCGTCGCACGCGTCACCGTCATATGACCGTTCAGCATGCTGGCCGTATAATAACCCGCAAGGCCTACCCCGGCGATCAAAAGGACCAGCGGGATGACAAAAAGAAGGACCTTGGTGACGATCCTACGGCTCTGAAGAAGACGATCGATGAAAGACATTTTTCCCCCAACTGCAAACCAGAAGCAGCTTCGCGTCAGCGCATTCGCGAAACAGCAACGGCACGATCCCAGCGTCATGCGGGAATGAATGGCTTTCACAATCGTCAAATTCGGTTGAACAACGGTTAATTCGGGACCCTTACAAATCATATTATTACACTGTGTCGGATATCGGAATTTCCCGCCGCTATCCAAAAGAGTACCGCCCGGGAGGCAATCAGGCTGGCGATGCGTAAGTCGTTGCTTTAAGAGACCGGATACCGGAGGAATCTCGCAGATGGCATGGTCTGAAAATTCGCGGGGCGCGTTATTCATGTCGCTCGCCATGGCGGCTTTCACCTGCAACGATGCGCTGGTCAAGTCGGTCACCTCGGAGCTTAGCATCCCCCAGATCATGGCCGTGCGCGGCGTCATGGCGACGGTTCTGATCTACTGTGTGGCGCGCTACATGGGCGTGACCCTTTCGGCCAAGGCGGTCATGCATCCACTGGTGCTGCTGCGCACCCTGTTCGAGCTTGGCGCCACCCTGTCCTTCCTCTCGGCACTTGCCCATATCGAATTCGCCGCCATTTCGTCGATCATGCAGGCGCTGCCGCTTGCCGTGACGTTAGGTGCTGCCCTCTTCCTGGGCGAGCCTGTCGGCTGGCGGCGCTGGACGGCGATCGGCATCGGCTTCCTTGGCGTGCTGATCATCATCCGCCCGGGTCCGGAAGGCTTCACGCCGGCCGCGGTGCTTGCCGTCATCGCCTGCTGCTGCACGGCATGCCGCGATCTCACCACCAAGCGCATAAAGGCCGACATTCCTTCGCTGACGGTGACGCTCTTCACGTCGCTCGCCAACACTATTCTCGGGGCGATCCTGGTCGTGCCGATGGGCGGCTGGCAGCCGGTCAGCACCTATGCGCTCGGGCATCTGGCGATTGCCTCGGTGATGGTGTTCGCAGGCTATCAGGCCGTCATCCAATCGATGCGGACAGGCGAGATCTCCTTCATAGCGCCGTTCCGCTATACCGGCCTGCTCTGGGCATTGGCCATCGGCATTTTCGCCTTCGGCGAACGTCCGAACGCCTATATGCTGGTGGGCGCGGCCGTCGTTATCGGTTCCGGCCTCTATACCTTCTATCGCGAACGCAAGCGGCAGGGCATCGCCACCGGCAAGGCAGCCGCCGCCCCGCCTGCCTGACGACCGGCCGGACGAAAGAGCCGAAAGGCAGCGTGAAAGGACAAGACGACGTGCAGCAAAGCCGATTTCTGGACAGACGAACCCCGCCCCATATCGTGACGCTCGTCGTCTGCGCCGGACTTGCCGCCCTCTCGCTCAACGTCTTCCTGCCGTCGCTTTCCGCCATGGCGACCCATTTCGGTACCGAATATGCCGTCATGCAGCTGGCCGTATCCGGTTATATCGCCGGCACCGCCGTGCTGCAGCTGGTGCTTGGTCCGCTTTCCGACCTCTTCGGCCGCCGCCGCGTGATGATCGGCAGCATCCTGATCATGCTGGTCGGCACCGTAATCTGCCTGGTAGCCGCAAACGTCACCGTGTTCATGATCGGAAGGCTGCTGCAGACGGCGGTCGTCGCAGGTTTCGTCCTGCCGCGAGCGATCATCCGCGATACGGTGCCGATGGAGAGCGCCGCCTCGATGATCGCCTACGTCACCATGGGCATGTCGCTGGTGCCGATGATCAGCCCGACGATCGGCGGGGCGCTCAACGACATGTTCGGCTGGGAAGCGAATTTCGCCTTGATGCTCGGCCTCGGCCTGTTGACCCTGACGCTCGTCTTCACCGATCTCGGCGAAACGAACCGCCTGCCGGCCACCAGCTTCATCGCCCAGTTCCGCAGCTGGCCGGACCTTTTCCGCTCGCGCCGGTTCTGGGGTTATACGTTCACCTCGACCTTCTCGTCAGGCGTGTTCTTCTCGTTCCTCGGCGGCGCACCCTTCGTCGGCACGGCGATCTATCACCTCTCTCCGACCATGCTCGGCGCGCAGTTCTTCCTGATCGCCGCCGGTTACATGATCGGCAACTTTATTTCCGGTCGCTACACCCGCCATTTCGGCACGATGGCGATGATGATCTCCGGCAGCGTGGTCAGCCTGCTCGGCGTCCTTATCACCGCCGTATTCCTCGCCGCAGAAGCGCCTTGGCCCCTTGCCTTTTTCGCACCGCTGGCGCTCACCGGCGTTGGCAACGGCCTCACCCTGCCAAGCTCGAATGCCGGCATCGTCAGCGTCCGGCCGCATCTCGCGGGCTCGGCTTCCGGGCTCGGCGGCGCGATCACCGTCGGTGGCGGTGCCGCACTATCGACCCTTGCCGCAACGGTGCTGAAGGACGAGGGCGGCGCCATGCCGCTTCTCGTCGTCATGGGCGTCACGACCATTCTTGCGCTCGTCGCCACCGTCTATGTCCGGCATATCGACCGCCGTGACGGCGCGATCCCGACCAAGGACGACGACTGATGACCGCGCCCGCCGCTCCTCCCGACAAACCTCCCGGCCTGATTGTTGCCGGCGGCAAATCGAGCCGCATGGGCATCGACAAGGCTTTTCTCACGATAGGCCACGACACGATCCTCGCCCATATGGTGCGGCGGCTCCTACCCCAGATCTCGGAAATCACCCTCAACGCGCCGACAAGTTTCCCCAATCCGCTCGGTTTACGCCTACTGCCGGACCCGGTTCCGGGGCAGATAGGCCCGCTCGCCGGCGTGCTCGCCGGCCTGCGTGACATCCGGACGCGCGGCGTTCCAACGACCCATCTCCTTACCGTCCCCTCGGACAGCCCCTTCGTACCCGCCGATCTCGTGCCCCGGCTCGAAGCTGAGGCGGGCGATCCGAACGCGATCGTCATCGCTGCTTCGGACGGCCGCGATCATCCGGTCTTCGGGCTTTGGCCGGTTTCCATCACCAGTGATCTGGAAACCTGGCTCTCCGATCCCGACAATCGGCGGATAAAGGCTTTCCTCGAACGTCACCGCATGGCGACCGTCGAATTCCCGATGGTCGAGACGCGCCAGGGGCTGCTCGATCCCTTCTTCAACATCAACACGCCCGAGGATCTTCAAGAGGCGCGTCGTTTCGCCGAGGAGCTTTCATGACCTCTCCCCGCGTCTTTGGCATTTCCGGCTGGAAAAATTCCGGCAAGACGGGCCTGGCGGTGCGGCTGGTGGCGGAATTTACCCGCCGCGGCTATGCGATCTCGACGATCAAGCACGCCCACCACGATTTCGACATCGACAAGGTGGGTGCCGATTCCTTCCGCCACCGCGCCGCCGGCGCCCACGAAGTGGCGATCGTTTCCGGTACGCGTTTTGCGATCATGCACGAACTGCGCGGCGCGCCGGAACCGAGCTTCGAGGAAATCCTCTCCCGCCTCGCCCCCTGCGATCTGGTGCTGATCGAGGGCTACAAACGCGAACCTGTCCCGAAGATCGAAGCCCGCCGCCTCGAGGCGAACAACCGCGAACCGCTGGCGCCCAGCGATCCCCACATCGTCGCCATCGCCGCCGACCACCCGGTGACCGACGCCACCCTCCCCGTCTTCGATCTCGACGACACGAACGCGATTGCCGATTTCATCGCCCAGGTGACGGGACTTAGCCCCTAAGCCTTGCCCTGGTGTTCTACAAGATAGCGCGTCGCAAGCGCGACATGGCGAGGAATAGGCTTGTTCTTGCGGTAGTCGGCAACGAGCCGGCGCGAGATCTCCAAGGCCGACGCCATGCCGTCCAATGTCATGCCGAGCTTATCCATAGCGGTGCGAAAATCATCGTTGTCGAATGTGACCGGCGGTAACGCGGCGAGCCATACCGCCGAGAATTCAAGGTCCTCCCCCGGCCATTCCAATGCGTTGCGATATTCGCTGACCCGCATCTGCCGGAAGAGATCATCGTCGTGTCGAAGCGGAATGTAGATGCGGCGGTTTTCCAGTGCGGGCGCCAGATCGACGACCTTCGTCTCTCCATCTTCCCAGACAATTCTCACCTTACGCCCGTCGAGCGCATCGGCGTCCGCTATCCTCGGCAAAGGTCCACCAACGGTGACGATCTCTTCACCTTTCATTGAGGCTCTCCCAGGCTTCATTCAACACCTTCCTGTTTTCCCGTACCCAAACCAATGCGCGTTCCAGGCTTCGCCGATCGATGGAGCCCGCAAGAATTTCCAAGTCGGATAGACGGACCAGGACTTCGTGATCCGGCGTAACGATATGAAAATGAGGTGGATGGTGATCGCCGGCAAAAATCTGGATCTTCAGATTTCCGAGTTTTACGATAGTCGGCATCACCCATCCCCGCGGCGCCATCAAAAATAGTGCATTATGCGCACTATTTCAAGGTGCAAAAAAGCCGCCGGATCGCTCCGGCGGCTTGGTTTGAGGTGTCCGAGACCGTTACCGATTCGAAGCGACCGGTTTGACCAGCGGGGTGATGCGGCGCACGGTCACGCGGCGGTTTTCCTGTTCGGGACCGTCGGTGCGCACCTTCAGGTAACGTTCGCCGTAACCTTGGGTCGCCAGATTTTCCGGCGGGATGCCGAATGCGTCCGTCAGCACCCGGGCAACGCTCTCGGCGCGCTCGTCGGAGAGGACGAGATTGCTGTCCTCTGT
The DNA here is from genome assembly GCF_056397445.1 of Neorhizobium sp. 05N33. NCBI lineage: Bacteria > Pseudomonadati > Pseudomonadota > Alphaproteobacteria > Hyphomicrobiales > Rhizobiaceae > Neorhizobium > Neorhizobium sp. 05N33. Next base: position 39,111 of record NZ_JBFTNK010000006.1, on the reverse strand, counting down.
ACCGACCGCATCCGTATGACCTTCGATCAGGAAGGTTTCGGAAGGATCCCGCTTCAGAACCTTGCTGATCGCGTCGGCAACCTTGCGCAGCGAGCTCGCCTGGTTCATCGGGATTTCGGCACTGCCGGTCGCAAAGGTGATCGTATCGAGGTCGATACGCGGCACCTTATCGCGGATGCGGGCGGAGTAGCGCACCTCGTCCAGCGAATAGACCCGCTCGACCCGCTCGACCGGCGGCTGTTCCAGGAACTCGTAATAATCCCGGTCCGGCTCGGTCGAGGTATCGATGATGTAGTCGTCGAGCGGCACGCTCAGCCGCATCGGCGGCAGGTCGTCGCCCGGATCGCGCCAGACGTAGTCGCGGCCGCGGCGGTTATCCATCAGCTCCGGCGAATAATAGAGCACGTATTCCTCGCCGCCCCTGACGATTCGCGAGCGCTGGACGATCTCGCCATAGCTGTTGCGGACGGTGACGATCCGCGTCCCGTCGTCGCGCACGATGACTTCGCGCACCCGGCCATCGCGGAGCTGCTCGTATTGCGGCGCCCGATCGCGATCGTTGTAGAAACGACGGCTGTCGTCATGGCGAACGACGGTCTGGTTGTCGATCGAGATGATCACACGGCTGCCATCGCGGTCGCGATCGCCGTTGCGGTCACGGCTGCCGCCGAGGCCGGCTGCGTCGCGGAAATCCCAACCGCGGGGCCGTTCGAACTGCGGACGCTGGTCAAGGCGCTGACCGCGCTCTTCCGACAGCTGACGAAATTCCTGCAGCTGCTCGCGGGTAGCACGCGTGCTGCCTTGAGCCTCTGCATCGGTTTTCGGCGGTGCAAGCTGCTGCTGGTCGGCCTGTTGCGGAGCTTGACGGCGCGGACGTTCTCCGTCTCGTGGCGGACGTGCGGAAGGCGCCTCCTTGGCGCTGTCGAGCACGGCGGCACCATTCTGAACGGGCAATACGACCTGTTCACCGCTCTTGGCCGCAGCCGGATCCTTGGCAAGCTCCTTGGCGCGCTCGACCTGCTGAGGCGTGGTTGCCGTCTGGGGCGCGGTCGGCTGGGCGCCCGGCTGAGCGCCAGTCGCCTGCTGGCCCTGCGGCTGGCCCGGCACCTGCTGACCCTGAGGCACCACTGGCTGTCCTTCGGTCGTCTGACGGCGCGGCGTTTCGCCGGCAGGCGGCTGACCCGGCGCGGCCTGGCCATTTGCCGGCGGCTGCTGGTTGCGCCTGTCCTGCGCGGTTCCGGTGCCCGGAGCCTGTCCAGGGACCTGAGCCGGCGCCTGGCTCGTTGCGTTGCCGCGAGCCGGATTTTCGGGTGCTGCTCCCGGAGCCGTGGCGCGATCGGTAGCCGGCGGCTGTGTCGGCTTTGGTGTTTCGGCCTGCTTTTCAGCGGGAGCTGCCTTGGGCTGCTGGGCATTGCCGCTGGCCGGCTTTTCGGGTGTTGCTTCCGGCGTCGCCGCACGATTGGTGGCAGGTGGCTGCGGCTTCGGGGTTTCTGCCTGCTTCCCGGCCGGCGCTTCCTTCGGCTGTTGGGCATCGCGGCGAGGGGGAGCCTCGGGTGCGGCTTCCGGCGTCGCGGCGCGATTGGTTGCCGGCCGCTCCGGCTTCGGCGTTTCGGCCTGCTTTTCAGCGGGAGCTGCCTTCGGCTGCTGGGCTTCCCTTGCGGCCGGCGGCTCGGCCGGAGGGGTCGGCAGCTCGTGCGGGCGGCGCGGCTGAGCATCGTTTCCGCCCTGCCCCTGGCCGGTCTCCTGCTGCTGACGGCGCGGACGTTCCTGCGCGGGCGCCTCGGCTGCCGGACGCTCGGCCTGCGGCGCCTGGCGTGGTGCTGCTTCGCGGGGGGCAGCTTCGCGCGGCGTGGCTTCCCGCGGAGCAGCTTCGCGAGGCGCAGCCTCACGGGGGGCGGCTTCCGGCTCAGCCTTGCGCTGGCGCTGCGGCTGTTCCTGCTGCTGGGCCTGAGGCGGCGCCTGCGGCCGTTCGGCCGGAGCCTGCTGCTGCCCCTCCTGAGGCTTGCGGCGGCGCTGCTGTCCCTCGCCTTCCTGCGCATCCGGAGGAATGATGACCTGTTGCTGCACCTCGATGACGCCCGGCATCCGGCCGGCCTCGATGGCGGGTCTCATCTCCAAAGCGGGTCTCAAGGGGGCGGCACCGGCCGGCTGAAGCATCAGCGGCAGCGATACGAGAGGTGCTGCGACGCTGGCGAACAGTCTGAATTTTTTCGACATGGACATTTCCTCTTCTAGGGGTGTCATCCCTTTCATGCGCGTCCTTTATTGCCTTTTTCGGCGGACTTACGCGGCGGCTCAACTGTATTGCACCAAAATGGTTCCGTTGCAGCCTGTTGCCGACGGCCTGAACCTCGCATGAATGTATTGTTCATCGGCAAAACCCAGGCAGACGTGCACGTAAAATGCCGTTGCAATTTTCTGCGAGCGGGTATCTAAAAATCCATTCGGGGCGCGCCCGCACGCGTGCCCCGTCTTCCTGCGGCCGAAAAAGACCAACACCGCAGGGTTGCCAACAGAGAGGATCAACATGAACATTTCCACCCGATTCCTTGCTGCCGCCTCGATCGCCGCCCTGTCGCTTTTCGCCGGTTCGGCGATGGCCCAGGAGAAACTCGTGATCGGCACCGAAGGCGCCTACCCGCCTTTCAACAACCTGGAAGCCAACGGCCAGCTCACCGGTTTCGACATCGATATCGCCAAGGCGCTCTGCGACGAAATGAAGGTCACCTGCACCTTCGTCACCAATGACTGGGACGGCATCATCCCGGCGCTGCAGTCGAAGAAATTCGATGCCATCATCGCTTCCATGTCGATTACACCGGAGCGGAAGGAGCAGGTCACCTTCTCGAAGAAATATTACAACACCCCGCCGGCCATCGCCGTCCCGAAGGATTCGCCGATCAAGGAAGCGACCGCCGCCGGCCTCAAGGGCAAGACGATCGGCGCGCAAGGCTCCACCACCCATTCGAACTATGCCGAAAAGCATATGCCCGATTCGGAGCTGAAGCTTTATCCGACTGCCGACGAATACAAGCTCGACATCACCAACGGCCGCATCGACGCCGTCATCGACGATATCGTCGTGCTGTCGCAGTGGATCAAGTCGGACGCCGGCAAGTGCTGCAAGATCCTCAGCCCCCTGCCGATCGACGTCGACATCAATGGCGAAGGTGCGGGCATTGCGGTCCGCAAGGGCGAAACCGCGTTGGCCGACAAGTTCTCGGCCGCGATCCTCGCGATCCGCGCCAACGGCAAATACAAGGCCATCAACGACAAGTATTTCGATTTCGACGCCTACGGCAAGTAATCGACCGGAGAACCCGGTTAACGCCCGGCGGGAGGCTTGCCCTTCCGCCGTTTTTCTTTTTAATGGCATCAATACAAGACAAAAGCGGCACACAAAAAGGCCGCAGGGGAAAACGACCTTATGAGCGGATTCTTTTCCGCCCTCCTTTCGGCGCTGGATCCGCTTTGCGGGCCCGTCGGGCTTTTTTCATTGTTCGGTTCCGGTAGCATCGTTGCCTGCGGCGAGGCCGGCTGGGGCGACGAGATCGCCTTCGGCGTCAAGGTGACGATCACGCTCGCGCTCGCCACACTGCCTGTCGGGCTGGTCATCGGCTTCCTGATCGCACTTGCGGCGCAATCGAAGGACAAACTGCTGAGGCTTGCCGCCGGCATCTACACGACGATCTTCCGCGGCCTGCCCGAACTGCTGACCCTGTTCATCGTCTATTACGGCTTGCAGATCCTCATCCAGGCTGTGCTCGCCTCCTTCGGCTACGCTGGGCGCGTCGAAATCAACGCCTTTTTCGCCGGCATGGCGGCGCTCGCCGTCGTCTTCTCCTCCTATTCCTCCGAGGTCCTGCTGTCGGCCTTCAGGGCGATCCCGCGCGGCCAGTACGAGGCGGGCGACGCGCTCGGTCTTCACCGCTCGCGCACCATGCTTCTCGTCATCCTGCCGCAGCTCATCCGCATCGCGCTGCCCGGCCTCACCAATCTGTGGCTGATCCTCTTGAAGGACACGTCCTATGTCTCGGTCATCGGGCTCGCCGATATCCTGCGCCAGACCGGCATTGCGGCGCGCGTCAGCAAGGAAGCCTTCTTCTTCTACGGCATCGCCTGCCTGCTCTATCTGATCCTCGCGATGGTCTCGTCCGTCGGGCTCGGCTTCATCGAGCGCTGGGCGAAACGCTCGGAGGGCCGTCGATGAGCTACGTCAAGGAACTGATCCCGCCGCGTGCGCCTCCAGCCATGATTGGCAGGCAGCTGGCGCCGGCGCGTATTGCCGGCATCCTGGTCCTGCTCGTCTGGGCAGCCCTTGCGATCGCACTCGTCTTCATGATGATCAGCGGCTGGAACGAGGATAAATTCCTGCGTTACGGCCCGCGCTATCTCCATGGCCTCTGGACCACCATTTCGCTGGTCGGCCTCGCCGTCATCCTCGGGGCCGTGCTGTCGGCACCGATCGCCTTCGCCCGGATGTCGAGAAACAAGGCGTTGAACGGCCTCGCCTATGCCTATGTCTACGTGTTTCGCAGCACACCGCTGCTCGCCCAGCTGTTCATGATCTATTACGGGCTCGGCAGCTTCAAGCCGCAACTCGAATCCGTCGACCTCTGGTGGTTCTTTCGCGAAGCCTGGTATTGCGGCCTTTTCTCGCTGACGCTCAACACCGCCGCCTACCAGGCGGAAATCCTGCGCGGCGCGATCGAAAGCGTGCCGCGCGGCCAGCACGAGGGCGCGGCCGCGCTCGGCCTTTCGAAACGCAATGCCTTCCGCAAGGTCATCCTGCCCCAGGCGCTGATCGTCGCACTGCGCCCTTATGGCAACGAGATTGTGCTTCTGATCAAGGGATCGGCCGTCGTCGCGATCGTCACCGTCTTCGATCTGATGGGCGAGACACGCTACGCCTTCTCACGCACGTTCGACTATCAGACCTATCTCTGGGCGGCGATTTTCTACCTCGCCATCGTCGAAGCGCTGCGGCATCTCTGGGCCTTCATCGAGGCGCGCCTGACGCGCCATCTGAAGCGCTAGCAGCACTCAGGCGAAACAGCTGCTAACATACTGTAAATTATCACGAATGTGCTCTTAAGGTGGAATTGTAAAGCTTCGGTTAAACATGGCATGTTCTCCTATCAGGTGACGCAACGACGTCACCTCGAAACAACAAACGGGAACTGCTTGCATGTCTGAAATGGAAATGATGCTGAAAGGCTACGGGCTGACGACCGCCCAGATCTTCTACCACCTGCCGGACCATCCCGCCCTGCTGCAAAGCTATGTCTGGCAGAACTACGACCTCGCCCCGGATTTTCCCGAGATGAACGGATTTCTCAAGTTCTGGCAGGAAAAGCTCGACGGCCCGCTGCATTCCGTCCGCTATGTCCATCGCAAGCTGATCTCGGCAAGCGAATGGCGGGCCGTCAAGGGCGAGATCATCCTGCACTAAGAAACAGCAGCTCCGCGTTTCAGACGTGCACTTCGCCATGGGCGAATTCGCCTTCGTCCGGCTCGCGATGCAGGGCTGAGAAAATCACGGCGGCATAAAGCAGCGCGACCAGCGCAATCACGCTCCACCCTGGCAGCGGACCGAGCGCGGCGTTGTTGACCGCCTCCGACCATGAGAACACGACATCTGCCTCAGTATCGTTGGGCAGGAGCTTGGGCGTCGAGATCTTCAAAAGCCACGCCATCAGCAGGATGACGTACATCCAGACGTAATTGCGCCTTACCCGGCGAAACAATGCTTCGCGGTAGCTGATCAGGAAACAGGGATTGCGCAGGCTGCTGGCGATCGCCTGCGCCCAGTCGGGCTTGAGGTCCGCCTGCGGATAAAGCGCCTGCGCGAAGTAATGGCGTTCCAGCTTGCGGACCCTTGCGCGGTAGACGTCGAAGAAGCGGTATCGCCGTGCTTCGATCAGGAGAAGCAGCGAGATCAGCAGCATCGCAAACAGAACCACGCCGTGATGCGATGTCGGCGTCGACAGCGAGACCGACAGCAGCGCCGCCACCACCGTGATCGACCAGTTCGAGGTGCGGTCGATGCGGTCGCGCCAACTGGTCATCCGCCCGAGTTCGCCGCGGTAATAGTGGATGATCACATTGGCCTTTTCGGCGGAGGTCATCGGCAGCGACGGCGCGCGCCGCTCGACATTCTGCTCCAGCACGCTTTTGCCCTCATCGGCTGGCATGACCTTCTCCCGGAGGTGGTTCTCAAAAAGCCGTTCTGCTTTGACCTCTCAACGAATGAGCACCCGCCGCGTTCCCCCTGATGGACAAATGCCGGCTATCGGCTTAAAGCCGCCTGCGAAAGAAGGACGCTGGCTATGAAGAAGATCGACGAGGAAGCCCTGGCAGAGGCCTATAACCGCGCGCTGGCGCTGGAGAAGGCGGGCGATATCGACGCAGCCGTCAAGGCCTACGAGCAGGTGCTCGAGCTCGATCCCGAGGACCACGGCGGTGCCGCCGTCCGCATCGCGGCCATGGGCCGCGGCGAGACACCCCCCAAGGCGCCGGACGCCTATGTGGAAACCCTGTTCGACCAGCACGCCGAAAGCTTCGAGGACATTCTCGTCGAGCAGCTCGGTTATGCGGTGCCGGTGATCGTGCGCCAGCGTCTGCAGGAGCTGAAGCTCGGGCCGTTCAAACGGATGCTCGATCTCGGCTGCGGCACCGGGCTTACCGGCGGCACGCTGCGCGACATGGTCGACGACATCACCGGCATCGACATTTCCGAAAACATGGTTGAAATCGCCCACGAAAAGGATCTCTACGAGACGCTTTACGTGGCCGAAGTCGAGGATTTCCTCGAAGACAACGACGACGAGCCCTTTGACCTGGTGACCGCCACCGACGTGCTGCCCTATCTTGGCGCGCTGGAACCGCTGTTCTTCGGCGCGGCAGAAAACATGGCTCCCGGCGGCTTGTTCGTCTTTTCTTCCGAGACCCTCTCCCCGGAAGCTTTTGCCGGCCGGTCCTATATCGTCGGCCCGCACCAGCGTTTCGCCCATTCGGAAACCTATATCCGCGAACGCCTAACGGCCACCGGCTTCGAACTTCTTGAAATCTCCGACATCAATGTGCGGATGCAGGACGGCAACCCGACGCCGGGCCATCTGGTGATCGCGAAGCTGACGACAAGATCATGATCATCGAGGTTGCAGGATCAATCTTTGAGCGCGTGCAACTGGAGGCAACTCTACCGCGACACCAGAAGCCCTCGAAACCATCTTCTCATCTCTTCGCTTCACCGATAGTTTGCCCTCCGCAACGGAGGGATTCGGATGACGCCGCAGCGCTATCTTCTTGCCCAGGCCTATAACAACGCATGGGCCAACCACCGGCTGCTGAAAGCCTGCGGAGAGCTTTCGCGCGAAGAGCTGGATGCGACGCGGGTCAGCTTCTTCCCGTCGATCATCCATACCCTCAACCATATCCTGACCGTCGACTGGCTCTATATCAGCGCGCTCGAAGGCAATTGCCTCGGTCCCGCCGCCTTCGAGCCGGAAATCCCCTGTCCCGTCTTTGCCGATCTCGATCGCGAACAGCGCGCCGCCGACCGCCGCCTCATCGATCACTGTCGACGCTCGGATGAGAAAACGATCGCCGAGGAGATCCGGATTCCCCGGAACACTTTCGTGCAGGTCGAGCCTGCCGACCGGCTGCTGATGCATCTCTTCCAGCACCAGATCCATCATCGCGGCCAGGTTCACGCCATGCTGTCGGGAACCACCGTTCAACCGCCGCAGCTCGACGAGTTCTTCTGCACGGGCGAAGACCAATTGAGACAACAAGATTTTGCCGAACTGGGCTTCACCGAAGCCATGATCTGGAGTTGACCATGCTGTATTTCATCATCAAGGCCCTGCACATTCTGTCCGACTTCCTGCTGATCGGCGGCATGCTGATCAACGCCTTCGTCATCGGCATGGTGCCGCCGACGATCCGCACCGGCGTCATCTCGGCGCTCAGAAGATACGACCGCACCGTCACCACGGCCGCACTCGGCGGTGCCTGGCTTTTCGGCCTGTGGCTCGCCTTCGGCTACGGTTTTTACACTTCCGGCTGGTTCGGCTTCAAGTTTCTGATCGTCATCATGCTGTCGGCGCTGCACGGCATGCAGGGCGCCTGGATGCGCCGCATGGAAGCCGATCCGCATCTCGACCCGCCGGCCTTCGTGCGCGCCGGCCTGCCGATCGTCCTCGGCTCGGTCGTCGTCATCGTCGCGCTCGCGGTCATCAAGCCGTTCTGAGTCAAGCGCAACCAGGGGAACGCAGCTGCCTCGAGGAGTGCACCCCTCCGAAATCGAAATCTGCGCTTTTCACCGAACTGCGCTTTTCCGGAGGTCCTCTTTGCTCTAATCCTCTGCCCAACAAAATTCTGGAGGTTCAGCATGGCGAAAGTGGCATTCATCGGTCTCGGGGTGATGGGTTATCCCATCGCCGGGCATCTCAAGGTCAAGGGCGGCCATGACGTCACCGTCTATAACCGCACGGCTGCCAAGGCCGAGGATTGGGCGAAGAAGTTCGGCGGCAATGCCGCAGCGACGCCGGCCGAAGCGGCCAGGGATGCCGATTTCGTGTTCGTCTGCGTCGGCAACGACGACGATCTCCGCTCGGTGACAACCACCGAGACCGGCGTTCTCGCCGGCATGAAACCGGGCGCGATCCTGATCGACAACACCACCGCCAGCGCCGAAGTCGCCCGCGAGCTCGATGCCGCGGCCCGGGAAAAGGGTGTCGGCTTTATCGACGCACCGGTTTCGGGTGGCCAGGCGGGTGCCGAAAACGGCGTGCTCACCGTCATGTGCGGCGGCGACGAGGCGACCTTCGAGAAGGCCAGGCCGGTGATCGACGCCTATGCCCGCATGGTGGGCCTCATGGGTCCGGCGGGTGCTGGCCAGCTCACCAAGATGATGAACCAGATCTGCATCGCCGGCCTCGTCCAGGGGCTCGCGGAATCGATCCATTTCGGCAAGCAGGCCGGCCTCGACATCGAGAAGGTGATCGAGGTGATCTCCAAGGGTGCGGCCGGCTCCTGGCAGATGGAGAACCGCTACAAGACCATGAATGCCGGCAAATACGATTTCGGCTTTGCGGTCGACTGGATGCGCAAGGATCTCGATATCGTGCTGACCGAAGCCCGCCGCAACGGCGCCAAGCTGCCGGTCACGGCCCTCGTCGACCAGTTCTATGGCGACGTGCAGGCGATGGGCGGCAAGCGCTGGGATACGTCCTCCCTGCTCGCCCGGCTCGAAAAGAAATAGGCCGGCCATGATCGGCCCCTCCTCCGACGTCGCCGGGATCATCGCGCATCTCGAAACGCTGCGATCGGAGGAGAATATCCTGGGGATGGCCCGTTTCGGCATCGTCACCGACAAGGCCATCGGCATTTCCAATCCCGACCTGCAGAAGATCGCGCGGACCATCAAACGCGATCACGGCCGGGCGCTGGACCTCTGGCGCACCGGCATCCGCGAAGCCCGCATGCTTGCGATCTATACCGCCGATCCCGCCGCGCTGACGCCGGCCGAGGCGCGCGGATGGGCCGAGGACTTTGCCTCCTGGGAAATCGTCGACACCGCCGCCGACCTTTTGACCGAAACGCCCTACTGGCAGGAACTCGTTGCGGATTTCGCCGCGGACGACCGCGAATTCGTCCGCCGGACCGCGTTTGCGATGATTGCCGGCGCCGCCGTGCACTGCAAACAGGAGCCGGATGAAACCTTCGTCGCCTATCTGCCGCTGATCGAGGCGCATTCCGCCGACCCGCGCAATTTCGTTAGGAAGGCGGTCAACTGGGCGCTCCGCAATATCGGCAAACGCAACCGGACCTGCCACGCCCCGGCTCTTGAAGTCTCCGAAAAGCTTGCCGCCTCATCGGACAGGACCGCCCGCTGGATCGGCAAGGATGCAGTGAAGGAATTGTCGGGCGAGAAGCTTCTGGCGCGACTGAAGGCTTAGCCGGCTTTACCCACACGGTATTGCCGCGGCGTCGCGCCCGCAAACGTCCGGAACGCCTTGATGAAGGAACTCGTGCTTTCGAACCCGCAGGCAAGCCCGATTTCCGTTATCGGCTCCCGGCCGGCCAGCAGCATCTCCTTGGCCCTCACCATCCGCGCCCGATGCCGGAAATCGCGAAAGCTCATGCCGAGTTCCGCATCGAACCGCCGCGCCAGCGTCCGTTCCGAAAGACGTGACGCCTCCGCAAGGGAGCCGAAATCGAGGTCCCGGTCGAGATATTCCAGCATCCGCCCGACGGCGACCGCCATGCCCGGCGACTGCGGTTTCGGCAACCACGTCTCGTCCTCGTCCGCCGCCAGTTCCTTCGCCACGGATGCGAGCGCCTTGAAGAAGGCATTCGCGGTTTCGTCGCATGAGGGGCGCCCCGTATCCCAACGCATGACATGCAGGATCATTTGCCGCGCCAGATCGGAAAGACCGAAGACCCGGCAGGCCGGTAGCGGCGCTTCGAATTCGCGATCGCCGAACAGAACCGAGGACGCCGTGGCCGACCCATTGCTGCGCACCGCAATCACTGTTCCCCGCGCGATCAGCGCCGCCCTTTGCGGCGGTAGCATCCAGCGGCGGTCGCCGATATCGAGAATGAAGGTGCCGGCCGAGGCGTAAAGCAGGTAATCGGCATCGAAGGCCCGTTCGATCTCGAACGGCTCGTCAAACACCCGATGATAGGCATGAGAAATCGTCGCCATCGCTGCCGGGCTTACCTATACCGCCTGCTGTCCCCGCATCTGCTTTAGCAGTTCGGCGGTGTCGAGCAATGCGGAATGATGGACAATCTTTCCGTCCTTCAGGACGAAGCTCCGGTAGGCGCGCACGCGGATGGGATTGCCGGAGGGTTCGACGCCCTTGAAAGCCGCCTGGTGCGTGCCGCGCAATGTCAGCTCGCACATGACGCTATCGTCTTCGGCAGTCATCCGCTCGATCGACCAGACGGCATCCGGCATGATCCGCTTCTGCACCGCCACCATGGCGCAGTGTCCTTCGGAATTGGCCGGCGAATAGGTGGCCTCCTGATAGTTGGCAGCGAAAAAATTTTCGAAGCGCTCGATCAGACCGCGGTTCCAGATCTCTTCGATATATCCGCGGACGATCGTCTTGTTGGTCTTGGCCTGATCCTGCATGGCGAGCTCCATCTGTTTCGATGAAGCCCAGATAAAATCAAACGGGCCGTTTGAACTCGGCCCGTCCCGCCAGAAAATGATCCCGATCCGCCAATCGGCCGATCACTCCTCGCCGGACTTCTGGTTGTCCAGCGTCATGTAGTCGAGCGGCAGCTCGGTCGTGTACTTGATCTGCTCCATCGCAAACACCGAGGAGACGTCGCGGATCTCGATCTTGGCGATTAGGCGCTTGTAGAAGGCATCATAGGCGCCGATGTCCGGCACGACGACGCGCAGCAGGTAGTCGACATCGCCGCTCATCCGGTAGAATTCGACCACTTCCGGGAAATCGACGACGACTTCCGAGAATCGCTTCAGCCATTCGATCGAGTGGCTGGCGGTGCGGATCGAGACGAACACCGTGACCTTGGTATTGACCTTGACCGGGTCGAGCAGCGCCACACGGCGACGGATGACGCCGTCCTCTTCCATCTTCTGGATGCGGCGCCAGCAAGGCGTGGTCGACAGGCCGACCTTCTTCGCGAGGTCCGCGACGGCGAGAGTGGAATCTTCCTGCAGAATGCGGAGTATCTTACGGTCGAGGCGGTCCATCAGAGTCCTTTCGAAATGATTTTTCGTTATACACCGAATTCGTGGCAGTTAACCGAAATTTGTTTCCCGTATCAAGCTATCCACATGCTGTCGCAGGACCGGCAGCAGATCCGCCTCGAACCATGGATTCTTTTTGAGCCAGCCGGTATTGCGCCAGCTCGGATGCGGCAGCGGCAGTATCCTCGGCCCCTGGTTGGCGAAAACATAGTCTCGCCAGTTTTCCACCGTTTCCGTCATGCCCTTGCGGCGCCGGCTCCCCAGATGCCAGGCCTGCGCGTAACCGCCGACGGCGATCACCAGTTCGATCTGCGGCATCGCGGCGATCACCCGGGACCGCCAGAACGGCGCACATTCGAGCCGCGGCGGCAGATCGCTGCCCTTGGCATCGTAGCCTGGAAAACAGAAGCCCATCGGCACGATCGCGAACTTTTCCGGATCATAGAATTCGTCGCGGGTGACGGCCATCCAGTCGCGCAGCCGATTTCCCGAAGCATCGTTGAACGGTAGCCCGCTTTCATGCACCCGAAGCCCCGGCGCCTGACCGGCGATCAGCACCCTCGCCGTCTTCGATAGCACGGCGACCGGCCGCGGCTCATGCGGCAGACGGTCGCTTTCGCCTTTTGCCGGCGCGTCGCGACAGATGCGGCAGGCCGCGATCGCGCCGGCCAGCCCGCCGATATCCTCCTCGCCGTCGGCGATGTCATCCATGCTCATTGCCAGGCCGTCACTCGCTTCATCCAATCCCAAAATGCCTCCACCAGGCTGACATCGTCCATCGTGCCGCGGCTGGCGCGCCAGTCACGCGGGCTTTCGAACCGGCCGGCCCACAGTCCCTGCCGTTCGTGCCGCGCCGCCACCTGTTCCTGCGCATAACGTCCCGAGGCGACGGCGAGACCCTGCCGCACCAGCGTGCCGTTGATGCTCGTCGTATCCGAATGGCAGCGGACGAGAAGCCGACGATATTTGTCGCGCTCGCGGCCGAGACATTCCGTCTTACCGTCGGCAACGAGGCGCATCAGCAGCCGTCTCGCCTCCTCCCCGCAGGCCCATGGTTTGCCGCGGCCGTCTTCGCAGGTCTGGTCGAGTTCCGGCGCATCCATACCCTGCAGCCGCAGGCGCTCGCCGCCCATCGCCAGCGTATCGCCGTCGATCACGTAGAACGGGCCGCGGAGGACGCTGTCGGCTGCCTCGTCCAGCTTGGCGGCAATCAGCACCAGAAGGATGAAGAAGGCCACGAGAAACGCGCCGTCGCGAAAAACCCTGAACGTTCGAGCCACAATCCAGCCTTATTGGAAAACGGAAGCTTCAGGAAAATGGCAAACAAAACCTTTCCCGGCAGTACTCTCTTAAGGATTTGGACATACTCTCTCAACACCCGGGGTATCAGTTCAGTGGCCATGAGTAGCGGCGTCAGCACATCGACCGACAAGAACATCGTTGATCGCTCGCGCGGCCACCGTAACAAGGCCGTCTCTAAAGCCGTGCGCGCCACGCGTGAACGCCTGCAGTCCAGCTCCCAGGGCAATCAGATCTTCGACCGCGACATGATCGCCATGCACGTCAATTCCGTGCTGCAGGGCGCATCGGTCATGCCGATCTTCATCGTCGTGGTGACGGCGATCGGCGTCTACCTCAATCCGAACGCCAATCTTTTTGCCTGGGCGCTGCTGATGTTCAGCGTCCATGCGATCAACGTGCTGATCGCCCGCCGCGCGAGCCGCAAGGACATCGGCTCGGGCGACGTCCAGAAATGGCGTCGCAGGCTGCTCGCGGCACAGTTGATCGTCGGCACCGGCTGGGCGCTCTTTGCGCTGCAGAACTGCAATGCCTGTTCGGGCGACAACTATTATTTCTACAAGGGCGCCGTTCTCCTTTTCGCGATCTCGATCACCGCGATGAGCAGTTTCATGCTGCGGCTCGGCGTGTTGTTCGGCTTCCTGCCGATGATCCTGGCGCTGCTTGCCACGGCCATCCTGACGCGCAATGTGCTTGATATCGGCATGATCGCGATCTGCGCCATCGCGGTCGTCTTCTTCCACTATATCGCCGATCGGCTCTACCGCTCCAACCTGACGCTGATGTCCTATCAGTCGGAAAAGGACGACCTGATCGCCGAGCTGGAAGTGGCGAAATCCATGTCGGACGAAGCCCGCCGCCGCGCCGAAGAGGCGAACCTTGCCAAATCCCGGTTCCTCGCCTCGATGTCGCACGAGCTGCGCACGCCGCTCAACGCCATCCTCGGTTTCTCCGAAGTCATGAGTTCCGAGGTCCTCGGCCCGCTCGCCAACCCGACCTACAAGGAATACGCCGGCGACATCCACCGTTCCGGCCAGCACCTGCTCAACCTCATCAACGAGATCCTCGACCTGTCGCGCATCGAGGCCGGCCGCTACGACCTCGCCGAGGAATCGTTGTCGCTGCTGGAGATCGCCGAGGATTGCATCGGCATGGTGCAGCTGCGCGCCAGCGCCAAGAACATCTCGATCAGCCAGCAGTTCGAATCACAGCTGCCGCAGGTCTGGGTGGATGAAAAATCGATGCGGCAGGTCCTCCTGAACCTGCTCTCGAATGCGGTCAAGTTCACGCCCCAGGGCGGCGAGGTTACCGTCAAGGTCGGCTGGACAGCCGGCGGCGGCCAGTATGTGGCGATCAAGGACAACGGCCCCGGTATTCCGGAAGAAGAAATTCCGGTGGTGCTGTCGGCCTTCGGCCAGGGCTCGATCGCCATCAAAAGCGCCGAACAGGGCACCGGCCTCGGTCTGCCGATCGTCCAGGCGATCCTTGCCAAGCACGACGGGCAGTTCATCCTGCGCTCCAAGCTGCGCGAAGGCACCGAGGCGATCGCCATCCTTCCCGCGACGCGCGTGCTGCAGAGCGTGCCCGCGGTTGCCGACGCCCAGACGGTCGCCCGCCGTCGCAAGAGCTTCGCCTGAGCCGAACAGGCTCTTTTGCACCGGCTGGTTTCGGTGCATAATGTAGCCATGACCAAACTTCTCGACCGCGCCATCGAAGCAGCCAAGGAACTCCCTGCCGAAATGCAGGATGAGATCGCCCGTGTCATGTTTAGGCTCGTGGGCAAAGACGAGCCGGTCCATCAGCTCACTCCCGAGGAGGAAGCCAGTTTCGCCAAGTCGCTGGACCAGGCCGCTCGGCGTGAATTTGCGCCAACCGAGCAGGTTCAGGCCATCTGGTCGAAATACGCCCGGTGACGATTCGCTTCACCCCTGAAGCCGCCGTCGAACTTGAGGATGTCCTCAGCTATCTGACCGCTCATTCACCGGAAGGCGCACGCAATGTGGGCACGCGGATCCAGCAGGTTTTGAGCAATCTCTTGGAATATCCGCTGACCGGTATGCGCACCAGCCTTCAACCGATGCGGCGGGTGGCGGTGACGCCTTATTCGTATCTCATATTTTATCTGCCCAGCGATGATGAGATCATTGTGGTTGGCATACGCCACGCTGCACGCGACCCATCTTCGATGCCGGACCAACTGTAACGGGCGATTATCCCCACAAGCTCCGAACCACCACATAAACCACGAAAAACCCGTTGGCACACAGCAGGCAGAACACCGCGAAGGAGCCGAGGTCCTTGGCGTGGCGGCCGACGGTGGAGATTTCCGGGGATATGCGGTCGACCAGTTCCTCGATCGCGGTATTCAGCGATTCCACCGCAAACAGCACCAGCATCAGGATGGCCAAGACAAAATAGTCGAAAGCACCGGCGCCGACGATCGCAAACAGCACGATAGCCGCCGCACAGGCGATCACCTCGTGGCGGAAGGCTTCTTCCTGCCACAGGCGCACCAGCCCCTGCATCGAATAACGGAAGGCCGCAATTACCCGGTGGATGCCGGTCGCCCTTTCGATATTGCTGTCGAGCGGCGTCTTTTCCATCCGGGGCTCAGTGGCTCTTGTTGCTGACGCCGGCCTGCTCGAATGTCGCCATGCCGGAATGGCAGGCGGCGGCAGCCTTGACGATGCCGGCTGCAAGTGCCGCACCGGTCCCCTCGCCGAGCCGCATGCCGAGCGCGAGCAGCGGCGTCTTGCCGAGCTGTTCGATCGCACGCAGGTGTCCCGGTTCACCTGAGACATGGCCGATCAGGCAATGGTCGAGCGCCGCCGGATTGGCGGCCTTGAGGATGGAGGCCGCAGCCGTCACCACGTAACCGTCGAGCAGGACCGGGATCTTTTCGACGCGTGCAGCAAGGATCGCGCCGGCGATCGCGGCGATCTCGCGGCCGCCGAGACGGCGCATGATCTCCAGCGGATCGCTCAGGTGGTCCTTGTGGAATTCGACGGCAGCCTTCACCGCGGCGATCTTGCGCTCCATGAATTCGCCATGCGAACCGGTGCCGGGACCGACCCAGTCCTCCGCCTCGCCACCATAAAGCGCGAGGTTGATGGCAGCCGCGATCGTCGTGTTGCCGATGCCCATTTCGCCGATGCAGAGAAGATCGGTGCCACCGGCGATCGCCTCCATGCCGAAGGCCATGGTCGCGGCGCAGTCGCGTTCCGAAAGTGCCGCTTCGATTGTGATGTCGCCGGTCGGGTAGTCAAGCGCCAGGTCGAAGATTTTCAGGCCGAGATCATGGGTGACGCAGATCTGGTTGATCGCCGCACCGCCGGCTGCAAAATTTTCCACCATCTGCTGGGTCACCGATGACGGGAACGGTGTCACGCCGTGGCGAGTAACGCCATGATTGCCGGCAAAGATCGCTACAAGCGGGCGGTTGACGGCCGGCGCTCGGCCTGTCCAGGCGGCCAGCCAGAAGGCGATTTCCTCAAGCCGACCGAGCGCACCCGGCGGCTTGGTCAGCTGCGCATCGCGCTCGCGCGCCGCCACCAAGGCCCGCGGGTCCGGTCCGGGAAGGTTCTGCAGCAGGACACGGAAATCGTCGAAAGGCAGGCCGCTCACGCTCATGGAAAGTCTCTCTTGTGTCTCGGTCTCATCTCGCGGCGGGAAAACTTGTCTTTTCCCGTAAATCGCGCTTGTGTGCGCAAACTCATAGTCGGGTCGGATCGGAGGAACAACTGCCAAACGCAACGGAATTCATCGCGGACCTCGCCCGCTCGGTCGGGTTCCTCAGCCGTCTGCCGGTGCCGGACCGTTTCTTCCGCGGCCATGACGGCACGATCTCGCGGGCGGTGCGGGCCTTTCCCGTCGCGGGGCTGGTCATCGCGGCCCTGCCGGCGCTCGTTCTTCTCCTCCTGCAATCCGGTGATCCGCTGCTTGTCAGCCTGATTGCGCTTGCATTGCTGACGCTTCTGACCGGCGCGCTCCACGAGGACGGCCTTGCGGACACGGCGGACGGTCTCGGCGGTGGACGGGACAAAGACCATGCGCTCATGATCATGAAGGACAGCCGCATCGGCGCCTATGGCGTCGTGGCGCTGGTCCTGTCTTTTGGCCTGCGGGCCTCGGCGCTTTCCGCACTGTTCCGCGACGATGCTGTTACCGCGGCGCTCGCCGTGCTTGCCGTTGCAGCCGTCAGCCGCGCGATCCTGGTCGCCCATTGGCGCGCCTTGCCGTCAGCCCGGGAAAATGGTGTCGCGGCAAGCGCCGGATTTCCGGAGGATGGCGCCCGCAATATCGCGCTGTTTTCCGGCGCCGCCATCGCGCTTGTCCTTCTCGTTCCGGTCCTAGGCCTGCCGAAAGTGCTGCTGTCGCTGATCATGGCGGCACTTGCCGGCTTCGGTTTCACCCGTTTCGTGCGCAAAAAACTCGGCGGCCATACGGGAGATACGATCGGCGCTACTCAACAATTGAGCGAGATCGCCATGCTCGCCACTCTTGCTCTTGCCGCTTGAAACCCCGATATACTGACGCATGATTTCGCCTTGCACCCTCGTCTGTTCGATCGACCTCAAGACCGGCTATTGTTTCGGCTGCGGACGCACGCGCGAAGAGATCGCCGCCTGGATGGATTATACCGATGCGGAGCGCCGCGCGCTGATGGAAACTCTCCCCGCACGGCTTGAAACCGTCGAGCGCCGGCCGCGGCGGGAAACCCGCCGGCAGCGCATGATCCGGGAACGCGACACCGCATGAACGCGCTCACCGGCATTCTCATCGTCCTCGGCATCGGCCTGGCGCTGCTGATCTTCAACCACGATACCGGGCAGACTTTCGGCATCGACAACGACCGTTTCGGCCAGATCATCTACCTCCTGCCGATCGCCGGCCTGCTCGCTGCCGGCATTCTCGCCGGCCGGCGCGGCAATGCCGGTGAGGTGCTGCGCAATATCGCCATCTGGCTGCTGATCATCCTCGGGCTGGTCACCGCCTATCTCTATCGTGACGACGCCAGCAATGTCGCCGCAAGGGTGACTGCTGGCCTGCTGCCCGGTACCGCCGTGGTGGTGACGACCAGCGAAGGCGGCAACGAGGTGATCATCCACAAGACCCAGGGCAGCCATTTCCAGACCAATGTCAGGGTCCAGGGCAAGGTCCTGCCGATGCTAGTCGATACCGGCGCCAGCACCGTGGTTCTCTCCTATGACGATGCCCGCGCGATCGGCCTCAATCCGCAGAGCCTAAATTATTCGGTCTCGGTGATGACCGCCAACGGCCGAGCAATGGCCGCGGGGGTGCGGCTGGACGAAATCGCCATCGGCCCGATCGTGCGGAAAAACGTCCGGGCGATGGTTGCGGAAGACGGAAGGCTCGGCGAGAGCCTGCTCGGCATGAGCTTCCTCTCCACCCTAGGCTCCCTGCAGATGCAGACCGACGAGCTGAGATTGCGGGACTGAGGTCAGCCGAAATCCTGGATGGCTACGCCATCGCCCTTGCTGCGGAAATGACTCGGCGGCGTGCCGATGATGCGTTTGAAGGCGCGGCTGAAGGAGGCTTCGGCATCGTAGCCGAGCCGTTCGGCGACGGTCGCGACGCGTTCGCCGTCGCGCAGCCATTGTCGGGCCTGATGCATGCGCACCCGTGCCACGTAGCGGGCCGGCGTTTCGCCGACCACGCGCAGAAACCGTTCGGCGAAGCCCGACCGAGAAGCACCCATCAGCCGGGCAAGCGAGGCGATGTTCCAGTCGCGTTCCGGCTGAAGATGAATGGCGGCCAGCACCCGGCCGACGTCGGGATTGCGCACCGCGGCGATCCAGCCGGTCGTGTCGCCGCAGCCGTGTTCGACCCAGGTGCGGATCAGCGTGGCGGTCAGGACGTCGGCGAGCCGCGCCAGAATACCGCCGGCGCCGACCCGGTCCATGTCCACCTCGCGCGCCATGGCATCGAGAAGATGCGGGATCGACGGCTCGTTCCTGGCGAGATCGCTGGTCAGCATCGCCTCGGGCATCAGTTGCAGCAGCGGATGCAGCTTGTCGATGTTGAAGCGCATCGAGGCCGTCAGCGCCACCGTGCCGCCGCAGGCATCGGCACATTGCACGTCGAAGACGCCCTGGCAGACCTCCTTGCGGCCGAACCGGTCGAAGGGGAGCGGCGCCAGGCCCGGAAGGCTTGCGATCACATGTGCATCGCCGCGCGGCAGAAGCGCCGCATCGCCAGGCCGCAGTTGCAGCCATTCGCCAGACGGCGTCTGCAGCCATGCGTTGCCAGACGAAATGAAATGGAACCGGGCCGCCTCCTGGGCCGGAAAGGAGGTCGCCCAGGGCTCGGCGAGCCGGCAGCGTCCGTATTCGACGCCGTCGAGCCTTAACCCCCGCAGCATCTCGGTGAGCGGATCGGCGACGTCTAATGGGGTTTCTTTGGACGAATGGTCAAGCATATCGGATTTTCTAGCATGGAAAGTACAGGCTGTCACGCCTAAGTCTGGTCTACATTCCCGGCCCGGTCCTCCGTGCCACCTCCCAAGACAGGACATGACCATGACTGACAGCACTTTCGAAGAGGACGATGTCGTGCGCGACACGTCGTCCCCGAACACATCGGCCAAGGCCCGGTGGGACGCGGTCATCGCGCTCACCCTCGGCGTCTTCGGCCTCGTGACGGCAGAGTTCCTGCCGGCGAGCCTGCTCACCCCGATCTCCGCCGATCTCGGCATCAGTTCCGGCGTTGCGGGCCAGACCGTGACGGTGACGGCGGTCGTCGCAGCTTTTGCCGGCCCCGGCGTCGTCATCGGCACCCGCAGCTTCAACCGGCGCTGGACGCTGTTCGGGCTGACCGCCCTGCTCATCCTCTCCTGCGCGCTGGCGGCCCTTGCCAACGGCCTGACCCTGCTCCTCGTGTCGCGCGTCCTGCTCGGCGTCGGGCTTGGCGGCTTCTGGGCCATGGCCGGGGCGCTTGCCATGCGGCTCGTGCCCATGAACCACCTGCCGCGCGCCATGGCGATGATCTTCACCGGCGTCTCGGTGGCGACTGTCATGGCGGCACCGCTCGGCGCCTATATCGGCTCCACGCTCGGCTGGCGGGCGGCCTTCGTGCTCGCCGGCGCTGTCGGCGTGCTGGCGCTCGTCGCGCAGCTCGTCACCGTACCCTCGCTGCCGCCTGCCGGACATGCCGGGCTCGGCACGCTGGCGGAAGTCCTCAAGCGGCCGAAGATCCGTATCGGCCTGATCGCCACCCTTCTCATCGTCGCCGGCCATTTTGCGGGCTTCACCTATATCCGCCCCTATCTGGAAGACGCTCCGCGGCTTAACGTCGAGATGGTCTCGCTCCTCCTGCTCGCCTATGGCGTCGGCGGCTTCTTCGGCAATATCGTTGGCGGCATGATCACCGAACGCAGCTCGACGCTCGGCGTCGTCTTCGCCTCCGGCCTGATCGCCGTTTCCGCCGTGCTCCTCGTCTCCCTCGGGGCTTCGACGACGGCCGCGGCGGTCGCCATCACGCTCTGGGGTTTTGCCTTCGGCGCGCTGCCGGTCAGCATCCAGAGCTACATCACCCGGGCCGCCCCTGACGAGGCGGAAAGCGCCGGCGCGTTGCTGCTGACGACCTTCCAGATCGCCATATCCAGCGGCGCCGTACTCGGCGGCCTGCTGATCGACGCTCAGGGACCGCTCGGCGTCATGACCTTCCTTGGCATCGCAGCCATTCTCGGTGCGTCGGTGATGGTCGCACGCGGCGGACGCCAGGTCCAGCTCAGCCAAGGCTGAACGTACCCTCAAAACGTTATCGGCTGCAGTCAGTTGCGCAGCCGATAACCCGTCTTGAAGATCCAGCCCAGGATCGACAGGCAGATGACCAGGAAGAGGGTGATCATCCCGAGGCTCACCATCGGGTTGACGTCGGCGATCTCGTAGAAACTCCAGCGGAAGCCGGAGACGAGATAAAGGACCGGATTGAAATGGCTGACCGTCTGCCAGAAGGGCGGCAGCATGTTGATCGAATAGAAGCTGCCGCCGAGGAATGTCAAAGGCGGCACGACCAGCATCGGAATGACGTTGAGCTGCTCGAAATTCTTCGCCCAGATGCCGATAATGAAACCGAACATGCTGAAGGTGACCGCCGTCAGCACCAGGAAAAGCACCATCATGAACGGATGGGCGATGTGAATGTCGACGAAGAACGAGGCGGTGGCGAGGATGATCAGGCCGATGATCAGCCCCTTGGTCGCCGCAGCACCGACATAACCGACGATGATCTCGGTCATCGCCACCGGCGCCGACAGGATTTCGTAGATCGTGCCGGTGAATTTCGGGAAATAGATGCCGATCGAGCCGTTGCTGATGCATTGCGTCAGCAGCGTCAGCATGATCAGGCCGGGCGTGATGAACGACCCGTAGGAAACGCCCTCGACCGTCTGGATGCGCGAACCGATCGCGGTGCCGAAGACGATGAAATAGAGCGAGGTGGTGATGACCGGCGAAATGACGCTCTGCAGCAGCGTGCGCCGCAGCCGGGCCATCTCGAAGACATAGATCGACTTGATCGCTTCGAAATTCATGCGTCTTCTCCCACCAGTGCCACGAAAATATCCTCAAGCGAGCTCTGTCGCGTGGAAAGATCGCGGAAATGAATGTCCTGGGAAGCGAGCGTCGACAGCAGCGATGCGATCGTGCCCTGCCCTTCCTCTCCCTGGTATTCGTGGATCAGTGCCGTGCCGTCTTCGGAAAGCGTCAGGTTGTAGGCAGCGAGGCTTTCCGGCAATACCTTCAGCGGCTCGGACAGTTCGAGCCGGAGTTGCTTGCGGCCGAGCTTCTTCATCAGCGCCGCCTTTTCCTCGATCAGCAGCAGCTTGCCGCCGTTGATGACGCCCACCCGGTCGGCGATCTCTTCCGCCTCCTCGATATAGTGGGTGGTGAGGATGATGGTGACGCCGCTTTCACGCAGCTTCTCGACCAGCTGCCACATCTCGCGGCGCAGGTTGACGTCGACGCCGGCGGTCGGTTCGTCGAGGAACAGGATTTTCGGTTCATGGGCGAGCGCCTTGGCGATCATCACCCGCCGCTTCATGCCGCCCGAAAGTTCGCGCAGCATGTTGTCCTTCTTGCTCCAGAGCGACAATTCCTTCAGCACCCTCTCGACCAGCGCCGGATCAGGCTTCTTGCCATAGACGCCGCGGGAAAAGCTGACCGTATTCCACACGGTTTCGAACATGTCGGTCGTCAATTCCTGCGGCACCAGGCCGATCAGCGACCGCGTCTGGCGGAAATCCCGGATGACATCGTGGCCGCCGACCATCACCTTGCCGGTCGATGGATTGACGAGGCCGCAGATGATCGAGATCAGCGTCGTCTTGCCGGCGCCGTTCGGGCCGAGCAGCGCGAGAATCTCGCCTTCCTCGATTTCCAGGTCGATGCCTTTCAGCGCCTGGAACCCGTTCTCGTAGGTCTTGGTAAGTTTATCTATGGAAACGACTGAGGCCATGCGGAACGGTTCTTCCCAAGGATTCTATTTGCGGGATGCGCCGCGAATATAGGCACCCCAACCTTCGAAACCATCCCTTGTGGAAGAATATTGCTGACGGTTTCGGAGGATAATCGACGGGCAGAGCCGCTCCGGAATGACGATCCGGTCTCGACCGCGATGTCTCGACCGAAGAAACCGCCGCTGTCATTTTTCCGTGACGTTCCTACAGCATTGTCCCACCAGGCAAGCAACGGTCCCGCCCTTTACGCCGCACGTAACCCCTCGCGCGACCGTCATGACCATAGTGTTTTAGTCTTTCTCGTTTTCCGCTTGCCGCATGCGTACTGTTTTCAAGTATGAGTTCTTCAGTAACCGGAAGCACGGCTCCTCCCCGCGAGCCCGACCTCCACTCTCGCCGGCTCCCTGAGCCGGCTTTCTTTTTTGTGGGTTCAAGCCAATTCCGTTCGGGAGGCCGGGTGAGACCCGACGCGCGATGGGCATGGTCTGCGCGTCGGGTCTCGTGCCGCAGTAGGGGTAAAGCCTGGGGGGGGCGGACTGCGGCACCACCACTCTTGCGTCGCCGCTGCTTATGGTTCCAGTTTGGTTTCCGCATATGGTTTAAGGAGCGTTAATGTCCACAGGCTCGCCGCAATCGCCATATCCGAAGCGGAAGCTCAGGTCCTGCGTCTGCCGGGCAGCGCATGCCGCCATGCCGTTTCCAGGGCGTCGCGGAGGTCCGCCTCTTCGAGTTCGGAAAGAACCGCCGTCGTCCAGCCTTGACGGCCCCAGGCGTTCTGAACGGGCGAAAAAGCATTCGGCAGCATCTCGCATTTGAACTGCTGCTCGTCGGGCGTGAACCTGAAATTCGCGGTCAGGCCATCGGCCGCAAGCGTCGCGTAGATGCGCCTGACCTTGAACGCCGACCGGTCGAAATGCGGCGCCTCGGACGTTCCTTCGAGCGAGAGGGCCAGGTTGCGGAGCATGTCGGCATCGGCCATCGTCAGACCTCAGTCGCAATAGCGCTTGCCGCCCCTGCGGGAGCGCAGGTCGAAGTGAAAATGGTTCCAGTGTTCCGCATTGCTGCCGGGGCCGAGCACGGTGCTGAAATACTTGCAGCTGTCGCTGCGCACCGCCTTCAGGAGACCGCCCTCGCGCATCGAGAACAGGCCCTTCTTGCGCACGTCGATCTCGTGGCCATCCTTCAGCACGATCTGGCCGATGTCGATGGCGTTGCCCTTGGCATGCTCGGACATCGGATTGTTGCGCTGGTTGCTGTTGTTCATCCGCCGGCAGGAATAACCGCCCATCGGCACGATCTTCTGGATGCCGGTCAGATAGCGGTAACGGGCGGAAGGCGCGAGCTCGTTCTTCACCCATTTGGCAAAGGCGAGCGTCGTCTGGCAGTTCAGCGTGACGGCCGGCTTGACGTCGATATTGCCGGACAGGCCGGAGAGTTTCACCGGATAAGGCACCCTGCAGCTCGAGCCTGCGTCGATGGGCGGTCGATCGTCGAATTCGACGCCGAGGCGCCTCAGTTCCGCCCGGCAGCTGACTTCCGACTGCGGCATCACATCACGCTGCCAGGGCATGTCGCGCTGGCTCATCGGCCCGCTGTCGCTCATCGGATTGTTGGGCCGCAGCATTGCTACCTGCTGCGTGCCGGCCGCCGATCTGCTGCCGGGAGGTGCTATGCTCCGCTCATTGCCCCAGGCCATGTCGCGATTGGCCGGGTTGCCGTTCGAAAGATCGCCCTGGAGACCGGCGCCCTGGCGCTTCGGCGGCACCAGTACGCGGTCGTCGTTCATGGGTTGGGAGATCGGCTGGCGGCGCGACTGCAGCGCGCGGGGATTGTCGGTGCCGATGCCGTCGACGACGGGCTGGTCGCCGACACCTTCGGCGATATCGGAATCCTCTTCCGCGGCAAGCCCCGTGACGTCGCTCTCGTCAGGTCCGAAACCGAGCTCCGCATCGATGTTGACGCCGTCTTCGGGAATGGTCGTCGGCCCGGCATTGCGGGTCGTGTTGCGCTGTCGGGCCGAGGCCTGGTTTTGCATCGCCTCGTCGCTGTCGATCATCGGCAGGCGGCCCTGGCGCGCGCCGGGTGCCTGCTGCGACATCGGCGCGCCAAGCGGCGCCGACTGCACCGGCTCCGGCGCCCGCAGATAGTGGCCGTCGTTATTGGCGCCCGAATTGGGATAGGCTGAATTTTGATAGCCGGCGCCCGCAAGGTTCGGCGTATTCGCGTAATCGACGGCGCGGGCCCCGGAGACCGGCGCGGGGTTCGTCGGATAAGCCTGCTGCGAGGCGGGCTCGCGCGGTATGTCGCGCATCGGCTGGATCGCCCCGACGCGGCCGTTATCGATCGACGCCGGCGGAACGAGATCCCCGGCGGAGCAGGCAGCCAGCATTGTCGGGATCATCAGCGAGCCGATCACCCGCCGAGAAAGGGAAGCATACGCCATACAAGTTTGCCACTCTTCCGGTGCCGAAATGACACACGCTGAGAGTTTAGGCAAAGTCGGTAAATGAACCTTTGAGAAATCAAGGCTCTTTCGTGACCTTTCGGTGCAATTCAAGGTCGTTTCGGGACGCCCGCCGTCCCATTGCTTCCATTCTGGCGATCCATTTCGATGCGGCCGACAGCAAAAGGCCGCCGGCTTGTTGCGCCGGCGGCCTTGTGTTTTTCAGCGGTAGATCGATAGATCGGTCGATCAGGCGGCGCGAGCGCGGGATGCCTGACCCGAGGTCGCCGCGCGGCCTCCGTTGCCGAGCCTGAAGGCCGAAAGGAGGCCCTGCAGGTGCAGGCTCTGTTCGGCAAGCGTCTGGCTTGCCGCGGTGGTCTCCTCGACCATCGCCGCGTTCTGCTGGGTCATCTGGTCCATATGGTTGACGGAGGAATTGATCTCCTGGAGCCCGGTCGCCTGCTCGCGGGCGGCCGTCGCAATCGTGTCCACATGGGCGTTGACCCGCTCGACCAGGGTGGCGATCTCGACCAGCGCATCGCCGGTGGAACGCACCAGCGCCACGCCGCCTTCCACTTCGCGGGCGGAGTTGCTGATCAGCGTCTTGATCTCCTTGGCGGCATTGGCGGAGCGCTGCGCCAGTTCGCGCACTTCCTGCGCCACGACCGCAAAACCGCGGCCCGCCTCGCCTGCCCGTGCCGCCTCGACGCCGGCATTCAGCGCCAGGAGGTTGGTCTGGAAGGCGATCTCGTCGATCACCGAGATGATCTGGTTGATGCGGTTGGAGCTCTCCTCGATCCGGCCCATGGCGTCGATCGCATTGCGGACGATCTCGCCCGAACGGCCGGCGCTGTCCTTGGTCTCGCTGACCATGGTGCGGGCCTCGACGGCCCGTTCCGACGCGGTGCGGACGGTTGCGGTGATCTCGTCAAGTGCTGCCGCGGTCTCTTCGAGCGCCGCCGCCTGCTGTTCGGTGCGCTTGGACAGGTGGCCCGTCGCCCCGGAAATGTCCGAGGCGCTGTCGCGCACCACAAGGCTGGTCTCGGAGATCGCCGCGATCGCCTGGTGCAGCGAACCGACCGCCGCGTTGAAATCGTGGCGGAGTTTGGCATAGTCCTCGCCGATATCGACAAGTGCCACGGAAAGGTCGCCCCCGGCCAGCGCCTCGAGCGCCCGGCCGAGCTCGCTGATCGCGCGCCCCTGGCGTTCCGCAGCGGCCGTCATCGTGCGCTCGTTGTCGGAGCGCTCGCTGGCGATCATGCGGGCCTGTTCGGCCTCGCGCGCCTGCAGCTGGGCCCGTTCGTCGACCGAATCGCGCAACACGGACAGCGCGCGGGCCATTTCCCCGATCTCGTTCTTCTGTTCGGTGCAGGGCACGGTGACGCGCGCCTCGCCCGATGCGATCGACTGCAGCGCCTGCCTGATCTTGCCGATCGGGCCGGTCACCGTCTTGACCACGAAGGTGGCGCCGGCGATCAGCACCAGCGCGCCGATGCCGAACATCGAGGCGAAGTTAATCGCATCGCGCCGGAACATGGCGTGCAGGTCATCGACATAGACGCCGGTGCCGACGATCCAGCCCCAGGGCGCGAAACCGGCGACATGCGAATATTTCTCGACCGGCTGCTCGGCGCCCGGCTTCGGCCAGTAGTAGTCGACGAAGCCCTTGCCCGTCGGGCTTGCCTTGACGGCATTGACGAACTCGACGAACAGGAACTTGCCGTTCGGGTCCTTGTCGTTCGACAGGTCCTTGCCGTTCAGCTCCGCCTTGATCGGATGCATGATCATCCGCGGCAGCATGTCGTTGAGCCAGAAATAGCCGCTGCCGTCGCCGTAGCGCATCACCGAGATGACCGCCTTGGCCTCGGTCTGGGCCTGCTCGCGGGTCATCGCGCCGGAGGCTTCGAGGGCCTGGTATTTCTTGAGCACGGTCAGCGCCACATCGTTCATCTGGGCAAGGCCCGCCTTCCGCTCCCGTTCCGACGAAGCGTAACTCTGGAACAGGCTGAAGACCATGGCGCCGCCGAGGATGACGAGCGACAGGAGCACAAGACTATAAAGGCGCCAGGAAATGGCGAGACGTTGCATGGGACCCCCCTTATGTGCAATTCGCCTTAAATTCTAATGGTCGATGGTTACCAGGTAGTGAAGCCTTGACAAATCGCGGCGAACGCGAATTAGTTCAGCCTAAATAATTGATGTTGAAACGCTTTTTGGCGGAGTTTCCTTCTCCTTCATGTGCGGTTAGTCTCGCGGCGGGAGGAGTCGCCCGAAAACCGCTTCGAAAGAGAGACGACATGACCGAAAATCCCAAGCCGACCGGCGAACTGACGCTCCGGACGCTCGCCATGCCGGCGGATGCCAACGCGGCCGGCGATATCTTCGGCGGCTGGGTGATGGCGCAGATGGACCTGGCGAGCGGCATCCGCGCCGCCGAACGCGCCCGCGGCCGCGTGGTGACGGCGGCGGTCAAGGAAATGGCCTTCGAACTGCCGGTCAAGATCGGCGATACGCTGAACATCTATACGGAAATCACCCGCGTCGGCCGTTCGTCGATCACGCTGACCGTCGAAGCCTGGGCGCAGAGGGCGCGTCACCGGATGATCGAGAAGGTCACGGCAGGGACTTTCATCATGGTCGCGCTCGACGAGGATGGCCGCCCCGTGCCGGTGCCCGCCGAGCAATAGATCGAGGAACAGCCATGGACGTCGCCACCGCCGCCGAAACCTATACGCATATCCGCGTGGTCATGGGCATGGTGGTGAGCCTCAGCCTGGCGCGGCTGCTGAACGGCCTCGCTGGCATCGTTCAGCATCCCGGCGCGGCGCGCATCTACCCCGTCCACCTCGGCTGGGTGGTGTTCATGTTTCTGTTCCTGGCGCATTTCTGGTGGTGGGAATACCGGCTACACGCCCTGCCGGTGATCGGTTTTGCGGCTTATCTTTTCCTGATCGCCTTCTGCGCGCTGTTCTTCTTCCTCTGCGCCCTGCTCTTTCCGACTTCGATGCAGGATTATGACGGTTACGAACATTATTTCCTGTCGCGGCGAACCTGGTTCTTCGGTTTCCTGGCGGGAATGCTCGTCACCGATCTCATCGATACGGCTCTCAAGGGTTGGGATTATTTCCTGTCGCTCGGCTACGAATATCCGGCCCGCACCGCGGTCTATATCGTGCTCAGCATCATCGCCGCGATCACCACCGACCGGCGTTATCACGCGGCCTTCGTCGTCTTTGCGCTCGCCTACCAGTTCTACTGGGTATTCCGGGTTTACGACCTCCTGACATAGACGGAACCGGCCGGATCACCCCCTCAGATAGGCCGAGGACCTGTCGAAACTCAGGCCGGGGAAAACCTTGGCGGTGAGATTGTCGGGCTCGATCCCGAACTGCCGGTAAAGCATGGCGGCCGCGACCTCGCGGACGTCGCCGGTCGGCATCAGGTCGCGGCGGTCGAGCAGCTTGTCTTCGGAAAGGCCCGGCCATTTGCCCAAGACCCTGCCGCCCGGGATCGCCCCGCCAGCGAGCACCGCAAGCCCGCCGGTTCCGTGGTCGGTCCCGTTGGTGCCGTTTTCGCGGGCGGTGCGGCCGAATTCGGTCATTGCCAGCACGACGGTCTTTTTCCAGGCCTCTTCGCCGAGCGTATCCTTCAGCGTGATAATCGCGGTCGAGAGATCGCCGACGGCTTTCCTGAACTGCCCTAGCTGGCCCACATGGGTGTCCCAGCCGTTGATCGAGAAACTGGCGATCCGATAGTCCTCGCGCAGCATGCCGCCGGCAAGCCGCGCCATGTCGGCAATGCCAGCGCCCCGCCTGTTGTCGGCGTAAAGGGAGTCCGCCGACATATCGGTCTTCTTCGCCTCCTCCATGGCTTTCGCAAACGCCGGATCGCTGGCGTAGAGGCGGTCGAGAAAGGCGATCTCGTCCTCGGCAAGCGCGAAATTGCTTTGCGACGACCATGTATCCGCTTCGTTCGGACCACTGAGGATCAGTTCCATCGACGTATTGATGTCGATCGCCTTGCGGCCGTTCGAGCGCGGGATGATCGCGAGCGTGCGGTTCAGCCAGCCGGTGCGCTGGCCCTTGGCGTTGCCGCCGGTCTCCAGCATGTCCTGGCCGTCGAAATGGCTGCGCTGGTCGCGATAGGGCGTCGAGACGGCATGCACGAAGGAGAGCTCGCGCGCCTGCCACAGCGGCACCAGCGCGGAAGCTGCCGGATTGAGCCCGAAGAACCCGTCGAGATCGATGAGCCCGGTATCCGGCCTCAAGCCCAGTTTCGGGCGCAGCGCCGCATAGGCCGGATCGCCGTAAGGCTGGACGAAGTCGAGTCCGTCCATGGCGCCGCGCAGGATGATCGTCACGAAGCGGTTGTCGCCGGGCATCGCTGCAAAGCTCACCGGCGTCAGGAGCGGAACCGCCGCCGCGCAGCAGGCGCCGGCCAGAAAACCGCGGCGAGACAACGGGAAACTGTCCTGGACGCTCATCTCTTATCTCCTGTTGAATTCAGGGGATGCCAGCACCATCGTGATGCCGTGCACCTTGTTGGGCGCCTGCGCGATCACCCTTCGGGTCTCCGGATGGGCGGCATCGGCAAGTGCGGCCTGTAGGAATTCGGACGGCTCCAGCCTCTGTGCAAAGATGCGGCCGACCATGCGCGACCAGGAAATCCGTTCGCTCAGCTGGCTCGGGGTCAGCCACACGCTCGTTTCGTCCGCGAAACCCGCGGGGCTCGGCGGCTGCCAGATCGGCTGGCCCATGCGCTGCAGCGCTCCGAGCGTCAGGGCATTGGCACGCCCCGCCTTCTTCCTGATATCTTCCCTCTTCGCCATACCAGTCAGGTCCATGGCCTTCTGCATCGGGCTCTCGTCCTCGTCGCCATCGTCCATGTCGCGCAGCAGGTTGGCCAAATTCCTCTCCGGCAAATCGAGAGCGCGGAAACCCGACGCCACGAACTCGAACGGCTGCTTGATCTTCTGGCCGGGATCCGACCAGGCCCGCGGATGAGCGAGCATGGCGCGGTAGACCTCGGTCAGATTGCCCTCACTCTGCGTCCATGCCGCGACCATCACGCCGACCATGTCTTCGGGCGCCTCGTCGGCGACGAAATGCCGGACGAGCTTGCCGCAGACATGCCGCGCGGTCGTGGGGTTGGCGGCGAGGTCCTCGAGCATCAGGACGTGGTCCTGGCCATCGCCTTCGTCGTCCTGATAGGTCCGGCCGAGCAGGTTGACAGGCCCCGCCTCGGCGAGGCGCGGCTGATAGACGACCTGCATGGCGCGGTTGTCTACCGACAGGCCGGTGAGGATCAGTGCTGCGGCACGCACGTCGTCCTGCGTATAGCCGCTGCCGGCGCCCAATGTGTGCAGCTCCAGCAGTTCGCGTCCGAGGTTTTCGTTGAGACCGCGGCCGTTCTTGCGGGCAGCGGCGGAATCGGGCCCGACACTCTGGTTCTGGTCGAGATAGATCAGCATGGCCGGATGCAAAATCGCATCGGACAGCAATTTCGTGAAGGAACCGCCGATATTGGGGCGAATCGCCTGCGCCTCATAGAGCGGCACGATCATCCGCATCGGCAGCGACTTCATCACGCTGGTCGAAAAATGGTCGACCCAGAAACTCGCGAGGCGCTCATAAAATCCGAGCGGCGAATGGATCGCCTGGGCAAGCCGCGCCATGGCATCCTGCCGATAGATGCGCCGCGCCTCGGTCCGGGTCGCCTTGCGGACGTCCTCGTTCGGATTGCCGGCCTGACGGGCTTTCGCCTCGGCGGCGAGCAACGAGACGACACGGGTTGCAGTGTCCAGCCGGCCACTCACACCCTCGCGCGGAAAGCGAGGCTTTTCGGAAGCCCCTTCCTCGATCTGCGCCAGCAGCGCCTCGACATCGCGGGGCGGCTCTTCGCCGGGACGAAGGCCATAACCGTATCGGATGGCGGCCAGGGTCGGGTTGGGAAGAGCCATTGGATTACTCCTCGTTTGACTCGCTTAGAGTCCCGAACAAATGTGGTGGAAACCAACAGGAATTGCGGCCATTTCGTGACATGGACAATTTGTAATTCGTGACCGCGGGGGTAAGTTCCAGCAGTGCGGGAGAAATCGGATCGACTGCACGATCTACCAGCTATCGGAACAATCGAACGGCATCCGCCCAATATTGAGGCGCCACGAACGGCCGATTACCTTTTCATTCAGGATAACCCGGCTGGGTTGAAGAAGATCCCTCGAATGCAAGACTTTCTTATCGCTGCCGTTGGATAGTGTCGGCATAGGAACTCCAGCTCAAGCGGACCGATGGAAGCCGAATTTAGAACAGGTCAGATCGACCCGGCCCTTGCCCTGGACGTGAAACGAGCGCAGGCATCGACCATGCTCGAACGCCTGATCTCGACGCTCGCGACCAATGCCGCGATATCCGCTTCGGCGCTTTTCGTCACCACAATCGACCGTGGCCTGACCGTTTCGGCCAGCCTCTGGTTCACGGCGGTGATCGCCAGCCTCATCCTGCGCGTCGTCATGGCGTCGATCCTGAAGCGTTGGGAAACCGTGGAACATGCCCCGCAACAGGCGCTGGACGTGCTGACCGTCGGGGCACTCTTGAGCGGGCTCGCCTGGGCGGCCCTTCCGCTGACCGTGCCCGATTTCAACGCGCTCGACGGAGACAGCGGCCTCTATTTGATCATGTGTGGCATGGCGACCGGCGCGGTCCTGATGGGTGTCGGGCACAACCCGGTTTCGCTCGCCTTCGCCATACCGCCCAACATTTCCGTGATGGTGTCGCTTGCCGTCACCGGCAGCGCCAGCGGCTGGCTCCTCACCATCGACGTCGTAGCGCTGACGATGGTGCTGATCCGCAGCAGCCGTACCAGCGAGGCGACCTTCGTCGGCAACGTGCTCGGCAAACTCAAGGCGACGGCGCTTGCCGATTCTCTCTCCAGTGCCAATTCGAACATCCTGCGCGCCAACTACCGGCTGGAAGTGCTCGCCAATTGCGATCCGCTGACCGGGCTTGCCAACCGTACCGCCTTCAATAACGCCCTTGATACGGGAATTTCCGCCGCAAGGCTGGAGGAGGAACAACTCGCCCTCCTCATCCTCGATCTCGACCGCTTCAAGACGGTCAACGACACGCTCGGCCACAGCGCCGGCGACGCGCTGCTCGTCGAGGTCAGCGACCGGCTGCGTTCGGCGGTCGACGGCAACGGCGTCATCGCCCGGCTCGGCGGCGACGAGTTCGCGATCATCCTCGGCGGCTCGGATGCCGCCGAAACCGCCCGGGGTCTGGCGAAGCGCATCCTCGAGCACAGCCGGCAGCCGGTCATGCTCGAGGGCCAGCCGACCGTGGTCGGCACCTCGATCGGCCTGGCGCTCTTCCCGCTGCATGCGGATACGGCCGAGGATCTGTTCATCAGCGCCGATATGGCCCTCTACAGGGCCAAGGACGGCGGGCGCCGCCAGTGGCGCGAATTCGAGCCGGCCTTCCGCTCCCAGGCCGACCGCCAGAACCAGATCGAGCACGAACTCGCCGATGCGCTCGATGCCGGCGACCTCGAAGCGTGGTTCCAGCCGCAGGTCGACCTCGCCTCCCAGCAGATCACCGGTTTCGAGGCGCTGGTGCGCTGGCACCACCCCTATCTCGGGCCGATCGCGCCGCCGGAAATCGTCGCCGCCGCACAGGCAGCCAACCTTGCCGACCGGCTGACCGCGACGGTTGCCGAAGCCGCCTGTCGGCTGCTCACCCGCCTGCCCTCGCTCGGCCTGCCGCGGGCGACGGTTGCCATTAACGTCTCGCCGCGCGAGTTCGACCTCTATTCGGTCACCGACGTGCTCGATTGCATCACCTCGGCCCATTGCATCGATCCGGCGCTGTTCGAGATCGAGATCACCGAGGAGGCGATCCTCGACACGCTGGTCGCCGGCGAGCAGCTGAAGCGCATCGAGCGATCCGGCTACAAGCTCGCCGTCGACGATTTCGGCGCCGGCCATTCCTCGCTCGCCTATCTCGTGGCGCTCAAGGTCGACCGGCTGAAGCTCGACCGCCGTTTTATCACCAACGTGCATCAAAGCCGCCAGAACCAGGAAATCGTCGGCGCCATGGCCGGCCTCGGACGGGCGCTGTCGATGGAAGTGGTGGTCGAAGGCGTCGAGAGCGACGAGGAGGCCAACGCCCTGAAAGCGCTCGGCTGCCAGTTCGCCCAGGGCTATTTCTTCGGCCGCCCGATGCCGGCCGAACGCATCCCCGGCTGGATCGAAAGCCGCCGCGCCGTCACCGAGCGCCAGGTGGCGTAGCCCACCGCCTCCCCCCAAAATCCGTTTCCCTTTTGTACTCGTTTTGTGACCTGCCCCTCTTCACTTTCGCGACGAGTCTCTCCATATTCGCGGCATGGCCAGATCACCGAAAAAATCGCCCGCCTCGAACCCGGACAATCACGACGGTTTCGGGGAAGCCCCGCAATCGTCGTTCGAGGGTGCGCCTCTGCAAGGCAGCGTATCCGACTGGGTGAAGCAGCTCGAGGCCGAGGCGGAAGCGTCGGGCGTCGAGACGCAGCGTGAGATTGCTTCGAAGGCGGGCAAGCATCGCAAGAGAATAGAGATCGCGGCGCGCGAGGAAGCCATCAAGGCCGCCAAGTCGGCCCCGACCACGGCCAAGAATACCACCGCCTCGAAGACCGCCCGCGGCGTGTCGATCGGCGCCTCGTCGGATCCGAAGACGCGCGCCCGCGCCGGCCTCAACCCGGTCGCCGGCATGGATACGTCGTTGGAGGACGCCGAGAACCTCGCCGCCGGCGCGGTCACCGCCACCGTCGAAGCACTGTCGGCGCTGATCGAGAGCGGCAATCCGCTGTTCAAGGACGGCAAGCTGTGGACGCCGCACCGCCCCGCCCGGCCGGAAAAATCCGAGGGCGGCGTCACCATCCGCATGTCGTCCGACTACGAGCCGGCCGGCGACCAGCCGACCGCCATCCGCGACCTCGTGGCGGGCATCAACGACAACGAGCGTTCCCAGGTCCTGCTCGGCGTCACCGGTTCGGGCAAAACCTTCACCATGGCCAAGGTGATCGAGGCGACCCAGCGCCCGGCGGTGATCCTCGCCCCCAACAAGACGCTGGCGGCGCAGCTCTATTCCGAGTTCAAGAACTTCTTCCCCGACAACGCGGTCGAATATTTCGTCTCCTATTACGACTATTACCAGCCGGAAGCCTATGTGCCGCGCTCCGACACGTTCATCGAGAAGGAGAGCTCGATCAACGAACAGATCGACCGGATGCGCCACTCGGCCACCCGCTCGCTGCTGGAGCGCGACGACTGCATCATCGTCGCCTCGGTCTCCTGCATCTACGGTATCGGCTCGGTCGAGACCTATACGGCGATGACCTTCCAGATGTCGGTCGGCGACCGATTGGATCAACGTCAATTACTGGCCGACCTGGTGGCCCAGCAATACAAGCGCCAGGACATCAATTTCGTGCGCGGCTCGTTTCGCGTGCGCGGCGACACCATTGAAATCTTCCCGGCCCACTTGGAAGATGCCGCCTGGCGTATCTCGATGTTCGGCGACGAGATCGACGCGATCACCGAGTTCGATCCGCTGACCGGCCACAAGGTCGGCGACCTGAAATCGGTCAAGATCTACGCCAATTCGCATTACGTCACCCCGCGCCCCACCCTCAACGGCGCCATCAAGGCGATCAAGGAGGAGCTGAAGCACCGGCTCGCCGAGCTCGAAAAGGGCGGCCGCCTGCTCGAAGCGCAGCGGCTGGAGCAGCGCACCCGCTACGATATCGAGATGCTGGAGGCGACCGGCTCCTGCGCCGGCATCGAGAACTATTCGCGTTACCTCACCGGCCGCAATCCCGGCGAGCCGCCGCCGACCCTGTTCGAATACATTCCCGACAACGCCCTGCTGTTCATCGACGAAAGCCATGTCTCGGTCAGCCAGATCGGCGGCATGTACCGGGGCGACTTCCGCCGAAAAGCGACGCTCGCCGAATACGGCTTTCGCCTGCCCTCCTGCATGGACAACCGGCCCCTGCGTTTCGAGGAATGGGATGCGATGCGCCCGCTCACCGTTGCCGTCTCGGCGACGCCCGGCAACTGGGAGATGGAACAGTCCGGCGGCGTGTTCGCCGAACAGGTGATCCGCCCCACCGGCCTGATCGACCCGCCGGTGGAAGTCCGTTCCGCCCGCTCCCAGGTCGACGACGTGCTCGGCGAAATCCGCGAGACCGCCGCCAAGGGTTATCGCACGCTGTGTACGGTGCTCACCAAGCGCATGGCCGAAGATTTGACCGAATACCTGCACGAACAGGGTGTGCGCGTCCGCTACATGCACTCGGACATCGACACGCTGGAGCGTATCGAGATCATCCGCGACCTGCGCCTTGGCGCTTTCGACGTGCTGGTCGGCATCAACCTCCTGCGCGAAGGCCTCGACATTCCCGAATGCGCCTTCGTCGCCATCCTCGACGCCGACAAGGAAGGTTTTTTGCGCTCGGAAACGTCGCTGATCCAGACCATCGGGCGAGCCGCCAGAAACGTCGACGGCAAGGTCATCCTTTATGCCGACAAGATCACCGGCTCGATGCAGCGCGCCATGGATGAAACCGCCCGCCGCCGCGAAAAGCAGATGGAATACAACACCGCCAACGGCATCACGCCGGAATCGGTGAAAGCCCGCATTTCCGACATCCTCGACTCGGTCTACGAGCGCGACCACGTCCGCGCCGACATTTCCGGCACCTCCGGCAAGGGTTTTGCGGATGGCGGCCATCTGGTCGGCAACAACCTGCAGGCCCATCTCAACGCGCTCGAAAAATCGATGCGCGACGCCGCCGCCGACCTCGACTTCGAAAAGGCCGCCCGCCTGCGCGACGAAATCAAACGCCTCAAGGCCGCCGAACTCGCCGTCATGGACGACCCGATCGCCCGCGACGAAGCCCGCGCCGTCGAAGGCGGCAATGGCAAGGCAAACGGCAAGGCTGGAAACGGCAAAGGCGGAGCAAAACCCCGCCGCGAGTCGATCTCCCCCCTTGAGGCGGGGTCCGAAGGACGGGTCGAGACCCGTGGCTCGACCCAAACCGGCAGGACAGAGGGGGGTGCTTCCACACCCTCGACCTCCCTCTTCGCCAAACCCGGCCTCGACGACATGGGCCGCGACATCGCCGAACCCGCCAAGCCATCGCTGTTCCGCAAGAACGACCTCGACGAAATGACCGTCGGCCGCACCGAAAAACCGGTCACCGGCAAGCTGCCGCCGAAACCGTCATCCTCAACCTCAACCTCAACCTCTCCGTCGTCATCCTCGGGCCTGACCCGAGGACCCACCGACGACCCCCGCCCCCTCGTGCGCGGCAAGGTCGGCGCGGGAAGTTATGAGGATGCTGGCGAGCAGAAGCGGAAGAGCCGGACGAAGGGGAAGACGGGGCGACCGGGGCGGTGAGCGCTGACCCAGTTAAATCTCGATCGAGGTTGAGCCGAAGTACCCATACGCAGGGCCGATATAAAGAGAAGCTTAAGCGCGCAAAAACCGTACAGTCATCACTATATTTAGTGACACCTCATAGCATAACGCCTGTTTATTCTAATTTACGCTACGTAGAGATATCTTTCTAGCTTTTGGTAATCTAGCGACACCCGTATCCTCCCCCAAAATCCCAAACGCCAGTCCTCCAAGGGCGTTTACGACCCCACCCCTTCTGATAGGGGTTGGTATATAGTCCACACCAAACAACGCCTTGAAAGCAGATTTAAAACTATCAACATCTCTGACATGGTAAAATACGGGCCAACTTTGGTACTCCAAAGTTGAAATTTCCCCATTTTTTCCTAATTTCCGCATATATTTTACTGTCTCCCCCACATCCCCTCTTACAGCAGCTACACAACATTGAAAATTGTTTGACGATGCAGACCAATCTACGGAATCCAAAATGGTTAAAGCCTCTTTTTCTTCCTTAAGAAGCTTGCAGGAATTAGCGTGATTTACGATAAACATTCTGGTCATCATCTCTGATCGGTCACCGCGAAGCCCCCGCGCGAACTCCAGAAGATACTTTGCCAAGCGATACTCCCCGCTCATGATCAGCTCAAAGCAAAGGTTTAGTAATAGTGAATCAGCAATTTCAGATTCGGCCGGAACCAACTTTCTCCAACACACTTGGATTAATTTAACTCCGAACTCGATAATCAAATCAAGAGACTCATAGAAATACCTCGGATCAGCTCTTAAATAGTCACCTTTTGATATCTTGTTGTCTGAGGTGTACTTTTTTGAAACCTTTGATAAGTATATATCGTTAACTATCCCGTTATTGTGAGCGAATAAATTTCTCCGCTCAAACAATTCCATAAATTTATCGATATTCTTATGATTGGATTTTATATCAGATATATTCACCTTATTCTCGAACCATTCAATCTGTTTATCGACCCCCTCCCTGAATATATTTTCGACTTCCTTGTCAATATATTTCTGCTTAATCGAATCTATAGAGTCCGCTTCAAGTATATCTAGGATAGATACAGTTTTATCTTTTGAAACTATGATTTTTGGATTGATCTCGATTATTATCCTCGCAAGCAGAGACATTTGATGTTCATAGCTGCTTACAAGCCCCATCAGCAGCATCTGCGGTATTTCTCTACCGACAATCTTTGAGGACTTCAGCAAATCCCTTATCTTTAGTAGCTCATTCTTTTTATTGTTTGGAAGAAGGTAGATTTTAATATTCGGCCTCTCCTCAACGACAGCGCCATTTTTATTGAGAAAATCTCCTAATGCTTCCCTGCCAATATTTTCTGATACAAGTGACCCAAGCCCCGCAAAAAATCTTAAAAACTCAATATATCCCTTCATGGTATCTGCAAAATCCACAAAACGGGTCGCCATTTTCGACGTTTCCCCGGTTTTCGTGTTCTCAATCTCTTTTCCTATACTTTCAATAAGTACACCGTTATCAAAATCTGCCTCATTGAAGTCGTTTTTATCAGAAAACGAGAACCCAAAACCTCTTTCCATATCTTCAAAAAAAGATACGAAAAACTCTCCCTTTGCCATCACTACCTCCGAATCAAATGACGATTGCTCGTACTATATTCTCCTCTGAGTTGTTTCCAAATTTTCTGCTCCGACGATTTCCCTGCTCTGAGGCCATCTCTCATGGACGTTCTCACTATCCTTCCACCCCTCCCTCCCCTAAACATCTCCTCACATCCAAACGGGGAACGACTCATCCATGCGCATGCCGGCCATCGTTTTCGGACTGCTGTTTTCCCTGCTGGCTGCGGCCGGCGCCGAGGCGCGGGTCTACAAGTCGCCGCAGGCGCTGATCAAATCCCTTTATGCCGACACGATCGACCCGGCCGAGGACGACGCGCCCTCGCCCTATTCCGCCTATTTCTCCGAGGCGCTCAACGAGAGCCTGACGGCGAATGGCGAGGCGGTGGATTTCGATCCGATCCTTGCCGGACAGGATGGCGTCGCCAGCAATGTCCAGCTTTCCCCGCCGATCGTCCTCGGCAACACGGCCGAGCTGGAAGTGTCCTTCCGCAACGGCAAGCGCTCGGCGACGCTCTTCTACACGCTGGTGCGCGAAAACGGCGGCTGGAAGGTGGACGACATCGCCGACCAGTCCGGCGACGACCCCTGGAGCCTTCGCGACCTTTTGGGGCAGTAGGGGCCGGCCCGGACTTCTCCCCCGCGGCCTTTCGGCGGTACCTTTCCTCCCTCATTCCCGTGCCTGTCACAGGAATCCAGCAGCGCCGCGTCGGCGGCGCGTAAGACTCTACTTCCCTCGCCCTCGACCCGAAAAATATCCTCTCGCCGTGCAGACGCACGGCGGCTGGATCCCTGTGACAAGCACAGGGATGAGGAGGAGAGCTGGCATTTCGCCTTGTCCGATACGGGGATGCTGCCGAACATCTCCTCCAACCTTTTCAGCACTTTAACTCCATCCACATCCTCTCTCATCCCCGCCCTCCCGGCCCATGCCTAAAATCCCTCCGTTCCGTCGCGGATACACCGGCAGGCGTGCCGGCGAGGCGGGACCGGCGCGGACGTCAAGGGCAAGACGCAAAACCTTGGCGTTCGGGTTCGCGGAAAATGGTCTCCCTCCGGCGACGCGGGACGGATGAGAAGCTGTCGGACCGACTGTCGGACCGAC